>JAKJEM010000039.1 GCA_022705425.1 Planctomycetota bacterium
ATCAGCGCGATCACCTCGCCCACCGGCACCTCGGCCCCCGCCGAACGGGCGATCTTGTGCAGCACCCCCCGCTGAAAGCACTCCAACTCCATCGTGGCCTTGTCCGACTCCACCTCCGCCAGGATATCCCCCTCGCGCACCCAGTCTCCTTCCTTCACCCGCCACGAGATGATCCGCCCCACCTCCATACTGTCCGACAACTTCGGCATCGTCACTTCGTACATGGAATCATCCTCAACAAACCGGGCGCGTCCGCAGGAGCTTCACCCCATCTAACCATCCCGCCCCGCAGAGGTCAAGAAAAAAACGGCCCGTCGCCATCGTTCGATCACGGCCGAACAGCCACACACGGCGCAGATGTCGTTGTCGCCCTGTCGGCGGTCGGCCCGCCGCGCCTCGCGGGCAAGGGTCCATTGCCCCTCCGTCGGCCGCCGATCTCAGCATCCCCAGGAGAACCTTGACACCCGCGCGCGCCGGGAAGTATCTTCATCCCCGGAGAGGGGCGAATCCGACACATGGCGGTCTGTGTGTGAAATTACAGGCCGGGCAGAAGACATGAAACTGACCGAACGCGCCGGGGCACTGGCGAAACGATTCTCGCAGGAGATCGCCTTCTACAGGCGCGTGCTCAAGCACCCCCGCACCCCGCGCGCATCGCGTTATCTGCTGGCCGCCGCGATTGCCTACGCCCTTTCGCCCATTGACCTGATCCCCGACTTCATCCCTGTGGCCGGCCACCTCGACGACCTCATCGTGCTGCCTCTGTTGATCTGGCTGGCTCTCCGATTGATTCCCAAGGATGTGATGGCGGAGTGCCGGAACAGCATGAAAGATGCGGCGACAGATCAACCGCCGTCCGCCGCGTAGCCCTCCCATCGCGCAAGCGCCGCTTGTCCAGGTCGGTCGCCGCTCGCGTCGGACGATACGCCTCCACGGCGTCACCCTGCACCGCCTTCACCCTGCGCACCGTTACCGCCAGTCTCACACCGGGAAATACTTGACTTCCCAGTGCAACGTGGAGTAGCGTACTGGCGCAGCGGGGTTTGACCATACTGGATGGCAATTGCCGTACGCGCCACGCGTGCAAGGAACCAAGGGAACTGGAATGGCAACCACATTCAGCGTCTACGGTCCTAGGGAAGTACCCGTCCATCAGGGTGCGGCAGGCAGGACGATAACCGACGACAACGTCAAGGAGTTCTGGCGCACTAACAATGCAATAGCGACCCGTTGCGGCTGTTATGTGTTCGGAATTCGCGCAGGAAAGGGCTGGACACCGGCTTACGTCGGCAAGGCAACGAAGTCTTTCAGGCCTGAGACGTTTGCCCATCACAAGCTGACCCGTTATCAGCAATTCCTCGCCGATTACCAGAAGGGGACTCCCGTCTTGTTCTTCATCCTTTCACCAACCAGGAAGGGCGTCCCCAACGCGGGACATATAACCGAGCTTGAGGCCTTTCTCATTCAGACCGGGCTTGCCGCTAACCCAGGGCTACTGAATGTCAAGGGCACCAAAGCGGAGGAATGGGGGATCGCCGGGGTGTTAAGGGGAGGCAAGGGCAAGCCTTCTCAATCTGCGCGCGCCTTCAAGAAGATGATGAAACTCGAATAGCACTGTCCGTCGTAACCTCGAACGCAGACAGAATCGAGTGGCGTGCTGTGGGGACATCTACCCGCACTCGCCCCTTCTGTTACCCACATAGACTACAGCGGCAGGACCGTTGCTGGTTCCCATGACCACTCCTACGGCGTCTGCGGAACCAGACGTGTGCTCGCCCCACCGGCCCTTTCGAGAGAGACCTCGACGAGTCCGGCCTTCTCACCGTGGAGAAAGTACACGTGCAGAGCCGAACCGCCCGCCTTCCAGAAGCATCCGTGCCTCGTCGGACTGCCCGTCGCGCCATCCATGTACCCCAAGCGCCGCAGCACCTCTTCCATGGAGTCCCCCGGCTTCAGTCCCCGAGCTGCCGCCACGAGGGCATCCTCGGACTCATGCTGAACTGCCGTGCCCGCCCGCCGACGCCATTCCTCCACCGGCTGCCAGTACGGGCTGCCGGATTCGCCAGTGGACAGCGGCACACGGGCGCGGCGAAAAGCCTCCAAGGTCATCCGTTCCGGCGGGGAGTCGCGCCCGAAGTCGAGCACGAGGTGGGGGCACACATGGCCGTTGCACGCGTACAGCCGACCGCGGGAATCGAGGGCCAGGATCAGATCGCCGCTGCCGTGTGAGGAGAAGGCCCGGGCATACACCCACTCCCCGCCGTCCAAGCGCAACAGCCCGCGCAGTTGCGTGCCGCCGAAGCGGTAGATGACATGGCGCGAGTCGCCTCCCTCGCGTTCGAGGAGGGGGGTATCTGCCTGCGGCGAGAAGGTGATCACCTCCGGGAGTTGCCGGTCAAGCCAGTGCCCTGCCTTCGCGCTGGGGATGCGCACACGATCGGAGCAACCCCATGACATCATCCACCCGAGAACCGCCACCAGAAGAGCCGCCCGCAGCCCAACCCTTGCGAACCCCCTTTCCATGCGTCCTCCCCAGGGTCACGCGTTGCCGGGCAACGGCCCGCTGTCCGTTACCCATCCGGCATCCCGCCTGCCGCCGTTGTAGTCGTCCGTCGTCCGTCGTCTGTCGTCCGCCGTCCGCCGTCCTCACACGTCTCCGGGAATCCTCGGCACCGTGCCGTCAGCCAGGCGATAGAGCATCTCGCCGGCCTTGGGGACGTGGATGATTCCTTCGGACTCGCGGCCCTGGAAGTCCTCCACGCGCACGGTCTTCGGGTCCATGTAGCCGAGGTTGATCTTGCGGCAGCGCTCGCGCGGGATCTGCGTGGCGAGCACCACGTTCACCCGCGGCGTCTCGACGCCGTTGACGTAGGCGCCGATTCCCTTGACGTGCGTCGAGTGCGCCAGCACCCCGCGCGGGTACTTGGCGAACCGATCCATCCGGGTGCGGAAGTAGTCGCGCACGTGGTAGCCCACCTCGTCGAGCAGCCGCCCGTGCGTAAAGGAGACCTCCTCGACGTGCGGCGCGTAGATGATCAGCTCCGCCCCGTCGGCCAGCGCGGGCTCCAGCTTGTACATGCACTTCCCCGCCGTCCAGATTTCGTCGTACATCGCGGGGGCCTGGGAGAGGACGCGCTTGAAGGGTTTCGGCACGTAGATGATATGCAGCTTGTCCGAGAGGGCCGCCGCGCTCGCCCACGAGTCCTCCGGCGTGCCCGCGAAGAGCCCGTGCATCTTCCCGTGATGCACCACCATGCTCAGGCACAGCTTGGGCATCCGGATGAAGGCCGCCGCATGATCCACCACCTTGCGCACGGGGGTGTACTTGGCTCCGATGATCACCGGCAGCGTGATCATGGCGCCGAGCCAGTGGAAGAAGTTGAGGATCTCGGGACCGCTTACGCCGGGGAAGAAGTACTTGTTGCCGCCGGAGAAGCCGACGACCTCGTGCGGGAAGACCGGCCCGATGATGCACACGACGTCGTAGTCGAACAAGCGTTTGTTCACCTCCACCCGCACGGCCTCGCGCAGCAGGCCGTTGCTGATCCGCGCGGTGTCCTCCTCGGTGATCGTCCCCACCAGCTTGAGTTCGTCGGGGTTATCCCACGCGTGATTGTAAACGGCGTGGCGGCCGTACTTCCCGCGGCGCTCCTCCGGGGTAAGGCCCAGGAGCTTGTTGATGGCCTCCTCGGACATCGGCTGGTGCGTGCCCAGGGCGATGAGAAAGTCGAGCTTGGTCGCCTGCGGCGCCACCGCTTCGCAGAAGACGCGGAACATTTCCGGCATCGGACAGGTGCGGGTGCTGTCGGGAATGATGCACAGCACGCGCTTTCCCCGCAAGGCCGCCCCGTCCACCGCCTGCGCCACAATCTGGCGAATCTCGGCGCTCGTCAGCGCCCGATCCTCGAAACCCAATCCTTGTGCCGGCATAGTCGCTCCTCTGCGCTTGGTTCCATCCGGCGCAACCTTTGCGCCGCTGTTGGGATCATATCACCCCCCCCCGAACCCGCGCAACCGCACGCCGCGGGCCGCGAGGGAGCGCGGCGGCGCCGTCCCGGGCCGCTCTTTTTCTTCGACGCCGTTGCGTTTTCCCCCTCCTCTGGTGTTTAATCGGCCCCCAGTGTCGCAGGGTTTCCGTGTTCAGAGGCAAGACAGCCATGCAGAAAGTCCGAACGGCCATCATCGGCCAAGGCCGCAGCGGGCGCGACATCCACGTCGCCGCCCTCAAGCTGATGCCGGAGATGTACGAGATCGTCGCCATCGTGGACCCGATCGAGATCCGTCGCCGCCGCGCGCAGGAGGAGTTGCGCTGCGACGTTTACGAGAGCCACCGCGCCCTCTTCAAGCGCAAGGACCTTGACCTGGTCATCAACGCCACGCCGAGCCACCTGCACTATCCCGTCACGCTGGAGGTTCTGAAGAAGGGCTACAACTGCCTCTGCGAAAAGCCGCTGGCCAAGAAGGCGCGCGAGGTGGACCGCCTGATCGCCGCCTCGCAGCAGTCCGGGCGGATGCTGGCGATCTTTCAGCAGTCGCGCTTCGCCCCCTACTTCGAGAAGGTCCGCGAGGTGATCGCCTCGGGCGTTCTGGGGCGCATCGTGCAGATCTCGATCGCCTTCAACGGCTTCGCCCGGCGATGGGACTGGCAGACCCTGCGGGAGTTCAACGGCGGGAATCTGCTGAACACCGGGCCCCATCCGCTGGACCAGGCGCTGGTTCTTTTCGGCGACGGGATGCCGAAGGTTCTCTGCCGCATGGACCGCGCCAACACCTACGGCGATGCCGAAGACTACGTCAAGCTCCTCCTGTGGGGCGAGGGACACCCCGTCATTGACCTCGAGATCTCCTCCTGCTGCGCCTATCCCTGCTTCACCTACAACGTCCAGGGCACGCGCGGCGGCATGAAGGGTAACACCTCGGGCATGGAGTGGAAGTACTACCGCCCCGAGGAGGCCGCGCCGCAGCAACTCATCCGCGAGCCGATCATCAACCCCGACGGCACCCCCGCCTACTGCCGCGAGCAACTGCCCTGGCACACGGAAAGCTGGGCGGTCTCCAAGGAGAACGCCGACCTCTTCGCCACAATCTCGGGGCGCTTCTACACGATGCTCTACAAGCGCCTGACGACCGGGCAGCCGCTGGAGATCACTCCCGAACAGGTCCGCCGCCAGATCGCCGTGATTGAGGAGTGCCACAAGCAGAACCCGCATATCTACGTTCCGAAGAAGAAGGCCGCGCAGGCGTAACGCGAGCGCGTTCTCGCCGGTCGGTTGCGGGGCGGTCCGGGGACCGCCCCGCGCGCTTTCCCCCAGTCTTCCGTTCCCACGCCCCGCGTTGACGCTCGCCCCCGGCACTGTCGGAGAAGAGGCAGGGGCGGAGTAGCGCCGTTTGTCGTCCGTCGTCCGTCGTCCGTCGTCCGCCGTCCGTCGTCTGTCGTCCGTCGTCCTCCGTTCACTCCCCTCCCACCCGCCCCGCGCGGAAGGTCTCCACCGTCAGCGGTCCCGGCTTCAACTCCACGGACATCATCCCGTACTGGTCCGTGGCCATCACGCGACCGGAGAACTCCGCGTAGGGAAAGGGCGCCGGCATTCCAGCGCCGCCCGGCACCAGGGCCAGACGCGGGCGGACGGCCTCCGCAAAGCGCCGCGCCGCAAAGTCCGGCAGGCCGTGATGCGGCACTTGCAGGACCTCGGCGCGCAGGTCGGCCCCCGTCCGCAGCAGTGGCTCGACGGCCCGCTGGCCGAAATCCCCCGTCAGGAGTACCCGCCCCTCCGTCGTCGTCACGCGCAGGACGAGGCTGAGTTCATTGTCCTTCATCTTGTCGAGCGGCACGTCCTGGGGCGGCCAGAGCGCTTCGATCCGGGCGGCGGGGAAGCCTTCCAACCGGTCTCCGGCGGCCACGCGGACAGGCCGGAGATTCAGAGCCGCCAGTTCGGCCAGCAGCGCCGACGCCCCCGGCTGGCGCTCAAAGTGCGCGGGGATGGCCACCTGCCCGACGGGCATCCGCCGCGCCAGTTCCGCCAGCCCGTTCGTGTGATCGGCATCGGCGTGCGAGAGAATCGCCAGGTTCACGCGGCGCACCCCCTGCGCCCAGAGCGCCGGCGCCAGCACGCGCTCGGCGTAGTCCGGCTGAAGGCTCCCGGCGTCGAAGAGCAGATTCCGCCCGTCCGGAAACTGAAGGAGCACGCTGTTGCCGCGACCGAGGGAGAACATGGTGACCCGCGTATGCGCCGGGGGCGGCGCGTACCACGTGAACAGGAAGTACGCCGCCGCGACGGCCAGCCCCACCGCAGCCAGACGCCAGCCCGTCCGTTTCAGCCAGGGCCACAACACCGCTGCGCCCGCCAGCGCGTAGGCCAACGCCACCACCGCGCCGCCCGGCGGCGGCACGTACCAGCGCGCCACGCCCGTCAGCGCGAAGCACTCCGCGCCGTGGTCCAGCAGCCAGGCCATCCACCCCGCTCCGATGAGCAGCGCGTGGGCCGCCCCCGGCAGCAGCCCTCCGAGCAGCGCGCCCGGCAGCCCCGCTGCCATCGCCAGTGTGACCACCGGCAGCAACGCCACGCCCGCCACCGGCGCCAAGGGCGTGATCATGGCGAAATGCCAGGCCATGAGCGGCATCGTCGCCAGCCACGCCGCCAGGGAGACGGAGAAGATTCTCTGCAAGTACCAGCGGGCCGCGTGTTGCGTCCAGCCGCGCTCGGCGGGGTCCTGCAGGCGATCGAGTTCATCGCGCCGCCGGAAGAGCATCCGCTCGATCGGTTCGGTCAGCAGGGCCATCCCCGCGACGGCGACGAAGGACAACTGGAGACCGATGTTGAAGATGTCCCCCGGCTGGATCAGCAGGATCACGATCAGCGCCACGGCCATACTGCTCATCAGCGTGGGGCGGCGCGCAAGGAAGAAGGCGCCGCAGTAACAGGCGCACATCACGGCCGCGCGCGCCACGCTGGGCGCAAAGCCCGTCAGCACGGAGTAGAAGAGAACCACCCCCAGCACCGCCCCGGCGGTAGCGCGCCGTCCCAGGCCGAAGCCGGCCAGCACCCCCCAGCAGAAGAAGGCGATCATGCTGACATGCTGGCCGCTGATCGCCAGAAAGTGCAGCGTGCCCGTCTCGCGAAAACGTCGAAACTGCTCTTCGGAAAGGGCATGGGCTTCGCCCAGGATCAGGCACTTGACGATCGCAGCGCGGTCCGGCGGCAGGGCGTTGTCCACGCTCTCAGCGCAGCGGCGCTTGAAGGCATAGAGGGCGCGGAGCCCCGGAACGCCTCGACGTTCGCCGGAGGGAGTCAGGGCCGAGGCCGCCGGCGCCCAGGCCGGGGCGGCAACCCCGGAACGCCGGAGTCGGCGCGGCAAGTCCGGCTCGCCCTTGTTTCCCGGAAGCATCCCCCGGTGGACGGAGACCGTCCCTTCGACGATGTCGCCGTACTGGAGGTCGCCGCAGTCGCCCCCGACCGAAATCCACAGCCTCCCGCGCAAGGACCGCCAGTTCTCGCCGTCAAGAAGCTCCGTGACCGCAAGGACAAACCCGCCCGTCACGCGCGGCGGGTCGCCGCTTCGGTAAGACGCCCGCACGCGCCGCTCCGGGGAGGAGGCGATCCAGCCGCGCAGGCGCACCAGGCCGCGCTCGTCCATCGGCAGGGCGGCGCGAAGTTCGCGCTGCGAATGCGCTGGATGCCGGTACCCGGCCCACGCCGCCCCGCCGCAGGCAATCGCCGCCAGCACGGCGGCAAAGGCCCACGCCGCCGGCGCGCGCCGCCACACCAGCCCCAGCGCTGCCACCCCGGCCAGAACGCCCGCCCCCAGCGCCCAAAGCGGTTCCATCCCCGGCGCGTCCCCCGCCAGGGCGCCCGCCGCCAGCGCCACCGCCATGCCGACCACCGGTCGCCGCACGTGCGCCTCGTCCCCCTCGGCGCGCCGAATCCGCGCCGCTCGATCCCCGACCGCTCTCAGCGCCTCAGCGGGCCAGGTTGTGGTTAAGCATCTCCCAGTCCAGACGCTGGGCCACCAGCGTCGTCGCCCGCGCGATCTTGGCCGCATTGTGCAGGCTCAACCAGCCGTGCAACTGATCGCAGGCTTCCGCCGCAGCGGAGGTCTCCATCGGGGCCAGAATCACCGGCACGCCGGCTTCCTCGGCCCGGGCCAGGATGCGGGCGTTCGGGTAGAGATCTCCCGTCAGGATCAGGCACCGCGTGGACGTCTCGAGCGCCGCCAACTGAATGTCGGCCCGGTCGCCGCCCACGATCACGGCCTTGTTCGGATAGCGCCGGAAGTGCGGCAGCGCGGCATCCACCGTCATGGCGCCGATGCTGAAGTGCTCGACCAGGTTCTCGAGCTTGTCCGCGCCGCAGAGCACCTTGGCCCCCAGCGTAGCCACCAGGTCCGAGACGGGGATGGCGCTGAGAACGGCATCCTGCGGGATGACGCCCAGGACGTCCACGCCGCGCGCGCGGAGAAAGGGGCGCACGGCCTGCTCGATCTGCGGCGCCAGCGCTTCCGGCACGCGGTTGAAGACGACCCCCGCGAAGCGGTCGGGCACGCGCGCTTTCATCTCCAGGATTCCATCGAGCGTTTCCAGCGGCCAGGTGAAGCGTTCGACCGCGACGACGCGCGCCTGGACGTCCTCCACGAACTGCGACATGGGATATCCCAGCGCCGTCCCGGCGGAAAGACGCCCCATCCCGGCGCAGACCATCACGCTCTTCCCGCGCGCCGCCGCCTTGTAGGCGCTCAGAATCCGCTCCCGCGCGCCCTCCCCCCGCCCGCGAAGCAGGTCCGCCAGCGCGGAGTCGCTCAACACGACCGGGCAGATGGTCGCGAGCGGCTCCGCCAGCCGCAACGCCTTCTTGAAGAGCACGGCCTCCTCGTCCGCATAGGCGTCGTCCACGCGCGCCGCCTTCGGCCCGATCGGCTTGAAGAACCCGACGCTGCGCTTGCGCTTGCGGAACTGCTGCGCCAGCCCCATGGCGATAACGTTCTTGCCCGTGTAGGGCGTCACCGACGCCAGAAATATCGCGACCATGTACGCCTCCTTTCCCGCCGGACGGTCCTGCGTCCGAGCGCGGATGTTCCAACTGCTGTCCGCCCTGCGGCCTCACGTCTCCTTCGGCCCGAACACGTGCAACTTGCCGCCTGCCGTCATGACGAGCTGGTCCACGTCGCGCCGCAACAGGCGGCAGACGTCGAAGGGCATCCGCAACGGGAAGGCGGTGGGCGTCGGCGTCGCCTCCGGCGGCAACCCCTTCCCGCGCGCCAGATCCACGATGCGCCGCCCGTATCCGTCCCAAAGGCCCTGCGCCTCGCGCGTGCCCTGGATCAGCAGCAACTGGGCGCCGTCCTTTCTCCAGGTGACGGTCGTCCCCGTGGCCGGCCGCGCGTCCGGCTGGAAGCGATGCAGCAGCCGCGCCTCGCCGTCGAAGAGATAGTAGATGCTCGGGCTGCCCCAGTCCGTCCAGAGCCAGACCTGCACCCCCGGCGTGTCCGGGCGGAAGCGGCCCGCCGCCAGACGCTGGATGTGTCCGAGCCCCCGGCGCTGCGCCAGGATCGCCCCGTCGGCGGCGTCCACAAAGAGGACGCCCGCCTCGCCGCACGAGGCAACGACCTTCGCCCGTCCGCGGCCCGCCGCATCCATCGGACCGACAAAGAGGTTGTCGGCGTGGTCCTGCTTGAACACCAGGTCCTGATCGCGGACGCGCCACACGACCTTTCCCTCATCGTTCAGGGCGTAGTAGGCTGCCACGATCTCCAGACGTCCGTCGCCATCCACGTCGTACGCTTTAAGGTCATGTCCGGCCTTTCCGGCGTAGTTGTGGTGCCGCCACCGGAGCTTCAGGGTGTGGTCGAAGCACTGGATCGTATGCGCCCCGGCGCCCGTGTACTCGAAGAAGACGATCCGCAACGGGCGGCGGGGGCCGGCCATCGCCCAGAGGTAGGGCGCCCGCGCGCAAAAAGCGGCCTTCTCGCCGCGCATGCGGATGAAGGGACATCCCGGCGGGTAGGGGGCCTGTGAACGCACCGCGCCCGTCGCCCCGTCGAGGACGAACATCTCCCGACCGTTCGCCCCCGCCACCTCCGGCGCACCGTCGCGGTCCACGTCCCCGCACTTGACCATCAGCACGCGGCACCCCGGCCATTCGCGCCGCCAGAGTTCAGCGCCGCTCGATTCAACGGCGGCCAGACCCATGCCCTCAGCGGTCTCCCACCGCACCAGGAAGCGTCCGCGCTCTTCATCGAGCATTCCCGCGAACTTCGGCGCGCTCACAGGGACACGGGGCAACGGCACTTCGGCGAGTTTCTGGAGCGCCGGCCAGTCCTCCCGCGCACGCCGGAGGTCGGAGGCGGCTTCCCGGCAGCGGCGCGTGATGGCGGCCTTCCCGGCGGCATCGCAGAGAACCTCCGCCCCGCCCCAGCGGCTGACGGTATTGCCGTAAAGCCCCGCCGGCCCGGCCTGCCAGCGGTCGTCCTCCGCCGTCAACCAGAGTTCGCCGTCCACGCGCAACTCGAAACGGTTCCCGGCGCAGCGCAGCGTCAGGCGGTACCAGCGCCGCCGATCCACGCTGAAGGGCGCGCTGTTGAGCACCGTCCAGTTCCCGTCCTCGCGCGCGGCCAGCGTCACGCGCTGCCCCGCCTCAAAGCCGGCAAAGTAGTGCCGCCGCGAGTCCTGCACCCGGAAGGCGATCCCCGTCCGCCCCCGGAAGTCATGCGTCGCTTCGTCGTGGAAGTATGGAAAGCACTCCGTCATGATGCAGCGCGCATCGCAGCGGACCTCGATGTCCTGCCAGGTTGCCTCCCCGGCCACGAGCAGGAAGGGCAGGTTCGTGGACCACTCAAGCACGGGCCGATCGTCCTCGTCAATCAGAGCAAAGAGCGCCGACCCCCGATGCTTCGCCGTGCGCCCGAGGGAGGACGTCAGCAGATTGCGCCAACCGGGGAAATGGCGGTCCTCGACGCTTTGGTCGGGGTCCAGCGGGTCGAGCACACGCCCACGATAGCGACAGCCCGTCAGGTCCATGCGCGCCAGCATCCCGTCCTTCATTCGCTCATCCTCTCTCAGCCGCGCCCTGCGCTCTCCGAGGGTCAGCCCCCCGCCCGCCGTTTGGCAATCCAGTGTTCGGCGGCGATGCCCGCCGTTGCGCCTTCGCCCACCGCCGTGGCCACCTGGCGATAGGAGTCCTCGCGGACGTCGCCGACCGCGAAGATGCCGGGAATCGTGGTCATCATGTCCTTGTCCGTCGGCAGGTGCCGTCCGGCGGCCGCCGGGAAGAGATTCTCGAGAAACTTCGTGTTCGGCTCCGTGCCCACGAAGACGAAGACGCCGTCGGTGTCGAGGCGTCGGGTCGCCCCGGTCCGCACGTGACGCACCTCGACCCCTTCCACCTTCGTTTCGCCGAGGACGCGCGTGACCACCGCCTCCAACTCCAGCCGTATCTTCGGCTCGCGCCGCACCTCGTCCTGGTAGATTCGCTCGGCGCGGAACTCCGTGCGCCGGTGCACCAGCGCAACCTCCCGCGCAAAGCGGGTGATGAACAGCGCCTCCTTCAGCGCGGTGTCCCCGCCGCCCACGGCCACGACACGCTTGTTCCGGAAGAAGGGCGCGTCACAGGTGCCGCAGTAGCTGACGCCCCGGCCGCGCAGTTCCTCCTCGCCCGGCACGCCCAGCTTGCGCGGATCGGCGCCCATCGCCAGGATGACCGCCTCCGCGCGATACACCGCGTCGCGGCCATGCGCCACCTTGCGGTCGCCGTCAAGCTCAAGCCGCATCACTTCATCTATCGCCGTCTCCACCCCGAAGCGCTCCGCCTGGGCCTTCATCAGCTCGGTCAGTTCCGGGCCGCTGACGCCCTTGGGGAAGCCGGGGTAGTTGTCAATCGCGTGAGTGAGCGCCACCTGGCCGCCGAAGCCCGCGCGTTCGAGGACGACCGTCCGCAATTGCGCTCGACCGGCATAGACCGCCGCCGCCAGCGCCGCCGGACCGCCGCCGATGATGATCACGTCGTACTCGCGCCGCTCGCCCATGTCGCTCACCGCCTTTGTTACTCGGCCCTTGTTCCGGTCGTCTGCCAGGCGCGACCATCGCGTTCCAGCAGTTCCTCCGCCGCCTCGGGCCCCCACGTCCCCGCCGCATAGGCGTGGAGCCTGCGCTCGCCCCCTTCATGGCATCCGGCCAGCAGCGGGCCCACAAAGCGCCACGCCGCGTCCACTTCGTCATTGCGGATGAAGAGGGCCGCGTCCCCCAGCGCCGCATCGAGCAGCAACCGCTCGTACGCCTCCGGCGGCTCCGTGCCGAAACTCTTGCGATAACTGAAGTCCATCTGGTGCGGGCAGAGCGTGGCCACCTGCCCCGGCGTCTTGACCTGGAAGCGCAACGACACCCCCTCATCGGGCTGAATCCGCAGCGTCAGCACGTTCGGCGGCAACGGCTGCGCCGATTCGCGGTTGAAGAGCACGCGCGGAACGCCCTTGAAGTGGATTGCGACTTCCGTGACCCGCTCCGCCAGGCGCTTGCCCGTGCGCAGGTAGAAGGGAACATCCGCCCACCGCCAGTTGTCAATCCAGGCCTTGAAGGCGACAAAGGTCTCCGTCGTCGAGCCGGGCGCGACGCCCTGCTCCTCGCGATAGGCGGGCACGACCTTGCCCCCCACCGCGCCGCGTCCGTACTGCCCGATGACCAGGCTGCGTTCCGCGCAGGCCCGGTCCATCGGGCGCAACGAGCGCAACACCTTGACCTTCTCGTTGCGGACCGAGGCGGCGTCGAGCCCCATGGCCGGTTCCATCGCCACCAGCGCCAGGAGCTGCATCATGTGGTTCTGGACGACGTCGCGCAGCGCCCCGGCCTGGTCGAAGAAGGGCCCCCGCCCCTCCATGCCCAGCGTTTCGGCTACGGTGATCTGGACGTGGTCCACGTACTTCTGGTTCCACAGCGGCTCGAAGAGGCTGTTGGCGAAACGGAAGACGAGAATGTTCTGGACCGTCTCCTTGCCGAGGTAGTGGTCTATGCGGAAGACCTGGTCCTCGATGAAGCCGCGGTGGATCAGCGCGTCGAGAGCGCGGGCGCTGTCGCGGTCGCGTCCGAAGGGCTTCTCGGCGATCAGCCGCGCCCAGGGGCGGCCCGTTTCGCCCCGGCGCGACAGGCCCGTCTCGCGCAAGGACTCGACGATCCCCGCCACCACCTCCGGCGGGGTAGCCAGATAGAAGAGGTGATTCCCGGGGATGCGCCCCTCGCGCCCGACGCTCTGAAGGCGCTCCGCCAGGCGCAGGAAGGAGGCGCGATCGGCGTAGTCCCCCTGCTGGTAGAAGATGCGGCCGGCCAGGCGCGCCCAGAGGTCGTCGCGCACCGGGCGGAGGCGCGAGTGCGCCTCCGTCGCGGCGCGCAATTCATTGCGGAAGGCGTCGTCGCTCTTCTCGCGCCGCGCATAACCCACCACGGCAAAACGCTCCGGCAACAACCCGTCGTGCAGCAGGCCGTACAGGGCGGGGACGAGCTTCCGGTGCGTCAGGTCCCCCGACGCGCCGAAGATGACCAGGATGAACGGCTCCGCCGCGCGAGGTCCGTCCCCCGGCGATACGCACCCGCACGGTTGGGCCATCGTCCTGCACCTCCTCCGTTCCCTTGCCGTTCCTCCGGCAGACCCAGGGGCCGATCGCCCCGCGCCGGGGGACGCCGCTACTTCGCCGCGTTCCGCGCGGCCTCCAGCGCCGCCGCGTAGTTCGGCTCCCCGGCCACCTCGCGCACGAGCTCGACGTAGCGGATCTTGCCCGCGCGGTCCACGACGAACACGGCGCGCGCGAGCAGCCGCAGATCCTTGATGAGCACGCCGTAGCTCAGCCCGAAGGCGGCCTCGCGGTAGTCCGAAAGGGTCGTTACGGCGGCAACACCGGCCGCGCCGCACCAACGCTTCTGCGCGAAGGGCAGGTCCATGCTGACCGTCACCACGCGGACGTCCGCGCCGAGCTTGCCCGCCTCTTCATTGAAGCGGCGCGTCTCCACGTCGCAGACGGGCGTGTCCAACGAGGGCACGGAGGCCAGAATCACCACCTGCCCCCGGAAGGAAGAGAGCTTCACGGGCGAGAGGTCATTGCCCGTCAGCGTGCAGTCGGGGGCGGCATCGCCGGCCTTCAACTCGGGCCCGACCAGCGTCATCGGGTTCCCCTTCAACGTGATTGCGCCCGGACGTTCCTTCATCGCAACAGTCTCCTTGCTTTGCGTCCGTTCGACGCCCTGCGCGTGGATCGGCGACGCGCCGAACGCACACAGAGCCGCCAGGACTCCCAAAACCCCCGACCACCGCCGGATGGACCTCGCGCCGTTATGCCGCATCGCCGCTCCGATAGGCTCAGGCCACTGCGACCTTGACGACCACCTTCTTCACCGCCGCCGGCCGGCCCACCGCCACGCAGGGCATGTGCGCGTCCTCAGGGAAGAAGACGAGGAAGGTCCCCGGCGTCGCCGTGATGAAATCCCCCGCGCCGCGAAGCATCTCCGCGTCCTTGTCGGCATCGTAGGGTTGCGCGGTCTTCAGCGTGGCCAGGTGCGCGTAGCCCATCTGCTCCGCCCCGGAGACGATGAACTGCACGTCAATATACTTGCGATGCGCTTCGAACTGCTTCTCCTCGCGCGGCTTGGTCTCCACCTGCTGCACCAGCGCAAAGAGCTTCGTGCCGTCGAGCTCATAGCGGCCCGGCTCGACCTTGCTGAAATCGGTCTTGGCCAGGTATTCCAGCGCGCGCGCCAGCTTCCGGTCGGCGGCGTACAACGCCGCGTTCGCGATGCGATCTACAATCATGCCTTTCCTTTCGCCGAGGAGTCCGTCCGGACGCCGCGTCCGAACGCAACGGGTCATCTTCCGAAGAGGGCCGGCGCGTCGCGTCCGGCGGCTCCGGTCAAATAGAGTTTACCCCATTCACGCCCCGGTTTCTACCGCCGCAGCGCCCGTCTCACCGCCCCTCAGCGCCGGTCGGTCTCGTCCACGCGCACCACGCGGAGCAGCCGCCAGTGGTTCCAGGACTTCTCATACACGGTGAAGGGCGCGCCCTCGTCGTAGAGGCGCGGAATCGTGAGGTTGATGTCTTCCCACCGGTCCGCCCCCGTCGGCTCGGGCACGAGCAGATAGGTGCGCCGGCGGACGGTGTCGCGCAGGACGGGGTCCAGGTAGAAACTCAGCACATGCTGCAACTGGGCGCGCCCGCGCCCCGGCATGGCGCTCGCCACCTCGTACCCGCGATAGCCCGAGACGACGACCCAGTCGTGGCGCCGCACGGAATTGAGATGGGCAACGACCTGCGCAAGCTCCTCATCGGCGGGGGTGGGACGCAGAATCTCCGGCGCGCCCTCCCCCCACCAGAGCAGAAAGGACGCCGCCAGCGTCGGCAACCCCACCCAGAGCGCGCGGCGGCCGCGCGCCCCACGGTAAACGACCCACGCCAGCAACGGCAGCGCGGCCAGCGTCAACGCCAGACGCCAGTCCACCCCCTCCGAAAGCAGGGCCAGGGCCTCGCCCCAGGAAGCGCCGGCCGTCCGAAGCCCGCGCAGGAAGAAGAGGGCATCGCCCATGATGAGCCAGTTCGTCGCCAGCCACAGCAGCGCGGCATAGAGAGGCGGCACCAGGAAGATGATCAGCGTGGCCTCCGCGTAGTTCCGCCGCGCCGGACGCAACGCCAGGTGGGCCAGAACCACGAGCAACGCCCCGATGAAGAGCAGCAGCCCCTGATGCCGCGTCAGGACAGCCAGGGCCACCGTGACCGCCAGGTAGGCCAGACTGCGCAGTTGCTCCGTTTCCCACCAGTGGAGCAGGAAGATGACCGTGGCCATGACCATCAGGGCGAAGAAGGGACCGCTGGACCCCATCATGGCCGGGTGCTGGATGGCCGGAGAGAGAAAGACCACCAGCGTAACGGCGAACCGCACGCCGCCGCGCACGCCGCACCGGCGCAGCCACTCGTTCAGGAAGGCACAGAGCCCCGCCGCCGCCGCCACCGCCATGAAGGTGAATGCGTAGAGGTTCCCGAAGGGCTCCGGAAGCCGCAGCAGCGGCAGGCCCATCAGCGTGGGCAGCGGCGCCCAGCCCAGGGAACCCACCAGGCCCTGCCGCCCTCGAGGCAATCCGGCCAGCAGGTCCTGCCCCACCCCGGCGCGGATGACGGCCTCGCGCGAGAAGTCCGGCGAACGGCTCATGACGTACCACGCCGCCCCCAGTCCCACGACGAGCAGAACGACAAAGAGCCACAGGGCATAGCGCGGCGGCTGGGCGGACCGGGAGGGCACGCTCATGCGGAGGCCTCCTTCCCGGACGTCTCGCGATAGCCCGCCTTCAGGTCGAATCCGTGGCGCGTCTTCTCCCAGTAGTTGGGGCGGGTGATCAGCTGGAACGCGCCCTTCCACGCCCCCACGCTCATCAACAACCAGTACACCGGAACCAGCAGGGCGTACTTCACCAGGTCATAGTAACCCCGCCGGTAGGCCGCCAGCAGCGTGGCATAGATGAAGACGAGGTTCCCCGCGAAGAGGCAGACCATGCCCCACAGCACGATGGGGAAGGGAAAGAACTCCGCCACCCCCTCCCACCGGAAGATGAACCACAGGAGCGTGAGGAGCCAATACAGCGGGTTGATGAGCAGGCACAGGGGCGTCCCGGCCACCATGAGATGAAAGCCCAGCGCCCGGAGCAGCCCGATCCGGCGCGTCAGTTGAAAGGGGCGGCGCAGCACGACAAGATAGGTCTGGAGATACCCCTTGGTCCAGCGCGACCGCTGCCGGATCCAGAACCCCGCGTCGCTGCACGCTTCTTCCCAGGTGGTGCTGTCGAGCATTCGCGTTTCGTATCCCTCGCGGGCCAGGCGCATCCCAAGGTCGCAGTCCTCGGTGACGTTGAAGGGGTCCCAGCCCATCAGCTCGCGGAGTCTTGCGGTGCGGAAGTGATTCGACGTGCCGCCCAGGGGGATCGGGGAGCGCAGGTCGCCGATGCCGGGCAGGAAGAGGTCGAACCACATGCTGTACTCAAGCGTGAAGATGCGCGTCAGGAGGTTCTGGCGCTGATTGTAGAAGTTGAGCTTGGCCTGGATGCAGACGACCTCCGGCCCGCACCGGCGGAAGCCCAGGACCGCTTTCTTGATCTGGTCGGGGTCCGGGCGGTCCTCGGCATCATAGATGACCAGATACTCCCCCGTCGCGCGCGCGAGTCCCAGGTTGCAGGCCTTCGGCTTCGTCTTGGGGAAACTGTGGGGGGCGATCAACGGCGTGATGAAGTCCGGCGGATTCGCGGCGCGCACAGCCTCAATTGTCTCAGGATCGTCCTCTTCCAGAAGCAGGAGAACCTGCAGCTTGTCCTTCGGATAGTCCATGGAGCGCAGCCCTTCGATCAGGCGGGGCGCCGACTCCTGCTCGCGAAAGAGCGGCACCAGGATCGTATAGGGCGGCAACTCCTCGTCCCGGAGGGCGGCAACCTCGTCCGGCGTGAACTTCAGTTCGCGCGGCGCGCCGAGAGAGAGATGCACCAGATAGAGCTTGTAAACGACGAGGACGAGGTAGAAGGTGACGAGAATGCCGTTGAGGACCGTCAGGCAGCTCTTGAAGTCGAAGATCAGCCAGACTTCGACGAAGACGAGCAGGCAGACCAGGGCGACGAACTGAGCCCGCGTCAGTACGCGCCAGGCGCAGTCCAGCGGACGCTCGCGGGCGATGCGGAAGACCGATTCCCACTCCCCAGGGGCGATCCCCAGGCCGGAGAGCTTTTCGGCGGGCACTTCACTTCCGGCCTTGGACGCCTCGACGCCTGTCACGGCGACTGTGTCTCCAGAGAACCCCGCGGACAACGATGAACCGGATTATGCGCGGGCGGAGCGGCGAAGTCAAGGAAACGGACGAGGCGCGCCGCCTGTCGCGCACGAAGGGAAAATGGTAAACTCCCGCCATGTCGGGATTACGGGACATCTTCTTTCACCTGCCGCTGTGGACGGCCCTTGCGGGGGGCGCGGCGCTCTGCGCCCTGGCGTGCGGCTGGGCCGCCGCCAGGGGCTTGCAACTGCTGCGCGCCCTTCTGGCCGCCGTCCTGGCGCTGCACCTGGCCGTCTTCCTCTACGCCGCCGGAAGCTATGTCCTCTACCCCTGGGAGGGAAAGTCCGTCGTCGAAGGCGCCGTACTCTACAACGCCAGAGGCTATCTTTCCGGCGAACAACCCTACCGCGCTCCGTCCGAACTTCCCTTCCGCTCGATGGTCTATCCCCCTGCGCACGAGATGGCGCTGGCGGGCTTCCTCTCCCTGGCCGGACCGTCTCCGGCGGCGGCGCGCTTTTTCAGCCTTCTCTGCGCGCTGGCGGCGGCCGTGGTGGCGGGGTGGGTCGTGTGGCGGCGGACGCGCGCGGGCTGGCCGGCGACGCTCGGAGCATTCGCCGTCATCGCCTGCTACGGCGTGACGGGACACTGGTACGAGCAGATTCGCTGCGATGCGCAGGTCATGTTTTTGACGGCGCTGGGGCTGGCGCTGGTCGAACGCGCCTCCGAAAAACGACGATGGCCCGCGGCCGGGCTGATCGCGCTCCTCCTGGCCCTCTTCACCAAGCAGGTCGCGCTCTTTGCGCCGGCGGCGGCTCTCCTCTTCCTGTGGACGCGCAGCCGGCGGCAGGCGGCAACGTGGGGGGCGGCTTTCGCTGCGCTTTCCCTTGCGGCCTTCGCGGCCATGCAGTCCTGGAGCGGCGGCTGGTTCGCCTTCTACACGCTGCGCGTGCCCTTCTCCGCCGGGTGGGACCCCGGCAAGTACGACCTCGCCTCGACCGTCATCGGCACGGCCTGGCTGCTCTTCGGCGTTGCGGCGGTGCTGTCGGCGGTCGAGATACGCGCCGCCCTTCGCCGAGCCCATGACGGCGCGGACGGGGAGGCCCCCGCGACCTCGTCGGAACCGGATGGCGCGCTGCTGTGGGCGCTGGCCTTTGCGCTGGCGCTGCCGCTGTGCCTGCTCCAGAGCCTGAAATGGGGCGCGGCGCTGAATGCCTTCATCCCCCTGACGCCCCTGCTGGGCGTACTCTTCGGTCTGGGCGTCCATCGCGCGATGGCGCGCGCCGGAACCAACCCCTGGCCCGTCGCCGCGGGAACCGCGCTGGTCGCCATGCAGTTCGCCCTGCTCTCCTACCAACCGCTGGTCCCGACGCCGCGCGACTACCACGCCCAGGAGCGCATCCGAACCTGGGTGCGCGCCGCCCCCGGCGAGGTCTTCGTGTCGGTCTTCTCCTCCCAGGCATACCTGAACGGCAAGGCGTACTTCGGCGACGACGTCACCCTGGGCGACCTCGCGCGCGCCGGAGTCGAGTCCCGCAACGGACTGGTCGAGGCCGTCCGCCGAGGGCAGTTCTCCCTGCTGGTGCTCCGGCCCCGCCTCGAACCGGAGGAGTTCGCCGACGCCGTCCGCGAGCGTTACACCCCTGTCGAACGCATCCCCATGCGCACCGACATCGCCCGCTGGCCGTACATGGACGTGTACACCCCGCGCGATGCCCCGTGGCATCCGGCGGAATGAAGGAGAGGAGCGCGCCGATGCTGCGCCCCGTCGAGGACATTCGCCGCGCTGTCGAGCGCCGTTGCCGCGCGCATGGCGCTTCGCACTCCGAGGCCGCGCGGCTGGCCGACGTATTGATCGAGGCGGAGTTGCGCGGACGCCCGACGCACGGCCTGAACCGCCTGGAGTCCATCCTGAAGCGTCTCGAACGCCGCGGCCCCGAGCGCCCGCGCCTCATCGAGGAGCGCGGCCCCCTGGCGCGCGTGGATGGCGGCGACGAAAGCGGCTACCTCGTGGCGGCCTTCGCCGTCGAGGCCGCCGCGCGCATCGCCCGGGACCAGGGCCACGCCCTCGTCGGCGTCCGCCGCACCCGCCATTGCGGCATGCTCGGGTACTACGCCGGGCTGGCCGCCGAGCGCGGCCTCGTCGCCCTGCTCTTTGCCGACTGCGCCCCCCTGATGGCCCCCTGGGGCGGAACGCGCGCCGTCCTCGGCACCAACCCCATCGCCGCTGCGTTCCCCTTTTCGCCCGACCCGATCCTGATTGACCTGAGCACGGCGGCGGTCACCTTCGGCGCCCTCGACCGCCTCCGCGCAACGGGCCGCCCCGCGCCGGAGGGCACGGTTCTGGATGCCGACGGACGCCCCACCACCGACCCGACCCAGGCGAAGACGATCCTCCCCTTCGGCGGGGCCAAGGGCTACGCGCTCGGTCTCCTGGTGCAGATGCTCGGTGGCGTGCTGGTGGGCGGCGCGCCGGTGCCGGAACGCTACGAGGACTACGGCCTGCTCGTCCTCGCCCTGCGGCCGGACCTCTTCTGCCCGCGCGAGCAGTACGAAAGCGGTGTGCGCGAACTCGTCGCCCGCCTGAAGGCCGCCGCGCCCGCCGACGCCGAGGTCCTCATTCCCGGCGAGCGCGCCTTCCGCGAGCGCCGCGAACGACTGCAACGGGGCATTGAAATCCCCGAGGACCTGGCGGCGCTCCTGGACGAATGACCCGCCGCGCCCGCGGGGCGGGCGGATCGTCAGGGTCTTCCGAAAACGATCTTCTGGACCTCGACGCCCTCCACGGCGGTCAGTTTGCGCGCCAACTGACGGCACCGCGCCGGATCCCCAACCAATTCGAGCAGGATGACGCCACCCGGGGAACACCGCCTGTCGTCGGCATCGTGCAGCCCCAGTCGCGTGCGGATGTTGCAGCCGTACTCGGTCAAGAGGGCCTGGATGCGCGGCACTTCCTTGACGCGGTTCGTAATGTGCACGCCCAGAATCAGGTGTTGCTTCATCGTCCTCTCCTCCTCGAGGAAAACGGGGCGCCGCCTTGCGGCTATGATGGTAGGCTGAGACCGCGCGCGGGTCAAGGGCCTTTCCGCCCGATTCGCGCAGAAGGCTACTCCCGGCTCTGGCCGAGTTCCTCGACCTTGGCGGCGGCGCGGGCGCGCAAGGGCAGCGCCGCGCCGAACTCCCGCGCCGGCGCGCCCGCCACAGCGCGATACTCCGCCAGCGCTGCAATGCGATGGCCGCCGGACTCCAGCGCCGCCGCCAGGTAGAAGCGCGCCTCATGGTCCTGCGGACGCAGCGCCAGCACGCGCCGGAAGGCCCCGGCGGCGCGGGCGTATTCTCCCGGAATATTCAGCAGCGCCAGCCCCAGGTTCATCGCCGCCGGCGAGGCGCGCGGCGCGAGCTGGAGCGCCCGTTCGGAGGAATCGGCAGCGGTCCCATACTCCCCGAGCATGAGTTCGACCGCCCCCAGGTTTGTCCAGGCGCGCGCGCTCCCGGGGGCCGCCTCGATGGCGCGCCGGTACGCCTGCCGCGCGCCGGGAAGATCGCCCTGCTCCTGCAGCGCCCGGCCCAGGTTGTACCGGGCGTCGGCGTCCCCCGGCGCGGCGGCCACGGCCCGTTCGGCCACGGCAATGGCCTCCTTCGGACGCCCCGCCGCCAGGAGCGCGCTGGTCCAGTTGTTCAGGACGCGCGGACCGGGGCGCGCATCGAGCGCCGTCACGCGCCGCCACAGGCTGATCGAATCGCGCCAGGTCTCCGTGGCGAACCACGTCACCGCCGCCAGCAGGACGATCCAGAGTCCCATCGCCGCCACCGCCGCGTGGCCGGACGCCTTCATCCGGGACGGATCATCGCGCACGACGCGCGACAGCGCCACCGCCAGGATAGCCGCCGCGCCGGCCATCGGCAGTCCGGCGTATCGGTCCGCCACGGTGGAAAGGGATTGATACTCGAAGGGCACAATTCCCGACACCGGCGCCAGCGCCGCCAGGAAGATCACGGCCCCCAGCCGCCCGGCGCGTCCGACGAGGGCGACCCCGGCAAAGAGCGCCACCGCCGCGAGCAGCTTCGCCGTCGCCCAGTTCGACGCCAGCACCTCGCCCACCTCGCGCCCGTAAACGGGCGACAGCCCCGCCGGCCAGAGAATCTTGCCGAGGTAGAAGAGCGCGGCATCCGCCGCCACGCGGCTCCGATCCAGGATGCCCAGTCCGGCCCCTGCTCCCGTCTGCCAGGCCGGCTGCACCGCCACGGCAAGGACCATGAACACCAGCGCCACGACGACGAAGGGGATCAACCCCAGCAGCGCCCGCCCCCGCCGTCCGTCAATCCACAGGTCCCCCGCCAGCAGGATGACCGGCAGCGTCGCGACGGAGGGCTTGGCCATGCACGCCAGGGCAAAGACCGCCAGCGCCCCGGCGCGCAACCGCAGCGCCCGCCGCCGGCCCTCGGCCTCCTCCTCCGCCTCGCGAAAGCTCAGGTAGAGCCGCCAGCACGCCAGACAGAGCAGGATGGAGAGAACGTCCTTCAGCCCCGTCACCCAGGCCACCGGTTCGACGTGAAGGGGGTGCGCCGCCCACCAGGCCGCCGCCAGAAGCGCCGGCGCGCGCGACGCGCCTTCGCTCTCCCCCCTTCCCCTGCGCGCCGATAGCATCCGCCGCAGGATCTCGTAAAGAAGGATCGCCCCCAGGACGTGGCAGAGCAGGTTGACCAGGTGATACCCCAGGGGATGGCCGCCCCACAACTGGAACTGGAGCCAGAAGACGCCATGCGAGACGGGAGCGTAAAGCTTGAGGAAGGGTTGGGTGAGCAGGGGCAGCAGGCCGTCACGCACACCGGCGCGCAGCAGGGGGTTTTCGGAGACGAGGAAATCGTCGTCCCAGTTCGTGAATGCGCCACCGAGCGCGGGCAGAAAGGGCAGCGCCGCCGCCGCGCACAGCAGCGCAATCAGCACCCGCTCCGTTCCTCTGTCCTCCGAGCCGTTGGGCATCACCCGCTCCGTTGCGCCCAGGCACACTCACCGCCGCCCATCGCCGGAATGCAGACCTCTCGTCTGCCGTCATCATCGTCCGTCGTCCGCCGTCCGTCGTCTGTCGTCTGCCGTCCGTCGTCCGCCGTCACCTCCGCGCCTCGTACATCGCCGCCACGTTCTCCGTGGGGATGTCGGGGTGAAGAATGTTTGCCGCGTCAATTATGTAGCCCGGCCCCAGGCAGCGAATGTAGCGCTCCACCTCGCGGCGCACCTCCTCCGGCTTTCCCTTCGGGAGCAGGTGCTGCATGTCAATCCCCCCGCAGAAGCAGACGCGCCCGCCGAACCGGGCCGCCAGGTGCTCAGGGTCCATGCCGGGCAAGCGCGGCTGAATCGGGTTGAGCACGTCCACCCCCATCTCGATCAGCTCCCCGATCAGCGGTTCGATGGCCCCGCAACTGTGGTAGAAGACCCTGTAACCGCGCCGGTGCGCGCGGTCGAAGAGGCGCCCCAGCCGGGGAAAGAACTCCCGCCGGATCGTATCGGGCGAGTACATCAACCCCGTCTGCATCCCCAGTTCCTCCCCCAGCCCCACCAGGTCCAGACGATCCCCCAGGGTCTTTGCAGCCAGGTCAATCATCGCCTCGTTGAACTCGGTCATCCGGTCAAGAGAGCGCCGGAGCACTTCATTCCCCTCCGCCAGGTCGAGGAAGGCCGCCGTTTCGCCGCGCATGGTGCGATGGGAGTTGAAGAGGGCGGGAAGGCGGAGCTGCACGGCCGGCGCGGCGCCGGAGGCGTCCCACTGCGCCATCTGGGCGCGCGCCCCCGCCAGCGTCCGGTTCTCCGGCTTTGACTTGTGCGGCCAAAGGCGGTCCACGTCCGCCCCCGTCTGCGCCTCCGCCAGCGCCAGGGCCACGCCGCCGTAGTTGCCGTCCGTCACCACCGTGTCCACGTAGCGCATGTCAATCCGCAGTCGGCGGTGCAGCGCCTCGAACCAGTCCCCCTCCTCGGGAATGCCCATCTCCCGCGCGATCCGCCGGCCCACCGAGCCCGTATCGCCGTTGAAACGGGCCGGGGCGCGGTCCACCGGACGACACGCCACCGCCGCCATCACGCGCTCGCGGCACGTCATCCCGCCCTGCGCCGTCGCCACCATCGTTCCTCCACCTGCGCGCTTCCGGACACGCGTGGCTTCTACCACATCCCTGCCGATGGGTCAAAGCAGGTTGGCCTGTCGCGGGACTGCCCCCCGAAAGCCCCTGACAAGGACCGGCGCGGCTCGTTCCCGGCAAGGCAGCGGTGCGGGCAACGCCAGCGCGCTGCGAGCAAAGCCGGCTACGCGCCGCCGAGGTTACGAACGGTCTTCCCATACGCCTGGGCCCCGCGCAGGAACTTACGGAGCAACGGTCCCCAGTCCGGCGCGCGCCCAGCCGCGTTTGACCGCGTCTGCGCCGGTTGGGATAATCCGCCCAAGGGAGGTGCGCCGATGCGCTACAACGTTGCGGTGTTGGGCGGCGGACCCGCGGGTACGGCAGCCGCCTTGCAGGCTGCGCGCGCGGGAGCGAAGACGCTGCTCGTCGAACGCTACGGTTTCCTCGGCGGCAACGCCACGGGGGCGCTCGTGAACCCGTGGATGGGCCACGCGTGGGCCGATCCTCACACCCGTCAGCCCGGCTCCCTCATCGGCGGCATCTTCCGCGAAATCGTCCTTGCCCTGCGCGCGCGCGGCGCCTACGGCGCCCCCTGCGACCGCGCCGCCTTTGACGAGCAGCAGCTCAAACTCGTCTACGACACCGTACTGGCCGCCGCCGGCGTCACCGTGCGCCTCCACTCCCTCCTCATCGCCGCGCAGATCGAGAACGATCGCATCGCCACGGTGGATGTCTTCGGCAAGGGCGGCGCACAGCGCGTCGCCGCCGACGTCTTCATAGACGCCACCGGCGATGGCGACCTTGCCGCCCTCGCCGGTTGCTCCGTGGCCATCGGACGTCCTGCCGATGGTCTCACCCAGGCGATGACCACCAGCTTTCGCATGGCCGGCGTCGCCAAAGCCGAACTCTTCGCAGACGGAAACCTGCGCGCGGCCCGCAGCCGGGTGGATCCCCTCTTCCAGGCGGCGCGCCAGGCCGGACGCCTGCACTACCCATACCGCGACTTCGTGCAGTTCTACGACTACCCCCGCCCCGGCGTCCTGCACTTCAACATGACGCGCATCAACCGCGTCAACGGCCTCTCGCCGGAGGACCTCACGCGAGCGGAAACCGAGGGCCGTCGGCAGGCCGCCGTACTCAGCGAGTGGCTTGTCCGCGAAGTCCCCGCATTCCGAAGCGCGTGGATCGAGAAGCTGGCGTGTCACGCAGGCGTCCGTGAAACGCGCCACGTCAAAGGACTCTACACCTTTTCGCACGAGGACGTGGCCGCCGGACGCAAGTTTGACGACGCCATCGCGCGCAGCCGCTACTTCATTGACATCCACTCCCCCACCGGCCCCGGCTTCGACCACGAAGTCCCCGGCGCCAAGGGCGCCGTGCGGGCATCCTATGCGCCGCCGCCGAATGACTGGTACGAAGTGCCGTACCGCTGCATCGTGCCCGTCGGCCTCGCCAACCTCCTCGTCCCCTGTCGCGCCTTCAGCGCCACTCACGAGGGCGCTGCCGCCGTGCGCGTCATGGCCACCATGACCGCACTCGGCCAGGCCGCCGGCCTCGCCGCCGCGCGCGCCGCGACGACGCGCTCCTCCGTCGCCGAGATCAACGCCGTCGCCCTTCGCCGCGAACTCGGTTACCTGGACGCCCCCCCCGAACTCGGCGAACCGTGGTAAACGCGCCCGCCCCGAAGCCGTGCACACCCGCAGCCCGGAAGTGATTCGTCATCGCGGCACGCACAAGACCTTCACTCACCACAGGCAGACTACCCCGGCACACCCCCTCCTCCATCCGTCGGGCCGCGCCCCTTGACGCCCCGCGCCGGGGGGGGATATAGTGGCCGCGCCGGGATGGGATTCCCTGCGCGAGCTGCCCGACGGCGCACCCGTGCGCCCGAGCGAACCCCAGTCCGCCGCGTCGGCACGCGCCAAAGGAGAGGACGATGAAGCTCTGCATCCACACCGATCTGGAGGGGGTGGCCGGCGTACATTCCTTCCACCAGCAGACCTACGCCGACGGGCGCTACCACGACGCGGCCAAGCGCCTGCTGACCGCCGAGGTGAACGCGGCAGTCGAGGGGGCCCTGGTGGCGGGGGCGACGGAGATACTCGTCAACGACAGCCACGGCCCCGGCGGCATGCATTACGAATCGCTCCACCACGAGGCGCGCATCCTGCAGGGCGGACCGCGCCCCCCCTTCCCGCGTCTGGCCGAACTCCTGCGCGAGTACGACACCGCGTGCCTGATCGGTCAGCACGCCATGGAGGGCGTAGCCGATGGAACGCTCCATCACACGCAGAGTTCGCTGAACGTGGAATACTACGCGCTCAACGGCGAGCAGATCGGCGAAATCGCCCAGGTGGCGCTTCTGATGGGCGTCATCGGCGTGCCGCTGATCTACCTGACCGGCGACGAGGCCGCCTGCCGCGAGGCGCGCGAAACGGTGCCGGGTATCGCGACGACGGCGGTCAAGCGCGGCCTGACGCGCACCTGCGCCATCAGCGTCTCAATGACCAAGGCGCACGAGTTGATCCGCGCGGGGATGCGCGAGGCGATCGAAAAGCATCGGCGCAAGCCGGTGGCGCCGCTGACGCGCCGGGGGCCTTACCGCGTTGAAATCCGCTTCCGGACCTCCGACCTGGCGGAGGCCAAGGAACGAACGGGCTGGGCGCGCGTGGACGCCAAGACTGTGGCGCGCGAGTCGCCGGAGCTGCTCGAGGTGCTTTTTGGCTGAGGGCGCGCCTTCCTGCGCCCCCGAAGGGACAGCCGACATGATTGGACACGCGGCGCGGGCCGTCGTACTCCTGACGGCGCTCTTGCCGGGTCTGGCTGTGGCGCAGGCCCCCCGCCCCCAGGCCGCGCCCAAGGGGCCGGCCGTCACGACGACAACCGCGCCCACCGCGGCCTCAAAGGCCGCGCCCGCTGCCACGCCGGTCTTCCGCGTGGGCGGCTTCATCGAAAACGGCTTCCTTGGCGACCCGAAGGGCTGGGAGTTGAAGGGCTTTGCGTCCGAGAAGGGCAACTGGATCAGCGTGAAGGGCGTCCAGGGCCACTCCGGCACAGCCACGACAACCTTCAAGGGGCCGGAGGGCTTCTATACCCTGCGCGTCCGCTACTTCGACGAAGGCGACGGCGTCTCCACGGCGCAGTTAAAGGTCAACGACAAAGTGGTGGGTTACTGGAAGTTCGACGGAATCCTTGTGGACACCTGGGCCTGGCAGGAGTTTGAGGGTGTCCGCCTGAAGGCAGGGGACAGGATCACCCTGGCCGGGCGCGGGAACGTCTATGAATACTGCCGCCTTCAGGGCATGGAGGTCCTGCCGGGAAAAGCGCCGCCCGTGCGCGAGGGCGGCCCGGCGGGCGTCGAGCGGCGCTTCTCCACGGACCTCGTACCGCTGGCCGACCACCGCGCGGTGAGCCGCGCCGAAGACTTCATCCCGCCGCTGCGCTCCATCTACAGCGGCAGCGCAGGAACGTACTACCTCTACGTCCGCCGCGCCGGCCCCCTGCGCCTGGTCTTTTCGAGCACCTACACCGGCTATCCGACCACGGTGGACTACAGCCTGACCCTGGCGGGGCAGAAGGACCCCGTCGTCCGCGAGACGATCTCCTCGACGACGAGCGACCCCATCTACGTCCGCCCCGCGCTGCCGGAGCCGGGGCTGTACCTCCTGAAGGCGGATGTGGCCCCCGGCGTCCGGACCGGGAGTGTGAACGTCGCCTTCGACGTTCCGGGCGTGGCCGCCGTGCCCGGCGCGGGAAGGTTCTTCTACGTGCCCCAGGGCACACCCTCCGTCGGGGTGCAGATTGACGGACGCGCGATTCTGCTGGACGCGAAGGGCCGCGCGCTCCTGGACGAATGGGACGACGGAAAAGCGCTGCGCTGGGTGCCCGTGCCGCCGGGCGCGGATGACCAGGTCTGGATGGTCCAGGGCACCCTGAAGAAGCTTGCGGGCGTGCCGCCGTACGTCGCAACGACGCCGGAGCGCCTCCTGACGCCGATCGAAGCGGTAAAGGAGGGCCCCCGGTGAGAGCCTTCGGAATCCTGGTTCTGCTCGGGCTCCTGGCGAGTTCGGCAGCCCCTGCGGCGGACAAGCTCCTCTTGGCGCAGGGCGGACGCGCACGCGCCCAGATTCAGATCGCCCCCGACGCCTCCGTGCCCCTCAAGTCCACGGCCGTCGAACTGGCGGACTATCTGGAGCGGATCACCGGCGCGACCTTCGAGGTTACCTCCGCCCGGCCCGCCGGAGCCCGCATCGTCCTGGGCCGCCTCGATCAGTTCCCCGACCTGAAGCTGACCGGGGAACTCAAGGACATGAATGACGAGGCCTTCCTGATCCGCACCGACGGCAACGCCCTCCTGCTCCTGGGCAAGAGCGACGTCGCCGCCTCGCACGCGGCCTTCGCCTTCCTCGAGGACCTCGGCTGCCGCTGGTTCTTCCCGACGCCGGAGTGGGAGATCGTGCCGCGCGTCGCGGAACTCACGGTCCAGGCCGACCGCCGCGACGCGCCGCAGATGATCGTCCGCGGCATGTGGTACGGCACGATGAACGGCTACATGGTCGAGAACCACCTGCTGCGCGACTGGAACCGCCGCAACCGCGTCCCCCGGTCGCAGGTGGTCACCTCGCACTCCTGGATCGGCCTCGACCCGAAGAAGGACTTCGAGGAGCACCCCGAGTACTTCGCGCTGGTCAAGGGCAAGCGCAAGGCCTCCAAGCCCTGCTACTCCCACCCCGACGTTGTGCGGCGCGCGATAGACTACGCCCTCAAGCGGGCCGAAGAGGGCGCGAAGTCCGTCACCGTCTCCGCGCCGGACGGACTCGACTTCTGCGAGTGCGAAAGATGCTACGCCGTTTACCAGGGCGGGCTGCCCTTCGTGGACAAACTCGCGCTCTTTGCCAGACGTCCCGACGGCACGCTCGTCTGCGCCACCTCCGAGACGATCTTCCGCATGACCAACGAAGTAGCGCGCGCCGTCCGCGCACGCTACCCCGACGTGCTCATCGGCGTCATGGCCTACAGCGGCTACTCCCACCCCCCTTCCTTCGACTTCGAACCGAACGTGTACGTCCAGATCACCACCAGCTACCGCCGCACCCCGATGACCCTGGAGGAACAGATCGAGGCCTTCGGACGCAAGGCGCGGCAGATCGGCCTCTACGACTACTACCACATCGCCGTCTGGTACGGCTTCCGCCCGGACAAGGGCATCAAGATCGCGCGCCTCAAGGAACGTATGCCCTACTACATCCGCAACAACGTGCGCGGCATCTGGGCCGAATCCACCAACAACTGGGCCGCAGCCGGCCCCGACTTCTACGTCGCCCACAAGCTGATGTGGAACCCGGACGCCGACGCCGACGCGCTCTACCGCGATTTCCTGGTGAAGTGTTTCGGGCGAGCCTTCGAGCCGATGAAACGATACTACGACCGCTGGGAGGCCGCCACGGAGATGAACGAAGCCTCGCTGGGGGCCGCGCTGGCCGACCTGGCCGAGGCCTGGCGACTGGACGACAGCCCGGCGGTCCGCGCGCGCGTGGGGATGCTCTACCTGTACATGCGCGCCATGCGCGCCGGCGCCCGCTACGCCGCGGTCAAGAACGACGACACGAAGTCCGGCCCGCCCGGAAAGGAATACGCCGACCTCGTCTGGCGCATGCAGAACGGCTACCTCCTGCACGACCTTGTCTCCAAGTCCGCCAACCGGCCCATGCCGCCCGCCTTCAGCCGGAACGAACTCGAAGCCATGATGGCCGAGGACGTCGCCGGACGATAGCGACACCCCCGCGATACCCCGCTTCGGCGCTGGACGCCCGCCCGAAGGACGAGTATGATGTTGCGGCGCAGATCACACGCCCCCGCGCGGAGGGATGGCCGAGTGGTTTAAGGCGGCGGTCTTGAAAACCGCTGTGCCGAAAGGCACCGGGGGTTCGAATCCCTCTCCCTCCGCCAAATCAATAACCTCACGCCCCTGGGGAGGTGCCAGAGTGGACGATTGGG
>JAKJEM010000003.1:0-9528 GCA_022705425.1 Planctomycetota bacterium
GGCCGAGGGGTCTTCGATCCGGAGGAAGGGCGACTCCACCCGCGCCGCGTCCCGCGCGTGCAGAACGAGCCGGAGCCGTTCGACCGCCTCCGGACGCAACGCCGGCCCGCCCGGCGTCGCCGGCGGACGCGCGCGCAACGCCGCCGCCACGCCGAGCGCCGACAGGAGAATCACCGCCACCGCCGCCCCCGCGAGAAGTGTCCTGCGCTGCATCATGAACACACGCCTCGACTGGTCATCCGCCGGATCGCCCTCCCCCCCCATCATCGGCAATCCCCGTCTTGGCGTCAAGCGCGCCGCCGACCGCTCATCGGAAATGCCCGTTCACCGTCCTCCAGAGGGCGCATCGGTCCGTTGCGCCGGAACGCCGAAGCCGGTAGAGTGACGCCGGTCCGTCAGTGTCCTGCATCAGGAAAGGCAAGGGTCATGGCCGAAAAGACGCGGGAGTTCATTTGGGCGAACCTGTTGCACCTGAGCTTCGACATGTGGGAGGAAGCGACCGCCCGCGTCCCCAAGGACGCCGACGCCCGCCGCCGCTGGGTGCTCAACGTGCGCCGCGCGCGTCCCTTTCTGCGCTTCGATGAGACCCTGTGGACGGAGCTTCTCGAACGGATGGCCGCCGCGGGGATGAACATGGTCGTCCTCGACCTCGGCGACGCCGTCCGCTATGAGAGCCATCCGGAAATCTCCGTGCGAAACGCCTGGACCCCGGCCAAGCTGCGCCGCGAACTGGCGCGGATGCGCGCGATGGGAATCGAGCCGATCCCCAAGCTCAACTTCTCCGCCTGCCACGACGTGTGGCTGGGGCCATACGCGCGCTGCGTGTCCACCGATGCGTATTACGCCGTCTGCCGCGACCTGATCGCCGAGGTCATCGCCCTCTTCGACCGTCCGCGCTTCTTTCATCTCGGCATGGACGAGGAGACCGCGGGACACCAGCGCTTCACCGACTATGTCGTGATTCGACAGGGCCGCCTGTGGTGGCACGACTTCCTCTTCCTGGCCGGGCAGGTCGAGCGCGGCGGCGCGCGTCCGTGGATCTGGTCGGACTACGTCTGGCATCACCCCGAGGAGTTCTTCCGGCGGATGCCGAAGACCGTGCTCCAGAGCAACTGGTACTACGGGACGGAGTTCCGCCGCGGGATCAACTACGTCAAAGCGTACCTGGACCTCGATGCGCGCGGGTACGAGCAGGTCCCCACCGCCAGCAACTGGTCCTCGGCGGAGAGCTTCCCGAATACCGTGCGCTATTGCGTCCGCCGGCTCGCGCCTGAACGCCTGCTCGGGTTCATGCAGACGCCCTGGGTGCCGACCCTCCGTGCACTCCGCCCCCGGCACGTCGAGGCCATCGAGGCTGTCGTGAAGGGGATGGCGCACGCGCCGAAGGCTCGCCGCTGAAAGCGCCGGCCCGCCCTCTCCGGCGCCATGCCGTCGCGCCGGAAATCTTCTGCAACAGGGTATTGACAGCCCGACGCCGTCCTCCGATGATGGAAAGCAGAGTCCGAGTCACTTCCCTGCCCGCGCGATGAAGAAGCGTCTGAGGAGGGCATGTGAGCATCCGGTTCACGGCGGACGAAGTTCTCGCCATTGCAGAGCAGATCGAGCGCAACGGGGCGCGGTACTACGAGGCAGCGGCAAAGATCGCCGCCGACGCATCCCTCCGCGATCTCCTGCTGGACCTGGCCGCGCGCGAGCGCGTTCACGAACAGGTCTTCTCCGGACTGCGGGGCGTTCTGACGCTGCGCGAGAAGGAGGCGAACACCCAGGACCCCTACGACGAGATTGCGCTCTATCTGCAAGCCCTCGCCGACGCGTCCGTCTTCCGTCCGCAGACAGAGACGGCGGCCCTCCCTCCGGGCGCCGGCGCGGAGGAAGTTCTCCGCCACGCCCTCGCCCTCGAAAAGGACAGCATCGTCTTCTACGCGGGGATGCGCGAGGTCGTGGCCGAAGCCCAAGGGCGCGCCCGCGTGGACGAAATCCTGCGCGAGGAGATGCGGCACGTCGCCACGCTGACGCGCGAACTCGCCTCCCGCCGTCCGTAGCCGCGCAGACATTGCCTGCGCCGCCCGCCGGGCGCAGGCGCAGGAGTCCGCCATGAAGGACCGAACGGCCTCCGACATCATGACGCACCCGGTGGTGACCCTTGCGCCCGAGGCGCGCCTGACCGACGCCATCAAGCTGCTGCTGCGCCACCACATCAGCGGCATGCCCGTCGTGGACGCCGCCGGAAGGCTGGTGGGCCTCCTCAGCGAGCACGACGTCCTCAACTTCGCCCTCAGCGGCGACGCGGACGATACCGCCGTTTCCGAGGCCATGACGCGCGACGTCGTCGGCTTCCCCCCCGAGACTCCGATTCCCGCCCTGGTGGAATGCTTCACCGAGCGGCGGATCCGGCGCGCGCCGATCGTGGCGGAGGGACGCGTGGTGGGTATTGTCAGCCGGCGCGACATCCTGCGCGAGATGATGTTCCTGTATGCCCGGTACTGAGCCGGGCGTCGGCGGAAGTCAAGGAGCGGTTCATGAGCATCGGCCAGCTTGACGTTGAGACGCTGTGCGCGTGGGTGGACGCCCTGGCGCGCGCGGAAACGGTTTACGCCCCTCAAGCGCGCGGCGACCGGTTCGTTTACGACCGCCTCCGGCGCGCCGAGGACCTGCGCCTCGACCACGACGTCACCCTGCTGCCCCCCAAGAAGTACTTCCTCCCCCCGCGCGAGCGTCTGGCGCAGTTCGACGGAACCGGCGCGGCGCGCAGCGTCCTCGATGAAACGCCCTTTGTCCTCTTCGGCGTACACCCTTACGACGTGGCGGCCATCGCCCAGGCCGACGCCTACTATCTGAAGGAGAACCCCGATGCCCACTACGCGGCCCGACGTCGCGGCGCGGTGATCGTGGCCTGCGACGTCCAGGCCGCCTCCTCCAGCGTCTTCGCCGCCTGCATGGGCACGGCCGTGGCCCGCGAGGGGTTCGATCTGCTCCTCACCCGCGTGGACGGGGCGTATGTGGCCGACGCCCGAACCCCGGCCGGAGAGGCCCTTCTCGCGCGCGCCGGGCGCCTCTCCAAGGCCGATGCTGTCGCCCTCGGCCGCCGCGAGCAGGTCTGGCAGGACGCCCTCAAGTTCCTCCGCCGCCACGAACTCAAGTGCCGCCCGGCGGACCTGCCCGGCCTTCTGACGCGCTCGTATGAACATGCCGCGTGGGAGAAGCGATCCGAGCGCTGTCACTCCTGCGCCTCCTGCGTCCTCGTCTGTCCCTCCTGCTTCTGCTTCGACGTGCAGGACGATACGGGCTGGGACCTCTGCTCCGGCGAGCGCTGCCGGCGCTGGGACGCCTGCCTGCTCCGCGACTTCGCGCTTGTGGCGGACACAACTTCCGCAAGAACCGCCTGGAGCGCTATCGTCACCGCTTCTACCGCAAGGGCAAGTACCTGCACGACCGCCTCGGCTTCGTGGCCTGCGTCGGCTGCGGACGCTGCGTCTCCGCCTGCACCACGGGCATTGCCAATCCCGTCGAGCTCTACAACGCCCTGCTGGAGGACTGACCATGCCGGCTTGCGCCTGCGCCGCGGAGAAGGACCTCTACCTTTCGCAGCCGGCCGTCCTGCTGCGCAAGACCCCTGCCACCGCCCACGAGATGCTCTTTGAAGTCCGTCCCGAGGTCGGGCGACTCGACTACATGCCGGGGCAGTTTGTCGAGGTGTCGCTGCCGGGCGTGGGCGAAGCGCCGATCTCCATCTGCTCCGCGCCGGGACGGGGCGAGAGCTTCCAGATGCTCGTGCGCAAGACCGGGCGGCTGACCGCCGCCCTCCATGCCCTGCCGGAGGGCGCGCGACTCGGCGTCCGCGGACCGTACGGCACGCGCTTCCCGGTGGGGGACGACATGAAGGGGCGCGACGCGCTCTTCGTCGCCGGCGGCATCGGCCTGGCCCCGCTCCGCTCCGCCATCCTGTATGTCCTGGAGCGCCGCGCCGACTACGGACGCGTGACGATCCTCTACGGAACCAAGTCCCCCGCCGAGCGCCTCTTCACGCGGGACCTGGCGGCGTGGGCGGCGCGCAACGACGTCCAGTTCCTGGAAACGGTGGACCGCGCCGAACCGCCCTGGACTGGAAACGTGGGTGTCATCACGACCCTCATTCCCCGCGCGCGCGTGGACCCCGCCCGGGTCGTTGTCGCCGCCTGCGGTCCCCCCATCATGTACAAGTTCGTCCTGGTCAGCCTCCACGCCCTCGGCGTCGCCCATACCCAGATCTTCGTCTCTCTCGAACGGCGCATGAAGTGCGGCGTCGGCAAGTGCGGTCACTGCCAGATCAACGGCCTGTACGCCTGCCTCGACGGCCCCGTCTTCCGCTACGACCGCATCGCCGACATGCAGGAGGCCATCTGATGGGCAAACCCCGCGTCGCCATCTTCGACTTCGCCTGCTGCGAAGGCTGTCAGCTTCAGATCGTCAACCTCGAGGAGGACATCCTCGGCCTCCTCGGGCTCGTCCAGCCGGTCGAGTGGCGCGAGGCCCTCTCCGACCGCAGCGACGAGTACGACATTGCCATCGTCGAGGGCTCGATCACCCGCGCGGAGGATGAAGAGCGCCTGCGCGGCATCCGCAAGCGCGCCAAGCTCCTCATCGCCCTCGGCGCCTGCGCCACGATCGGCGGCGTCAACAAGCTCAAGAACGCGTGCGACATGGAGGACGTCCGCCGCTACGTGTACGGACGGGCCGCCGCCATGCCGCACCTGGCGACCGAACCCACGCGCGCCCTGGACGAAGTCGTCAAGGTGGACTACAAGATCCACGGCTGCCCCGTCTCGCGGCGAGAGCTCGGCGCCGTCGTCCGTTCCCTGGCGATGGGCGTCGAACCCGTGATCCCCAACTACCCCGTCTGCGTCGAGTGCAAGCTGCGCGAAACGGTCTGTCGCTACGAGTACAACGAGGTCTGCCTCGGCGTCGTTACGCGCGGCGGCTGCAACGCCCCCTGCCCGGCCGGCGGCGGGTGGTGTTACGGCTGTCGCGGCCTGGTGGACGACCCGAACGTCAACGCCGCCCGCGACGTGATGGACAAGTACGGACGCACCCCCGCCGACCTTCAGAGGCGCCTGGCCCTCTTCAACAGCCCCGGAGCCGTGTCATGTCCAAAATCCTGAACGTGGACGTTCACCACATCACGCGCGTCGAGGGACACGGCAACATCCGCCTGCGCGCCGTGGACGGCATCGTCGAGAAGATCGAATGGCAGGTCCCCGAGGCGCCGCGCTTCTTCGAGGCCATGGTCCGCGGACGCAGCTTCGAGGAGGTGCAGACGGTCATGTGCCGCATCTGCGGCATCTGCTCCTTCGCCCACTCCCTGGCCGCCCTCAAGGCCGTCGAGAAGGCCGTCGGCATCGAGGTCTCCGATCAGACCGACCGCCTCCGCATCCTGGCCTACGGCGGCGAACAACTCGAAAGCCACGTCCTCCACGTGGCCTATCTCGTTGCGCCCGACCTGGCCGGCGTCAACTCCGTGATCCCGCTGGTGTCCTCCCACCCCGACGTCGTGGCCGCCGCCATCCGGGCGCACCGGCTCGGCAACGAATGGATGGAGATGCTCGGCGGCCGGCGCACGCACCCGGTCTCCTTCCGGCCCGGCGGCTTCGGGCGCTGGCCCTCCGAGGGGGAACTGCGCGACCTCAAGGCGCGCCTGGAAGCGGTCGTACCCGACCTGCAGAAGATTGCCGACACCGTGGCGGCGCTGGCGCACAAGTTGCCGCGCTTCGAGCGCGAGACGGAGTACGTCGCCCTCTCGCAGCCCGGCGTTTACACCTTCTACCACGGTCTCATCGCCAGCACCGACTCCCCCGAGCGCACACCGGTCGAGCACTTCGAGCGCGTGGCAAACGAGTACGTCGTCGGCCAGTCCACCGCCAAGTGGACCCGCTGGCATCGGGAGACGTACGCCGTCGGTGCGTTGTCGCGTTTCAAGCTCAATTCCGCCTTTCTGCATCCCCTGGCCGCCCGCACGGCGCGCGCGCTCGGACTCGACCCGTCCTGCTGCAACCCGTACATGAACAGCGTCGCCCAGGTCGTCGAGGCGGTGGAAGTGGTCGAGGCGGGTCTCGAACAGATTGACATCCTCCTGACGCGGGGCCTCCGCCCGGAACCGCTCCGCAAACTTCATCCGAAGTCCGGCGAGGGCGCCGGCGCCGTCGAAGCTCCGCGCGGCATCCTCTTCCACCGGTACGCATTCGACGCCGCCGGCCTTTGCACCGAGGCCAATGTGACGATCCCCACCGGCCAGAACCATGCGAACATCCAGAAGGATTTCGAGGCGCTGGCGCCCCAGATCCTGGGCCGAGGCGAAGCGGAGGCGCGCCTGATGCTGGAAATGCTCGTGCGCGCCTACGACCCGTGCATCTCCTGCTCGACGCACTGATGCGCCGATCGAACGCTTTTTTCCTTGACGCGAGGGCAGGCATCGGGTAATCGTTAGGCAGGAAGACGGTTCGCCGCGAGGCCGGTACGGGTGCGCCCGCCGCTGGTCCCCAGGGCGGGCGGGGAGCCAAAGCGTGCTGCGGTACAAACTCTTCCGTTGGTTTGCGGTCATTGTGCTGATCTTCGGCGCGCTGGCCGGATGGCTGGGCGTGCGCCTGATCGGGCAGCGCGTCGTCGAGGAGGCCCAGCGCCGCGTCCGCTCCGACCTCAACAGCGCCTGGGCCGTTTACGACGCCCAGTTGCGCCAACTCGAAGTCATCGTCCACCTGACGGCCATCCGCCCGCCCCTCGTGGAAGCCTGCGCCCTGCCCCCCTCTCAGAATCCCGCCCGCGCCGCAGAGGTGCGGGGCGTACTGGGCAAGGTCCGCCTCGATTTCAACATTGATTTCCTCGGCGTCGTCACCCCCGAGGGACGCGTGATCCTGCGCGGGGCGCCCCCCTATCATGAGGGCGACTTCCGCACCGACAATCCCGTTATCGCCAAGGCCCTCTCCGGCAGCCCGAACTCCGGGTCGCTCGTCCTCTCGCGCTCCGAACTCCAGCTCGAGGCCGACGGCCTGGCCGAACGCGCCTTCCTGGCGATTCAGGACACTCTGCATGCCCGGCCCACCTTGGAAAAGGCCGAATCGCGCGGCCTCGTCATGCTCGCCGCCGCCCCCATCGAACAACGGGGGCGCGTCATCGGCGCGCTCTACGCCGGAGTCCTCCTCAACCGCAACTTCGACTTCGTGGACCGCGTCCAGAGTCTCGTCTTTTCCCAGGAGCGCGTGGACGGCGTCCCCACGGGAACGGTCACGATGTTCATCGGCGAGACGCGCATCGCCACCACCGTCCGCACCCGCAACGGCAACCGCGCGCTCGGCACGCGCATTTCGAGCGAAGTGGCCGAGCGCGTGCTCGACAGCGGCGGCAGCTGGGAGGGGCGCGCTTTCGTCGTGCGCGATTGGTACCTGACCGCCTACGACCCGATCCGCGACCCGCGCGGAGCGGTGGTCGGGATGCTCTACGTCGGCACCCTCGAACGCCCCTTCCGCGACCTCAGCCGCGCCATGATCCTCCGCTACGTCTCCCTCATCGCCCTTGCGCTGGCCGCCGCCCTGGCCGTCGCGTTCTTCGTGGCCGGCCGCCTGTCCGAGCCGCTTCACCGCCTCGCCGAAGCCTCCCAGCGCATGCAGCGCGGCGAAGCGGGCCCGCGCGTTGCCGTCGGTGGAAGCTGCCGCGAGACGGACGACCTCATCGGCGCCTTCAACGACATGGCGGAAGCGCTTTCCGACCGCGAGCAACGCCTGACGGCCGCCAACGCCGAACTCGCCCACGCCAACGACGCCCTCACCGCCCTGAATCACGACTACATGGAGACCCTCCAGTTCGTCTCGCACGAACTCAAGAGCCCCCTCGCTTCCATGATGAACTACACCTATCTGCTCCGGCAGGGGCTTCTCGGACCGATCAACGACCGCCAGAGCGAGGCGCTGGGCGTCGTCGCCTCGAACGAGCGCCGGCTCGTGGACATGCTGCGTCATTACCTCAACCTGGCCCGCATCGAGAGCGGCGAACTGCGACCCGCCCCGGCGCGTGTGGCGCTGCTGGCCGACACCCTTCAACCCGCTCTCGCCGCGCATGAACCGGACCTTCGGGCGCGCCGCATGCGCGTGGACAACCGCGTCGGCCCCGGCATCCTCCTCCAGGCCGACCCCGGCCTCGTCCGCGAGGTCTTCGAGAACCTCCTGAGCAACGCGATCAAGTACGGTCGCGAGGGCGGGCTTATCTCCCTCCACGCGCAACCGGAAGGCGACCGCATCGCCTGCGCCGTCCGAAACGAAGGCCCCGGGCTGACCGCCGAGCAGATCGGGCGTCTCTTCCAGAAGTTCTCGCGGGTCGAGTCGGACGCCCATCGAGCCCACGGCGCCGGCCTGGGCCTTTTCATCTCGCGGAAGATCGTCGAGGCGCACGGCGGGACCATCGCGGCCGCCTCGCAGCCCGGCGAGTGGGTGGAATTCCGTTTCACGTTCCCGCGCGCCCGCGAGGAGGCGGCTCCTCCGGCGGCGGCGACCTGACCGAAAGGCGGTGATATCATGAGCGCGCGAGGGAAGATCCTCATCGTGGACGACGACGCGGACTTCGTGAAGTCCACCTCCGACCTCCTGGCGGCGCACGGATACGACGTGCTCTCCGCGCCCGACGGCGCCGCCGGACTCGAACTGGCCCGGCGCGAGCGCCCGGACCTCATGGTGCTCGACGTGATGATGGCCACGCAGACCGAGGGGTTCGAGATCGCCCGCAAGATCCCTGAGGCCGCCGAACTCCGCAAGATGCCCGTCCTGCTCGTGACGGGCATCCGCAATGCCATGAAACTCGGCTACCGGCTGGAACCCGACGAAACCTGGCTGCCGGTCAACCGCATCCTGGAGAAACCGATCGAGCCCGGCGCTTTCATCGCGGCCATCGGCGAACTCCTCCGCAAGCGCGACCGGCTCGACCTGAAGATCGGCGGCACTCGGACGGTGCGCGAGATCCTGGCGGCCAAAGAGCCGACGCTTTTCACGATCTCGCCGGACGCCACGGTCTTCGAGGCCGTCCAGCAGATGAGCAACCGCTGCGTCGGCGCGCTGCTGGTCGTTCGCGGCGGCGAACTCGTCGGCATTCTTTCCGAGCGCGACTACGCCCGCAAGGTCATCCTCGAGGGACGGTCCTCCAAGAGCACCCTCGTCCGCGAGATCATGACCCCCAAGGTCGTTTACGTGACGCCCGACCAGACGATGGAAGCGTGCATGGCCCTGATGACGCACAAGCGCATCCGCCACCTGCCCGTCCTCGACGGCGGCAAGCTCGTCGGCCTCATCAGCATCGGCGATCTCGTCCGCGCCACGATCGCGGAGAAGAACTTCATCATCGAGCAGTTGGAGAAGTACATCGCCGGGAGTTGAGCATATCGGCGCGCGCGCTGCGCCGCGTCACTGCCCCGCATCGGCGCGAGGATCGCGGAAGGCCGTCCCAAACCAGGCCAGCGCCGCCGCGCTGAAGACCAGCGACGTCAGGAAGAACGCCTTAAGCCCCGCGTGCGCG
>JAKJEM010000003.1:9538-9809 GCA_022705425.1 Planctomycetota bacterium
GCGGCCAGCATTCCCCCGGCCAGCGGCGCAAGGATCATCACCGCCCCGACGACCAGGTTTGCCAACGCGATGTGCGCCAGCCGGTTCGGGTGCCGGCAGGTCTCGTACACCAGGTTGCTGAAGGAAATCCCGCAGCCCCCCGCCAGGCCCATGCACCCATAGGACAGGATGCAGCCGGCCAGCCCGCGCCCGAAGAGCAGCGTTAGCAGCGTGGCGCACTGAAGCGTCATGCCGATGAGCATTCCCGCGCGGTGCCCGTGGCGGTCGCCGA
>JAKJEM010000003.1:9849-34451 GCA_022705425.1 Planctomycetota bacterium
CTGTCCGCCAGGCCGCCTCCCCCCGCCCCGCCGTAGTGTCGCGCCACAAAGGGCGCGATGCAGAAACCCACTCCCCCCATCAGCCGTCCAACCAGCAACGACCGAAAGGTCCGGTACCGGAGAGCCGCGCGAAAGCACGCTCCCAGTTCGCGCAACGTCGGCGGCGGCGAGTCGGTCGCGCCCTCGGCCCCTGCGTCATGCACGGGCACCCACAAGAACATCGAGCCTGTCCCGATCACCCAAGCGGCCACGTACATCCACGCGAAGACCTGCGGCGCGGCGAAGTGCAGAATCAGCCAACCGGCCAGAAGTCCCGCCCCCGTTCCCGCCAGCGCTGCGCCGAAGGCGGCCATCCCCATCGCCGTCCCCCGCACCGACGCCGGAAACAGATGCGCCAGGAAGTCCATCCACGCCGCCACCACGACGCCGATCGCCAGCCAGTAGCCCGCGTGGCAAAGCAGCATCAGCCAGCGGTAGGTCGCCGGGTCCAGACGCTCCGCCCGAAAGGTCAACAGCCCCATGAAGAGCAGGAAGGGCAACATGACGACGACGTGCCAGGCGATCAGATGCGCCTTGAGACGCCGCCGGGAGCGAAAGACCCACGCCCCGAGAAGCTGGGGCAGCAGCGAACAGGCCGACTCGATGCTGACGATGGCGCCGAGCATCCGCTCGCTCGCGCCGTAGCGCGTCAGCAGCACCGTCAGCACCGTGGCCGACGGCACCAGCCAGAACTTGAAACCGAACAGCGCCTCGCCGGCGGCGTTCAGCAGCGCGTTGCGCCACTCCCGCTGTTGCATGGTCCTCTACTTCAACGGCACCTGGAAAGCGCCCGCCGCGTCGGGCGCGGTCAACAGCAGGACGCGGCCGGAGGCGAAAAGATCCGCCGGCAGCCGGACCTCGCGGTCGCCGCGCTCCGGTCGCAGGAGAACCTGCGGCCCCTGCGCCACCGCCACGAAAATCTGCTTTGCGTCGCCGGGCAGCCGGACCGTCACGCCGCAATTGGCCGCCACCTCCCACACCCCTTCGCGCACCTGCCGCGCGCTGACGCGACTCGGAGCGTCCAGCGTATCGCCGGGGGCGATGTCCATGATCGCCACCGTCCGCCGCCCGTCGCCGTCGGCATCGGGCAGGTCCGCCGGCGTCAGCTTCCGCTCCTCGACCGCCAGGGTGAAGTCCGTCCCCGGATACTGGGCGATGATCTTCCGCCGCCCGTCCTCCGTCACGAGATAGTTCCCTACATACGGCCAGGCCTTGTGCGTCACGCCGGAGGCGTCGGTGAAGGACTCCGGCGGGTCCTTGAACCAGAGGGTGAAGCCGTCGTCGCTCAGCCGCGTCACTTCGAGCGTGGACATCAGCGCGCCCGGTTCGAGGCGCTCGGTCACCACCTTGCCCTCCGGCGTCTGCCCGACGACCTTGTTCACCGGCATGGCCGCAATGAGCTTGAGCGTCCGCCGTCCGTCGCCGTCGGCGTCCACCAGGTCCTCCGGCTTCAGGCGCTGATTCCACTGCCAGTGCTCGGGGTAGCCCAGGTACATGAAGCGGTCGCCCGTCATGACGCGCGCGCGTCCGAGGACCGTCCCCGCCTCGTTCACCATCGGCAGGTTGTCGTAGAAGGTCGAAGTCGTTTCGAGCAGCACCGGCGGCAGATTCGGGGTGATGCGTCCGCTCTCCGTGTCGAGGTGGTCCACCGCCGTCTGGTAGAGGGTCATCGCGCCGCGCATCGTCACGAGCCGCCCGTCCACCTTCTGCGGGAGGTAGGAGGCGTTGTGTTCGGCGCGCCGTCCGACGAGGAAGCTTTCCCCTTCGAGCAGGCCCGCCGGCAGGTCGCGATCAAGCGTTACGGCGTTGGCCGCCGCGTCGAGCGACACGACCGTCCGCGTGTAGCGCGCCGTTTCCGGCTTCAACGCCAGGCCGTCTGTCTCCAACGACTCGCCTCCGACGAGGGCGGCGTGAAGAACCCTGCCGTCGCGCCGGGCCAGGTACGCGAACTGCCCCTTCACCCGGACACCGCCCGGCAGCCTCGTCTCGCGCTGCCCGTCGCCATCGGCATACAGGAGGTCGCTGCGGCCGTCGGCGCACTCCACCTGCACGGCGCGCGCGGACATCGCCCCGCCCGCGGACGGCAGAAGGTCCTTGACCTCCCGCAGGACAGGCGCCGGCCCCGTCCAGCCCTCGCTGACGGTGGCGAAGGTGCTCGAAAGAGGGGCGGCCCCTTCTTTGCGGACATAGACAAAGTTGAACTTGAACTCCATTCGCGTCTCGTCGGTGACCGTGGCGTGGCTGTGCAGCACCGGCAACCCCCGGACGCCGGGTTGCCAGGCGCGGACGAACATCTCCGGAAGGTTCGGCGACTTGGCGTCCATCCCCAGGAAGCGCGCCGCGTTGATCGGCGGCATCTGCCAGGTGACCTGGAGCGTCTCCGGGGTCGCGCCCTGCCAAGTTCTCTCGAACCGCTTGCCGGGGTAACGCTCCGTCAGGGGCGTCGGGTCGCCGCTCATCGGCGTATTGAACGCCGCCTGCTCCGGCGCGGTGGCGATGGGTCCCTCGTTGCACCAGGTGTGAATCGTTCCGCCCTCGGTGCGGAAGACGTCGAAGACATAGCTGTCACCGTCGCCGACGGGCACGAGGGCCACGTCGCGCCGGTAGACCTTGAGGTAGGGGTGCGAGGGCGCGGCAGCGGAGGCGCGCGCGTAGCCCACGCCGTGCAAGTCGGCCACGGCTTCCGCCCAGCCCACACCGCTGCGTCCGTAGGCGGTACACAGCAGGTCGCGCTCATCCACCTCGACGAGGTTGTGCGTCCGGTTCGAGCGGCTGTTTGTCGGCCCGCCGCGGCGACCGTTGTCGCTGAGCATCTGCGCCCGCTTGGCGAAGTAGGCGATCCCGAGCTGGTCGCAGTGCCCGTGGCCCTGGCCCGCTCCCGTGCGGAGCACCACGGACGCCTTCTTCAGCGGGTCGGTCTGCTCGGGGTGCGCCTCGAGGACGACCATTCCGAAACCCGGCAGGTTGCGCGTGCGGTTCGTCAGCACCGGGTCGGCCCCCTGCAGGGCCGCGTCCGACTCGATCTGCGCCCACTCGGCGTCGGTTTCCCCCTGCCGGCCCATGGCGCGCACCATCCACGCCGCGCGCGGGTCGCGCGTCGAGCGCCACCCGAACAGGAAGGAGGTGCGTGCATCCTTGGGCAGCGACCGCCAGCCGGCGATCGGATCCTGCGCCGTGCCCGCGTCGCCGATGCGCGGCACGAAGCCCCCCGCCACGAACAGGTCCATCAGGAACGACGGCCCGGCGATGCTCTTGGGGAAGCGCTTGCCGTCGCTCAGGTCAAACTGCAGCTTGCCCCCCAGCGCCTTGAAGCGCCGGCAGATTTCGCCGAACTGCGCCGTCGTCACCGGCACGTCCATCGTGTAAAGGATCGAGCCGATGTAGTTGCAGCCGTCCACGTTGACCGAACTCACGAAGTGATCCTGCAAGCCGCCGCGATTGATCATGCGCATGTGGCAGCGGCTGAAGAGCAGCTTCCACATCCAATCGGCGGCGCTGCCGGGTCCCTGCACCAGGGTGGCGATGCCGAGCACGCGTTCCGAGGCGCCGTCGCCCGCGCGGATCACCTGCCGGTCCACGCAGTCGCGCACGTGCTGCAGAAGGTTTGTGTCGAGCAGCGCCACGACGTCCTGCGCGGTACGGACGTTGGGGATCTTGCCGTTCAGCAGGCGCGCCAGTTCGGCGTTCCCCTGAATGACGGGGAAGAGTTCGTCGTAGGCCTTGAGGATGGGCTCGATCTCCACCGCCCAGCCGCTGTAAACGTACTTGCCGTAAGGGTTGTACTCCGGCTGGGTGCCGCGCCCGAACTGCCCCCCGCCGAAATGGAAGCGCTGCGTCTGGTAGTCAATGTCCGGATAGAGCTCGACGTAGGCGATCAGCGCGCAGGCCCCTTCCCACCCGGCGACGACGTTGCCGGTCTTGAGGTACTTGTCGGCGCGTTCGACGGCCAGCGCGCCCAGCGCGCGGAAGTTCTGCATGAGCGCGGAGCCGAGCCAGTTTGTCTCAAAGGGCTGCGGTCCGCCGACCTCCGCCGGCGAGGCCCAGAAACCCGTGCCGTCGTCCGGGAAGGCGCAATCGCCCGCCTTCTCCCCGCGCAGCAGTTCCGCCGCGCCGTAGGTCTTGTCGAGCTTGGGATGCTTGAAGAGCCACGGCCCCATCTTGTACTTGCCGAGTGTGTCCGCCGTAGCCTCCGCCGGCAGGATGAAGGGACGCCCCGTCACGGCGCGCGGCTGAAGCCCCTGCGCCCAGGTCCACTCCGTCACCCCGCCCGCCTTCTCCTTGGCCCGCGCGACGTACTCCTCGAACCCCTTTGCGCCCGGGGAATCGAAGTGCAGATTGCGCGGCGGCACAATCCCCCACACCGCCTCGAACGTCGCCGCGCGCCAGGCCTGCGCCTGTTCGGCGGACATTGTCAGGAGCCCTGCCTTGATCTGCGCCTCTTGCAGCGTGCGCGCCACCTTGGCGCTTTCCGGCTGCGCCCGGATGCCTTCGACCTCCGCCTTCGTCAGCAGGTTCTGCCCGCGCTTCTGGCCCGCCTTCGGCAGGCCCTTGAAGATATCCTTCAGTGCCAGGTAGTCCACCAGGATCGGCTCGACCGTGCCCGCTTCCGCCGTCAACTCGATGCGGTATCTTCCCGCCTGGGTCACGGGGAAATAGAGGTGGCCGGAATCCTGATAGAGGTTCAGCACGCAGACCCGCGCGCGGGTCTCCTGGGTCTGTTTCGTCGGCAGGTGTGTCGCCCTCATGCGCAGAATGACCGGCGGCGTCGGGGGGGTGAAGTCCGGGCGCGGGACGCGCGCGATGACGTAGAGCGCGTAATGGCTGACGACGCAATCGGTCTCGAAGGTCAGCGTGGCGCCGTTCGCCTCGAGGCGCACGGCCTTCCCGCCCCACGCCAGATCGTCCGCCACCACCGACTCGGCCTTGTCGCAGACCTCCTCGGCCTGAACGTTCCGGACCGTCGGTGGCGGCTTGGCCACCTGAATCTGCGTGTCCCACCACGCCAGGCCCGCGCGCCCCGCCACAAGAACCGCCGCCGCCGCAATCAGGAGATGCTTCCACATGGCTCGACCTTTCGTCAAAGGGGAGTGACCGCCCTCGCGCGCCACTACGGTACTCGCGCGCCGGAGTGTTGTCAAACTCCTGCAAATCTTCGCGAGGGGATTGACAAGAGCGGTTGGGGAGGCTACATTTCTGCATGAATGGGCGCTGTGCCGCGACGGGTTCGAGGCGATCTGCCGTTCCAAGGCCTTGAGGCATGCGGGAGGGCTGCAATGAGCGCCATGAGTGGGCGGAATGTGTACGGGGCTTTCGGGTGGGCGTGGTGGCGGGCGTTCACGTTAATCGAGCTGTTGGTTGTCATCGCAATCATCGCGATTCTCGCCGCGATGCTCCTGCCCGCCTTGGCCAGCGCGCGCGAGAAGTCGCGCCGTTCCGCCTGCATGAACAACCTGAAGCAGATCGGGACGGCAACCGAAACCTACACCGGCGAGTACGGCGGCTACTACCCGGGCGGGCTCAATTGGCCCACGAAAGCCGACAATCCCAGTTGGCAGAACAACGCTTCCGAGGGGTTCTACCTGGAAAGCATCGGCGGCGGGGGCGGGCGCTGGATTCGGTACAACATGTGGCCCAGTGCGGAGTTCAGCAACAACCACACGCTGGCGGCCGATTACACCTGCATCGGCGTCGGGGACGTCACCTACAACCGTGTCAGTTGCAGCTGCTCGGTCAACTTTGCGCCCCAGGACGCGAAGACGCCCAAGAACACGCCCTACGGACTTGGATGGCTGCTGTACGCGAACATGCTGCCCGACTCGAAGACCCTGTACGACCCGAGCGCGACGGGCTACAGCTGGGTCATGATGGGCACCGGCGCCGACTGGTCCGGCAAGTACGGCAAGGTCAGCGCGCTCCACAATATGCCGGCGGGGTTTTCCTATGACGATAACCTGGATGACTGGATGCGCGCGGGGGGCTTCGACCGGAACACGTTGACGCACGGCGACTGGACCCGCCTGACAGGCTGCGCCACGGGGCGGTTCCTGCAGGGATACGCCGTCTTCAGTCAGTATGCCTACCGGAACCATCCCGTCTATACCGGCGGAAACTCGAGCTTTGCCGAGTTCGGCGTGGCCTTCACGATCCCGGTTGTCAAGACGCACTCGAAGTGCCCGCCCTTCAAGACACAACGGTGGCTGGGTGGCCGGGCCTTGGTATCCGACAACATCCAGAAGGCGGCGCTGGTGGACGTGCCCGGCGCGGGGTTCTACACGCACCGCGACGGATACAACGTGCTCTACGGCGATTATCACGTTCAGTGGGTCGGCGACGCCGACAGCCGGATCTCGTTCTATGGCCCGCCAAGCCTGCTGACGAACATCGGGTACGCGGCCGGAATGTGGTGCAGCGCCGAGTACGCCGCCAATAATCCCGGCGCCGGTTGGCCCCGGACAGCTTCCGCCGCCGACAACAAGACGATCCTCATGCGCTCGCCAGCGATCTTCCACCAGTTCGACGTGGCGGCGCAGATTGACTGCGCGACTCAGTGCAACCCTGAGACATTCATCCCCGGATAGGCGGGGGGCGGTGGTTCTCGCGCAGGAGTGTCCGGCGGGCCGCAAAGCGCAGCGGGCGGCTCATTGGGGGGCGTAGGCCGGTTTGCCGCATTTGGGGCACTTGTACTCGGCCATCACCTTGCCGGGCATCGGCGTGCCCGGCTTCAGGATGAACTCGGGTGTCGGCTGCCCGCAGGAGACGCAGGTGTGCGGCCGCGCCCAGAGCTTGCCCTCTATCTTCCAGTACCCCGTGGCGTCATCCACCGGGAGCTTCAGCTTCTCGCCGATGGTGATCTCCCGCATCTCATGGGGGGCGGTGGCGCAGATCACGGACATCTTCTGGTTGAGCGCGCTGGTCGGCGGCGTCGGCTTGCCGCCGAGCGTTCTCAGGATGAGGACCGCACACACGAGGATGACCACACACGCCCCGGCCGCCAAGACCGCCTTCTTCGCGTCCATCTCCCGCCCTCCTGCAACGCGGTATGCCGCCCGGCCTCCTGCCCGATACTCTACCATCCGGCGCCGGGCGATGCCAGCGCTCAGCGCAGGTATTTCAGGGCCACAAAGCCGCCGATCAGCAGGACGGTGAAAGCGATCGTGCAGAGGTCGAAATACTTCTCGATGAAGTTTCGCAGGCGCTGCCCGAAGAAGTAGATCATCACGGCCACCAGGAAGAAGCGCGCCCCGCGCCCGATGAACGACGCGATGACGAAGGGGATCAGGCTGATGTGGCAGACGCCGGCGCTGATGGTGATGACTTTGTAGGGGATGGGAGTGAAGGCGGCGATGAAGACGATCCAGAAGTTGTACTGCTCGTAGTAGGCAACGACGGAGTGGAAGGTCGCTTCGCTGAAGACGTAGCGGAAGAAGAAGGGGTTGACGGCGGCCCAGGCGCCCCAGCCGATGAGGTAGCCGAGCAGCCCGCCCAGCGCGGACCCCGCCGTGCAGATGGCGGCGTAGCGAAAGGAACGTTGCTTCACCGAAAGGGCCATGGCGATCAGCAGCACGTCCGGGGGGACGGGGAAGACGCTGCTTTCGGCGAAGGCCAGCAGGAAGAGCGCCCACTCCGCGTAAGGCGTCTCGGCCCAGTGCAGAACCCAATTGTACATGCGGCGGATGACGTGCGGTCGCGCGGCGGGGGTCGGCGCGGGTGCGGGTTCGCCCACGGGAGTTCCTTTGGTCTGGCGAGTGCGCGGGGACGGCGTCGCCCAGGGCGGCGCGAGGGGATGTTAGCAGCCGGCGCGAACGTTCGTCAAGACAAGCTCCATCGCTACGGACGCTGAACCGGCGCGGGGAGTGGTCGAGGATCGCCGGCTTCCGGAGGACGGAGTTCGCCCTCGCGCGGGGGCAGCGGTTCGCCGGGGATTCCCGGGGGCCGCGCCGGTTCGACGCCTTCGCCCTCCATCTCGAGACGTTCCAGGGCGCGTTGGAGCGCGGCCGCTTCGTCGTGGCGGTCGAGAATGCGCAACTGGTTCGCCCGACGGTGGAGCGTCGTCATCATCGCGTGCGCCTCATCGTGGCGATCCTGCTCGCGCAGCGCGCGCATCCGGCGTCCGGCGGCGCGGACGTCCTCCTGTATCCGGCGTCGAAGACCCTCGATGACCTCGGGGGTGGCCTCGCGTGCGACGCGCTCAAAGACCTCCACCGCCTTGTCCGGCTGCTTCTGGCGCTTGTAGTAGCGCCCCAGGCGCATCAGGAGGGCGAAGCGTTCGCCGGGGTCCTTTGTCTCCGTCGCGCGTTTCTCGAACAGGGCGACGACCTGCGCTTGGCGGTTGGGGTCGTTCTCGAGGAGCGTAAACATTTCCCGCTGCGCCACGGCCTCGAGGTTGCCCTTGACCTGCGCGAACTCGGCGACGGCGCGGTCCGTGTCGTTCATCCCGAGATAGTAGAGCTCCGCCATGTTGAAGCGCGTGACCCAGAGGACTTCATCCTCCTTCGGGATCGAGGCGGCGACCTCTTGAAGCCGCAGCAGAGCGTTGCGGATGTCGCCGCGCGCCAGAAAGAGCTCGGCGATTTCGTAGCGCGCGGCCAGGCCGACGTGCATCGGCGGCTGCAGCAGGAAGCGCCCGAAGCCCCGGCGGAGGAAGGCCATCGCCTCCTCTTCGACGGCGTCGCCCTCCAAAACGCGGCGGCCGATCTCGCGGAACTCCTCGGCGTTCGGCGGCTCGTTTTGTGCGGGGGCGGCGGCCGGCAGTGCGGCCAGCAGTGCGGCCAGAAGCAGCGCAAGGATCGGGCGGCGCATGTCTTTTCCTCCCAAAGGACGCGCGGGGGCGTGCGGCCCCGCAGCGGTCATTCGGCGTTCTCCGTCCATTCCTGATAGAGCGCCTCCAACTCGCGGCAGACCTGCTCATAGCGGCGCGGCGTTTCGCGGGCGCGGAGGGGATCGGCGTAAAGTTCCGGGCGCGCAAGGTCGGCTTCGAGCGCCTCCTTCTCCTTCTCGAGGGCGCTGATGTCGTGCTCGATGCGGGCGAGCCGGTTCTTGGAGATCTTCGGCCGCTCGCGGGCCCGGGACTTCGCGGGCGGCGGGGCGGCGCGGGGGGATTCCGGCGCGGCAACGGCGGGTTCGGCGGCGCGGAGGCGTTCGTAGTCGCTGTAGTTGCCCTGCACCACACGGCCCGGGCCGCCGTTGCCGTCGAGGACGACCAGTTTGCGCACGACCTGGTTGATGAAGTAGCGGTCGTGGCTGACGACGATGACCGTGCCGTCGTAGTCGTTCAGGGCGGCTTCGAGGGCAACGCGCGAGGGGATGTCGAGGTGATTGGTCGGCTCGTCCAGGACGAGGACATTCGGGCGGTCAATCATCAGGCAGGCCAGGGCCACGCGGGATCGCTCGCCGCCGCTGAGGTCGCTGAGGCGCTTGGCGACGGCCTCGTCGCTGCTGAAGAGGAAGCGTCCCAGTACGGAGCGGACCTCGACCTCGTCGAGCTTGCGGTCATGCTCCCAGACCTCGTCGAGGACGGAACGTTCGCCGGTGAGTGTCGCGCTCTTCTGGGCCAGGTAGCCGAACTCGACGTGATGCCCCGTCTCCACCGTGCCGCCGTCGGGCGCTTCCTCGCCGAGCAAGATGCGCAGCAGCGTCGTCTTGCCGGAACCGTTGGAACCGACGATGCCCAGGCGTTCGCCGCGGGCGGCCTCGAAGCTGAGGTCCCGGAAGAGGCGTCGTTCGCCGAACTGCTTGAAGACGTTCTCGGCGCGCAGCGCCACTTCGCCCGATTCCCGGCGGACGTGGAAGCGGACGGAAATGTGTTTCTGCGCCGGGGGGGCTTCCAGGCGTTCAAGGCGGTCAAGCTGTTTGCGTCGTCCGCGCGCCTCGCGCGCCCGTTGGGCATAGTGGTAGCGCCGGATGAAGTCCTCCTGCTTGGCGATGAACTCCTGCTGGAGGGTGTACTGGCGCAGTTGCTCCTGACGGCGGAACTCCTTGACTTCGGCGAACTTGGAGTAGTTGCCGGCGTATTCCGTCAGGGTTGCGCTCTCGAGTTCAATGATCCGGCGCGCGGCGCGGTCGAGGAACAGGCGGTCGTGCGACACGATGAGGGCCGCGCCCTTGAACTTCTTGCCGATGAAGCTTTCAAGCCACTCGATGCCGTCGAGGTCGAGGTGGTTGGTCGGTTCATCGAGCAGGAGGAGTTCGGCGTCGCGCAGGAGAAGTCGCGCCAGGGCGAGCCGGGTGCGTTCGCCGCCGCTGAGTACGGCGACGGGCTTGGTGAACTCCTCCTCGGCAAAGCCGAGTCCCCGCAGCACGGCGGCGGCGCGGAGCTCGCGTTCGTAGCCGCCGGCGTGCTCGAAGCTCTCCTGCAGGCGGCCCAGTTCGGACAGGAGCGCCTTGCGCTCTTCATCGCCGGCGACGGAAACCTCGTGCTCCACGCGGCGCATCCGCGCCTCGATCTCCGCCACGTCGGCGAAGGCCGACAACGCCGCGTCGTGCACGTTGACACCATCGGGCAGCGCCGGCTCCTGTTCCAGGAAGCCCACGCGCAGCCCGCGCTTGCGGTCCACGCGCCCGGAATCGGGCGCAAGGGTCTGCGCGATCAGGCGCAACACCGTGGTCTTGCCGCAACCGTTCACGCCCACGAGGCCGACCGGCTCCCCTTCGTGGAGGGCCATGTTCGCCGCGTCGAGGACGCGCTGCGTTCCGAAGGCCACCGATACGTCGCTGAATTGGACGAGGGGCATAATGCCGGGCATTCACCAGGGACGCGAAACTTCCACACGACGGGAGTTTAGCAGAATGACGCGCCGGGGGGAAAGGCGATCAGGCGTCGGGGGGCCGGCGGGGGCGGCCCAGGAGCCGCGCGAAGGGCTTCTGCACCTCGCCCAGAAACTTCAGGAGAAGATACTTCAGGGGGGCGGGGTGGCTGTCGTAGTTGCGGCGGATGAAGCGCCGGCTGCGCCGGGACCACTTGGACCGGCGCAACAGCCGCAGGGTGTCGCGCCGGGCGCGCCGCCGTTCGTCGGGGGGGCGCGTGTCGAAGAAGCGCTCCCCGCGCGCCACAACGAAGGGCAACTCGGCCAGCAGGGGGCGGTAGATCTCCTCGAGCGTGGCGCGTCCGGCGCGCAGGATCGAGCGGATCTTGGCTCCCTTGCGCTCCGGGCGCAGCTCCGCCCGGTAGCTTAGCGAGCAGACCTGGTAGAGCAGTTCCTCCATCGTGAACTCCGCCGGCGTCAGGCTGAGGCCGTGGCGGAGGCCCTCGCGCCGGGCGTGGAGGAGGGCCGCCTCGACGGCGGGGCTGGCCCGCAGGACGCGCATCGGCTTCTGCATCCGTCCCTTGACGGTGTACCAGGGGTAGCGGCAGAGGCGCACGAAGATGCGCTCCTCGATCACCGCGATCTTGATCTCTACGCCGCCGTCGGCGTAGGTGTAGAAGAGGGGGCCGGAACGGTTGAGCGCGATCTGCCGCTCAGGGGTGCTGGGCTCGCGCAGAGAGGAGCGGTAGAACTCGGCGTTGGCGCGGTGGAAGGCGGCGGCGTCGCGGACGATCAACCAGAAGTCGTAGGCGCTGCCGAGGCGGGCTTGGCCGAAGACGCGCGATCCGTACGCCATCAGCGCCGTCGCGTGCGGGCCGAATCGGTCCAGCACGCGCTGCGCAACCTCCTCGACGGTCGGCTCCGGGTCGGTGGACATGGTCCTGGCTCAAGGGAAGCGTTTCCGCGCCGCGCCTATCCTACCCGGCGCGCAGGCGGCCCGCAAGGCGCGTCTTCCTGTCGAATGCCGTGGAGGAACCGCTACCGCAGCGCCTCGCGGGCTGTCTCGCGAAGGGCGGGGGTCAGCGCCAGATCGTTGAAGCTGCACACGCTCAGGCTGTCCGTTCCGGCGCCCAGGCGTATCAGCGACAGCTCCCGGGCCAGGCGGTCGGCCTTCTTGTCGGCGTAGGTGCGCCCGACATAGACGCCGACAAACGGAACGCCCCGGTAGGGGGGATAGTCGGGATTCCGGTCGGTGGCGATCGTCCGCGCGTACCGCCGGATCTTCTCGTCCGGCCAGTAGGGCTCGAAGAACCATGCCGCCGTCTGGCAGCAGTAGTCCACCTTGAGCCGCCGTCCGTACAGCGGCTCGGGCAGGAAGACCGGATAGACGTGGATGGCGACTTTGACGGAGGGGCGGACGGCGCGAGCCTCGTCGGCGACCTCATTCGTGAAGGCCACGAGGGTCTCGAGAGAGAAGGCATCGAGCGCCGCGTCGCGCGGCAGCGCCGCCCACGGGGCGCCGGCGGCCAGCGCCTCCTCGAAGGCCCGCATCGAGACGGGGCAGCCGCAGCCGCGATAGTTCTGGTAGCCGAAGTAGTCCAGGGCAACGCCCGTCAGGTCGGGACACCGCTCGAGCATCTCGCGCACCTGGCGCTTTGCCCAGGCGGCAACCTCCGGGCGGTGGAAGCAGAGCAGCCGCGTCTGGAGCACGTCCAGGCGTCCGGGCAACGGTTCGCCTCCGAACTGATAGCCGCCGCGCGACGGGCTCTTGTCGGCGGCGATGGCTTCGAGCGCCTTCTCTTCCTCGGGGCTCATGCACTGGAAGAAGTCCTTCAGCGCCGGGTCGCGCGAGGTAAGAGAGAACCACCCGTACGATTCGATGCCGACGGAGCGCAGCAGGGAGGAAATCTCCCTCATGCGCTCCACCGGGCCGCTGAAGATGAGGGCGTCGAAACGAAGCTCCTTGGCCGCGGGGATCAGCTTGTCCACGTCGCGGGCGCTCGCCCACCCGCCGCGCCACGCCGGGCGCGCGGCGTCCGTCCCCGCGCAGGAGAAGAGCATCGGCAAGAGAGCCGCGAGGATCAGGCGCGGCAGAACAGGCATGAGTTTGGTCTCCTGTACTCACAAGACCCGCGGCACAGACCGGCGCCGGCATCATATCAGCCCGGAACGTCCCCTCCAAGGCCAGCCTGTTCATCGGCCCGCGCGGGCGACCCTGTCTGCCTCAGGCTGCCCTCGCGGACCAACTCAGGCCGGACCGTGCTTCTCAGGGTTGACAAACGGAGTCGAGGGCCTTAAAAGATAGGGGTACGGACGAAAGGATGACAGGTCGCCGCTCGCAAAGCGGCGTTTCAGTTTCCGGGAAATGGAGGTGTGCTATGCGGTTCTTGCTGACGGCCGCGGTGTGCGCGGCTCTGGCGGTGTCGGTCGGGTGCGTGAGCAAGGCGGAGTTCGGCGCCTTCCGGGAAGAAGCGGCGAAGACGGACGCCGAGTTGCGGGAGCAGATCACCGACCTCCAGGGCAAGCTCAAGGCGGCGGAAACGGCGCTGAAGGACCAGATCGCCGCCGTGCATTCGGAGGTCGGCGGCGTGAAGACAGACCTCGGCGCGGTGAAGACCGACGTGAACCGGCTGAAGGAAGAGATCGGCGGCATCAAGACCCTGGTCACGAAGGCGCAGGGGTTGTTCATCAAGAGCATGGAAAACATGGCGGAGATGTACAAACGCCAGTATGAGGCGATCCGGGAGATGCTGGAGAAGGAATCCGTGCCCCCAGCGGCGCCCGGCAAGCCCGCCGGCAAGTAGCCGTCGTCCACGGCGTTTCACCCGATCGCCCATGCCTCCCTCCGGGGCGCGCATGGGCGATCCTGTTTCCCGGTTCTCTTTCGGAGGCGCGCTCATGGCCGACTGCATCTTCTGCAAGATTGTCGCGGGGCAGATTCCGTCGGCGCGGGTTTACGAGGACGCCACGAAACTCGCATTCATGGACATCGGCCCGATCCAGCCGGGCCACGTGTTGCTCATTCCCAAGGCGCATTTCGAGCGCCTGACGGACCTTCCGGCGGAGGTGGCGGCGGACTTGGCGGCGTGCCTGCCGCGCTTGGCCCGCGCGGTGGTGGCGGCTGCGCGCGCCGACGGCTTCAACCTGATGCAGACCAACGGGACCTGCGCGGGGCAATCCGTCGCGCACGTCCATTTCCACATCATCCCCCGGCGGAACGACGACGGCTACCGCTTTCACTGGCAACCCACGGCCTACAAGCCGGGAGAGATGGAATCCTGGCGCGCGAAGATTGCAGCGGAGGTTGTCCGGGCACAGGCGTGACCGGGCGGAGACTTCGCACGCCGGGGCTACTTTTCCAGCCCCCCGATGCACAGCGCGGCGAAGATGCCCAGAATGAGGATGCACAGGAGCGCGCCGATCTGCAGGGCGCGTTTCTGCTTGAAGATGCCCGCCAGCACCGGCGCAACGAAGGCCAGGATCGCCGCCACGAGGGTGACGTTGTAGAGCGCGCGAGCCCAGGCCGGCCCTCTGCCCGCTTGCCAGGCCGTCGGAAGGGCGTTCTGCACGATCAACCCGACCGCTGCCACGATGCCGGGCAGCAGGAAGACGACCATCCCCACCGAGGAGTAGAACTTCTCGCGGTTCATCGTTCCCTCTTCTGTCTTCGGTTCCGCCCCGAGGCCGGCTGCGCGCGGACAGGCTGCCGTGGCGGCAAGCTGTCCGGGCGATACGGCGTGGAAGGCAGCCGCGCCCGCTTCAGGGCCTCCTGCGCCGCAGCGGCGTTCTCGGTCACCAGGAAGACGCAGCGCGCTTCGCCGCGCGAGATCATGTCCATGACGGCATACAGCCCGGCGGCTTTCATCACCGGCTCGATCCAGCCCATGCAATGGTCGCAATAGAGGCCGAAGGGCGTCGCGTCGTTGTCCAGCGCCTTTGAAAGACTGGGGCACCGGCGCATCCGGAACTCGAAACCGCCGGGACGCTTGACGATCCTTGCGCGGCAGTTCTCCTCGCGGATAATACGTTGCCAGTATTCGCGCGCGGCGGCAACGCCGCCCCGCCGGAAGCGCGCGGCGAGCTCCCGCTTCTGCAAGCGCCCGATCTCCCGCCAGTAGTCGGTCAGGCAGCGACGCCCGCGGGCGTCGAGGGCCTTGAAGACCTCGTTGTAGAAGCGGACGAAATGGTCGCTGGGGATCACCGGGCGCGCCTCCGGAGGGTCTGGATGCAGCGCCCCTTGCCGAGGACCTCGGTGGTGATCTCGAAGGGCGTGCCCTCCGACCAGGCGCGATTCATGGCAATGGTCTGCCGGCAGAAGGCCGGGTCCACGCGGATGCCGCGCCGGCGGAGGTAGGCAACGGCGGGGCATTGGGTGACGGTCAACCGAATCTCGTCCCGCCAGTGCTTGACGAGCTGGCGCGGATCGCCGCCCTTCAGGTCCTCCCAGATGCTCCGATAGACCTCCTGCGCCGTCCGGCGAAAGACACCATCCAGGAAGCGCAGACCGTGACGGCGGCGAAGGTAGGCAATCGTGCCGTTGGTGGTGCGATGGAAGTCCAGGTGGAGTTCCCCGGTGTCGCGATAGCGCATGGCTCCGGTCCGATCAGGCGTGCGTGAAGGCGCGGTATCGAGGATACTCTACCGCACGCGGGCGGCGTTGTCACGCCAGCCACGCACGGCGGAGAGCTGCTGCGCGGGACAGAGAACGCCTTGTCCGCGGGGTCTTCACCTGCCGCGCTCTCGCTGAACACCGGCAAGGTCGGGCACGAGACTCGGTCGCCGGACGACGTGTCCGCTCGCGGGCGGTCCCGGCCCGAGAAGAGGCGTTGCGGCAAGACAAACGCCATTGGGTGCGCAACTCTGGCATAGCGTCAAAAATCACACCAGAACAAATTCGTCGTTCTCGTTGACAACACCCTGGGCAGGCGGTAGCATGTCGCGCGTTGGCTGCGGCGCAGGACGGCAGGCGCGGCTGACGTTGGCCGTCAGGCTTTCAAGGGTGCGGGATGGGAGAGCGGCTAGGGATTGGATGTCGGTCACGCGCCGGGGGCATATGGGGCTTCCACGCTGTCATTGTGGCGCTTGCCGCGGGCCTGTGAATGCCTTCCGGCGTGCCGTGTCCCGCTTCCGAGAGCCGCACATGACACCCCCGGAGGTTATCGAGATGCTGAGGTGGAGGCGTCTATGCGCCTTCCTGGCGGGGGTCTTTGTTGCGGTCAGTGGATTTGCGGCCGGTTCAGCCGAAGACGAAGGGCGGACCGTCTCCGCGCTCTTACGCGGTATGGCAGCGCGGGACCGGAGCATCACCAGCGGGCAGGTGGACTACACATACCGCGTTGCGTTTCCCGGCGACGCACGGTATGCGGCGGTTCCAGGTTTCCGTGAACAGGAGATTGAGCGTCAGGTCGCGCGCGACCTTGCTCGCGCGGACGCCTATCACGAACCTCAGGGGCGAGGTCCTCTCGCCCGTGAACCTGGTCAGGACACGGCATATCGTCGCATGGCCGAGGAACATGCGACCCTGATGGCGCGAGGGTTCGAGGTTTACAAGCAGGGGATATACACCTGGTCGGGGAGCAAGTGGCGCTCGGACATGGGCGAGACGGGCCAGCGCATCGTCGCCGGGCGGCAGGACCTCGGAGGAGAATGGCGTGTCAGCGTCATCGCACATGATGGCGCGGTGGCGCGCTCCTACGCACACCAGGGTTTTCTGAAGATTGTGGGCTCGGTTCGCGATCGAGTGGAGGAAGCCCTGGAAGTGGCGCGGATGTCTCCGCTGCGATGGATGCTTCGCTGGGATGCTCCCGCCCTTGTCGCTTCGGCGGAGGAGTTTCTGCTGGCGGGCAAGGAGGAGCGCGAGGGCAAGACGGCGTTCTGGCTCCGGCGCGTCGCGACGCGCGAGGTCGCGCTCATCTGTCCTGAAATGGGCTATTGTGTGATCGAGTCGCGTCGTCTCCGCGAGGATGGAACCTTGGCCAGTCGTGCGGTTGCGGAGGACATCACTTCGGTCAACGGCGTCTTCTTTCCCGGAAAGGTCACGGTCACCTGCTACCGAGACTCGAACGCGGTCGCCTCACAAGGGGTCTTCGTCGTCCGGAAGGCAGCCTTCAACGAAGACCTGAACCCCGAGTTGTTCACCCCGGCCTTTCCTCCGGGCGCGGTGGTGACCGACCATCGCGGGAACCCTCCCTTCCAGTACACGGTAGAGGGCCGCCCGGACATGGCCAAGGGGACGTTGCTCGATCTGGCGCCTCGCGCGTTGACGGGGCTGGTCGAGCCACGGTGACCGCCTCGCGTCAAACGCTTTGCGTCGCAGCCCATTGGTGCGGCGCTCTCGATCGTTGCGGTCTTGCAGGCGCGCGCCGCCTCACGTATACTCCGCACAGTGAAAGCGGTTTGTGAGAGATGGGCGGTGCGCACAACAATCAACGACATCGCGCGCCTGACCGGCACGTCGCCGACAGCGGTCTCCTTTGTCCTCAACGGCAAGGACCATAAGCGCGTTCATCCAGCCAAGCGCCAGGCGATCCTCGACGCCATTGAGAAGTACGGCTACCGCCGCAACATGGCCGCCAAGGGGCTGACGATGCGCCGCGCATTCCGCATCGGCATCTGCGTGGCCGGTCGGCTCGATCAGACCCGCGTCCTCGCGGCGGCCGGCCACTACGGACTGGTCAGCCAGGCCGCCGCGCGCCTCCACGAGTCCGGCTACGGTATCGCTCTCCTGCAACTGGACCTTGCCCTGCCATTGCCCGAGGCGTGCCGACGCCTGGTGCGTGAGGATGTGGACGGCTTCCTCTTCATCAATTTCCCTGTCATGGCGCTCGACCGGCTGCTCTTTTCCATGGCCGAGCGGCGGATTCCCGCCATATCCGTGGGAGCCGCGGTCGAGGGGGCGCATTCCTGGGTGGCGATAGACCACGAGCGCTCCTTCGAGTTGGGCTGCATCCATCTGCTGGATGCGGGACTCCGGCGGCTGGTGATGCTCGACACGGACGCCTCGAGGGTGTCTTCCGAAGCCAAACGCCGGGGCTACGAGCGCGCCATGCGGGCGCGGGGGCTGGAACCCTTGCCGACGGTGGCGTCCGTGGCGTCGGGCGCGCGGGGAGCCTGCGATGCGGCCCGCGCGGCGCTTGAGACCGTCCCCGACGTGGAGGGAATCCTGCTGACCGACAACGGCCACGCCGCCGTCGTGCAGATGGCCCTGTCGGGCCGCGCCTTGCGGTTGATGGGGTTTGGCGACGACGGCCCGGCGCGCGAGTGCGATCCCCCGATCTCCTGGATGAGCCTGCCCGTCCATTCCGTCGCCGATGCGGCCGTGGATCACCTGCTCCGTTGGATTGACGCGCCGGAGCCCCCGCCGCCGCTTCAGAGAAGGTTCGATTGCGCGCTGATCGCGCCAGGCGCGTGACCCCCGCCCCTTCCGTGAGAACGACCCATGCCGGCCCGGCAATGCGACGCCGACATCCGCCGTGCTCCGGCGGAGACGCCGGAGCGGACACCCGCGGCGCGCCCGCCTGCGGACGTCATCCATTGAGGTGAAGCCATGCCCCGCCGCTTCCCCATACCGGATACGCGGCTGCCCTTCGTCAATGCCGAGATCGCCCAGGTCCAGTTCCAGGGTCGTCCCGCCCTGGTCAGCAGCATCTGGCGCGCCGGGGGCGGGCGCCTCTACTTCTGGGACCCCGAGAGCGGACAACGCGGCATGCGCGCGCTCCCGGAGGGGATTCCCGGCGCCTACTTCCTCCGAACCGGTCCGGATGGGCGTCTCTACCTCGGCTGCGGTAACGGCGCGCTGGCTCGCTATGACCCCGGCCGCGATGCCTTCGACCGGCTGGTGACGGGTGAACTGGACGGCATCTGCTGGGGCGGGGCGATTTCCGGGCGTCGCGCTTTCTGGAACGCCAGCCGCCATGGCGTTTCCGGCGCGGTGGGGGTCTATGATCTCGATCCCGGACGGGTGGTGAAGATTCTATCGCCTGTGGACGGACTGACGCCGCACGCCCTCTACGGCCATTGCGCGCTGGACGCGCCGGATGGCCGGATCGCGTGGGTCTTCAACGTCCCTCAGGCGCGGTTGATCGTGATTGATCCGTCGGCGCTGACGGCGCGCTCCGTCGTGCCGCCGGGGTTGGAAGGCTGCGCGTGGGCCAGCGCCGCCTTCCTGGACGACCGGCGGCTGGTCGTGGCCGCGCAGAGCGGCGAAGCACGACAGGGCATCTTCCTGCTCCTTTCCTGGCCTGATCTGGCGGTGCTGGCGCGCGGGCCGATGCCCACCCAGGGGGTGCATCACTTCAAGGGGGCCACCCGAACGGCGGAGGGACTTTTCTACGTTGCCGACGGCGGCTTGTGGCGCTTCGATGCCGAAAGGCTGCGCCACGAGCGTGTCGCGGCGGACTGGACCTCCGGCGAACCGGCCACCGCCGGGACGTGGATGGGGCGTCAGCCCTGCGCCGTGACCGTGTCCGGCGTGGCTTTGCGTTACGACCCGGCCTCCGGTCGAACGGACCGCTGCGACCTGGAACCCTGGGGCGCCATGTCCGTGCACGCGCTCTGCGCCGCGCCGCAGGCCGGCCTGATCCTCGGCGCGCCCTTCATTACACAGCGCTTCTGGGCCATATCCCTTCCCGATGGCCCCGGACGCGATCTCGGACGCGCCGCGCCCGGTGGGGGCCAGGTCAACCAGATTCTCTGGGACGACGCCACGCGCCGCTTCCTGTTGACGAGTTACACTACCGCCTCGATTACGGCCTATGATCCGACCCGTCCAGCCGCCTGGCCGGAGAACCCGTGTCGGGTTGCTTCCGCGCAGGAGCGCGGCCAGATGCGCCCGATGGCCTTCCTCCATGACGGACGCTGCGCCTGGATGGCGACCAGCCCGCGCTACGGCACACTGGGCGGCGCGCTGTGCCGTCTGGACCCGCGCAGCGGTCGGTTCGAGGTGCGTGCGCCCATCCGGCCCGGCCTGCGCCCGAATGCCCTGGCCGCCGATCTTCGGCGTCGCCGCCTCTTCGTCTCGACCGACATCTACGGCGACTGCAACTCCGCGCCGCCCGTCGAGTCCGTCTCGGTGTGGCTGGTCTATGATCTTGACAGCGGCGAGCCGCTTCGGCAACGCTTCGTTCCCGGCAACGCGCCGTGGTCGCGCGCGCGCGCGGTCCTGCCCGATGGCCGCCTCCTCGCTCGATGCCCGGAGGGTCTGGCGCTGTGGGACTATGAGTCCGACGCCGTGACGACGCTCAACGAGCCCGATGGCGCGACGGACCTTCTGCTGCGCTGCGGCGAGGCCCTCATCGGCGCGAATCGCGAAGCCATCGGTCTCGCGCCCCTTGACGGCAACGCCCTGCGTTTCGAGCCGCGCGTGGCCTGCCCGAATCCGCAGTTTCTGCACGTTGCCGGTCCGGCGCTCTACCTGGCCGCCGGCAACGAAGTTCTCGAGTATCCGCTGTCTGAACTGGGACTGTAGGCTGCGCCGGGCAGGGGGCCGTGCCTCCGTCCGCTCGGACGCACCCGTGCGGGCGTCTTCAGGCGGGCGGACGTCCATGGCCGTGCCCGGCGGCAGGCCCTTCGCGGAGGCCGCTGTGCAACCCAGTCGAAAGGAGAACTCATGGGCCAGCCCCGTTCCGCGCCCGATGCCGCCCTGGTCGTGGGGATGCTCAGCGCCTGGCCGGAGTTGTTCGAGCGAGCCCGCGCCCGCCTGACCGGGCGCTTCGGCCCCGTGGCCCGTGTCAGCGGCGTGATGGACTTCGACTTCACCGACTACTACACCGCCGAGATGGGCGCGGGGCTCAAGCGCGCCTTCCTTGCCTTCGCCGAACCCTTCGACGCGGGACTTCTGGCGGAGACCAAGGTCTGGACGAACGCCCTCGAACGGGAGTTCGCCGCGCCGGAGCGGCCCGTGCCGCGCCCGGTCAACCTCGACCCCGGCTACCTCGATCCGCTTCGCCTCGTCCTGGCGACCACCAAGGACTTCCCGCACCGGGTTTACCTTGGGCAGGGAATCTACGCCGAGGTGACTTTGCAATACGCGCGCGGAGATTTCGAGCCGATGCCCTGGACCTATCGCGACTACCGCACCCCTGCCTACCGGGAGTTCTTCCGGAGCGTCCGAGCGGACCTGCTGGCGCGCCGCCGACGGGCGGATGACTGAGTTGCCGCGCGCCCCCGCGCTGTGGTACACCATACCCGCGCTGAGGCGCATGGCCGCAGGTTCTTGAACGGAGACCCCCGTGGAACGCACATTGCTGATCATCAAGCCCGACGCCCTGCAGCGCCGGCTGGCCGGACGCATCGTGGCCCGCTTCGAGGAGAAGGGATTCCAGATCGTCGCTCTGAAGCTGGCACGCCTCCCCGAGGCGGTCATCCGCCGCCACTACGGGGCGCACGAGGGCAAGCCCTTTTATGAGCCGCTGGTGCGCTACATGAGCGGCAGCCCCGTTCTGCTGCTGGTCGTCCGCGCCAGGAACGCCGTCGCCGTCGCCCGCAAGATGATGGGCGCCACCTTCGGCGCAAACGCCGATCCGGGGACGATCCGCGGCGATTTCGCCGTCAGCAACCGCTTCAACCTGATCCACGGTTCGGACTCGCCCGAGGCCGCCGAGCGCGAGATTGCGCTCTTCTTCAAGCCCGAGGAACTGCACGAGACCCCCGATCCGCAGGAAGGGATGATCTACGATCTCTCGACGGGCGAGCGGGTGTAGGCGGCGGTCGGACCCGTTACAGCCCGTGCCGGACGGCCTCGAGGATACGCGCGAGGGGGTCGCTGGTCCTGCGCAGATGCTCCAACAGGCGCTCTGCCAGGATGCGCTTGTCGCCGGCGTAGGCGGGGTCCTGCGCCCGGTTGGTCATTTCGTCGGGGTCGCGCTCAAGGTCATAAAGCTCGGAGATGTCGCCGGCGTTCCAGACGAACTTCCGCGCGGGGGTGCGGATCATGCGCTGGGGGTGGGTGAGAATCTGACAATCGAATTCGCCGAAGACGGCCTCGCGCGGGGGGCCCCCGGCGCCGGCCAGCGAGCGTCCGTCGCTCTTCGGGTCGGGCGGCGCCCCGCTGGCGGCCAGCGCGGTATCATACAGGTCGTGCAGATAGACGATGTCGTCGTTGCCTCCGCGCGCCATGCCGGGACCGCGCGCGATCAACGGGATGCGGTAGATGTCGTCGTACATGTACGGGCCCTTGTCGGTCAGCTGGTGGCGACCCATCATGTCGCCGTGGTCGGCGGAGTAGATGAAAAGGGTGTTCTCCCACTCGCCGGCGCGTTCGAGGGCGACGCGAAGGCGTCCGATCTGCGCGTCAATGAGGGCGCAGTATCCGAGATAGGCGGCCAGGTACCTGCGCCAGAAGTCCCACGGCGCGCCCCACGTTCCCCAATAATGGGCCATAAGCTTCTGGCAGGCCGGCTTGCCCGCGAAGGTCTCGCGGAGGGAGGCGGGTTCGGGAATCTCCGCGGGGTCGAACATGCTGAACCAGGGTTCCGGGATGTGGCAGGGATTGTGCGGGCCCCAGAAGTTCATCCACAGGAAGAAGGGGCGGCCGTCGGACTTGCGGCGCCGGCAGAAGCTCTCGGCGAGGCGGACGCCCTCCTCGCCGACGAACCAGGGGATGGCGGCCTCCTGCGGGCCGCTCTGGCGTGCAGCCAGCAGAAGGGCCTTGCGCTCCGGTTCCCACGTGGGCATTGTGTCGGAAAGCGTCGGCACGGCGAAACCCCGGTCGGCCAGGTACTCGTAGTAGGCATTCTCCCGCACGCGGCGCGACGAAGGGTCCACCGGGCCGGTGAACAGCCAGGCCGGGAAACCGTATCCCGGGAAGTTCTTTCCCTCGAAGCCGTAGTCGGTGGGCAGCGTGGCCTTGTCCACGTGCCACTTGCCGGAGTAACCGAGGCGGTAGCCCTGCGCGGCGAGGGCGGCGGCGAGGTTGGGCGTTCCGGCGGGGATCGTCAGGTCGTTCCGAACGCTGCCGAAGCGATGGGGCAGGCGTCCGGTGAAGAGCGCGGCGCGCGAGGGGGAACAGATGGCGGAGCAGCACCAGGCGTTGTCGTAGCGCGTCCCTTCGTCCGCCAGGCGGTCCAGGTGCGGCGTGGGGCTTCGCGCGGCCCCGTAGGCGCCTACGGTGTCGCGGTGCTGCTGGTCGCTCAGGACGAAGACGATATTCGGGCGCGCGGGCATGGCGGCTCCTGACAATAGACCGACTTACCGATATTCCGTCCGAGCCAGGATATCCTCCTGAACGGCCCTGTCCAGGGACACAAAGTGCGATGAGAACCCTGAGACGCGGACGACGAGGCTGCGGTGCTCCTCGGGATGGGCGCGCGCCTCTTCGAGCACGCGGCGGTCCACCGTATTGAACTGGAGCTGGACGGCGCCCATGTCGAAGGCGGCGCGGATGAGAGAGGCCAGGGCGTCCAGGCCGCGGTCGCCGGCCACGGCGGAGGGGTGGAGCTTGACATTGACGACATTTCCCCCCGGACAGACGCGGTAGGGCAGCCGGGAGACGGAGCGGATGACGCCGGTGAGTCCGGCGAGGTCGCGTCCGAAGGTGGGGCTGGCGGCGTCGGAGAGGGGCTGAAGGGCGAAACGCCCGTCGGGGGAGGCGCCCACTTCGCGCCCGGCGGGGATGTTCGAGACGTTGGCGGCCATGAGCCCCCAATAGCTGCCGCCCCGCGGGGTGCGGTAGCGCAGGCATTCGCGCCCGAAGTCGAGCGTGGCGCGTGCGGCGAGGGCGTCCACCTCGTCATCGCCGTTGCCGTACTTCGGCGCTTCGGTCAGGAGCAACCGGCGCTCGCGCTCGAAGCCCGCAAAGTTCGCATCGAGCATCCGGCGCAACTCGGCCAGGGTGAAGCGTCCGCGTTCATAGACGAAGCGTTTGACCGCCGCCAGGCTGTCGGCGGTGACACCGATGCCCATCCCGGCGATTCCGTGATTGGCGGGGAAGCGCGCGCCGCCGTCATTGAGGTCCAGACCTCGGGCGATGCAGTCGGCGGTGAGGGCGCTCATCAGCGGGGCCGCGCACTCCCAGGCCCGCGCGTCGAACTCGCGCTTGCGGGCGTTGAGGCGCTCGACGTGGAGCGCCAGTCGGAAGCGCATCTGCGTTCGCCACGCGCCATAGAAGCCCTCGAAATCCGCCGGCTCGCCGGTGTCGGGGCCCAGGCGCGCGCCGCGCACGCCGTCAACGCCGCGCCGCAGCGCCAAGTCCACGCACTGCAACAGGTTGAAGCGTCCGTCGGCCCACGGCGCCATGCGGCCGGGGATGAAGACCTCGATGCATCCCGCGAAGGCGTAATCGCGCGCGTCCTCGAGCGGATAGCCCAACTCCGCCAACGCGGGAATCTCGATCTCGTCGTTGAACATGGCCGGGTAGCCGACGCCGGAGCGGATGACCTCCGCGCACTTGCGGAGGAAGTCGCGCGGGGTGTTCCGGTGGACGCGCGCCGTGCAGTTGCCGCCGGGACGCCCCACGCGGCGGCAGGCTTCGAGGATGAGATGGCTCAGGGCGTTTGTGGCGTCCGCGCCGTCCTGTGGACGGACGCCGCCGAGGGCGATGTTCTGCACGTCATGGGTGACGGTGATCTTCGCGAAGAAGTGCTCCAGGAGGCGCAGGGCCTCCTCGGGGGTGACCCGTCCGGTGGCCAGGTCCGCGGCGTAGTAGGGCTGGAGGAACTGGTCCAGCCGCCCGAAGGCCATGGCCCCGCGGTCGTCGAGCTGCATCATGGCGTGATAGGACCACGTCAGTTGCAGCGCGTCGTGGAAGGAGGCGGCGGGCTCGCCGGCCAGGCGTTCGAGGCGCCGGGCATGTTCGCGAAGGAGGGCGGCGTGCTCCGGAGCGTC
>JAKJEM010000003.1:34560-87594 GCA_022705425.1 Planctomycetota bacterium
GCCGGGCAAGGGACTCGCCCGCCTCGGCCCGCAGGCCGTCGAAGCCCGCGCGCAGCAGGCGGGGATAGTCGGGAATGTGATGGTCGCGGTGGGTCTGAAAATCGCGGTCGGGCATCGTCGCCAGCCAGGCACGGTCGGCGGCAAGGGTCTCCGGCGCAACGGTCCCTTCGGGCGCCAGGCGGCCGAGCATCCCCGCGCCGATGAGCAACTCGCCGGGGAAGAGGGGCAGCGAAGCGCGTTCGAGGACGGCGTTGAGCGCCCGGGCGCGGCGGAGCGGCATCGGCTCGCCGATCGTTTCCATGAAGGACTGCGCCCGCCAGTGGGGGGCGGGGGCGCAACGCCACGCGCGGAGCAACGTCTCCTGCCGCTGTGTCAGTTCCGAGTGGTCGAGCGGGCTCATGATTTCCTCTTTCCGACCTCCTGCGGGACGAGGACGACCTTGGCCGCCCGTCCCTCGGCGGCGCACCGGCACGCCTCCTGCGCCCGGCGCACCGGGAAGCGGTGCGTGACGCAACGGGCGAAGACCTTCTGCAGGTCGCGGCGCCGCCGGAGGAATTCGAGGTAGGCGCCGATGTCCTGCATCGTGTACTGGCCGCTGCCGACGATGCGCACGGCCTTGAAGGTGATCATCTGCGGCTCGATGGACACGGGGCCGCTGTTCGAATACTGGCCGGGCACGATGTAGCGACCCCGCGTGCGGACAAGGCGCAATCCCTCCGGGAAGGCGGTCGGCGAGCCGCTGGCCTCAAAGACGACGTCGGCGCCGTTGGCCCGGCCCAGTCGGGCGGCCAGCGCCGTGATGCGCGCCGCGCGTTCCTCCGCCGGAACGGCGCGGTAATCCAGCGCCAGCTTCGCGCCGAGCGCGCGCGCCAGACGCAACCGGGCCGGACTCGATCCCGACCCGATGACGGCCACGACGGCGCCCGCCGCGGCCGCCCAGGCGACGGCAAAGAGCCCCACAGGACCCGCGCCTTGGACGACGACCAGTTCCCCGCGTTCGAGACCGCCGGCGTAATCGAAGGCGCGAATGACCGTGGGGCCGGCGCAGGGGAAGGCCGCCGCGGCGTCGAGGTCCACGCCCTTCGGCAGCTTGACGAGCGTCTTCGCCGGGGCGTGAAGGAACTCGGCGTAACCCCCGAAGAAGTGCGGCCGGTTCTGCGGGTCGCGGACGTAGGTGACGCCGAAGTTGAGGCAGCTGGCCGTTTCGCCGCGCGCGCAACTGAAGCACTTGCCGCACGGCAGGGCCACGCAGGCGACCGCCGCATCGCCGACGCGCAGCGGGGCGCCCAGGCCGTCGCGCCGCGCCCGCGTCCCCAACGCCTCGATCCGTCCGATGAACTCATGGCCGGGGATCAGCGGCGCGGGAACCGCCAGCCGCCCCTCAACGATGTGCACGTCTGTGCCGCAGACGCCGCTCCGCGCCAAAGCCAGGAGCGCATCGCCCGGCGCGGGGGGCAGGACGGGGAACTCCCGCGTCTCCAGAGGCCGGCCCGCGCCCGTGAACACCGCCGCAACGCCCGTCCGTTCCGCCATGACTTCGACCTCCCGCATTGGGGCCGCGCGTCAGCGCACGGCCCAGAAGTAACTCACCGCCACGATGCCCATTCCCCAACAGTACCAGGCGAACCAGTGCAGTCCCGCGGCCTTGACCACGCGCACGAGGAAACGCAACGCGATGTAGCCGGTTATCGTTGCGGTCAGGACGCCCGCCAGCAGGGCGCCCCACTGCCCCTCCGGCAGGGCGGAAATGTGGCGCGATTCGAGGACCGCCGCGCCCAGGATCGCGGGCATGAAAAGGAGGAAGCTGAAGCGTGCGGCCTCGGCCCGATCGAGTCCGAGCATCAGGCCGGCGGAGATCGTCGAACCGGAGCGCGAGATGCCGGGTATCAACGCCACACTCTGCGCCAGCCCGATGAGCAGGGCGTCCTTCAGCGTGACGCGGCCCTCCTGGCGGGCCAGACTGTAAGAGCGCGTCAACCAGAGAATCTCCCCCGTCACGAAGAGCATGCCCGCGGTCAGCAGGGGACTCTTGAAGAGGCCGGCGATGAGGTCGTTCACCGTCAGGCCGGCGATTCCGGCCGGAAGGGTTCCGACGACGACGTACCAGCCCATGCGGAAGTCCTTGCGGGCGGCCCAGACCTCGCGCCAGGGGCGACGCTTCCACCCCCATTCGGCCATCCCGGCGCACCAATCCACGATGATGTCGCGCACGTCGCGCCGGAAGAAGAAGACCACGGCGGCCAGCGTGCCGAGGTGCAGGGCGACCTCGTAGAGCACGCCGGGGGTCTGAACCTTCATCAGCGCCTCGACGAGGACGAGGTGGCCGGAGCTGCTGACGGGGAGGAACTCCGTGGCGCCCTGCACGGCGCCGAGGATCAGCGATTCGATCAGCGTCATTCTATTTCCCTATGCAGAACTGCGCGAAGACGCGGTTGAGTACGTCGTCCGCTGCCGAGCGGCCCGTGAGCGCGTCGAGCGCATCGAGGGCCTCGCGGAGGTCGGCGGCCAGGAGGTCCATCGTCGCCGGGGCGCTTTCGTCGAGCGCGCGGTCGAGCGCCGCCACGGCGCGCTGCACACTTTGCGCCTGGCGCGCGCCGACCATGAGCGCGGCGGGCGCGCGGTCCGTGTGTTCTGCCAGGCGCGCGCGGAGGCGCCGCAACAAGGCATCCAAGCCCGCGCCGGTGCGCGCGGACACGACGCAGGACTCGACCTCCGGCGGCAGCGCCGCCGCCGCGTCCGGGCAGACGCCGCCCAGATCGGACTTGTTCAGCGCGACCAGCGCGCGGCGCGGATCGAGCGTCCGCAATGCTTCCAGCGTCTCACGTCCGGGAGGCCGCGTCAAGTCCAACACGCACAGCGCCAGGTCCGCCCGGCGGACCGATTCGCCCGAGCGCTGCACCGCCTGCGCCTCGACGCCGTCATCCGGCGGGCGCAGCCCGGCCGTGTCCACCAGCAGAAGCTCCAGTCCGCCGGCGTCGGCAACGGCCTCGATGGTGTCGCGCGTGGTGCCGGGATGGGGGGAGACGATCGCCCGCCGGCGGCGCAGGACGGCATTGAAGAGGCTGGACTTGCCTGCGTTCGGCGGCCCGAAGAGAACGACGCGGGCTGCGCGAGGGGCGACGCGACCGCGCTCGGGGGCGGCGGTCGGGCGGCGGAGTCGTTCGCGCACGGGGCGCAGCCGCTCGCGCGCCTCGGCGATGGAGATCACCGGCACGTCCTGGTCGGAGAAGTCCAGCGCCAACTCGACCAGGGCGGCCGTTTCCGTCAGCGCGGCGCGCGCGTCGGCGATCTCGCCGCTGAGCCGTCCGGCCAGCACCTCCAGAGCCGCGCGGCGCTCGCCTTCATCGCGCGATCGGATCAACGCCTCGACCGCCTCGGCCTGCGCCAGGTCAATCCGTCCGTTGAGGAAGGCCCGCCGCGTGAACTCCCCCGGCCCGGCGGGACGCGCGCCGCGCCGCGTCAACTCGGCCAGCAGCGCGCCGAGGAGGGCGGGGTTGCCGAAGGTGTGCAGTTCGACGACGTCTTCGCGGGTGTAGGAGGCGGGCGCGCGCATGACATAGACGCGCACGGGCAACCGCAGGTCGCCGCAGTGCGCCTCGGCGTCGAAGGCAAGATAACTTCCGCCCCGGCGGACGGCCTCCGGCAGGGGCGCGGCACAGAGAGCGGCAAGGAGGTCCATCGCGCCGGCCCCGCTCATGCGGACGATGGCGCGCGGCGACACGCCCGCCGCCGTCGAAACGGCGACGATGATGTCTCCCTTTTCCGGCGTTGTCGCCCGGTCGAATCCCATCGTGCCGAACCCGCCTCCGCCTGCGTCACCTCCGCTTCGGCGGGCGCTCGCGGGCGGCCCTGGCCGGCGGCTCCGCCTCGGCAACCGTGAACTTCCCGGCCGCCTCCATCCGCTGAATCTGCATCCGGATGAACTTCTGCTCGACGATCCCCAGGAAGGTGCTCGTCAACCAGTACAGCGTCAACCCGGCCGCCATGTCGTAGAACATGAAGCCGAAAACGACCGGCATGAAGAGCATCATCTTCTGCATCTGGGCCTGCTGCGGGTCGGCCGGCTTCGGCATCGTCCATTGCTGGAAGAACCAGGAGATCGTCATCAGCACCGGCAGGATGTTGATGGGGAAGGCGCCGAGATGCGTGATGGTATCCGGCTGGGCCAGGTCGTTGATCCACAGCAGGAATCCCTCGTGCCGCAGGTCAATCGAGTAGCGCAGCATCTGGAAGAGCCCCCAGAAGATGGGGATCTGCACCAGGATCGGCCAGCAACCCATCATGGGATTGGCGTCATTGCGCCGGTAAAGCTCCATCATCTCGCGTCCCTGGCGCTGTTTGTCGTCCTTGTACTTCTCCTGGAGTTCGCGCACCTGGGGCTGCAGGCGCTGCATCTTGTGCATGCCGATCTGCCCCTTGCGGGTGATGGGGAACATGGCGACCTTGACGAGGACCGTCAGCAGCACGATGCCGACGCCGTAGTTCGGGATGATGTGATAGAGCCCCTTCAGTATCCAGAGCAGGAAGGTGCTGATGAAGCCGAAGAAGCCGTAGTTGACCAGGATTTCGAGGTCGGGCGTTTCGGCCAGGACCTCCTTCTTGCGGGGGCCCAGGTAATAGCGGTATTCATCCACGAGGGACTTGCCCGGTTCGACCGCGCGCGCGGCGGTGGTCATCAGCACGTAGATGTTGTCCGCCCTCTCGACGCCCCCCCAGCGGGTGGGGACCGACTCGCTCTGCGGCAGGGGGCCGATGGTCACCGACTCAATCAGTCCCATCGTCGTCTGCCCCGGCGGGGGGATGGGACGCAGGACGGCGGCGAAGTAGCGGCTGCCGGCCCCGGCCCAGAGGATCGGTTCCTTGGGGCCGTTGCGGCGGACGAAGGGCTCATTGGCGCCGGGTGTCTTCTCCGTCAGGCTGAGCCGTCCGTTCTCATAGCGCGAGCCGATCAGCCCATGCAACTCGGGCGCCGTCAGGTCCTCCGGCACAACGCGGTCCGCCGCTACGATGGAGTACTGCCCCGAAACGGGGTTCGGGCCGATGTTCTCCAGCGTGATGCGGGCGGCGACCTCGTACTTGCCGGGCAGGAGGTTGAACTCCTTCTTCACGCGAAGGCCGTTGACGAAGGTCGCCTCGAAGATAAGGCGGTCGGGGCTTTCGGAAACCAAGCGGTAGTTCTGCCGGTCCAGGGGGAGCGCACCGGACGGGTCCAGCAGGGCGAAGACCCCGCGTTCGGGGGAGGAGGCCGCCAGAAGCAGGAGGTGATCGGGCGAGTTCACGCGGCGGGCGTACTCGACCAGCGAGGCCTGGCGCAGGTACGCGCCGCGATTGGTCCACAGCGTTTCGACCTTGAATCCGTCGCCGGCGAGGCGGAGGTCGCCGAGTTCCGGGACGGGCGCAACGGGCTTGAGGACGGGGGGGGCGGGCGGAACGGCCGGTGCGGCGGCGGGGGCGGAAGCCGGGGCGGCGGCTGGAGCGGGGGCGGCGCTTTCGATCGGGCGCGCGCGTTCAGCGGCCTGACGCTGCCGATGCTGCGCGTGCCACATCCAGGCGAAGGTCACCAGGCCGATGAGCAGAAAGGCGATAAGTGTGCGGCGTTCCAAGCGTGTACCCTTCTCAGTGCGAGCGGCGGGAACGGAGTACGGGTCCGGCGGGCGGTTCGCCGTCCGCCGGCTCAGGGCCGTGGGCTCTCGGGCTCAGCGCCCCTCGCGAAGCCGGTCCCCCAGCGAGCGGTCCAGGTCCTGGATGGCGTAAATCTTCCGGATGGTCGTCTCGAAGTCGTACGCCACCTTGATGAAGCGCACCGCCGCCCCGTCGAAGAGGGCGTAGCAGGCGCGGGGGTCGTTGTCGCGCGGCTGTCCCACCGACCCGACGTTGATGATCGTCTTGCGCGGGCTGATGCGATAGACGTAATCCAGGTCGTCGGGGGAGCGGAAGGTCATGTCGTCGGTCCACACGCCGGGGACATGCGTGTGGCCCACGAAGCACAGGTGCTCGATCTGGCCGAAGATGCGCTCCATCTTGTTCGGGTTGCGCACGTCGGTCGTGTAAACATACTCGCGCGTGGGGTCGGAGGGGGAGCCGTGGACGAGAAGAATGCCGTTGCCGGAGTAATAGCGCGGCATGTTCCCCATGAAGTCCCAGCGTTTGGCGTTGGCGGCGCGGTCGTCTCCGAGCATGTTGAACTGCCGGGCGGTCCATTTGACGGCCACGGTGGCGCGCGGGTTGAAGCCCTGGGCCTGCGCCTCGAACAGGACGGCTTCTTCGTGGTTCCCGAGGAGGCACAGGTTGAACCCCCCGGCCAGGTCGAGGCAGGCCCGGGGATCGGGACCGTAGCCGATCAGGTCCCCCAGGCAGATCACGTCCGACACGCCGCGCTGGCGGATGTCGTTCAAGACCGCCTGAAAGGCCTCCATGTTGCTATGGACGTCGGAGACAATCGCCTGCATACGCGCTCACCCGGAATCTCGGACGGGAGCCCATTACCGAAAAGAGCATTCTATCAGCCTCTTGCGGGCATTTCAATTCCGTCAGGCGCTCAGCCCGCCGTCCACCGGCAGCACCTGTCCGGTCACGAAATCGTTGCTTTCGATCAGCGCCACGATGGCCTGCGCCACGTCCTCCGGGGCGGCCACGCGACGCAGCGGAGTCTGCATCTGCGCGCCGCGGACGAAGGCCGTCTGGCGCTCGACCCAGCGCGTCGTCACCACGCCCGGAGCCACGGCGTTGACGCGGACGGCCGGCGCCAGGACGCGCGCCGTCATCCGGGTGAGGAGATTGAGCGCGGCCTTCGACGCGCAGTAGGGGATCGAACTGCCGCGCCCGATCGAACCGGCCAGCGAGGAGACGTTGATCACCACGCCCCCGCCGGCCGCCTGCATGTGCGGCGCGGCGGCGCGGATGCAGTAGAAGGGGCCCTTGACGTTGACGGCCATCGTCCGATCCCAGACGGCGTCATCGAGCTTGTCCAGATCCTTGAAGTCCACGAACTCCGTCCAGCCGGCGTTGTTGACCAGGATGCGCAGCGGTCCGAGGCCGCCGACGGCCTCCTCGACCATGCGCCGGACCTCGTCGTCGCGCGCCACGTCCGCGCACAGCGCCATGGCGCGCCGCCCCAGGCGGCGGACCTCCTCCGCCGTCGCCTCGGCCTCATCCTTCGATCGGGAGTAGTTCACCGCCACGTCGGCCCCGCGAGCCGCCAGCCGCAGCGCCGTGGCGCGTCCGATCCCCGTCCCGCCGCCGGTGACGAGCGCCACCGTTCCGCCGATCTCCATCGTCCAGTCCTTTCGTCGCTGCATTCCGCGCGGCGTCGCGCGCCTACCGGCTTGCCGCGTACACGCTCTCGAAGGTCCCGGCCACCGTCCGAGGGGGCGTCGGCGCCCCGACCCGGTAGTTGGTCAACTGGAAGGACACCGGGTTCACCTCCCCCGCCTGCGGCTGATTGGGCAGGAATCCCCGCGCGTCGGTGCGCTTCAGCTTGACGCTGCGGTACAGCACGTGCTCATGCGCCTGTTCGCCGAAGACGTTCTGGTATTCGATCTCAATCCAGTGCTTGCCTTCCTGCCCGGCGCGCTTGGCGTAGATTTCCGCGCTCACGGGGACCAGTTTCGGTTGGGGAGTCCGAAGGCGCACGTTCTTCAGTGCCACCTCCAGCCGGCCTCCCACCTTGTCGTCGGCGGCAAACTTGACAAGCGCGTTGCCGTTGTCCACCCACAGCGTCACGCTTTGGATATAATCGGCGGGGCTCTTGGCCTTGAGTTCGAGGCGCGTCAACGCGCCCTCGCGCAGGGCCGAGGCCGCGTAATCCTCGGGGGCTGCCATGGCCGCCGCCGCCACGCGCCCCGGCAGGCAGCCTTCGAAGCGCCGGAGCGCTTCCGCTATGGCGTTTTGCCATCGGGTGATGACCGGCTGAAGTTCCGCCCGCGCGTCGGCGACGTTCTCGGCGGAAGCTCGCACGCCCTGCGGCGTGGCGGTCAGGGCCAGGTAGCCCTGGCCCCACGCCCGGCGCAGGTGCGGCTCGATGGCGGCCGTCATCTCCGGGCTTCGGAGTTCGCAGAAATAGTTCCCCGGATAGAGGGAGGGCACGTCATAGTAGGCCTCCGCCACCTGCTTCAAGCGCTCCTGGACCACGGCGCGCGCCCGTTGCGCGGGCGTTTGCGCCTGGGCCATGCCCGCCGAAGGGAACCCCGCCGACAGGATGCCCGCCGTCACGACGCCCGCCACCACGCGCAATGCGTTCATGGCTCGTCCTCCCCATGCGTCTCCCCGGATCACGTAGCCACCGCCAGCCCGGCGATGGCCCGGTTGACAGCCTCCCGCTGCGCGAGAAGCCAGTTCATCGAGCGCGGATAGACGGCCATGTTGCGGATGGCCGACAGCCGCAGCAGCGCCGCTGTCTTCTGCGCGGGGGTCTCGCCCGCCAGGCGTTCGAGCAGCTGAAGGGCGCGCAGGTCCTGGAGGCCCTCGCGCCACACCTCCCAGCGCAGCGCGTCCACCGGCCCGTCCGGGCCAGGGTACACGACGTAGCCGTCGCCCGGCGGCAGGAGACGGCGTCCGTCGGCGCAGGTGTAGGGGTCCACGAGCGTGTCGGTCAGTCCGGCGTACCAGTGGTTGTAGCCCCAGTGCAGGAAGCCCTGGTAGCGGAACTTGAAGAGCTGCCATCCGAGGATGCGGTTGCGCGCGGAGGGGAAATCGTGGAAGCGGTTCGACACCCCCACCCGCTGGCCGCAGCAGTAGTACGTCCACAACGGCGACACCTTGCGATCGAGGAAGGGCTGGACGTGGTTGGTCGCCGGGCAGGGCAGGTCCGCCAGGCCGGTCTCGTAGAACTCGATGTTCGAGAGGGCCTCGACCACGGGCAGCTCGGGCGCGCCCTGCTTCAGGATCTCGCGCACGGCGCGGTACTGCGGCAGGTGGTCGAGATGCGGCTCGTCGCTGACGTGCAGGTAGGCGGAGCGGAGGGCCTTCTTTCGGCGCAGAGCTTTGACCAGCTCCGGCAGGAACTGGAGCAGGAAGGCGCGGTAGGCCGGCCCGTCGCTGGGGGTGTCCCATCCGAAGATGCGCCGGGACTCGCCGCCGACCTTGGCGATGACCTTCGGGGCGAACTTCGCGCCCCATTGCGTCGAGAGGTGCGAGATCTCGAAGTCCGTCATACCGCACCGGCGGCAGAGGTCCACCCACCGGTCGAACTTGCGGAAGCCGAAACGGTAGCGGTCCTTGCCGACGACCTCGACATCCACCAACTGCATCGTGGGGCGTTCCGTCCCCACGGCGGTGTCCAGCGGCGGGGTGAAGACGGGCGTTGTGATGGTGTTCACGCCGTGTTCGGCGGCGTTGCGCAGGTACTTCTCCGCCATGCGCCAGTGCTCGGGCGACCAGGCGGCGAACTTGTACCAGGACTGGAGGCAGTCGTTGTGGAACCAGTGGATGACCTTGAGTTCCTGCTTCGGCAGGGCGGCGCCGATCACGCGCACGTCCACTGCCAGGTCGGCCACGCGGTGCTCGCCGCAGGAGAGGCGGATCGTGAGGCGGCTGCGTCCGGCGGGGGCGTCGGGCGGCACCGCTACGGTGAACCAGATGCCGCGCGTCTGGCCGGGCCAGGCGGGGAACTCCTCGGCGGGAATCAGCGGATCGGGGATAAAGGCGGGGCAGAGCGCCACAAGCTCTTCCGGCGGCACGCCGTAGGTCGGGTGCTCGCAATGGGCCAGGTCAATGCGCCGGGCCGTTGTGCAGGGGGCCAGGGGACCGCTCAGCGTCGCGCGGAGCATTCCGCGCCGGTCCGAGCGATAGACCGCCTGGAAGGAGAGGACCTCGCCGCGCAGCCCGCTTAGCGCCAGTCGCCCGCGCCGCGGCACGGCGCTTTGGGGCAGAAACTTCTCCAGGCTCCATCCCAGTCCGGCGGCGATCTTGGGGGCGGTGGACGGCATCGGGCATATCTCCTTGTTGGGGGCGCTACGCGCCGGCTCGGTGGGGCTTGACGGCGCCCCCGACATCCGGTGATCGCCTTCCGCCCCGCGCCTGAAGCAGAGTCTATCCCGTGCGCGCGGCCTTCGTCAAGGGAAAGGTTTCGCCGCGGGGCCGCATCCTCGCCCTCCGGGGGAGGGACGGAAACGACGGAGCCTGTCCGGCGCGCTCAGGCCTGTTCCTGCCGCGCCTTGTCCCGGTAGCGGGCCAGCAGGGCGGGGACCTCATCGGGTTTGACCTTGGCGTGGACGTTTTCGTTGATCATGATCACCGGCGCCAGGCCGCAGGTGCCCACGCAGCGGGCGCACTCGAGGGTGAACATGCCGTCCTTGCTCGTCTCGCCGAAATCAATGCCCAACTCCTCTTTGAACTTCTCGGCGACCTCCGCGCCGCCCTTGACGTAGCAGGCTGTGCCCAGGCAGATGTTGATCACGTAGCGTCCGCCGGGCTTGAGGCGGAAGAAGTGGTAGAAGGTGGCGACGCCCGTCACCTCGGCGGCGGGAACCTGGAGCAACTGGGCGACGGCGTCCATCTGCTCCTTGCCGAGGTAGCCGAAGTGCCCCTGCACCTTGTGAAGAATGCTGATGAGCCGCCCCCCCGGTTCGGGGTCGCGGCGGGCCTCTTCGATGGCGCGCAGGATGTCCTCGGACAGGGCGGCGCGGCTGGCGGCCTCGACCTGTTCGCGGTTGTCGGTGTTGTGGCAGGCGCAATGACTCATCGGATCCCTCGTGGCAGTTTCGCCGAATAATGGGTGTGGAGCAGTTCGTGGGCCTTGGCGCCGCCGGGCTCGCCGAGGAACTCCTTGTACAGGGCCTTGACGGCGGGGTTCTCGTGGGACTTGCGGAGCTTCTTGGCCCCGTCAATCGTGTAGAGGGCGCGGGCGCGGGCGGCCAGCAGGTCGGGGTCGAGCGCCTTGACGCCGCGCGGCGGATAGGGCTGCCCGCCGCCGCCGATGCAGCCGCCCGGGCAGGCCATGATCTCGATGAAGTCGAAGGCCTTTTCCTTGCGGACGACCTTGTCCAGGATGATCTTGGCGCGCGTGATGCCGTTGGAGACGCCGACGTGCAGGATGGTCTCGCCGATGGCGATAGACTCCTCGCGCAGCCCCTCGACGGCGCGGACTTCATCGTAGTCCAGCCGGCGGGCGGGCCGTCCGGTCACCAGTTCGCTGGCAGTGCGCAGGGTGGCTTCCATGACGCCGCCGGTGCAGCCGAAGATGTCGCCCGCGCCGGTGGCGATCCCCAGCGGTTCATCAAACCGTCCGTCGTCGAGATGGGGGAAGTCTATGCCGTAGCACTTGATCATCCAGATCAGTTCGCGCGTGGTGAGGACGGCGTCGGTGTAGGGGGCGCCCCACGGGGTGTAGTGCTCGGGGCGGCGCGATTCGTACTTCTTCGCCACGCAGGGCATGACGGCGACGACATAGACCTTCTTCGGGTCAATCCCGGCCTTCTCGGCGTAGTAGGTCTTGACCAGGGTGCTCATCATTCCCATGGGCGACTTGCACGACGAGGCATTGGGGATCAACTCGGGGTAGAACTTCTCCAGGAAGCTGATCCAGCCCGGCGAGCAGGAGGTCAGCAGCGGCAGGGGGCCGCCCGCCTTCAGCCGGCGGAGGAACTCGTTGGCCTCCTCGACGATGGTGAGGTCGGCGGCCAGGTCGGTGTCGAAGACGCGGTCGAACCCGAGGCGACGCAGGGCGGTGACGAGCTTGCCGGTGCACGGGGTGCCGGGCTCGAAGCCGAACCCCTCGCCGGCGGCGGCGCGAATCGAGGGGGCCACCTGCACGACGACATGCAGCTTCGGGTCGGCAATGGCGGCGAAGACCTCCTCGGCGGCGCGCTTCTCGAGGAAGGCGGCCGTGGGGCAGACGTTGATGCACTGGCCGCACTGGATGCAGACGGAGTCCTTCATGGTGGAGCAGTGCGCGGGGGCGACCTGCGAGGCGAAGCCGCGCCCGTGGCGTCCGAGGTTGTGGACGCCCTGGATTTCGGCGCAGACGCGAACGCAGCGCCCGCAGAGGATGCACTTCTCGGCGTCGCGGACGACGGAGTCGCTCGAATCCTCGCGCGGGAAGCGTTTGCGCTCGCCCTTGAAGAGGCGCTCGCGCACGCCGAGGGTATAGGCCAGGTTCTGCAACTCGCAGTTGCCGTCGCGCTCGCAGGTCTGGCAGTCCATCGGGTGGTTGTCCAGCAGCAGCTCGACGATGTCGCGCCGGGCCTGGCGGATGGCCGGCGAGCTGGTCTGTACATCCATTCCCTCCCACACCTTCTGGCTGCACGCGGTCATGTAGATGCCCATATCCTTGACGTCCACGATGCAGACGCGGCAGGATCCGGCAAGGCTGAGGTCGGGGTGATGGCACAGGCGGGGAATGTGGATTCCCATCGTCTGGGCCGCTTCCATGACGGTCGTGCCCTCCGGCACGGAAAGCTTCTTGCCGTCAATCGTCAGGGTGATCATCTTCGCTTCCATCGGGGCCATTCACTTTCATTCCGGGGAGAGGGGCGCGGGTTCAGGAGCGGTTGACGGCGCCGAACTTGCAGACCTGGAAGCAGCGCCCGCACTTGACGCAACGCGCGGCGTCAATGCGATAGGGCTTTCGCACCTCGCCGCTGATGCAGGCGACCGGACAATTGCGGGCGCAGGCGGAGCAACCGACGCACTTCTCGGCGTTGATCTCATACCGCACCAGGGCGGCGCACTTCTTGGCGGGGCAGCGCTTCTCCGTCACGTGGGCGACGTATTCGTCGCGGTAATGCGTCAGGGTGCTGAGAATGGGATTCGGCGCGTTGCGGCCCAGTCCGCACAGAGACGCCTTGCGGATGAGCTGCGCCAGGCGCTCCAGGTTCGTCAGGTCCTCCGGCACGCCCTGGCCCGAGGTGATGCGCTCCAGAATCTCCAGCATCCGCTTGGTGCCTTCGCGGCAGGGGGTACACTTGCCGCACGATTCATCCTGGCTGAAGGAGAGGAAGAACTTGGCGATGTCCACCATGCAGTCGTCCTCGTCCATGATGATCATGCCGCCCGACCCCATGATGGCCCCGACGCGGCTGAGCGTGTCGAAGTCCACGGGCGTGTCCAGGAGCTTCTCGGGAATGCAGCCGCCGGCCGGGCCGCCGGTCTGGATGGCCTTGAGCCGCTTGCCGCCCGGCACGCCGCCGCCGATGCCGAAGACGATCTGGCGCAGGGTGGTGCCGATGGGCACCTCGACCAGTCCGGTATGAAGGACCTTTCCGGCGAGGGCGAAGACCTTGGTGCCGCCGCTGCGCTCGCTGCCCAGGCGCGCAAACCATTCCGGCCCGTAGTAGATGACGGCCGGGATGTTGACCAGCGTCTCGACGTTGTTGATGACGGTGGGTTTGCCCCACAGCCCGCTTTCGGTGGGGTAGGGGGGGCGGATGCGCGGCTCGCCGCGACGCCCCTCGATGCTGTGGATCAGGGCCGTCTCCTCGCCGCAGACAAAGGCGCCCGCGCCGAGGCGGATTTCCAGGTCGAAGTTGAACCCGCTGCCGAAGATGTTCTGGCCCAGCAGGCCGTGCTTGCGGCACTGCTCGATGGCGTTCTGGATGCGCCGGATGGCCATCGGGTACTCCGCGCGGATGTAGAAGAAGCCGCGCTGCGCGCCGATGGCAAAGCCCCCGATGATCATCCCCTCGACGACGCCGAAGGGGTCGCCTTCGAGCATACTGCGGTCCATGAAGGCGCCGGGGTCGCCTTCGTCGGCGTTGCAGATGATGTAGCGCGTCTTCTCCGCCGCCCGGGCCGCCAGCGCCCACTTCTGCCCGGTGGGATAGCCCGCCCCGCCGCGTCCGCGCAGCTTGCTGCGCGTGACCGTGTCAATCACCCATTGGGGGTCATTCTTCTCCAACACCCGGGCCAGCGGGCTGAAGCCCTTGTACTGCATATACTCGTAGAGGTCCTCCGGGTCCACAATGCCGCTGTTGCGCAGGGCGATACGGCTCTGCCGGTTGAAGAAGGCCACGTCGCCGTACATGTCGAAGAAGCGCTTGCTGACGGTATGTTCCTTGAGGCGCAGGCGATCCACCGGCCTGCCCCCCTTGAGGTGCTGCTCGATGACTTCCTGCAAGTCCTTCTCGTCGGCGAGACGATAGAGGACATTGTCGGGCCGCACCAGCATGTGGGTGACCTTGCCGCTCTGCTCCGAGCGGCAGAGGCCGAAACACCCGGCGCTGACGATACGCACCTTCGAGGCGTCCACCCCGGCGGCAGCGAGCTTCTCCGGCAGCAGGGCGTCGAAGCGGCGCGACTGGTCGCGCCCGCAGCGCTCCCCCGCGCAAAGGTGCAGCTCCATCTCCGGTACGGCGTGCAGGCCGTTGTCGAGCATCATCTTCGTCACCGGCGCGCCGCCAAGGACGTGCAGGGTAAAGATGTCGTGGACCTTCTCGCGCGTCACCTTCTCATACTTCACCGGGATTCGCCCCGGAGCGATGACGCCGACGATCGGCTCGCAACTGCACCGGCCCGTGCAGCCGGTGCGGCGCAGCACGATATCCTTCCGCCCGGACGCCTCGATGAGTTTGCGGAACTCCTCATGCACCTCGCCGGCGCCCGAGGCGTTCTCGCACGTGGCAGAGCCGACCTGGATTCTTATCTTGCTCGCTTCGCTGCGTTCGGTCAGGACACGCTCGGCCTCGGCGCGCAACTTCTCGTAAGCGGCCATTACGTTCTTGGACATGTGCGCTCCTGTCAGTGGCGTGGCGGAGAATGACGTTCTTGTGATGCACGTCACAGCACTGTGACGGACATCACAATATCGTGAAACTTGTCACGGGGATTATAACAGCCGCTGGTGGACAATGCAAGTGCACATGACCACTCCCTTCAGAATCCCCATTGCCACCAGCTCCCCAAGGGCGTTACAGGACCGAAATGATGTCGTTGCATGTTGCCCGGGCAAGTCCCTCGCGCCACGCAGGCGTCGCGAGGCCACCGTCCGCCAGGGGCGCGCTTGACAGATGACCACAAGTGTACTATAGTCATAGCACAATGATAGACTTTGTGCTCGACAAGAGAAGCCCCGTGCCCTTCTACCGGCAGATCGCCGATCAAGTCCTCGCCGGTGTTTCTCGCGGGGCGATTGCGCCGGGGGACCGATTGCCGACGATCCGCGAGATGGCGGTCAACCTGGAGGTCAACCCGAACACGGTGGTCAAGGCCTACAGCTACTTGGAGATGATGGGAGTTCTTGACACACAGCAGGGATCGGGGGTCTATGTGCGACGCGGTGCGGCATCGGGCGCCCTCTCCGAGACGGAGCGCCGCCGGATGCTGGGCGACCTCTGCCGCGATTTTGTCGGGCGCGCGCAGACGCTGGGCTTTGATCTTGCTGAGGTGGTCGAACGGCTGGAACAGATGCGGGGATAGGCGCGGAATCGTTCTCCCGAAGCATGCCTGCTTGAGAGGGAGTCAAGCCATGTCGGACGTTACTGTCTCGGTCACCGCACCGCGTGAACCGCTGGCCTCCTTCTGTTCGACCTCCCGGTCGGCGATATTGACCTTCCCGGAGGCGGACCGGGCCGTCCTCTCCGCCCATCCGCGCGCTCTGCGCATGATGCGCCTGACGCTCACGTGGGGGGCGGTCGCGACCGCCGTCATCGCCGGGGTCGTTGCGGCGGCGGTTACGGGGGCGCTTCCGGGCACGACACCGGCCTTTCCGGGGGTGAGCCCTACCCTCATCTGGGCGGTTGCCGCCGTCGTCATGGCGTTGGATGCGTTGTTTCTGGTGGGGTTGCGCACTTTCGTGCTGAAGGGGCTCGGCCCGCCCCGCACGGTCTTTGATCGCCGTCGGGGTGTGTGCGAGCAGTACGCTCGCGGAGCGTCCTTTCCGGCGTGCGCGCCGCTGCCGCTGGGGCGCGTGGCGGCCCTTCAGATCATCCGGGCCAGGGCCGACTTTCCGGCGTGGGAGCTGAATATGGTCCTTTCCGACCCGCCGGGCGCGCGCGGTCACCTCATGGCGCACGGCGACGAGCGCGCCTTGCGTGCCGATGCCCAGGCGCTCGCGGAATTCCTCAAGACGCCGGTGCTGGATCACACGTCGCAGGATGCCTGACGAGCAATCCGCCCAGTGGTTTATCCGATGAAGGCGCCCGGTATGCCCAAACCGTCCTTGTCGCACGGCGTCACCGATACGCCTCGCGCGCGTTTCCTCTGCGCCCTGAAGGGGGGCGCGCCGGACCGCGTACCCTACTTCGAATACGCCATCCACCGTTCGGTGGCGCTTGCGGCCTTCGGGCGCTGCCCCGAGGACCCGCTGGAGTTCAACCGCATGGTCGGGCGGGCCGACCTGGAGGTGTGGCGCAAGCCGCCGGTCTTCGCCCGATACGTCCGCACGCCCGACGGGCGCACCCATCTGGCCGAAGGGCTGATCCGCACGCGCCGGGACTGCCGGAAGCTCTTCAAACTGCCAAACCCGCTGCGCTGGGCGGGCGGGCGCGAGGCGCCGACAGCGCTCGATGACGCCGCGGCGCGAGTGGCCGGCAAGGGGGAGTTCGCCCTGGGTCTCGTCGTCAGCCTCTCCGCCGATCCCACCCTGTTGAGCATGGGCTTCGACGGCCTGTCTTACGCGCTGGCCGACGATCCGGGACTGGTCGGTGAACTGCTCGACCGCTACGCCGACTGGGTCGTGGCCGTGCTGGAGGCCTATCAGAAGCTGGGCTTTGACTTCGTGCTCTGCGGCGACGACCTGGCGCACAAGACCGCGCCCTTCATGTCGCCGGGGGTCTTCCGCGACATCTTTCTGCCGCGGATGAAACGCGTGGCCGACGCCATCCGGCTGCCGTGGATTCTCCACTGCGACGGCAACCTGCGCCTGATCTGGGCGGACCTGCTCTCGCTGGGGATGAATGCGCTGCATCCCATCGAGCCGGAGGCAATGGATATCTTCGAACTCAAGCGCGAAATGGCCGGACGCCTGACACTGTGCGGGAACTTCGACATCAACCTGCTGGCGCTGGGCACGCCGGAGGCCGTCCGCCGGGAGGTCCTCGGCAAGATGCGCGCGCTGGCGCCCGGCGGGGGCTACGTGGCCGCCAGTTCGACGTCCATCCCGGAGTACGTCAAGCCGGAGTGCTTCCGCGCGATGATCCAGGCCATGGACGAGTTCCACGCAGAGCGGTGAGGGACGGCGGACGGCGGACGACAACGACGGGGGCGGTCTGACTCGATCCACGTTTGCGGTTTGGGGGCGAAGTCGTTAGTATACCGTGGCTACAGGATTATCCCTGTCGCCCCGGGCAGACGCCGGCCCGGGCCTCGAAGGCGCCGCTGCGCCCCAAGACAGCAACAAGGCTCGATCCATGCCCAAACGCACGGACATCAGCAAGATCATGATCGTCGGCTCCGGCCCGATTGTCATCGGTCAGGCCTGCGAGTTCGACTACTCCGGCACCCAGGCGTGCAAGGCCTTGCGCGAGGAAGGCTACCAGGTCGTCCTGGTCAACAGCAATCCGGCCACGATCATGACCGATCCGGAGTTCGCCGACCGGACGTATGTCGAGCCGCTGACGGTGGAAATCCTGCACGAGATCATCCGGCGCGAGCGCCCGGACGCGCTGCTGCCCACGCTGGGCGGCCAGACGGCGCTGAACCTGTCGCTCGAACTCCACGACCGGGGCATCCTCTCGCGCTACGGCGTCGAGTTGATCGGGGCCAAGGCCGAAGTGATCCGCACGGCGGAGAACCGACAGCTTTTCAAGGACGCGATGTTGAAGATCGGCCTGGACCTGCCGCGCAGCGGCACGGCGCACACCCTGGCCGAGGCGCGCGCCATCCAGAAGGAGATCGGCTGGTTCCCTGTCGTCATCCGGCCGGCCTTCACGTTGGGCGGCACGGGCGGCGGCATCGCCTATGACGAACGCGACCTTGCGGAGATCGTCGAGCGCGGGCTGTCCTACAGCCCGATCCAGGAGGTGCTGGTCGAGGAATCGGTGCTGGGGTGGAAGGAGTTCGAGCTCGAACTGATGCGCGATCGGAAGGACAACTGCGTCATCGTCTGCTCGATCGAGAACTTCGACCCGATGGGCGTCCACACCGGCGACAGCATCACCGTGGCCCCGGCGCAGACGCTGACGGACCGGGAATACCAGTTGCTGCGCGATGCGGGGATCGCCGTCATGCGCGCCATCGGGGTGGACACGGGCGGCTCGAACGTTCAGTTCGCCATTCACCCGCGCACGGGGCGGCTGGTCGTCATCGAGATGAACCCGCGCGTGTCGCGGTCGAGCGCCCTGGCCTCCAAGGCCACCGGCTTCCCCATCGCCAAGATCGCCGCCAAGCTGGCCGTCGGCTACACGCTGGACGAGATCCCGAACGACATCACCCGTCAGACGCCGGCGTGCTTCGAGCCGGCGATTGACTACGTGGTCGTCAAAGTGCCGCGGTTCGCCTTCGAGAAGTTCCCCGGCGCGAATACCACGTTGACGACGCAGATGAAGTCCGTCGGCGAAGTCATGGCGATCGGAAGGACCTTCAAACAGGCGATGCAGAAGGCGTTGCGCTCGCTGGAGGGGAAGCTCAGCGGTTTCGGCGCGCATCCGCCGACGCCGGCGATCTCGGCATTGAGCGACCAGGATCTGGCGGCGGAGTTGGCGCGCCCGAACCCCGCGCGCGTGTCGCAACTGCATGAGGCCATGCGGCGCGGTTGGTCTTCCGAGCGATTGTACGACCTCACGCGGATTGACACCTGGTTCCTGGAGCACCTGGCCGAACTCACGGCCTTCGAGAGCGAACTGGCCGCCGTCGGCACTCTGGACGGATTGAAGGCCGACCCGGCCCTGTTCCGGCAGGCCAAGGAATTCGGCTATTCCGACCGGCAGATCGCCTTCGCCCTCGGCGCCTCCGAAGACGCCGTGCGCGCGGCGCGCGAGGCCCTGGACATCCGCCCGATCTACGCGCTGGTGGACACCTGCGCGGCGGAGTTCGAGGCGTACACGCCCTATTATTACTCGACCTACGGCGACGCCGACGAGAGCCGCCCCTCGCGCAAGAAGAAGATCATGATCCTCGGCAGCGGGCCGAACCGCATCGGCCAGGGCATCGAGTTCGACTACTGCTGCGTCCACGCCTCCTTCGCCCTGCGCAACGCCGGCTTCGAGACGATCATGGTCAACAGCAACCCGGAGACGGTCAGCACCGACTACGACACCTGCGACCGGCTCTTCTTCGAGCCGCTGACGCTCGAGGACGTGCTGAACATCTACCATCGCGAGAAGTGCTGGGGCTGCATCGTGCAGTTCGGCGGCCAGACGCCGCTGAACCTGGCGGCGGACCTCGAACGCTGCGGGGTGAACATCATCGGCACGCCCGTGCGGAGCATCGAGGCGGCCGAGGACCGCGAGTTCTTCCGCCAACTGGCCGACCGGATCGGTATCGTACAGCCGGAGAGCGCCACGGCGACGACGATTGACGAGGCCGCCGCCATCGCGCAGCGCATCGGCTTTCCCGTCCTGGTGCGGCCCTCCTTCGTCCTCGGCGGGCGCGCCATGGCCATCGTCAACGACGAATCGGCGTTGCGGACCTATGTCGAGCGCGCCATCGCTGAATGCCCCGGCCGGCCGATCCTGATTGACGATTTCCTCGAAGACGCCATCGAGATTGACGTGGACTGCATCTCGGACGGCAAGACGGCCGTGATCGGGGCGATCATGGAGCACGTCGAGCACGCGGGAATCCACTCCGGCGACAGCGCCTGCATCATCCCGCCGGTGCACCTCAAGCCCGAGACCGTCGAGGTCATCCGCCGCCAGTCGCTCAGCCTGGCGCTCGAACTGAAGGTCGTCGGCTTGATGAACGTGCAGTACGCCATCAAGGACGACCGCGTCTATGTCCTGGAGGTCAACCCGCGCGCCTCGCGCACCGTGCCCTACGTCAGCAAGGCCATCGGCGTGCCGCTGGCCAAGCTGGCCGCCCTGTGCATGGCGGGCAAGACGCTGGACGAACTCGGCTTCACCGAGTCGGTGCGGATTGATCACTTCGCCGTCAAAGAGGCCGTCCTGCCCTTCGCGCGCTTTCCGGGGGCGGACGTCGTGTTGACCCCCGAAATGCGCTCGACCGGCGAAGTCATGGGCATTGACCGCGAGCCGGGCATGGCCTACCTGAAGAGCCAGATCGCCGCAGGCAGTCCATTGCCGCAAAGCGGCGGCGTCTTCCTGAGCGTCTGCGACCGCGAGAAGGCCGCCATCGTGCCGATGGTGCAGGAGCTGGTGGACATGGGATATCGCATCTATGCCACGCGCGGCACGGCCACGCTGCTGCGCGACAAGAGCATCAAGGTGCAGGCCCTCTTCCGCATCTCGGAAGGACGCCCCAACCCCGTGGACCTCATGCGCGACGGCGAGGTCAAGTGGGTGGTGAATATCCCCGACGCCGGTCATCAGACGCAGGAAGACGACAAGCAGATGCGCACGGAAGCGGTCATTCGCGGCGTGTCATTGACCTCGACGGTGCGCGGCTTGCGCGCCGCGCTCGACGGCCTGAAGTCCTATCGCCGCCTGCAACTGGTGGACGTGTGTACCCTGCAGGAGTTGCACAGCCGCATCCGGATCAAGGCGCTGAAGCCCAAGACGGCCCGCCGGCGCTACGGTCCAGCCGGCAAGCCGCCCCGCGATTCTGAGAAGCCTGTCAAGCCGGCCTGACGCGTCTCCGTCCGCTGTCGTTTGTCATCCGTCGTCCGTCGTATGCCGTCTGTCGTCCGCCGTCATCCGTTCTTTCGCGCGCAGCGGTCTCTTCCCGAGGTCCCCATGACGCAGAACTGGAACTGGCGCGAGCGTCGCGAGAAGCGGGCCTTCCTGGCCCTGGCCGATGGTTCCGTCTTCCGCGGCTGGTCTGTCGGCGCCCGGCGCGATACGCTCGGCGAAGTCGTCTTCAACACCGGCATGTCCGGCTACGAGGAGATCCTGACCGACCCCTCGTACAGCGGGCAGATCGTGACCATGACCTATCCCGAGATCGGCAACTACGGCATCACGCCGGAGGACGTCGAGTCCCGCCAGGCCTTTGCCAACGGCTTCGTCATCCACGAACTCAACGCGCCGCACAACTGGCGCAGCCGCATGTCGTTGCAGGAGTACCTCCTGTCGCAGAACATCCCCGCCGTTGCGGGGGTGGACACGCGCGCGTTGACCACGCGCCTGCGCACACGCGGCACGCTGAAGGGCTTCCTCTCCGTCGAGGAGAAGGTGGACGAAGCCGAGGCCGTGCGCCGGGCGCAGGAATGGTGCGGTCTGGACAATCAGGACTACGCCGCCGCCGTCAGCGTCAAGGAGTCCTTCGAGTGGGACCCCAAGGGCGACCTGACCGCCACCTGGGGCATCGCTCGCGACCTGCCCCCGGCAGACCTGACGGTCGTGGCCTTCGACTACGGCATCAAGTGGAATATCCTGCGCGGCCTGCGGAAGCAGGGCATTGCTGTGCGCGTTGTGCCTGCGCGCGCCACGGCGCAGGAGATCCTGGCGCTGAAGCCCGACGGCGTCTTTCTGTCCAACGGCCCGGCGGATCCCGCCGCGGTGACCTATGCCATCGAAACCATCCGCGAACTCGTCGGCCGCACGCCGATCATGGGCATCTGCCTCGGGCATCAGCTCGTCGGGCTGGCCCTCGGCGGCAGGACCTACCGCCTCAAGTTCGGCCACCACGGCTGCAACCATCCCGTGATGAACCTGGAAACGCAGGCCGTCGAGATTACCGCGCAGAACCACAACTTCGCCGTGGACCCGGAGACGCTGGATGCCGCCGCCGTCGAGGTCACGCACATCAACCTGAACGACCAGACCGTCGAGGGCCTCCGTCACCGGAAACACCCGCTCTTCACCGTCCAGTACCACCCCGAAGCGGCCCCCGGCCCGCACGACGCCGCCTACCTCTTCAAGAACTTCCGGGACATGATCCTCAAGGCCTGAGCGCTCTGTCGCGGGGCATGACTTGCGCGGGGGATTGCGGTATACTCCGGGGTCAGAGCGTCGGAGGCGCCGGCGAGACTCGCCACGCAAAGCCAGTCGGCCTCTCGGCGGACTGAACGATCTCGCCACTGAGCCGGTTGCAGTGACGGTATCTTCCGAGGCCCCCATGCCCAGAAAAGTCATTCGCGCCGGGACGGAGCAGGAAAGCGGCCTGCACGTGCGCGTCCGCGTTGTGTTGATGGTACTCTTCTGCCTGGCGGCGGCGGGTATCTACGTCTGGGCGCCGCGCGCGGCCTCCGCGCCGGACGCCGCGCCGGAGATGGGGGCGGTTCCCACCTTCTTCTTCATCGCCTTTGGCGCGGCGGCGTTCTACGAACTGGCCTCCCTCTTCCTGATGTGGTTGGTGCATTTCCGGGGCGGTCCGGCGGGCGAAGCGCGGATGCTGATGGGCTTTGCGCGCGCCATGCTGGTGCTGGCCGTTCTCGGCACGCTGCTGTACGCCACCGGCGTCCTCAAGGCCCTCGGCGGGATCGCCGCGCTGTTGGCCGGATCGCTGTTGGGCTGGTCGCTGCAAGCCCCCGTCAGCGGTATGGCCGCCTGGGCGCTCATCACCCTCAAACGTCCCTTCCGCGTCGGCGACCGCGTCCTCTTCCCTTCGCTGGGCCTGCTCGGCGACGTGGCCGAAGTCGGCCTGATGTACACCAAACTCGACCAGGTCGGCGGGGCGGTCGGCTCCGAGGAGGCCATCGGGCGCGACATCCTCATCCCCAACGCCATGCTCTTCAACCAGGTGGCCATCAACTACACCCCGCAGCAGGCGGCGGCGTACTTCCTCGACGAGGTCGTCGTGCGCCTGACCTACGATTCCGACTGGGACACGGCCGAGGGGATCCTGCTTACCGCGGCGCGCGAGGTCACCGCCGAGATCATCAAGGCCACCGGCAAGGAGCCGTACATCCGGTCGGACATCTACGACTACGGCATCTACATGCGCCTGCGCTTCATGACTCTGGCCACCGACCGCCCGCGCGTCAGCCACGAGATCCTCAAGCGGGTCTTCCACCAGTTCCAGCGCACGCCGAAGGTGGATTTCGCCATTCCCTACGTCTATTCCTACCGCAAAGGGTCGGAGGGCGGGCATCGCGCCGGCAGCGGCCCCGAACAGGTCAGCGAGATTCCGATTCAGAATATCATTGACCCCGAGGCGGACGAGCCGTTGAGCCCGGAGGAGGCGCGCGACGTGGAGGCCCTGGCGCGGCGCATCCAGGCAATGGGGCTTCTGCAACCGATCGTGGTGCGGCGCACGGAGGACGGACGCTATGAACTGCTCGCCGGTCGGCAGCGCCTCCTGGCCTGCCGCAGTCTCGGCTGGCAGCTTATCTCCGCGCTGGTGAAGCGTCCGCGCCTTCGCGAGGGGGAGGCGGCCCCGGTTCGCCGCGCCGAGGCCGGGGGGACGCCGCCGCCAAAGAGCTGAGCGCCGCCGGGATGAGTCCTTGCCACCGTGGCGCGCGGAGGGCGGCGGGGATATAATCCGTCCTTGCGTCCGCCGGATCGGGCGCGGCGGATATTCAGGAAAGGAAGGACCATGCTGCGAATCGGAATCATCGGATCGGAGAACTCCCACACGGCGGCGATCGCCAAGCTGTGTAACGTCGAGAAGAAGGTGGAGGCGCGCGTCGAAGTGGTCTGGGGCGAAACGCCGGAGTTCGCGCGGAGCGCCGCCGAGGGCGGGCAGATCCCGACCATTGTCAAGGACTGGCGCGAGATGCTCGGCAAGGTGGACGGCGTGATGATTGACCACCGCCACGCGAAGTATCACGCCGAACCTGCGCTCTTCTTCGTGCGGAACGGCATCCCCGCTTTCGTGGACAAGCCCTTCACCTTCACCCTGGCCGAAGGGAAGAAGCTCTGCGCCCTGGCGCGACGGAAGAAGGTCCCGATCACGAGCTTCAGCGTCCTGCCGATGCAGCAGAACTTTGCCGCCTTCAAGGCGCGCGCGGCGGAGCTCGGCGCGATCCGCAGCGTGACCACCCTCGGCCCGGCGGACATCCGCAGCGAGTACGGCGGCGTCTTCTTCTACGGCATCCACCAGGTGGACGCGATCCTCGAACTGCTCGGCGTGTCCGTGCAGAGCGTGCAGGTGCTCAAACACGGCGAGGACGCCATCGCCTTCCTGACCTACAAGAAGGGCCCAATGGTGACGATGACGTGCGTCAAGAGCGGCGTCCGCCAGTTCCACTGGTCCGTAGCCGGCGAGAAGGGATTGCTCGACTGGAACCACGAAAACGATGCAAGCCCCTACCTCACGGGCCTGAGCACCTTCGTCAAGATGTTCCAGACACGTCAGGAGCCCTTCGAGCACAAGCGCTTTCTGGCCCCCATCGCCGTCCTGGAGGCCATGGCGAAGTCCGTCAAGTCCGGCCGCCCGGTCACGGTGGCCAAGGTGTAGCGGAGGCGGCGCTTTCGGCGCGCGGCCCTCTGCGACTCCGGCGAGGCGAGGGCCTCGGAAGGCCGGCGGCGGCGTCCGTGCCGCCCGCTGCCTTCCCGGCGGGCCGAGACTTGTTCTGCGCCGAGAGGGAAGCCGCGTACGCTTCACCGTTCCGGAAGTGCGCGGCCACCCAATGGTAGAGGTGGAAGTGGACTGACAGGCTCGTCTTGCGTTTGACTGCGTTTGACGCATGGCCTATGATACGCGCCGGGCGGTTCGCTCCGGGCATTGGATGGGGAGACGGCTATGGCGCTGGAAGCGGGCAGGATCAAGCAGGCCGTGCGCGAAACGGTCCGGCAGAAGGCCGCGGAGGCCGGCGCCGAACTGCTCCGCAAGACCCGGCCCGAGGGCGACGCGCCCGGCACGGCGCGCTTCGCCTCCGCCCCTGTCTTTCGCAGCGCGCTGCCGATTCCCCCTCCGGGGCGGGCCGAGGCCCTGGTCATCATGTGCAACAGCTGGGAGTGGCGTCGCCACACCCAGGAGTTTCTCGCCACGGGGCTGGGCCTGAAGGAGTACGACCAGGTCTCGATCCCCGGCGGCGTCCAATGGCTGGCCCTGCCGGACATCCTGCCGAAGCACAATAAGGTGGCGCGGTGGATGACGGAGTACCTGGTGCGCAAGCACAACCTCTCGCGGGTGATCTGCGTGGCGCATGAGGACTGCTCGGCCTATGAGGACCGCAGCGCGCTGGGCGCCCTGGCGCACGTCGTGACGGGGCGGAGCGTCTTCGATCACCAGGTGGCGCAGCTCCGCGCCGCGGCGCGCGCGATCACGGAGTCGCTGAGCGTGCCGGTGGAACTGTATTACGCTTCGAGCGCCGAGGGCGCGGTGGTCTTTCACAAGGTCGAACTCCAACCTGAGGAAGGGCGATAGCCATGGCGGGATTGGTGTTCCTGGGCGTCTTCATCGTCAGCGTGATCCTGGCGCTCGGGTCCTTCCTCTTCGGGCACGATGCCGACCACGACGGCGGCGACCACGGCGATCACGGCGGCATGCCGAGCGTCTTCAGCTTGCGCGTCATCTCCCTCTTCCTCGTCGGGTTCAGCGGCGTCGGCATGGTCAGTTTCTACGCCTGGAACCTGTCGGCGGGGGCGTCCACAGGCATCGGCGCGCTCTTCGGCCTCATCCTGGGAGGGGTGGGGTACGGCTTCATCGCCCTCTTCCACAAGCAGCAGGCCAACTCGATGGTGCAGCCGAACGAGTACGTCGGCCTCACGGGGCGCATTTCGGGTTCGATCCCCGCCGGCGGCACGGGCCAGATTTCGGTCACGGTGAACAATCAGTTGCGCACCATCTTTGCGGTGACGGCCGACGGCAGCGCGCTGCCCGAGGGCCGCATGGCGAAGGTGTTGAGCGTCAGCGGCGGCACGGCCACGGTTCAGGCGGCCTGATCCGCGCGCGGTTCGCCCGGCCCGCGCCCGGAGGCGCGGCGCGCGGGGCTTCGGCATGTCAGGGAGGATCTTCCAATGGGTAGCCTGGCGCTGTTCGAGTTTGTGGGGTCGGCCATGGGCGCCTTCGTCACGGTCATCGTCGCCATCGTCATCGGCCTGGTGCTGCTGGCGGTCATCTGGTTTGTGGCCAAGCGCTACAAGAAGGTGCCGCCCAACGAGGTGCTGGTGGTCTATGGCCGCGGCACACGCTTGCAGGAGGGCCGGCGCGTAGGCTATCGCGTCGTCACCGGCGGCGCCACCTTCATCATCCCGCTGGTCGAGGACTACCGCACCATCTCGCTGAACCTCATCCAGATTCCGCTCAAGATCGAGAACACGCCCAACGTAGACGGCGTGCTCATCAACGTCGAGGCCGTGGGCAATGTGAAGATCTCGAGCGAACCGGAGCTCCTGTCGGCGGCCATCGAGCGCTTCCTGGGGTATGGGCTGGACGAGATCGAGCGCCAGATCCACGACATTCTCGAAGGCCAGATGCGCCAGATCATCGGCACGCTGAGCATCGAGGAGATCGTTCAGAAGCGCGAGAAGATCACCGAGCAGGTGACGCAGAACGCTGCGATGGACCTGGCCAAGATCGGCATCCGCTGCGATTTGATCGTCGTCAACCGGATCAGCGACAGCCTGGGGTACATCGAGGCCCTGGGCAAGAAGCGCACGGCAGAGGTCATCCGCGACGCGAGCATCGGCCAGGCCGAAGCGCAGCGCGACGCGACGATCAAGGCCTCGAGCGCGCGGCGCGAAGGAGAACAGACCCGGCTCGACAACGAGGCGCAGATCGCCGCGGCGCAGCGCGATCTGGACATGAAAAAGGCCCAGTACACCGCCCAGGTCGCCGAGCAGCAGGCGGCGGCGGCCCAGGCCGGCCCCAGGGCCAACGCCGTGGCAATGCAGGACGTCAAGAAGCAGGAAGTGAAAGTGCAGGAGATCGAGACCGAAGCGCGTACCGCCGTGGCGCTGAAGGAAGCCGAGCGGCGCGAGAAGGAACTGATCGCCACACAAATCCGTCCCGCCGAGGCGCAGAAGGAGGCCATCGTCATCGCCGCCGAAGGCGAAGCGAACGCCGCCGTGGTCAAGGCCGAGGCCGAAGCCAAGGCCGCGCGCATCCGGGCCGAAGGCCAGAAGGCCGCGCAGATCGCCCTGGCCGAAGCCGAACGCGTGCGCCTGTCCGCCGAAGGCGAAGGACTGGCTGCCGCCGACCGCGCCAAGCGCCAGGCCGCCGGCGAAGGCGAAGGCGCCGCCATCCGCGCGCGCGGCGAGGCCGAAGGCGCCGCCATCCGCGCCAAGGGTCTGGCCGAAGGCGAAGCCATCCAGGCGCGCCTCGTCGCCGAGGCCCAGGGTATCCTCAAGAAGGCCGAGGCCTACAAGGCCCTCGACCGCGCCGCCATGATCCAGATGGTCCTCGAAAAGGCGCCGATGCTGATCCAGGAACTCGGCAACGCCGCTAATCAGGGCCTCATGCCCCTGGCCGAACTGGGCAAGGGCATCGGCACCGGCCTGGGCAATATTGACAAGGTCAACATCCTCGACATGGGCGGCCAGAAGGACGGCCAGAACACCGTCGCGCGCTACGCCATGACCGTTCCCGACGTCCTCTTTGCCATCCTGGCCAAAATGAAGGCGGTGGGGATAGACGTGGACGGCCTCTTGAAGAAGGCGGGAGTGGACGCCGGGCGGCTGAACGAACTCATCGCCGTTCCCTCCGCGCCGGCGGCGGAGCCGCCACCCCCGGCCGTCAAGGAGAAATAGCCGGGCGTCCGGGCCTTCCGAGGCGTCGAGGCGCTCTCGGCTTTGCTGTCGGTCGCGGTTCGTGCGGGTTCTGCGGCGTACTTCGACAAGGGCATCGGTCATGCTGAAACGTCCGTCGTTGCGCAAGGTCCGCATGAACGAATCGGGCGGACGTCCGCGCTTCCGTCAGATCCAGGAGCATCTCCTCAAGCAGATCGCCTCCGGCAGGCTGGCGCCGGGGGATCGCCTGCCGCTGTTGCGGGCGTGGGCGGCCGAGGTCGGCGTGGCCTATGAGACCATGTCGAAAGCGGTGCGCGAACTCGTGGCCAAGGGCGTCCTGGAGGCGGCGCCGCGCCGGGGCACGATCGTCGCGGCGCGCGGCAGCGCCAGGGGACGCGTCGGCGCGATCGGCATCGTCTCCGCCGGAGCGCTCGAATCCATCATGGTCGGACGCTACTACCACCACCTTCTGCCGATGGTGCAGGACGCCCTGGCCGCGCATCACGAGCGCGTGATCTTCGAGCGCCACGACCCCGCCCGGCCTCTCGTCGAGATGTTCAACCACCTCTCGCTGGTGGACGGGATCATGCTCCTGGGGAACTACGCCTATCCCGTGGACCAGATCAAGTCCGTCGAGCGGTTGGGCGTGCCGATCCTCTGCCTGGGCGGCGAGATGGAAGACCCCGGCATCCGCGTCGTGCGCAGCGACGACGTCAACGATGTGCGCGAGGCCGTCGGTCATCTCGTCCGCATGGGCCACCAGTCCATCGCCGTCTGGACCGACAACCCCAACGATCCCCGTCTGCGCGGCTTCCGTATCGGCATGAAGGAGCATGGCATCGAGGCCCGCGAGACGCTGCTGGTCGGCGGAATGGCCGCGGACATCGTCGAACGCCTGACCTCGGAAAGGCCTCGTCCGACGGCCTTTCTGGTGCTGCGGAACATGGACCGGCTCGGGTCGGTGCTGCTGGAACTGCGCGGCCGGGGTGTGCGGCTGGGGAAGGACCTCTACGTCGGCGCCTATGATGACGACCTCTGGCGCAACCTTGCGCCGCTGGGCGTGCCCTATGCGCACATCGAGCAGCAGACGCGCGAGACGGCCCACGCCGCGGCACAGGTGCTGTTGCGCCTGACGGAGGGCAAGCCCGCCGGTCCCATGCACGTGCTGCTGCACGCCCGCTTCATCGCCGTACCGTAGCGGCGGCGCGCCTTCAGAGCAGGTCCACCTTGCGAACCGCCGCGAACTCGTTGGCCGCGCGCGCGGTCAACGCGCCGGGCTCCAGGGTCATTGCCGGGCACCGCAGCAGCGGCGTCGTGCGCCAATCCTCCTCGTACAGCTCCGTCAATTCCCCCGACGCCTGCTCGAACAGGCGGAGTTGGAGCTTCCCCGAGGCGATGCGGAGCTCCGATCCCTTGCGCCGGACCGACGCGCTCGAAGGGGCAAAGCGCTTCTTCGCGCCCGTGATTCCCGTCAGGCAGATCACCGCTTCGACCTCCGGGGGCAGGGCGTAAACCTCCACGTCGCGCTGGTAGCCGCTCATCCGCGCGCGCGCCAGCTCGACCGGTTCCGCCTTTGTGCCGTTCAGGGCGAAGCACCGGACGTGCGCGTCGCGCCCCCAGGCGCGCAGGGTCAGCCGGCCCGGGCGGCATTCGACCTCCTCCCAGCCGGGCGTGACGCCCACGACCAGGGGCCAGTCGTCATGGAGCCGTCGCGTCTGTGCGTCGGGCCGGATGTACTGTGTGCGGACGTAGGAGTTCGGCGCCCGCGTGAAGAAGCATAGCGCGCTCAATCCGGCCTGAGCCGTGAACCCGCTCTGGAAGCAGTGCCGTCCCGGCAAGCAGAGAATCTCGCGCTCTGCCGGGCCGCGACCGACCGCCGCCAGGACGTGGACGTTCTGCGGGAAGTAATGGCCGCCGGTCATCGTCCCGAGGAGCGCGTCGGACTCCTGGTACGACCGGAAACGGAAGGGCACGCCGGTCGCCCGCCCCGACATCTCGAAGGGAAAGACGCGGCCGGCGAACTCGCGCCGCGCCGCCTCGGGCAGGGCGTACACGTCGTCGTCGGGCGTCATCATCACCCAGGGGCGTCCTTCGCGCGGAGCCCAGTAACGCCGGTAGTCGCGTCCGCTGCCGCAGGCGGGAAGCTCAAGGACGGGGTGCGTGGCGGCCAGTTGCGTGGCGGCGAGGTAATCGAGCGCCAGGCGCACCTCGCCCTTCATGGCCTCGTCGCGCGCGAGGCGCAGCAGGTGCGTCAGCGCCTCGAAGTCCACCCGAGAGTAGGTGGGGGAGCAGAACTCGTCCAGACCGTAGCAGGCCACGTGGTTGAACCACCGGCGCCATTGCGCCTCGCCCTTGCGCCAGAGACGCTCCTCGCATTCGATGGCGCCGCCCAGGAACATGGCGCGCACATAAAGGAGGAAGATGTTCGTGTAGGCCACGCCGTCGCGGTGAAGGTCGAAAATCTCCTCATCCCAGCGGCGTTCCGCGAAGACCATCGCGCGCCGGAAGCTGTCGCGCAGGCGTCTGGCCGTCGGCGCAGGCAGTCGCGCGGCATAGCGCTTCAGAAGGTCCGCCATCTCCGGCAAGAGGAAGAGGTTCGAGTTGCGGTCGTGATAGGCCAGGTCCGCGCGCATCGGGAACTGCCCGAATTTCCACGAGGGCTCAAGCTTCTGAAGCGCGCAGACAGCCTCGATGATGCGTGCCGCGCGCTCCGCGTCGGCCGCCCGTTCCGTGGCCAGCAGGCGGGCGGCATATTCCAGCGAGTGCCCCAGCGGGCGCGAATGGCCCGCGTCGCCGACCAGGCCCGTTCGAGGCGACCAGTCCCGTTCGTAGCTGTCGAGTTCCGATGCCGGCATAGTGCGGCCCTCCTCCCCATCGCACCGGCCCGCGCCCGGCCGGTGGACATGCGCCAACGCGCCCGAGGACCGTAATCTAGCCGCCGGAGTATCGCCGGTCAAGCCTCGAAACAATTGCAGTGTCCCGTGGCCGGACCGGCAGGCCGCCGGGCGATCGCCCTCGGTGTTGCCGGAAGGACGCGCGCTCGGACGCGGACGGTCAGTAAGCCCCCCAGAGCCATCCACCCCGGCGGTTGTAGACCGCGCCGGCGTTGAAGGTGCGCTCTCGCTTCTTGCGGGCGGCGCGCAGCCCGGCCAGGTCTATCTCCGCTGCCAGCAGCCCCTCGCGCTTGTCCCTGCCCCGCAAGCGCGCCAGCGGCCGCCCCGTCCAGTCCATCACCAGCCCGCCGCTGCAGTACTTCAGAACGGCTTCGCCGGCGCGGGGGCGCGCGCGACGGCCCGCGCAGCTCATTCCGGCCACCGCGACGCAGCAGGTACGGGTGAAGTACGGCCAGTTCTCCATCCGCCAGCGGAACCAGCCGTCGCGGCAATTGCCGTAGGCGCCGAGAGAATTCGCGTGGGGCGCAAAGATCACCTCCGCCCCCCGCAGCGCCAGCAGCCGGAAGGTCTCGAAGTACGAGGCGTCGGCGCAGGTCGCCACCCCCATGCGGCAGCCGGCCACGCGGAAGACGGGGAACTCCCGCCCCGGCGTGAAGCGCCGCAGCTCGCGCGCGATCGGGTTGACCTTGCGCATCACCCCCACCCGTCCCCTGGGACCGGCGATCAGGCAGGTGTTGTGGAGGCGTCCGCCCCGTCGCTCGACAAACCCCGTGGCCAGAAAGACCCTTGCGCGGCGCGCCCAGGACTCGATCTCCCGGACGACCGGCCCATCAAGGGGCAGCGCATACTCCGGCCTCTCGATCCATCCCGTCACGGAAAACTCCGGGAAGCCCACGAAGTGGGCCTCGCGTTCGAGGGCGCGTTCGAGCCAGAAGCGATGGCGCGCCAGGTTCGCCTCGATGTCGCCGCGATGCTCGGCGGCGGGCGCGTCGGGGTTCATATACTCGTGCTTCATCGCCGCCAGGGCGATGCGGATGGACGCGGTCATTCCCGACTCCCCAGGTCGCGGACCAGTTCGCAATAGCGCCGCACCCGCTCGACCGAGGTGCCCGGCGTCACCGGGCTGCCCAGGCTCATCACGAAGCGGCTGCCATTGCGCCGTCCGGCAGCGATCTGGCGTCGAATCTCCTCGCGCAGCGCCTCCTCCGAGCCGTGTTCCAGCAGGGTGATGGCGTCCAGGTTCCCGAGCAGGACCATGCGTCCCTGTGTCGCCTCGGCGATGCGGGCAATGTCAATCTCCCAGCCCTTCTTCCCTTCTTCGAGCGACAGCGCATCCGCGCCGGACTCCAGCAGGGCGTCGAGCCGGTCGGCGGGGTTGCCGCAGTAGTAGTAAATGCTGACCATGCCCGCCTCGCGGATGGCGTCGGTGATGGCGCGCAGGTAGGGCAGGTTGAACTCCCGGAAAAGGGCGGGGCTGAGCATGTCCGTCATGCATTCCTCGATCCACACCCCCTCGACGCCCAGGCGCGCCAGACGTTGGAAGTGGGGACGCTTGGTCTCGACCGCGCGCGCACACATGTGATGGAGGAGCTTCGGGTCCTCGATGGGCTTGCGCATCATCTCCGCGAAACTCCACAGCGAGTAGGCATTCCAGAAGGGGGTGGACGTGGAGCCGATCCAGAAGACATCCCGCGCCGCGCCACGCTTCAACTCCTCCGTCAGGTCGCTTGCGCCCGAGGCGAAGAACTCCTCCGCCTCCGCCTCCGTTGGAATGCGCAGGCGCGCGTCAATCTCCTCCGGTGTGCGCGGCGGGTTCTCCGGCTCCTGCCCGAACTGGGTGGCGCTGTGCCAGCCGCCCACCTGCGGCCGGGGGAGGAGCCGCTCAACGCCCGTGCGGCGGTTGACGCGATAGACGCCGTCGGCGCGCTCCTCGATGGCAATATCGCGCCGATCCTTGCGCGTGGGGCCCGTCGGCAGCGGATACCAGTCCTGGCCCGTGTGGGCGATGAAGTCCGCGTGCAGGGCGCGGTGCCGCTTTATGTCCGCCGAAGAGGGCGCCCACCAGGGTTGGCGCGTCAATTGCGCCCAGTGGTCGCGGAAATAGATACCGGAGTAACAGAGCACGGCGGGGATCTCCCGCGCGCCCTCGCGCGAGAACGCGGCGCGGACCCGTTCCTTTCCCGTCATCGGCGATCACTCCTTTCAGTTCAGGTGCGGCGCGTCGGGACCATGCGCGGCGCGGCGGCGCGGAGCGCATCCCACGTCAGGTACATCGGCTGGTATGGCGCTTCCGGCGTGCCCACGAGCGGGCCGAAGGGCCGGAAGCCCAGGTGGCGATAGAGCTTTGCCTGGCGCACCGTGCCGGAGATGATCGCCAGGTCGTGTCCGCGTTCATCGCACAGGCGCAGCAGCTCCCGCAGCAGTCCGGCGAAGATCGGCCCGCGGCGCTCCGAGGGCGTCACGGCCAGCAGGCGGATCTCGCACACGGAGCTTGCCGGCGGAAGGCGCCGGTCCAGATCGGGCAGCTTGCGGTCCAGCGAGAAGGGCCGTTTGGCGCGCACGGAGAGCATCCCCGCCAGCGTCCCATTCTTCAGGCAGATGATATAGGTGTTTTCGTCATGGAAGGCGTCCACCAGCCGTCGCTGCGCGTTGACGGCATGCTGGGGGATTTCCTCGACGAACGTGCGGTAGTTCAACCGGTGGATCTGCTCGAACTCCTCCGGTTCGGAGGCGATCTTGAACACCAGGCCGCCGCCGCTCATGCATTCTCCCCGCGCTCATCCTTGCCGGCCGCCCCCGTCGAGTCCTCCTTGCGTTGGCGCGTCAGTTGGGAGGGGGAAAGCGGCAGCTTATGGACCTTGGGCAGGGCGATGCCGTAGCGCATCGCCGCAAAGCGCAGCGCCAGGGTGGGCAGCGCCGCGCTGAGCAGCTGGGCATTCTCGGAGAAGCCCATCGCCCGCGCCAGCACCAGGCACGCCCCGCCGATCAGCGCCGCGGTCGCGTAGAAGTCCGCCTTCAGCACCATCGGAATCTCCGCCACCAGCACGTCGCGCACCGCCCCCCCGCCCGAGGCCGTCAGCGCCGCCATCATCACGATGCCGATCACCCCGAAGCCGCTGTCCGCCGCCTTTGCCGCGCCGATCGCCGCAAAGACGCTCAACCCCACCGCGTCCGCCGCCATCACCCAATCCCACCGTGCCGCGATCTTCCGCGCCCCGAAGAAGACCACCATCCCCCCCGCCACGCAGACGATCAGGTACGCCTCGTGGCGGAAGACGGCCGGCGGGTTGTAGCCGAGCATCAGGTCGCGGATGATCCCGCCCCCCACCCCCGTCGCCGTCGCCAGCACCAGCACCCCGAGCAGGTCCAGCTCGTACTTCACCGCCCGGAACGCCCCCGAGACGGCGAAGATGAATGTTCCGAAGATGTCCAGCAGGTAGAGCATGGGTCGCCCGCAGCCTCCAAGAAACCGCCGCAACAGTATAGCGCCGGCGGGGCGGCTTTGCACCACAACCGCGCGCGGGAACCCGGCGCGGAACCGGGTGCCGCCGGCGGCCTGCGCTTCAGTTGACAACGCCGGGATTCGTGGTATAAATCCCCGGCAGGGCCGGGACGACGCGCCCGGTGCGTTTGAGGAGAAGCGGCATGACGGTCAAAGAAACGGCGGCCGGCAAGAAGGTCCGTGCGGAGCGCCTGGCGCTCATCAAGGAGCGTTATCACAAGCTCATCCTCAAGCAGCGCCAGGAAATCGAGCGCGAACTCCAGGACGACTTCAAGCAGGAAGAGGAGTTCGAGGTCGAGACCGAACCCGCCGCCGAACCGGAGACGGACTTCGAGGTCGAGTGACGCGGCGGCGCGCTTAGCCCTTCCGGCGCAACCGGCTCGTCAGCGCGCCGAAGATCTCGCGCAGTTCCTCCATCCGCAGCGCCCAGGCTGTCGCCGCAAAGGCCGCCCCGCCCGCCAGAAAGGCCGCGCCCAGCCCCGCGCCCTGCGCCGCCAGCTCCGGCAGCGTGCGCGCCGCTTCGGCGTGAAGCACCCCCAGCGCCGAGCCCGTTGCATACCCCGCCGCCCCCGCCGCGGCTGCGGCTGCCAGGCACTTGGCCAGGCAGAGCCCCACGCCGTCCCCGCCGATTCCGCTCAACGCCGCGCGCAGCAGCCAGGCCAGGACCAGCGCGTTGGCGATGTTCGTCAGGCTGCTCGCCAGCGCCAGCCCCGCCTCGCGCATGGGCCACACGAAGACGAGGTTGAGCGCGACCTTGGCGCCCACCATGAACATGGCCACGCGCGCCGGAGTGCGCGTGTCCTCCCTCGCATTGAAGGCCCGCGCCAGCACCTGGACGGCGCACAGCGCCGTCAACCCCAGCGCCGACCATGTCAGCACCGCGGCCGTTCGCGCGGTGGATTCCGCCGTGAACTGCCCGCGCTCGAAGACGAGCCGGACGATCGGCTCCGCCAGGGCGACCATCAGCGCCAGGCACGGCAGCGACAGGACAAGCGCCGCGCGCAGCGCAAAGTTCACCGTCCGCGACAGCGCCGCGCCGTCGCCCGCCACTGCCAGCCGGGCAAAGGCCGGAAAGGCCGCCGTCCCGAGCGCGATCCCCAGCACGCCCAGGGGAAACTGCATCAAATGCGCTCCGTACCACAACGCGCTGTTCGCCCCCTCGCCGGGGATGAAGAACTGCGCGATGAGCCGGTCGGCCAGCACGTTGAGTTGCACGACGCTCAGCCCCAGCACCACCGGCAGCATCAGCCGTCCGATGCGCCGCAGCCCCGGATGGGCCAGGTCCCACACCCATTGGAGTTCCAGTCCGTGCCGCCGGAGCATCCATGCCTGCGCCCCGAACTGCAGGACGCCCGACACGGTCACCCCCGCCGCCAGGGCGATCACCCCCAGGTCGCGCCGCTCCGGCCCGAAGCGCCACGCGGCGACGCCCGCCGCCCCGATCATGCACGCATTCAGCAGCGCCGGCGTCAGCGAGGGCAGGAAGAACCGCCCCCGCACATTCAACGCCGCCACCTGCACCGCCGTCAGGCAGATCAGCGGCAGATAGGGCAGCATGATCAGCAGCAGCCAGCAGAACAGGCGCCCGCGCTCCGGCAACCCGCCCCACAGCAACAGGGCGGCGCAGACGCCCCAGCCGGCCAGGGTGACCGCGCCCAGCAGCGCGGCCAGCGCCGTCAGGACGGCGTTGAGCAGGCGGCGCGGGTCGCCGCCCGGTTCCTTCGTCTCGCGCGTGAAGGCCGGAATAAAGGCGACATTCAGCGCCCCTTCGCCGAAGAAGGCGCGGAAGAGATTGGGGATCATGAAGGCCACGGTGAAGACGTCCATGACCCCGCGCGTGCCGAAGACCGCCGCCGCCACGATGTCGCGGGCGAGGCCGCTGACGCGGCTAAGCAGCGTGCCGCCGCCGACGGAGAAGGTGCTGCGCAGGATGCCGCGGTGCGGCGCGCTCATCGAAGATCCGATCCATCCTGACTCCCGCCGCCTCGGGGCGATGCATCGGCAACGCCCCGCTCCGGCGGCACGATGGGCAGTCTATAGGCCGGCGGCGGCGGGGTCAATGCCGGGCCCCGCCGCATCATGGTGCGCGGGGGGTCCAGCGGGCGTCGCCGTTCGATTCCACACTCCATGCCCCCGAAGGGGTCCGCCGGACGGCGGCGCGGGCGGCCAGGCGCGCGCCGTCGCCGGGGCCGAACTCCCATAGCTTGAATGTCCCCCCGGCGGGGAAGTCCGTCGCAGTGAAGGGCGTCTCCAGACGGTATGTATAGCGTCCCGAGTCGCCGCCGATGACCGTGCAACGCCACGTCCGGGCCAGGTCGGCATTCGTGCACGTCAGCCCGTCGGTCATCCCCGGCGTCAGTCCGGCCGGGCCGATGTTGACGACCACCGTGCGCTGCGCGGGGTCCGAGGAGACGACCTGCGCGTAGCTCAGGTCAAGGGCCTTGTCGAGGGTCAGCACAGTCGCGTTGTTCTCGCGCGCGGCGGAGAGAACGGTGTACGTCGTCTTGTGGCGCTCATTCCCGAACTCGACCTGCTCGCCGGGCAGACGGGCATCGGACCAGTCGGCGTCGAGCCACACGCGCCGTCCCTCGTAGTCCACGCGCGCGAGGGCGGCGGTCCACTCGCGCCGGCCCATGCGCAGCGCGCCCCAGGGCGTCGCCAGTTCGGTCCCTTCAACCATTGCGGCCAGACGCAGCCCGCGCGCGTCGGTGGACACGAAGGCAAAGGCGCCATCGGCGGCCGTTTCCCCGGCCACGCGGCGGCGGCCCCTGGGGTTGCTGAGGGAGAGGTCCCTGCGTCCGCCCACGGTCGTCACCTCGACGGCCACGGCGCGCTCGGAGTCGGCCTCGTTGTCGGGGAGGGGGATTTCACGCACGGAGGAGAGAAAGGGCTGCCCGGCATAGGGCTCGATGACGCTGGCGTGAACCGTTTCCAGGTCCGTGCCGGTCTTTCGGACGAAGAGGAAGGGCCAGGTGAGCTTGTCGGGGTTGCCCTCGGTGGGCGCAGGGGACGCGATGAGGGCTCGGTCGCCGGCGCGTCCGAGGAGATGCAGGCGCGTGAACTTCGGCGGCGACGCGGGATCGTAGGCGGCGCCCTGCATCACGGCCTCGGCGTTCCACAGGCGGCACCGGACCTCCTTGCCGTCGCGGTCGGTAACGGTCGTGTTCTCCTCCGTTCGGCGCAAACGCCACGTGGCCTGGAGAACCTCCGGCACGACGCCGGACGTCTTCATCCCCGTCCCCTGGGCGTAGCGGCGCAGGTAGTTCTTCTCCTCGTCGTCCAGCGCCTCGCTCCGGTCGGGCAGGTTGATCTGGAAATCGTCGGAGAAGGTTCCGTGGAAGCAGAAGGTGTGCAGGCGTCCGCCGCGCTGGCGTTGGACATCCACCACGTAGGAGTTCGGCGTCATGGCCTGCGGGTCGAAGCGCGTGCGGTCGGTATAGGGCAGGGGCGCGGGGGGCGCAGCCCCCGGCCGGCCCTCGTCCGCGTCAATCAGGGCCACCTCGCGCGTGCGCGCGGAAATCCCCGCCGCGCCCGCAGGAGGAACGGCCGCGGCGCGCATGTACTGCGCGCCGGCCGTGGGCGCAAAGGTGGGCGTCCATGCGTGCCCCTGCCAGTTGAGTTCGTTGATCTCGACCAGGTTGTGCAACTGGGTGAAGGTGGGGTGGGGGGCGGAATAGCCGCCGCGCCAGCCCACGTCGTTCAGCGCGCGCACGCCGTGCGCAATCATCTGCAAGTCCAGCGTGTCGGCGTGCTGATGCCCTACGCCCGTGCCGATGCGCATCATCGCCGCGCGAACGAAGCGGAAGTCCTGCGCCTCCTGCCCGGTTTCGAGGATGGCCGACCAATTGGTCAGAACGCGTGACGGCTGGCCGAGGAAGGGATTGCCGCGACGTCGCTCGGCGGCACGGAGGATGGCGGCCCATTCGGCGTCGCTCTCGCCGGCGCGTCCGTAGTACTGCGCCGTGACCCAGGCCAGGTCCGGGTCGCCCGTCAGACCCGCGCCGGAGCGGACATTGCGCTCGAGCGCGCCCAGGAACCCCGCAAAAAGGCGCGGTTTCGCCGGCCCGCCCACGTCGCCCACGGAGAGCGGGTACCCCGCCACCGAGGCCTCGAGCGGAAGCCGGCACGCGGCGGCAACCTTGCCGTAGCGCCGCAGGTCGGCCAGGTCATAGGCCGGGTCGCCGCCGTTGAGGACGTAGCGCCGTGTCATCAGGGCCAGCTCCAGGAAGGGCGTGCCCGTCTGCGTGTAGAAGAGCGACCCGATGTCGGTGGAACCGTCGCGCTGGGTGGTGGTCGAGAGGTACTCGGGCAGTCCGGCGCGGGCGTGGGGATACACCCATGTGCGCGTCCACAGGTACTCCATCCACGGGCGCGTGACCTCGGGGTCCTGCTGCACGGCTGCCAGGCGCATGAGGAAGGTGGGCGTGCCCTTGTCGTTGAAGACGTGGAAGCGCATGACCTGCTTCGCGCCGAACTGGAGGATGCGCGTCTCGATCAGGCGGCGGACATCCTCGTCGGTCCGGACCCAGGGGACGAAACGTCCCACGGCGCGGGCCAGCTCCTGGTTCCCCTGGATGAAGTCGAAGAGGTAGTCGTAGGACACGGCGAGCCCCTGCTGGAGGCCGTCGAGCCCCTCGTTCAGGAAGCGGCGATCGAGGCGCAGGTCCCGTTTGTAGATGCCCGCCGGGGCAATGAGCGCGCCGTTGAGGATCATCGCGTCGGTGAAGGCGGGATAGATGTGCGCCCAGCGGCAGAGCAGCAAGGCGGCATCGCGCGCGGCGTGGCGGTTGTCGAGGGTGTGGTAGAGATACGGGACACGGTGGACGATGTCGTCGCCGTCGTGCGCGCCGAGTGCGCCGATCAATGCGCGCCAGCGCGCGGAGAGGGGCGCGGCCAGAATGGCCAGATTCTGGCCGTGAGCCATGCCCTCCTCCGGCGGGTAGTACACCGCGCCGCCGTCGTCGGGCACCGGCCACGGCGCCGGCAGGGGGCGGCGAGCGGCCAGGTCGTCGCGCGTGTATCGCAGGTTCAGCTTCGCGTTCGTCAGCGTCAGCGGGCCGAAGGACCACATCGGCCCCTCCCACGTCCCCGCGTCGGCCAGCGCCTTCTGCGCCGAAGGGGCGGCCGGCTTCAGGATGTCGTTCAGCGGAAAGGCCGTCGGGTACCAGCCGATGCACTGGGAGTTGATCGGGGGAAAGGCGTTCCAGAGCATCTCGTCGCGGGCGGCGCGCTCCTCATCCGACAGGGTCTTTGCCGCATCCGTCCACAGGGGGTCCATCGGGCGCACCCAACGGGCGACGGCGGCGCGCGTTTCGTCGAGGCGGACGTGGCGGCGCAGCGCGGCGCGTTCGTCCGGCGTGAAGAGGCCCGGCCGGGCCTTGGCCGCGCGCCCGGCCAACCCCCGCAGCGTGTCGTGCAACTCGATGCTGTGGATGTAGAGGTCCACGGCGCTGCCGCGCCCGACCGTCAGCGTGGCGCGGCGCGGCCCCGGCGTATCCGCCAAGACGTAGAGTTCTGCCACGGCGTAGAACCGGTCCGCGTAGGGGATGCGCTGCCGGAAGAACTCCTCCCTTCCGTCCGGCCCCCTTACGCGCAACTCCGCGTGCAACGGCTTGCGGTGTTGCTCGATCTGCTCCGGGCGGGCTGCCGCGATCACGCGCACGACATAGCAGCCCACCGGCAGCGCGCCGAAGTCCAGCTCGTAAAGGGGCGCGCCGGGCGAACTTCTCACCACGGGCGTCGGTGTGGGGGCGGGCCCTCGTGCGCCCGCCGGCGGCGTCAGCGTCGTCACGCGGTCGCGCGGCGCCTCCGGCATCTCAACGGCGATCCAGCGCCGGAGCAGCGTTTCCTCGTCATAGAGCTTGACCGCGTGCCCCGAGTAGGGCGTGAACTGCTCGACAGAGGCCGCGGGCGCAGCCGGTTGCGCCAACGCCGCGCCGGCCAGCAGACCCAGCCCAACGCACAATCGCAGCACCCAGGCCATGACCGCCTTCCTTTCTCGTCGGACCGCGCGCGCCGATATGTGGGGGTTCACTCTTGTCCAAGACAGTCTGTTGCCGTATTAGCGGTTGAGCGTCGTCTCCGGTTCGGCGTATGATGGGACGTGTCACAGTTTCATCACGGCCCAACCGGAGACAGGCATATGGTAGCGCGGAGCTCGCTGTTTGCGCAAGTGGTTTCGCGGATATCGCGGCGGGCGTTCGACGCGGCGGTGCGGGAGCACGGGGCGGAAAAGGGGGCGAAGGGGTTCACCTGCTGGGAGCAGTTCGTGGCGATGCTGTACGCCCAGATGGCCGGGGCGCATTCGTTGCGGGAGATTTGCGGCGGCCTGGCCACGGCGCTGGGGAAGCTGGCGCACCTGGGGATGGCCCAGGCGCCGTCGCGCAGCACGCTGAGCTACGCGAATGCCCGTCGGTCGTGGAAGGTGTTTGAGTCGGTGTTCTACGCGTTGCTGGGGGAGGCCCAGGGACTCGCCGCCCGGCAGCAGCGGCGCTTCGCGTTCAAGAATCCGCTCCGGAGCCTCGATGCGACCGTCATCCCCCTGTGTGCCGAGGTGTTCGACTGGGCACGGTTCCGGCGCACGAAGGGGGCGGTGAAGTTGCATCTGATGCTCGACCATCAGGGCTGCCTGCCGTGCTGGGCGCTGGTGACCGAGGGACGGCAACATGAGATTCACGCCGCCCGGACGCTGCGCTTCGCGCCGGGAACCGTGGTGGTGATGGACCTGGGATACTTTGACTACGCCCTTCTGGCCTCCTGGTGCGCGGCGGGGGTCTTCTTCGTCACGCGGCTGAAAGACCCGGCCCTCTACCGCGTGGTGGGCCGGCGGGTCCTCCCCCGGAATCGTCCGATTCTCGGCGATGAGGAGATTGTTCTGACGGGAAAGGCGGCGCAGGCCGGTCTGGAGCAAACGTTGCGGCGCGTCGTGGTGTGGGACGAGCAGGAGCAACGGGAGATCGTCCTGCTGACCAATCACCTGGGGTTCGGCGCGACGACGGTGGCGCGGTTGTACAAGGAGCGCTGGCAGATCGAGACGTTCTTCAAGGCGCTCAAGCAGCATCTGAAGATCAAGACCTTCGTGGGTGTGACGGAAAACGCCGTACAGATTCAGATCTGGACCGCCCTGGTGGCGATGCTGCTGTTGAAGATGCAGCAGATGCGTGCGACGTTCGGCTGGAGCCTGTCGAATCTGGCGGCGCTGTTTCGGCTCAACCTGCTGGCGCATCGGCGGCTGGAGGAATGGCTCGACGCCCCCTACGGTTATCCCGGCGTCGCGCCGCCGGAAAAGCCCCTGCCGCTCTTCCCCGATATCCTGGACAGCACCCGAGGGGGGCATGAAATCCAAACCGGTCTTGCCCATGCCTGATCTCGTCCACAACAGCGGGTTTTACGGCGCTTCAGCGGAACACGGTTCCACGGGCGGATTTATCTTGGACAGCAGTGGTGGGGGTTCCGTCCTTCGTCACGTCCGCGAGGGCCCACGCGCTCCGCGCCCCGGCGCAGATGGGCCACCCCCGTCACGCCCCTTCTCGACATACCTCCTCCGGCGCGGCCCCTCCCGTGGGGAGGCCGCAGGGCGCTCCTCGATCAATTCCTCCTCCGCCGCGGTGTGGAAGGACACCACAACCCAGTCCTCCGCCGGCACAACGCCCTGGTGCCACATCCCCGGCGGAATCGAGATCCACCGCTCCGCCACCGCCGCCGCCGGGTCGCTCGTGAGCGGGCGCGGACGCCATCGGCCCGTGCGACGCGTCTGAAAATCGCCGCTCCCGCGGTAGGACATCATGCGTTGGTGGCTGTTCGGGTGCCGTTCGGCGCCGGTCGTCGTGCCCGCGCGCAGGATGAACACCCAGCTCGACCGAATGCCCTCCGGCAGCGGCTCGGTGTAGAGGTTCAGGGGAATCGGCTCCCACGCCAGCGCGGCCTCGGGATTGGCGCGGAGCTTCCGCTCCACGCGCCGGATGATCGCGGCGATTCTTCGGCGGACGGGCGTCGAGCTCACGGCGCGGTCAAGGGCATTCAAGATGCGTGCTTCGCCCTTCATCATTGCGTCCTCTCCGGCGTGTTCATTCTCCCGGAACGCCAGGCTCGGGCATTCGGGACACCGAGCGTCATCCCATGATCCGCCGCGGCAGAGCCATCGCTCCTCGACAGACGGTATTCTCTCTTTCCGGCGGGACGAGAGCAACTCCGGGTTTCGCCCCGTCGTCGGGCGGCGCGGGAACGCGGCGCGCTTGACGGGACGGACGGCACGGGGGATACTACGCCCGGCCTATGCGGGGCCCGGCAGTCCTGCGGCGTCGGTTGCACGGAAGACCCGCCGGAGGATGCAGCATTCCCCAGGAGTCCGGCGATGAAACTCGACACGGCTTCGGCAGTCCTGATCCTCATCGGTCTCAGCCGCCTGGCCTTCTCCGACCAGAAGGAGCCGTCCTCCGCGCCGGCCTGGACGCCGCCGCAGGTTGTCCTCCGGACGCCGGTGAGGCATCCGGTCGTCGCCGCCACGGCGGAGGAGCTGGCCCGTCTGCGCGCCGCGTGGGCGCGGACGGGACCCGAGCGCGACGCGGTGGCGCAGCGCATCGCTCGGGCCGACGAGTCGCTGAAGGCCCCCCTGGTCTTTCCTCCCGAGGGGGGCCAGCACAATCAATGGTACCAGTGTGACAAGTGCCAGGTGGCCCTTGCCGCGATTGACGCGCACCGCCACAAGTGCCCGAAGTGCGGCGCGGTCTTCAGCGGCTTTCCCTATGACAACGTGCTCTACAGCAAGACGCACGCGGCCAACATTCGACGCGCCGAGGACGCGGCCTGGGCCTGGGCGGTCACCGGACGCCGCGAATATGCCGACTTCGCCGCGCGGGTGCTCATCGGCTACGCCGAGCGCTACCTGGATTACCCCATGCTCCACGCCGCCGTCAACGACAAGAACGTGAACGTGGCTGCCGGGAAGAACGGGAAGTATCGGTCCGCCGGGCACATCAACGAGCAAACCCTCGGCGAGGCCATGTGGCTTGTTTCGATCGTCGAGGCCTACGATCTGATCGCGGACTCAGGCGCGCTTGACGGCGGGCAGAAGAAGCAGGTCGAGACCCGTCTGATCCGGGCCATGGCCGACTGCATCGGCGTCCACCGCGCCGGCAAGTCCAACTGGCAGACCTGGCACAACGCCGCTCTCTTGAACGCCGGAGCCGTTCTCGGCGACGAGGCCCTCGTTCGGCAGGCCATCCTCGATCCGGGCCACGGCTTTCTCTTCCAGATGAATGCCAGCGTCACCCCCGAAGGCATGTGGTATGAGAACAGTTGGAGCTACCACTACTACACGCTGACGGCGATGATCCGGCTGGCCGAAGGCGCGCGCCGGCTGGGACTGGACCTCTACGGCCATCCGCAGTTGCGGAAGATGTGCCTGGTGGCTTTCGATTATCGCATGAGCGACGGCAGCCTGCCGCGCTTCGGCGACGCCGTTCAGGACTCCCTTGCGCGTCCGGGCGTCAACGAGTTCGCCTATGCGGCCTATGGGGATGAGCGGCTCTTGGCCACGCTGCCTGAGCCCCCATCGTGGAACAGCGTGCTCCTCGGGCGCGACCCCGCGAAGAAGAGGCTGCCGCTCCCGCCCGTTCCGAGTCGGCTGATGCCCGACGCCGGTCACGCGCTCCTTCGCACCGACGGCCCCGGAGCGCTTTCCGCCGCCATGACCTTCGGCCCCTACGGCGGATTCCACGGGCACTTCGACAAGCTCTCCTTCGTCTTCTTCGGCTACGGTCAGGAATTGGGGGTGGACCCCGGCCGCGCCGCCAGCCAGGCCTACCGTCTGCCGATCCATCGGCACTGGTACAAGGCCAGCGTCGGCCATAACGTGGTACTGGTGGACGGCCAGGGCCAGAAGGAGGCCGGCGGAAAGCTCCTGTCCTTCGCCGCCAACGGCGCCTATGCCGCTGCTTCCGCCGACGCGGGACCGGCCTTTCCCAACGTGGCGCACCGGCGGTTCCTGCTCCTGACGCCGACCTATCTGCTGGTGGCGGATGAGTTGCAGGCCGCCGACGGGCGTGAACATGCTTTCGATTGGCTCTATCACAACAGGGGGCTCAAGGTCCTCTGCAATCTGCCGGCCGGCGAGGCCAGGTTGGGGGATACGCCGGGCTATGCCTATCTCAGGGATGTTGCGGCCTGCAGCCTGGACGGCGAAGGAGCGATCCGCGTGGACTTCGTCGGTGAAAAGGTCGCCACCCGGCTGGTCCTGGCGGGCCGGCCCGGCGACAAGGTCTTCACGGCCACGGGACCGCTGCAAAGTGTTGATGACCGCGTGCCGATGGCAGTCGTGCGACGCCAGGGTGAGGCGGTCCGCTTTCTGGCGGTTATCGCGCCCGCGCCGCAGAGCGGCAACGCCGTCGCGCCGGACATCCGCGCGGTCTCCGATCGTCCGCTGACGGTCAGCGTCACGTGCGGAACCGCGACCGACCGCATCTCCTTCCCCGGCGAAGGGTTCGGGAGTTTCCGGGTCTGGCGGGAGACTCCCGGCGGCGAGGCCGTCACTCTCCTCAAGTCCGGAGACTGACCCGTCCCGTTCGCGAACCGCGTCGGTTCGTGGATGAGCCGGGCCAAGGCGCTTTGCAGAGGGCGCCGGCTCCGTTGCCGACCGGCGTTCTCTGCTTCCCGCGATCAGTCGCCCGCATGCGCCCGGTGGAGCAGAGGCGCCAGCGCGGCGGCGGTGGGGGCGAGATGCCCGTCCTTGAGCCCGCGCAGCGTCATGAAGCTGTTGTGCATGGCGGCGGACTCGCGCGCCATGCGGCGCAGGTTCCCGAAGCACAGCCGGAACTCCTCCGCCGCGCGCGCCGGCAGGCGGGGCGCCAGGGCCTCGATCCGCCCGAGCATGGCGTCCGCCCGGGCGACGGCGGCGGCCTTGTCGCGCGAAACGCGGGCGATATTCTCCGGCGTGGCCGCCAGCCGCCTCTGCCAGTCCCGGCGCATCGGGCCGTAGCGCAGCAGCGAGTAATAGAGCTGATAGAAGTCCTGGCCCGTGCAGCGGACGCCGCGGATATTCTGCGCCTCGGCGGCGACGTCCTCGCTGTCGAGGATCATGGCGGCCAGTTCGCGCGGCAGGGGGCGTCCGTAGCGCTCCGCCAGGGCGTCGGCGGTCTCCGCCTCGATGTCGGCCTCGGGGTTCTGCGCCAGCGCGGCGAAGAGGCGCATGTTGAGTTCGGCCAGGGACCAGCGGCTCGGGTGCGCGGCGTTCGAGCCGGGGTTGTCATGCATGCCCCAGCAGACCGGGACAGCGCAGAGACCGTCGAGCCCGCGCGCGGCGCACAAGCGTGCGCGGCGCTGCATCTCGCGCCCCATGACGTAGAAGACGCGCGGGGCATCGCGGCAGTACTCGAAGCTCAACTCGCAGATCTGCGTGTGGCCGCGATAGCGCCCGATCCACGGGTTCAGGGGGTGGTGCAGGTTGGTATCGGCCCAACTGGCCTTGCAGATCATCATCGTGTCCTCGCCGCGCACGAGGCGCAGCCAGGCGGGGATGTCGCGCGAAGGGCGGAACTGAAGGGCCGGGTCGGCGAAGCACCGCACATAGGGGCGCAGCCAGCGCTCGGCCTCCCCGGCGGCGCCGAAACGCAGACGCTCCGCGTAACTTTCGGAGTAGTGGTAGTCGTGATCGTGTGTGCCCCAGGCGCGGTTGATCAGCCGCACGCCGCCCCCGGCGCGGCGCAGGCCCTCCTTCAGCGCGTCGTGCAGATGTTTCATCATGACGCTGAAGGGAATGTCGCGGCAGTGGTCGCAGCGGTGCCAGACCTTGGTGGCGCTGTTCGTTTCGTTGTTTGTGTACATGAAGGCATCAAGGCCGGGGAAGGTGGCGCAAATCTCAGCCACCTTGTCGGCCAGGAGTTCTCGCACCTGGGGGCGGGCGACGCAGAGGTTACGGTTGTGGCGGACCTCGGGGCAGGCGCGGCGGTACTCGCGGATCTCGGGGGACCAGAGTTCCGGATACGCCGTTCGGAAGACGGGCGGCAGCGAGGGTTCGTAGGCGTGATAGACGACCTTGAGCCCGGCGCGGCGGGCAGCGGCGATGCGCCGGCGAATCGCCTCGCGGCGGGCCTCGATCTGCGGGCGGGCCGCCTCGCGCGCGGCGGCCTGGCGCGGCCAGCCGGGCAGATAGACGGGCGCGTCCTCGTTGGGATGCTTCCCGGTGTGGCCGTCGGAGTGGACGACCGCCCAGTTGAAGTCCAGTCTTCGCGCGTAGTCCATCAACTCCAGCGACGGGGCGTACAGCATCCGGATCGCAAAGGGGCGGGCGGCGCGGGGCATGGTCATCTCCTTGCAGGTTCACGAGTATCGGCGCGGCCACGGACGCATTGTGCCCTCTTCCGGACCGCCGGGCAAGGCTCGCCGGAATGCGTCGGCGCGTCGTTTCACTCGTTTCCCCTTTTCCGGCGTCGCTGATATCATGTCATGCGCTTCCCGCAGGGCGTCGGAATCCGCTTCTGGAAAGGGTGTGTCATGTCGCTCAAGTTCCGTCTGCAATGGATCGCCGACGAGCGCTACGAATCGGCATACGCCTTCGACGTCAACAACGACGGCATGCCGGACATCGTCTCGGGGGCCTGGTGGTACGAGGGGCCGGACTTCGTGAAGAAGCACCCGGTGGGCGAGGTCAAGGCCTTCGGGGAGTACTACGACGATTTCTCGACCCTGCCGCTCGACGTCAACGGCGACGGGCGCATGGACTTCATCACCGGCGGGTGGTGGGGGAACACCCTGCGCTGGCGAGAGAATCCCGGCGACCCGGCGAAGCCCTGGCCGGAACACGTCATCGCCGAAGTCGGGAATATCGAGACCACGCGCGCCTGGGACGTGGACGGCGACGGCGTGCCGGAGGTCGTCCCCAACTGCCCCAACGGCCCGCTGCTCCTCTTCAAGCTCAACTGCGACGCTGCCGGGCGCGGCGCGGGCGGTTTTACGGCGCACCGCGTCTTCGACGGCAAGCAGGGGCACGGGCTGGGCTTCGGCGACATCTCCGGATCGGGGCGCGGCGACTTCGTTCTGCGGCACGGCTGGCTGGAAGCGCCGGAGGACCGGTACAACGGCAGGTGGACCTGGCACCCCGAGTTCGACCTCGGTTCGGCGAGCGTGCCGATCCTGGTGGCCGACGTCAACGGCGACGGGCTGAACGAACTGATCGTGGGCGCGGCACACGGCTACGGCCTTTCCTGGTGGCAGCAGCGCCCGGCGGCGAACGGCACGCGCGTGTGGACGCCCCATCCGATTGACCCCTTCAACTCTCAGTATCACGACATGCACTGGGTGGACCTGGACGGCGACGGGGCGCCGGAACTCGTGACCGGCAAGCGCTACCGCGCGCACAACGACAACGACCCCGGCAGCTTCGACGACTATGGCATCTCCTGCTTCAAGTGGACAGGGGAGTCCTTCGCCCGAATCCCCCTGATCCACGGGCGCGTACGCGAGACGAAGGGGCTGGGCATCTTCTCGCAGGTTGTGGACCTGAACGGCGACGGCCGCCCGGACATCCTGGCGCCGGGCAAGGACGGGTTGGCGATTCTGTGGAATGTGACGGAGATAGACCGGTCGCCGGCGAAGCACTAGCGCGTCCGGCGCGGCGAGGAGCGATCATGGCGGACCCGAAGAAGACGCGCGTGGCCTTCGTAGGCGTGGGCAACATGGGCCAGTGCGCGCACCTGCGGAACTACGCGGCGTTGCCGGACTGCGAGATCATCGCCCTGGCCGAAGTCCGCGAGGACCTGGGGGCGAAGGTGGCCGCGCGCTACGGCGTGCCGCGCGTCTATCGCACGCACGAGGAGATGCTCGCCCGCGAGACGCCGGACGCCCTCGTTGCCTCGCAGCCCTTCACCCGCCACGGCACGCTTCTGCCCGAACTGCTCAAGGCCGGCAAGCCGATCTTCATCGAGAAGCCCCTGGCCGGCAGCGTGGCGATGGGGGAGCGTGTGCTCGATGCCGAGCGGCAGAGCGGGACCTTCCTCATGGTGGGCTACCACAAGCGCAGCGACGCGGCCACGGCGCGCGCCGTGCAGGAGATCGCCGCGCTCCGAGCCTCCTCCGCACTGGGCCGGATGCGGTATGTGCGCATCGCCATGCCGCCCGGGGACTGGATCGCCGGCGGCTTCAACGAACTCATCCGGAGCGACCTCCCGCGCAGCGCCGGCGGGGAGGACCCCGTCCCGCAGGACATGGATGCCGATCTTTACAAGAAATACCTCGCCTTCGTGAACTACTACATCCACCAGGTGAACCTGATGCGGCATCTCCTCGGCGAGTCCTATACGGTGCGCTACGCCGACCCGACGGGGGTGCTCCTGGCGGGGGAAAGCGCCGGCGGAGTCGCCTGTGCCATCGAGATGGGGGCCTACCAGACAACCGTGGACTGGCAGGAGTCGGCCTTGGTGGCCTTCGAGCGAGGCTGGCTGCGCCTGGACCTGCCCGCGCCGCTGGCACTCAACCGCCCCGGAGCGCTGACGGTCTTCGCCGACCCGGGCAAGGGTGTTGCGCCGCAGACGGTCATTCCCCAGTTCCCCTGGGAGCACGCCATGCGCCGCCAGGCGGCGAACTTCCTGCGCGCCGTGCGCGGCGAGATGCCGCCCCTCACTACCGCCGGCGAGGCGCTCGAAGACCTCCGGGTCGCGCGCGACTACACGCGCCTGCGCTGGGGCCGGTAGGCCGTCCCTTCACCGGCGCAGGCGTCGCGCCGAGGCCTCGACCTCGAGGGGCGGTTCGTCATCCAGCGCGTCCGCCCCCACCAACGACACCAGTCGCTCCATCGTGGCCGCCATGGACTCCTGCTCCTCGGCGGAGAGGTTCCGGAAGGCTTCGGACAGAGCGCTCTGAAGGGGATAGGGAGTGCGGGCGACCAGGGCGCGCCCGTCGGGGGTGGCTTCCACATGCACCAGCCGCCGGTCCTCGTCGTCCCGCTCGCGCTGGGCCAACCCCTTCTGTTCCAGCCGGTCCAGAATGCCGATGACGGTACTGGCGCTGACGTGGACGTGGCGGGCGATCTCCGTGGCCGTAATGGGGCCGTGGTCCACAATCGCCATCAGGCACAGAAGCTGGGGCCCGGTCACGTCCGATTCCTCCGCCAGCCGGCGCGAGTCCATGTCCGCCGCGCGAATGAGGCGGCGAAGGGCGTTCAGGATGCGCTCTTCGGAACGTGGCGGCTCTCCCGGGGTCTCGGGTATCGGGCGTACGCCCTCGCTCGTATTCATCCAGCTCCTCTCTCCAATCTGCCGAAACACCCCTGTCGGGCGGACTCTGGCACGCATTATACTCCGGCATTCCCCTGGCGCAAGAACGCAACCCATCGGCCCACGCAGCAAGCGTCCGCGACCCGAGGACGAGGCAGAAATAAAAAACGTCAGGCATCTTGACACATTCATCTGAAACCATTATACTACACATGGATGCAAAAGCAAAGGTCGTTGTGCATATGATTGGGGCTGTAGGCGTCTCCGGGCCGGCCGTGAGGGGGCCGGAATCAGAGAGGGGAGCCGCTGAGACGCAGAGGGGACGGAAGACGATCGGCCAGTGCGCAGATGACGTGGGAGCAGGCCGATGTTGTTTGAGCCGGCAGAGGGTGAGGCGCCCCGCCGGGTCAGGCTTCATTGCCCGCGCCGCGATCCCAAGGCAGGGAAGGAGGCGCATCATGAAGACTCGCATCGCGCGTGAAAATGGGAATGTCGAGACCCGCGCCGGGTCGCGGGGATGGTCCGCCGTCGCGCGCTGGTTTGCGGACGGCTTTCTGACCTGCCCCTTTCCGCCGGTTGTCGGTGTCGAGTGGAGCCTGATGGTTCTTCCCGATCAGCTGACACGCAACCCCTCTCCGGACGCCGGAGGAGGAGGAGGACTTGCGCCCGGCGGAGGGACAGACATGAAACTCGCTGCCATGCTCGGCGCCTCGTCGGTTCAGATCGGACTGGAGACGCGGACGAAGGAAGAGACTCTCCGCGCAATGCTCGATGCGGTTGCGCAGACGCGTCCGCTGACGTCATCCGAGGCGCTCGGCGACATCCTCGCCCGCGAGCGCGCCGGCGGCACGGTGCTGTTGCAGGGCGACGTGCGTATCGCCGTGCCTCATGCCTCGACGCGCGCCTGCAAGCAGATGCTGCTGGCCGTGGCGACATCGGCGTCCGGCGTGCCCTGGGACGAAGACGGGCGGTCGGCGCGATTGTTCTTCCTGCTGATCGGCCCTGCGGAGGCGCACGCGCTGTACCTGCGGCTGCTGACGCGCATCGCCCGGCTGTGTCAGGACGAAACGCTGGTGCAGTCGCTGTTGAAGGCGGAGACGCCCCAGCAGGTGATTGACCTCATGGCGGCGGGCGAGACGACACTCGAGGACCTGCCGCCCGGCGCGGAGATGCCCTCCTTCTGCGTCCTGGGCGCGGGGCACGGCGGCCTGGCCATGGCGGGCCACCTCGCGTTGCTCGGATGTCGCGTCAACCTCTTCAACCGCACCTGGGAGCGCATCGAGCCGATCCATGCCCGCGGCGGCATCGAGGTCACCGGCGAAGTGGAGGGCTTCGCGGCGCTCAACCTGGCGACCGCCGATCCGGCCCAGGCCGTGGACAACGTGGACATCCTGATGGCCGTTCTGCCGGCCAGCGCCCACCGCGACATCGCGCGCATCGTCGCGCCGCACCTGAAGGACGGCCAGATTCTCATCCTGAACCCCGGCCGCACCGGCGGGGCGCTGGAAGTCACCCGTGTCATCCGGCAGGTCAACCCCGGAGTTCGCGCCTTTGTGGCGGAGGCGCAGACGCTGCTCTATGCCGCCCGGACGACGAACCCCGGCCAGGTCCACGTCTTCGGCATCAAGAACTCCGTGCCCGTCGCCGCGCTGCCGGCCTATGCCACCACCGACGTCCTGGCGATCCTGCGGCGCGCGCTCCCCCAGTTCGTGCCTGGCGACAATATCCTCAAGACGAGTCTCGACAACATCGGCGCGGTCTTCCATCCCGCCATCACCCTGCTCAACGCCGGCCGCATCGAGGACACCCACGGCGACTTCGAGTTCTATGTGCAGGGCGTCACGCCGGCGGTAGCGCGCGTGCTGGAGGCGATTGACCGCGAACGGGTGAACGTGGCGAGCGCGCTGGGCATACGCGCGCACACCGCGCGCGAGTGGCTCTACCTGGCCTACGACGCGGCGGGCAAGACGCTCTACGACGCCATGCGCGCCAATGCCGGCTACTCCGGGATCAAGGCGCCGGGCACCGTCCTTCAGCAGTACATCACGGAGGACGTGCCGGCCAGCCTCGTGCCCCTCGCCTCGATCGGCGAGATGTTCCGCGTGCCCACGCCGACCATCCGGGCGATGATTGACCTGGCCTCGGCCATGCACGGCGTGGACTACTGGGCCGAGGGGCGCACGGTGGAAAAGCTGGGCATCAAGGGCATGTCCCTGCGGGAGTTGCGGTTCATGGTGGTCGGCGCGGACCCGGGCGTGGCCGACACGCAGAAACCGGCGGCCAAGGCGTAGCGCCGCCGCCGGCGGTCTTCGGAGAGGTTCGATCGTTCGTGCGGCGCGCCGTTGCGCCGGGAAAGGAGCGGGACAATGTGTGGAATCGCCGGAATGCTTGGCGCGGCCGACACGGAGCAGGTGCGCCGCATGATCCGCTCTTTGCAGCACCGCGGGCCGGACGGCACGGGATACTGCGAAGGGAAGGACTATGCCCTCGGCCACGCCCGGCTGAGCATCATTGACATCGAGGGCGGCGCGCAGCCGATGGCCGACCGGGAGGATCAGGCCCGGATCGTCTTCAACGGCGAGATCTATAACTACCGCGCCCTGCGCCGCGCCATGGGCGAGGAGCGCTTCCGCACCTGCAGCGACACGGAGGCGATCCTGGCCCTGTCGGCGCGGGGCGAGGCGCCCGAGCAGTGGGTCCGAAACCTCGACGGCATGTTCGCCTTTGCGCTGGTGCGCGGCAACGACGTGATCCTGGCCCGCGACCCGCTGGGCATCAAGCCGCTCTATCTCGGACACCGGAAGGACGCGGTCCTGGTGGCCTCGGAGATCAAGGCCCTTGCGGGCAGCTCCGACGTGATCGTTGAGTTCCCGCCGGGGCACGTCTTCAGTTCGTCGGCGGGAATGAAGCGCTACTACAGCGTCCCGACGCCGCGCGCCGGCGAGGAGGACCTGGCCGAGGCCGAAGCGCGCCTCCTGGCGCGGCTCGATGCCGCCGTCGAGAAGCGCCTCATCGCCGACGTTCCGGTGGGCGTGTTTCTCAGCGGCGGGCTGGACAGCAGCCTGATCTCCTTCCTGGCGCGCCGGCATCAGGACGTGCTCCACTCCTTCTCCGTCTGCACGGAGGATTCGCCGGACCGTTCCCGCGCGCGCCAGGTGGCCGAGTTCCTGGGCACCCTGCACCACGAGCGGGTCTTCACCGCCGCGGAGGCGCTCAAGGCGCTGCCGGAGGTCATCTACTACCTCGAATCCTTCGACTGCGCGCTGGTGCGCAGCGCGATGCCGAACTTCTTCCTGGCCCGCCTGGCCGCCGATCACGTCAAGGTGGCCCTCTCCGGCGAGGGCGCCGACGAGCTGTTCGCCGGCTACGACTACCTGAAGGGCCTTGCGATGGACGGCCTGCCCGATGAACTGCACCGGATCACCAGCGCCCTGCACAACACGAACCTCCAGCGTTGCGACCGGATGAGCATGGCGCACGGGCTGGAGGTGCGGGTGCCCTTCATGGATGTCGCCGTGGTCGAGCTCGCCTTCAGCCTGCCGGTCGAGTTCAAGCAGCACGGTCCGGACCGGACGGACAAGTGGATTCTGAGGAAGGTGGCGAGTCTGCTGCTTCCGGCGGATATCGCCTGGCGGCCGAAGATCAAGTTCGCCGCCGGTTCCGGCCTGGGCGCGAGCCTGGCGCGCCACGCCGAGGAGCGCATCAGCGACGCGGAGTTCGAGCGCTTCCGGCGCACGGAGCCCGAAGCGCAACTGAGATCGAAAGAGGAGCTCTTCTACTACCGCATCTTCCGCGACATCTTTCCGCGCAAAGACCTGCTGCCGCTGGTGGGGCGCAGTCGCAGCGTGTAAGGGTTGCTTCCCGGCGGGGTCGGCCGCTTTCGTTCG
>JAKJEM010000003.1:87624-112821 GCA_022705425.1 Planctomycetota bacterium
CCGCCGCAAGGACCGGCCCCGCCGTCCCCTCCGAGTCCGCACGCGCCCTTCGGCGCAGGGAGAAGGATCATGCCAGAGAGAATCACCGCATCGGACGTCATCGGCCTGGTGCGCCCGGACGTGGACGCCCACGTGCTGGGAATCCAGTCCGTGATGGAGTTGCTGCGCGAGTGCGGCGTGGCGTGCGCCAGCGCCGACGCGACCGTCTGCCGGGCCTTCGGACGGCCCGAAGCGCCGGAGTCCCGGAGCGTCATCGAAGGCTGGGCGCGGAACCAGCGCGTGTCCGTGCTCGGGTTCAGCTATCGCCTCGATCCCGGCGAGGGCGTCCGGCTTCTGGCCGGCGTGGTACGGCTCTTGCGCGCGGCGAACCTGCTCCAGGAACGCGGTGGGCCGATCAAGGCCCTGTATTTTGCCGGATTACCCGCCGCGTGCGCGGCGGTGCGTCGCGAGTTCCCCGACGTGGCCGGCGTCTTCTGCGGCGACGAGACCCCCTCCGAAACACTGCGAATCCTGGGGATCAGCCCCCGCCGCCTGCCGGCCGCGCTCACGGAAAGCCTGGTCTATGACGAAGACCGCCTGGCCTTCGGACGGGAGTTGATCCGTAAGGGAGACTACCGGGGGATCGTTCTTCCCGACCGGAGCGGCTATCCGGAATTCGGCACGACGCGGGATCGCCTGACGTTGCGGCTGGAGCATGCCCGGCGTCGCCGTCAGCTGCCGTTGACGCGCGCGCACATGGGTCCCTATCTGCCCGACCGGGCCGAGGCGGTGAAGCTCTTCCTGGACTGGACGCGCCGACTGGCGGCCGGCGGCGGCCTGGACGTGCTCTCGATCGGGACGTCGCAGTTGACGCAGTCGCACTTCGGGCGCGACTGGGGCGACCTGCCCAACGGCGGCGGCGTGCCGCTGAACGCGCCCGAGGAGTTCGCGGCGGCCTGGCAGGCGGCCCGGCCCATGCTGGTGCGGAGCTACGCGGGCACGGACCGTGTGCCCGCGATGGCGCGGATGCTCGAAGAGACGGTCCACAACGCCTGGCACGCGCTGTCGTTGTGGTGGTTCTGCCGGATTGACGGGCGGGGTCCGCACGGGTTGCGCGAGAACCTGGAGGAGCAGTTCGAGACGCTGCGCTTCATCGCCGCCGCCGGCGCGGCGTACGAGGCGAATGTGCCGCACCACTTCGCCTTTCGCGGAGCGGACGACGTCACCTATGTCGCGTCCGCCATTCTGGCGGCGCGGGCGGCGCGCCAGGCCGGCGTGCGCGTCTTCGTCCTGCAGAACATGCTCAACACGCCCAAGGCCACCTGGGGCATCCAGGATCTGGCCAAAGCGCGGGCGCTGCTGACTCTGGCGAGGGAGCTTGAAGGGCCGGACTTCCGTGTGGTCTATCAGCCGCGCGGGGGGCTGGACTACTTCTCCCCCGACCTCGACAAGGCCCGGGCGCAACTGGCGGCTGTGACGGCCCTGATGGACGACGTGGAGCCCGGTCGGGCCGACAGTCCGGAGGTGATCCACGTTGTCAGCTACTCCGAAGGCACACGGCTGGCCGATCCGGACGTCATCGCCGAAAGCGTTCGAATCACCCTCCACGCGCTGGCGGAGTACCGTCGTCTGCGCGCGCGCGGCACAACGCCCGACATGGCGGCCCACCCGGAGGTCCTTCTTCGCACCCGGGAACTTCTGGCCGAGGCGCGCGCCCTGCTGGACGCCGTGGAATCGGACATCGAAAACCCATTGACGCCGCAGGGTTTCTACGATATCTTTCAGGGCGGCTATCTGCCCGTGCCGTACCTCTGGGAGTGTCGGGAAGAACTGGCCCCGGCCGTTGCCTGGCAGAGCCGGCTCGTTCGCGGCGGCGTGCGCCTGGTGGACGCGGCGGGGACGCCCTTGACCCTTCGCCGGCGGGTCGAGCGCATCCGCGGCCCGGCGTCGGCGCCGGAACGAAAGCGATAGCAGACAGGTCCGCTCCCAAGGGGGCGGAAGGAACGGCGGGTCGGGTTGCGTACACGGCCTGCCGGCGCGCGTCGGCGTCGGCGCGCGGGCGTTCGAAAGGGCTCAGGAAGGAGAGTGCCATGAGGACGGTTCACGGACTGGGAGCGGCGCTGATTGCCGCCATCGTGGTCGGCGCATTCGCCGCAAACGCCCCGGCTCAGGAGAAGAACTTCCGGGCGGGATCGGCGGCCTATGGTGAAGCGCAGAAGCTGTACAACGAGAAGAAGTTCCCCGACGCCGCCAAGGCCTACGAGGGGTTCACCCGCGACTACCCGGGCCATGCGTCGCGCGACGTGGCCTACTACATGGCCGTCCTCTGCTACCGCTACGCCAACCAGCCTGACGACGCCGTGCGCGTCGCCCAGGAGCATGAGAAGGTCATCGGCAAGTCCTCCTACTGGCCTTCGATCACGCGCCAGGCGGCGGAGGCCTGTATCGCGGCCAAGCAGTTCAAACGCGCGGCGGAGATCCTGACGAAGCTTGTGGGCGATCCCGCCTACGCCGACCGGTACTCCCTCTACTCATCTCTTCACACCTGCTACATGAATGAAAAGGAGTACGACAAGGCCCTCGCCCTGTGCGACCGCTTCATGGCCGACTACACCGGCCCGGCCGGGCGCAAGGCGGAAATCCTCCTGCGCAAGATGGACATCCTGAACGTGATGGACCGCGCCGCCGAGATGGAAGCCGTGGCGAAAGAGGTCGAGAAGGTCGTTCCCAACAACGTCATGGTGGGCCAGGCGTGGGAGAAGGTGGGCTACGTGGAACAGCAGAAGCTCAAGCGCCCGGCGAATGCGTACGAGGCGTTCCTTCGCGCCTCGCAGGTTCCGGGGTATCTCAACGCCGATGCGATCCTGCGGAACGGCTGCTACGTCCTGCGGCAGGTGCAGCCGGTGGACCAGGCGCGCGTGGCCCAGGCGTGCGAAGGGTTCCTCAAGAGCTTCCCGGACAGCGCCTTCGACGCTGAAATGCGCATCGCCCTGGCGGGGGCCTATGCGGCGCTGAAGGACACGCAGAACGAACTCCGCGCGCGGCGCGAGTGCGACGGCCTGTACGGCAAGACGACGCTGGGTCCGGACATCCTCAGCGGCATCGTCAACCTGGCGACGCGGGACAAGGCGGTTCTGGACGAAGGCGTCAAGGCGGCCAGCCGTCTTGTGGAGGAGTTCCCGAACACGCCGCAGGCGGAGCAGGCGCTGCTGTGGCTGGCGGAGAACTCGCCACAGGCGGCCGATCCGGCTGTCAAGAAGGCGCTGCTCGAGAAGTTGGTGGCGCGCTTCCCGTGCGGCAACCACGCCGAGCGCGGCGCGCGGCTGCTGGAAGGGATGAAGTAACGTATCGGTGACGTTCCGGACCGGGCGGGCCGCCGCGTTTCGGCGCGGGCGGACGCCCGGTTCGGTTTTTTGGCCGGGCGCTGGGCGCCCGGGGTTCCTGAGGACGCGGACATGCGCAAGAGACCCGGCATCGTTTCCGGCCCGCCCGGCGTGCGGCGCGGGGCGGCTTGGCTTCTGCTTGCGGCGGCTTCCACCGGCTACGCCGCCGAAGGGGCGTCACTGCCGACGCCTGCGGAGCAATGGAAACACGCGCTGGTGGCCTTCGGGGTCAGCCTGCTCATCGGCTGGGTGCTGGCAAGACTGCTGCCCTTCCTTTGGCGCTTCGTCTTCCTGCCTCTGGCGGCGCACACCCCGACCACGCTCGACAAGCGCATTCTCGACCGCAGCCTGCGTCCCGCGCAGTTCGCCGTCCAGGTCATCGCCGTCCACATCGGCACGCGCCTGACCGCCGAAGGTCTTCCGGTCGTGACGGGGCACCCGGCCTGGCCCATCTACACCGGCGTTCTCTACGTCCTCCAGGTGCTGGTCCTCACCTCGGTGGCGTATGCCGTGGCGCGGGGCGTGGCCGACTGGTACGCCGAGGAGTTCGCCGCCAAGACGGCCAGCCGCCTGGACGACCAGTTCGTCGTCCTCTTCAACAAGGTGGCGAAGTTCATCTTCTTCTTCATCGCCCTCACCATCATCTTCAGCCACTTCAACATCCAGGTGGCGGGGTTGCTGGCCACGGCGGGCGTGGCCTCGCTGGCGGTGGCCTTCGCCGCGCAGGAGACGCTGGCGAACATGATCGCCGGGCTGGTGTTGATGGTGGACCGGCCCTTCGTGGCGGGCGACCGCATTCAGATGCCGAACGGCCAGATGGGGGACGTCATCGAGATCGGCCTGCGCAGCACGAAGATCCTGGCCTTTGACAACACGATCATCACCGTGCCGAACTCCGATATCGCCAAGAGCCAGATCGTGAACTTCAGCGCGCCCGATCCGCGGGTGAAGATCCGAACGACCCTCGGCGTGGCGTACGGTAGCGACATGCGGCGGGTGAAGGCCATCCTTCTGGAGATCATGCAGGCCCATCCGGACGTGATGAAGGACCCGGCGCCGGTGGTCTTCTTCACCGAGTTCGCGGAGTCCTCCCTGAACGTGCTGTACGTCTGCTGGGTGGCGGACTACCGGGAGCGCTTCCGGATTCAGGACGAACTGAACATGGCGATCAAGGACCGGTTCGAAGCGGAAGGCGTCTCGATTCCCTTCCCGCAGCGCGACGTGCACATCCGGTATCACGCCGCGCCCGAAGCGGGTGGCGACCCGGCGCGCAAGTCCTGACGCCGGGCCGGGCGGCATCAGCGCACAAGTCTGGCGAAGGACGGAATCCTGCGATGAAGGCGCGCGGGCTTATCAGTCACGGCTTCGCGGTGCTTCTGGCGCTCGGGGCGCTGGCGTTGCTGCTCATCGAGCGCTCGGGGGTGGAGGCGCGGTGGGCGTGGGCGTTGCGCAGTCTGGACATCGTCCTCTTCCTGGCGTTGGGCGTTGACGCGCTCCTGCGCTGGCGCGCGGAGCCGGGGCGCCTGGGCGACCTGCGCGGGAACTGGGTGGAACTGGCCGCCCTGCCGGCGCTGACGCTGCTGCTGCTGCCCTTTCACTTCCCGCTGCTCGACGTTCTCTTCCGAGAGGCGGCGATCGCCGTGGTGCTGATCGGACGCGCGCGCCGGTCGCAGGAACTCCTGGCGCAGTTGCGCCTGAAGCCCGCCTTCATCATGTTGCCGGCCTTCCTGCTGCTGATCGGTTTCGGCGCGCCCTGGCTGATGCTGCCCCAGGCGGCAGCCGACGGGCGTCCGACCGGCCTGCTCGATGCGCTTTTCACGGCAACCTCCGCCGTGTGTGTCACCGGCCTCACGGTCAAGGACACCGCCCTTCATTTCGGCGGGCTGGGGCAGGCGGTCATCCTGATCCTTGTGCAGTTGGGCGGGCTGGGTATCATGACCTTTTCGGCCACGCTGCTGATCCTCCTGCGCCGTCCGGTGAACATCCTTCAGCAGGCGGCCCTTCAGGAGGTGCTCGATCATGACACCCTCTCGGGCATCCGCCGGATGGTGTGGTTCATCGTTCTGATGACCTTCAGCGCGGAACTGGTGGGGGCCGGGCTGCTCGCCGTCGTCTGGCGCGCTCGCTTCGACAGCCTCCCGGCGACGCTGTGGCACGCGCTGTTCCATGCCGTGTCGGCCTTCTGCAACGCCGGCTTTTCCACCTTCAGCGACAGCCTGTGCCGCTTCCGGGGCGACGTGTCCACGCAGGCGATCCTCATGGCCCTCATCGTCCTCGGCGGGCTGGGCTTCGTGGTGGTCAAGGACCTGCGCGACTTGGCGGTCAATCGGCTCTTTCGACCTGAGCGGCGCACCCTGCCGTTGCGGGTGCAGAGCCGCCTGGTGCTGGTCGTCACCTTCTTCCTGATCGTCGCCGGGGCGGCGGCCCTCTACGCCATCGAGTCGGGGCGGAGTCTGGCCGGGCTTCCGTTGAAAGAGCGGATTCTCGCGGCGCTCTTCCACGCCGTTTCGGGTCGGACGGCGGGGTTCAACACGGTGGACTTGGCGCAATGGTCGGGGGGGGCGCTGCTGGTCGTCATGGTCCTGATGTTCATCGGCGGCTCCCCCGGTTCGACGGCCGGCGGCATCAAGACGACGACGGCGGCGATTCTCTGGGGGACGGTGCTGAGCGAACTGCGCCGGCGCGATCGCCCGGAAATCTACCGGCGGACGATCCCCGTCGAGGTCATCCGCAAGGCGGTGTCGCTGCTCGTCCTGTCGCTGTTGGTGGTGGGTCTTTTCACGTCGCTGCTGCTCTGCACGCAACCGGCCCGCTTCCTCGACGTCCTGTTTGAGTGCGTCAGCGCCTTCGGCACCACGGGCCTTTCGCTCGGCATCACGCCCGAGCAGACCCCGGCGGGAAAGGCGCTCTTGACGGCGCTGATGTTCATCGGGCGGTTGGGCACGTTGACGCTGGCCTACGCCTTTGTGCGGCACGGGCGGCCGGCGCGTTACGCGTACGCGGAAGAACGGATCATGATCGGTTGAATGAACGGGAGGTGTTCCCATGCGTCAGATCGCCGTCATCGGCCTCGGCAAGTTCGGCAGCACCGTCGCGCGCCACCTCAGCCGTCTGGGGGTGCAGGTGCTGGCGATTGACGAGCGCAAGGAGCTGGTGGACGAGATCAAGGACGACGTCAGCTACGCCGCCACCCTCAACGCGACGGACGAGGAGGCGCTGAAGGCCGTCGGCATCCAGGGCGTGGACGTGGCCGTGGTCTGCATCGGCGAGGACGTCGAGGCGAATCTGCTGACGACGATCCTGCTCAAGCGCCTGGGCACGCGCTGCATCTGGGCGCGCGCGATCAGCCCCTTGCAGCAGGAAATCCTGAAGGCCCTCGCCATTGACAACATCATCAGCATCGAGGAGGAGATCGGCAAGATCGTGGCGCGCAGCCTGGTCAGCCGCAACGTGACCAAGCACATTCCGCTGAGTCCCGGCCACAGCCTGGCGGAAATCCGCGTGCCGGGGGCCTTCGTCGGGCGCACGTTGCGGAAGATAGACGCGCGCAGCGGCTATCGCGTGAACATCGTGGCCGTCAAGCGCCGCGTGCCGAAGGTGACGGAATACGGCGAGCGGACCTTTGACGAGGAGACGGAGAGCGTGCCGTCGCCGGATGCCGAACTCAACGAGGGGGACGTGCTGGTGGTGATCGGGCGCGACGAGGACATCGAGCGGTTCAGCCAGGCGAGATAGACCATGGACCGACACCTGATCAAGATCGTGTGGGGCGCAATGCTGGCGGCGCTGCTGGTGCGCTTTGCCCTCTTCCTGCTGGGGCGGCCGCCGCTCGATGCGCGCTTCGCGCTGGTCGTGGCGCTCTTCCTCGTCGGCATCGGCGCGCTGGGGTACGTCACCGTCCGCGCGGCGCTTTTCCACCGCAACCTCCGCCGCTTCGCCCAGCGGCTGCTCGACGGCCATTACGAAACGGGGATCGAGGTCCATCCGCGCCTGCACGATGAACTGGCGCAGACGGAGAAGATGCTCAACCGTCTCGGGGCGCAGTTGCGCGAGTACGACCGCCTCCGGGCGCGCGAGGTGGCCTTCAACCGACAGGCGCTCGAACTTGTCCTGCGCGCCACGCGCGATCCGGTCCTCCTGGCGAACCTGGGGCGGGGCGTTGCGGAGCTGAACCCTGCGCTGATAAGGCGGTTGGGCGCGGGTGATTCGAAGTGCGAACTGGAGGGGTTGTCGCGGCTGAAGGGCAATGCGGACTTTCTCGCCCTGCTGCAGCGGGCGGCGGAGAAGAAGGTGCCGCAGGAGGGGCGCGCGACGCTGACCGTTTCCCCCGCGCAGCCCGGCGTTCCGGTGGTCGCCGTCGCGCACCCGATCGAAGACGCCGAAGAGCAGGTGCGGCTGGTGCTGGTGACCCTGCGCGAGGATGACCCGGCGGGCGACCCGGTGAGAGCGCTCTGATGGCACATCCGTTGTCCGACCCGCGGAGCCTGTGGGGCGTCCGCGCCGACCGGATTGCCGCCGCTGCAGCCATCGCGTTTTCGGCGGCCTTTCTGCTGTGCGGCTATGAGTTCGTCCGGAGTGTCTCGTCCTCGCTCTTTATCGAGGCTTACGGGGCCAGGAGCCTTCCGGTGGTCATGGCGTTGGGGCCGGTGCTGACGCTGGCGCTGATCTACGGTTACGGGCGCCTGCTTTCGGCGACGGGGCCGCGCACGGCGATCCTGGTCACCTCGCTCCTGTCGGCGGGGGTCATCCTGGGGTGTTTTGTCGGAATCCGGAGCGGCTCGCGCGCGGCGACGGCGGTCCTCTATGTCTTCCGCGAAGCGTACATCGTCATCCTGGTGGAGCAGGTCTGGGCCTTCATCAACAGCACGGTGCGCGCCAAAGAGGGGAGCCGCCTGAACGGCCCGGTCTGCGGCGTCGCGTCGCTGGGGGCCATTGCCGGCGGGTTGCTGGTGCAGCGGTACGCGGTGCAGTTCGGCAGCGCCCCGTTGCTGGTGATGGCGGCCGCCACGCTGCTGCCGACGGCGCTCTGCGCCCTGCTGGCCTACCGCATCGGCGGCGAACCGAAGCCGACGCCCGACGAAGAGCACGGACGGCACGGGCACCTTGGCTTTCAGACGCTGACGCGACATCCGGTCCTCTGGCGTCTGGCCCTGCTGATTGCGTTGACGCAGGTCGTCTCGACGGTGGCGGACTTGCAGTTCAGCCGATACGTCGAGCAGGCCATCCCCCAGAAGGATCTGCGGACGCAGTGGTTCGGCGGCTTCTATGCCTGGTTGAACGTCGGCTCGGCGGCGGGGCAGTTCATCGTGGCGCCGCTGCTGCTGGCCTGGGTGTCGCACCGCGTGATCCATGCGGCGATCCCGCTGATCCATCTGGCGCTGGCGGCGGCGGTGCTGGTCAGTCCCGGCCTGCCGACGGCGGCGGCGTGCTACCTGGTCTTCAAGGTGATGGACTACTCCGTCTTCCGCGCGGTGAAGGAACTGCTGTACATCCCCCTGTCCTTCGACGCGCGCTACCGGGCCAAGGAGATCATTGACGCCTTCACCTACCGCGCGGCAAAGGGGGTGACCTCGGGACTGCTGGCGGGGGTCGGGCGTTTCGTGGCTCTGCCGCTGGCGGTCTTCCCGGCGGTCATCATCGCGGCGCTGGCGGGGTGGCTGGCGCTCGTCTTTCCGCTGACGCGCAAAGATCCCGGCGCGCCGCGCGCGTAGGGGCCGCCGGCCCTACTTCAACTCGTACAGCGCACGGAAACCGGGGCGCTCGCGGTCGGGCAGGCGCAGGAACTCCTCCCACCGCTCCCAGGGAAAGGTCTCGACCCCCGATGCCGGCTGCGACCAGACGGGTTTGAGGTGCTGCCGCGCGAACTCCCCAAAGAGCGCCCAATCGAAGCCGTCGAGCATTCCCCAGGGTTCCCTCTTGCCGAGGGAGAAGCGATAGGAGCGCTGCAAGCGCGCCAGCTCGAAGGTATCCACATACAGGTGCGTGATCCCCGCGCGGGTGAGAGCTTCGCGGAAGCCGTCGGGGGTGTGGACGCCTCGCGTCAGGCGCTCGATCGGCTGCGTGTCGAAGACCGTGGCGGCGACGACGTCGCGACGGCAGTAGAAGGTGCGCGCTTCGCCAAGGAAGAGGACCCGGGCGGAGGAGGAGAGGTTCTCCGGGTCGTTGATGAAGCGCATTCCCGGCGGGGCGGAGGCCGCATAAACCGATTCGACGGCGGCGGGGAGGACGGCGGCTTCGAGGGAGGACTGGACGTACTGGTAGTTCATCCAGCGCGAAGGACACAGCAGCAACAGCGCCAGGACCACCCACCGCAGCAGACGCCCCTCGGGCCAGGCGAGTCCGGCCGCCAGCCCCAGGGCCGAGAGTGCCGCCAGTGCCGTCACGCCGACCTCGATGAATCGTTCATTGTGCTGGGTGAAGTAGAAGTAGAGCAGGAAGAGCGCGGCGGCGTGAACGGCCAGCAGGAGCGCCACGCATCGCGTCCGACGCCTCGCCAGCAGGCCCAGCGGCACGAAAAGGATCAGCGCCAGCGAAGCATTACCCTGGTCGAAGGTCAGCACCTCGATCGCCTTGGCGGGGATCAGGGCGGGGCTCGTGTCGCCGGGCGAATGCGCGCGCATCCAGCGGACATCCTTGACCGTGTCCCAGTTCGGCGAGGCGAAGAGCGACCCCATCAGGGGATAGACGGGGTTGCGGGTGTTCAGCGCGTTGCGCAGGAGCCACGGCGCCATGACAAGCAGGGCCACGGCGACAAAGAGCGCCGCACGGCGGGCGACCTCCGCCGTCGGGCGGCGCGTCCACAGGCCCAGAACGACCACCCAGGCCAGCATCGGGGCGAAGAGGAGCAGCACGGCGGTGTACTTGACGCTCATGGCCCCGCCGGCGGCAATGGCGGCCAGCAGCACCCACCCGCGCGGGCCGGGGCGCGTCAACTTGCGCCGCCAACTCCACAGGACGCCCCAGAGCGCCAGCGTGGCAAAGAAGATCAAGAGCGGTTCGACGTGCGCCAGTCCGGAGTAGAGCGTGACGCCGGGCCAGGTGTAGAACAGGGCGGCTGCGGCGTCGGAGGCCTCCTTGCCCGTCACGCCGCGCAGCATGGCCGCCAGCGCCAGGGCGGTCAGCAGGCCGAAGAGGGCGTTGAGCATCTTCCCCACGGCCGCGCCGCGCCATGTGGAGTCCGCCGTTTCCATTCCGGCCAGGTAGAGCATCTCGGCGGCCTGGGGGAAGTTGGCATAGACGTTGTCGCGAATGAAGAAGACCTTCTCCGCCGCGCGGTACTGGGCCGGCGCCGCCAGGTGGTATTCGAGGTCGTCGTAGTCGTGCGTACCGTAGGCGGTCGGCGGGGCGAAACTCCGTGTCAGGTTCATCGCAAAGAAAAGGGCGACCCCCGCCCACAGGGCGGCGCGGAACCACGACATCCGCCTCAGCCCCGGCATGGCCGGAGGCAGCGCGCGCAGGAAGATGCCCAGGTCCCACAACCCCGCGGCCAGCAGGGCCATAAGGACGATGACCACACGAACCTTCCCGAGGAAGCCCGCGGCCCCGAGCAGGAGCAGGAGGGTGGAGACCAGGATCAGGCCGGTTCCCAGTCCGAAGAGGGCGGCGGCGGCGTGTGGAGCGGGCTTGAGGCCGAGGGCGCGCAGCAGGCGCGTGCCGGAACTGAGGGCCGCCAGCAGAATCAACGCGCTCCACGCGGCAATGCCGAGGCGGTCCGTTGCAGCGGCTAGAACGGGCCCGAACCGTTCCTGGAGCAGGAAACTGGAGGCGATCCAGAGGCACAAGGCCGCGGAGGCCAGCGCCGTCAGAGCCGGAGCCAGGCGCGATCGGAAAGGGTTCATCTCGAGGCCGCGAGCCTCCGGTCCGGTCAGGGGACGCCGCGGGCGACGCCGCCCGGCGCGCCGACTTATCGTAAACCGGCCCAGGCCGAAATGCAATTGACTTGCCGCGCGAGGGGGGACTATACTCTGCACAGGTGTCGTGCAACCGACGGCCTTCGCCGCCGGAGGGGCGCGGCGCGAGGCGCGATCGGTCGTCCTGTAAGAGCCGTCGGCGCGTCGGCCGACACGGAGGATCGTCGCGCATGTCCGAGAAGCACCGCACAGCCGATCGCGGAGCCGCGTCCGCGTCTTCGGGCGCCAGCAGCGGCGAGCTGAGAGCGTTGCAGGTGGAACTGGCGCAGGCCCGTGCCCTGACGGCGCAACTGCGCGCCGAGAATCAGGAACTCCGCCGCCGCGCGCAGGAAGCCGACACGGCGCAGAGCACCGTGGCCGAGCTGAGCCGCGAGCTGCATAACCGCACGTTGCGCATGGAACAGCAGCTGGCCGTGGCCCGTCAGTTCCAGCGGCTCTTCGTTCCCCCCGCCCTGCCCCAGTTCGACGGAATCCGCTTCGCCGTGAAGTACCAGGCCTCTCCCCGCGTCGGCGGCGACCTCTATGACGTGTTCAACATGGGCAACAGCTGCGTCGGCGTCCTGGTGGCCGACGCCTCCGGCTACGGCCTGACGGCCACGCTCATCACCGCCGTCGCCAAGATGGCCCTCGACACCTACCGCCAGAACGAGTACTCGCCCCGCGTCATCCTCGAAAAGGTCAACGAGCAGGTCCTCCGCAACACCCTCGAGAACCAGTTCCTGACGGCATTCCTGGGCGTGATAGACCTTGAGACGATGCGGATGAAGTTCGTCAACGCCGCGCACCCCACGCCGATCGTCTACGCCAAAGACCGCTTCGAGCCTCTCGACACCGAAGGGCTGTGCTGCGGGATGTTCGAGGAGCCGAAGTACGAGGAGCGCGAGGTGCAATTGCGTCCGGGGGACCGCGTGCTCTTCTACACGCGCGGGCTGATCGAGATGTGCAACGCGGCCGGCGCGCCGTATGACTGCCGCCGCCTCCAGAACCTGCTGCGGGAGAACCCGGACCTCGAGATCGGGGCCATGATTGACCGCGTGGCGGAGGACTTCACCGCGCACATGAGCGGCAACGAGCCGATCGAGGACCTGACCCTGGTGGGGCTGGAGGCGTTGCCGCGCGAGTCGGCCCAGGAGCGCATCGTCATCCCCAGCGAGCCGATGCAGCTCAGCCGTGTCGAATCGGTCATCCTGGGGCGGTTGGAAGCCCTTAACTACGGCGAGCGCACCACCTTCGCCGTCCGGCTCGCCCTCGAAGAGGCCGTCGTCAACGCCATCAAGCACGGCAACCGCATGGACAAGGCCAAGCGCGTGACGATCCAGTACTCCGTGGACGCGCGCGAGTGCGTCATCAGCGTCGAGGACGAGGGCCCCGGCTTCGATCCGGCCGCCGTGCCCGACCCGACCGCCGAGGAAAACATCGAACGCCCGAGCGGGCGCGGGCTGATGCTGATCCGCGCCTACATGGACGAGGTCGCGCATGACAAGCGCGGCCGCCGGATTACCATGCGGAAGAAGGCGCCGTGGGCGGAGTAGAGACCGGAAATGCGTAAGAGGATTGCGCGGGAAAGGGCGGCCATGACGCTGGAAGTGGAACGGAAGGGCGACCTGCTCGTCATCGCGCTCCGCGGGCGGTTGGGGGAGGTGGAAAGCCAGCAACTCGAGCGCGAACTCGTCGGCCTTGTCGAGCAGGGGGCGCGCAAGATGGTCGTCAACTTTGCCGACGTGCCCTTCATCACCAGCACCTGCCTGGGCGTGCTGATGCTGGCGCACAAGCGCGTGCGTGACGAGGGGGGCTTCATCCGGATCGCCGCCGCCCAGCCGCTCGTGCGGCAGATCCTCGAGATCACCAAGCTGACGCGGCTCTTCGGGCTGTACGACAGCGTGGAGGCCGCCCTGCGCGGTTGACGGCAACATGAAAGGGGCGATGGCATGAGCGGATGGGTGCGCGACCTGGACGAACTCCTTCGCGGGCGCAAGACCCAGCCCGGGGCGCTGGCGCGCGGCACCGAGCACCTGCCTGCCGGGCGCTTCCTGCTGGTGGTGGTCGGGCTCGGGATGGTTTACGGCGCGTTCATGGGGCTCTATGCCCTCCTCAACCGGACGCCGCCGTGCTATGAGCAGTGGCTGGCCTCGACCGTCAAGACGCCGGCCGTCTTCCTGCTGACGCTGATCGTCACCTTCCCCTCGTTGTACGTCTTCAACGCGCTGCTGGACACGCGCCTGACGCTGATGGGCACGCTGCGGACGATCAGCGCCGCGCTGGCGGTGAATCTGGCCGTGCTGGCCTCGCTGGGGCCGATCACGGGCTTCTTCTCGCTGACGACGAGCAGTTACGCCTTCATGAAGCTGCTGAACTACGCCGTCTTCGGCGTGTCCGGGATCATCGGCCTGACCTTCCTGGTGACGATGCTCAGCCGGATCGAGGGGGGCGCGCCTGCCCCGGCGGCGCCGCCGTCGCCGTCCGGTTTCGATCCGGCCGCCGCCGTGCCGCTGCCGGTGGCCGAACCGGCGGAAGGGCATGGGCGCGCCGTCTTCCGCGTGTGGGTGCTGCTCTACATCTTCGTCGGCGCGCAGATGGGGTGGGTGTTACGGCCCTTCGTGGGCGATCCGCGACAGCCCTTCGAGTGGTTCCGCGCGCGCGACTCGAACGTCTTCATGGACCTCCTGCGCACGATCGGCAGCATCTTCCAGGGTTGAGGTCCAACGTGCTGACCTCGGTGGACCAGTTCTTGCGGGGGCGCGGCGTCTTCTCGCCGCAGGTTTCGGCGACGGGGCGGGGGGCGCGGCTCTTCGGGTTCATCCTGCTCTTCAGCGCGCTGTATGGGGCCGCTATGGGGAGCTTTGGCCTGTGCGCCTCGGGCGCGCCGCGCCTGGCGGCCTACCCGGCCCTCGTTGCCGCCAAGACGCCGATCCTGCTGCTGGGGACCTTTCTCCTCTGCCTGCCCAGTTTCTTCGTCCTCAATGCCGTCTTCGGGCTGCGCGAGGACTTCCCGGAGGCGCTCCGCGCCGTTCTCGGCAGCCTGGCCTGCCTGGCCGTGGTGCTGGCCGCCTTCGCCCCGGTGACGCTCTTCGTCTATCTCTGGACGGACTACTACGATGCGGCGATCCTCTTCAACGGCGCGGTCTTTGCCGCGGCCGCCGGCGCGTCGCTGCGCGTCTCCCGCCGTTACTACGGCCCCCTGATCCGACGCTCGCCGCGCCACCGCCTGCTGATGCTGGCCTGGTTCGGAGTTTACATCTTCGTGGCGGTGCAGATGGCCTGGACCCTGCGCCCGTTCATCGGCGATCCGAACCCCGAGGCGCCGGTGGTCCTCCTGCGCAGCACGGCGCTGGACAACGCCTGGGTCGAGGTCGCGCGGATCATCGGGCAGGCGCTGCGGGCGATGGGGATGTGAGACCGTGCGGGGTTTCCTCCCGCGCCGCGTGATGCGGCGGCGGTGACGCCGGGCCTTCAGGCGCGCGCCGGGCGGGGGCGCAGGTGCTGGCGCAGGAAGCGTGCGGCGGCGGTCCAGAGGGCGGGGCGATGCGCCACATTTCCAACGAAGCCGTGCCCGGCGTCCGGCAGGCGCAGCAACGTGACGTCGCCGCCGGCTTCGGCCAGGCGTTCAGCGAAACGCTCGGCCTGCGTCAGTGGCACCTGGCCCGACGCAACGCCGGTGTCCAGGACGCCGTGGATGATGAGGAAGGGGGGCGGGGCGGCGGCGACGAGATGGTGCGGCGACGCGTGGCGGTAGTCCTCCTCGGCCTCGGCGAAAGACTGGCCCATGAAGCCTTCCACGATGGGCGCGGATGCGGACGCCATCATTGCGGGCAGATCCACCGGACCGCAGCAGTCAATGACGCACTGGAGCCGTGTCGAGAAGCGCGCGAGGTCGGGATCGGAGTCGTCGTGCGCGTCGGCCAGGGCGGCATAGGAGACCAGGTGACCTCCGGCGCTGCTGCCGATGCCGGCGAAGCGATCCGGGTCGAGGCCGTACTCCGGGGCGCGGCGGCGCAGGAGGCGGATCACGCGCTGGATGTCCTCCATCGGCGCGGGGCAGCGCCATTCCGGCCAGAAGCGGTAGGTCGGCAGCGCCAGGGCAAAGCCGAGGTGCGTCAGCCCTTCGGCCATCCAGCGGAACCGACCGCGCGAGCCGCCCCTCCATCCGCCGCCGTGAACGGCCAGCACCAGCGGGGCTGGTTGCGCGGAATCCTCGGGCAGGTAGAGGTCGAAGCGGGAGCGTTCGCCGTAGGGGGCGTAGGACAGGTCAAAGAGCGCTTTCTTCATGGCGCAACTCCAGGAGCGCCGGACGGCGACAGCCCGCCCAGCACGTTTCGCCCTCACTCGCGCAGGCGCAGTTCCGTCTGCCCGAACTCGGCGTGCCAGAGGGGGCTTTCCATCTGCGGCCAGGCGGCGAAGTCCTCCGGCGCGCCGTTGACCACGGGCGGACCGGACGGGGGGAGAAGCAGACGGGTTCCGCCGAGACGCAGCTCGACGCCAACGCCGGAATCGGGGCCGATCATCTCGGCGGAGGCGCAACGCGCGCAGAAGGCGGCAAAGTCGCCGTCGCCCTCGCGCGAGCCGAAGACGGCCGCCCAGGCGTGGCCGCGCCCGGGGGCGACCAATTCGCATCCGGCCCAGGAGCCCTGATCGGTCATGTGTGTCGGGCCGCTGCACGCAAGCGCAGCGTAGGCCTCGCCCTGGGCGGCGCACCACCAGCGGCCCTTGCGGGTCCACGCGTCGAAGGCCGCGGCGGGGAAGTGGGCATGGGTGAAGTCCGCCGCTCCGCCGCCGCCGGGCGGGTAGTGGACGACGACGATGCCGTCGTGCAGCCAGCATCGCGGGGGCGTGGCGCTTCCGGCCCAGTAGGTCTTCTCTGCGTCGCGCGCGCCGGGGGCGCGGGGGTGCGTGGTGAAGAGGGGGGTGCGGCCGTTGAGGGCGGCGATCCAGACCATGGCCTGATGCGGTTCGATGGCGTCGGTTCCGGGGACGCAGTCGAGCCAGGCCGTCGAGGCGATCCACTCGCGTCGTCGTTCGGTGCGGACGCAGACTTCGGCGAGACCCTCGGGGTAGAAGCGGCGCATGGCGGCTTCGTCGGTCAGTTCCTCCGGGGGCTGCCAGAACAGGCTGCGGTTCTTGTAGAGGGGGCCGAGTTCGGTCCGGTGGCGCTCGCGCACAATCCAGCGTCCCCCCTCGTGGCGGGCGGCGCGCAGGAGCCAGGCGGGCGGTTCGTAGCGGCTGGTGGCGACGCAGTCGGCCAGGCTGAGGTGATGGGTCTCGCGCGGTACGGGCTGCGGGCCGAGGCCGAACCACAGGGCAAAGGCCGGCCGCACGGTCTGCCGGGCGGGGTCGAGGAGCCCTTCCTGATAGATGCGCGCCTGGGCGGCAAAGACGGCGCCGTCGAGGCTTTCGCCGGCGAGGTCGGCCAGCAGGCGGGTGACGGCCGTTTCGGCCTGCCGGCGCAGGGCGGCATCGCGCGCAAAGTCGAGCAGGTTCAGCAGCGCGGCGAGGTTGACGGCCATATAGACGGAGGAGTTCCACTCGCAGTAGCCGTAGCGCAGACGGCGGTCGAGCCAGCGGAGGATGAGGCCGCGGGAGCGGTCGAGGTGTTCGCGGGCGGTGCGGCCGTCGCAGAAGACTCGGCCCTCCAGGAGTTGCGCCGCCAGGTGCTCGGCGACAGCGTACTGAAGGTGGTGGTTCTCGCTGTTGCGGAAGAGGGGGCGGGTGGCGGAGTAGCAGCCGTAGTAGAGCGCGTTGGAAAGGTTCTCGCGGATTCCGGCGCGCAGGTCGGCGGGGATCGCTTCGCCGTAGAGGAACTCGGCGCGCAGGAGCATGTTGAGGCGGAAGTCCACACAGTCCTGCCGGCGGCGGTTGAGGGCGAGGTTCTGCTCGATGGCGGGCCGGGCCAGGTCGCCGAGGCCGTTCGCCAGCAGGGGGATGAATCCGGCCTGCTCCCGCAACGACGGGTCGGCGGCGGCGGCCAGGTAGGCGCGGCGGCGTTCGTGCGGCGCGTCGGTCATGGCGTGATGCCTCAGTATCCCATCATCGAATAGGCTCGACCGCCACGCCGCATCCCGGGGGGCAGCAGCAGGACGGTGAAGGAGGTCTCGTTCGACAGCCCCTGGTTGAAGGCCGCGCCGAGGACGAGCGACCATTGCTCGAGCTGGCGGGTGAAGGTGACGGACGAGCCGAGCATGTTGGACTTGGAGTCGCCGGGCTGTTTGGAGTAGAGGAAGTCGTAGGACATGCCGGCCTCGATCTTCCAGCGGCTGTGCGGGGGTTGCCAGACGACCGAGACGATACTGACATTGTGGGTCGGGTTGTCGGCGTTGAAGAGATCGCGGTAGTACTTCTGGGTGAAATTGAGGGAGAGGGGTTTCCAGTAGTCTAGGCTGATCCCGCCGTTGACCGCCTCGATGCGGCTGAGGTCGGTGTTGTAGCGGTTGTCTTCGCTGGACAGGGTGAGCTCTTCCGTCGCGCGCCAGCGGCCGCCGACCTCGACGAAGTCCTGCGTGGCGCGGGCGAAGCTGTTGCGCCCTTGCAGGTTGCGAATGTAGTCCACGTCGAGGGTGACGAGGTCCACGGCCCTGCGGCGGCCGGCGATGGTGCGGTAGGTCTGCCAGCGGTTGCGCAGGCCGATGTCGGCGTAGGCGCCGCGTTCGACGGTGTCAATCTCGTCGTTCTGCGCGAAGCGCGAGGCATCGCTCGAGACGCCCCAGGTGTCGCGCAGTTCGACCGTGGGGGTGACGACGTGGCGCAGGCGGTCCACGCCGAAGAGGTCGCTGTGGGTGTCGTAGGTGCGGTAGAAGTTGGTGGAGGAACGCACCCCCACGGCCGAGGCGGCGCGCAGCCCGGCGCCGTCGTCGTCGGCGCGGCGCGAGTAGGCCGTCAGGTCGCCCCACACGTACGGGTCCAGTTTGACCGGTCCGGCGAGGAAGGGCAGGGAGACCTCGTGGGCGGTGTCGAAGCGTCCGACGCCGTTCGGGTCGCGGTTGCCGAGGGCGTCGTCGGTACGCTTGCGCAGGCGGGCGGCCTCGGAGTGCGTGGTCCAGACGAGGGGCGTGTCCCACAGCGGCTCGCCGACGAGATGATAGCCGATCCCTTCCTTGTCCACGGTATTCTGGAAGTCGTTCACCCGTTCTCGAACGACGCCGGTGAAGAGGGCGTTTTCCGAGCGGCGCGTCAGGAAGAGGCCGGTCTCGTGGTCCTTTCCGCGGTCGTACTCGGCGGGGTAGTAGGTCCGGAGGAAGCGTCGGTCGCTGAGGTAGCCGACTTCGAGGTCGGCGCGCCAGAGATCGCCGAGCTGCTCGCGGTGACGCCAGGTGATCTCGCCGCGATCGCGCTTTTCCACGGGAAGCGTGCCGTCGTCGTCGGTGGCGGAGTCCTGGATGTGATAGAGGCGCATGGCGCCGTCGCGTCCGGGCAGGTCGTAGGCGAACTCGAGGCCGTTTCCGAAGCCGCGGCGCGTGAACCAATCGCTCAGGAGGATGAGCGTGCTCCAGTCGTTGGCGTAAAGGCCGAGGTCGTACAGATCCCAGCCCGTCCGCATGATGGCGCCCAGATTGCTGGAACTGCCGATCTCGGCCTTGGTCAGAAAGAACATGCCCGAAGTGATGTCCTTGGCGAGGTACGGCCACCAGCCGAGGGGGATATCGCCGGCGTAGAGGGTGTTGCTGTGGGCGGAGACGAGGATGCTGTCGGGAAGACGGGGCGCGGCGCGATCGGCGGGGGGCGTCTCCGGCTCGGGGGCGAGAGCCTGGGCGCGGCGCATCCGGTGCTCTCCGGGGCCGACGACGGCGTCAATCGAGCGCGCCTCCATGCGGTAGTGGGGTTCGGCAAAGGGGGAGAGACTGAACCAGGCGCCCTGCTCGGCGCCGATGCGGTCGCGGCTGTATTGGCGGACGTTTTCGGCGTAGATCTGGATGGGGAAGCGTCCCCCGGCGAACTCGGCGCGCAGGCGCGCGCGACGGGCGAGCCCGGTGTCGGCGATCAAGTCGAAGTAGAGCGCCTCGGCGGTCAGGTGTTCAGCGCCGCGGCGGACGTCCACGGCGCCCTCGGCGTAGAGGCTTTCGGGCTCCTGCCTGCGCCGGTCGCCGTCGCGGTAGAGCACGCGGAGGCGGATGGTGTCGGCGCGAACGACGAAGCCCTCGCCGCGGACCTCGGCGTTTCCGCGCAGACTGAGGACGGCGCCGCGCTCGGTCTGCTCGGCGATGGACATGACCTCAGCGCCGACGCGCAGCGCGCCGAGGGGGCCGATGCCCTCGGGCAGCGGCTGCGGCTCGCGCCCCAGGCGAAAGGCCGCGGCGGCCCGGCGGAAGACGTCGTCGGCGGGGGCGTCGCCCGTTCGTGCGGCGGCCGCTTCGAGTACCAGGCCGTCGAGCGTGGTCAACCGAAAAATGGCGGCCTTGGCGGTATCGTGGGGTTCGCCGCCCGCCCGAACAAGAGCTGCGCCAGGCTCGGCGTAGGCCTCGGCCACGCCCAGGCGGCGTCCGTCGCGGACCTCCTCGCGGAACCAGACCAGCAGGCGCGGCGCGGTCAGGACCGTATCGCCCTGGATGACGCGCGCGTGGCCGCGGAGGTCGAGTACGGTCTCCTCGTTCTCCTGCCAGCGGATCATCGAGCCTGCGGTGATGCGGATGGGGTCTTCGCTCCGCCCGATGGGCAGCGTGGGCGCAGCGCCCAGGAGGCCGCCCAGGAGCAGCGCGGCGCAGAGGCCGACGAGCAGGCGCATCCCGGCGGGGCGGTGTTCCTCGGCGGGCGGACGAGCTCTCATGTCCCGTCCTCGACTGGCGGAGGGGTGCGGCGCGGGGGACGGGCTTCGCCCATGCTGCGGCGCGACTCGGCTTCCTCGGGGGCAACGCTCTGCGGAAGATTCGCGGGCGCGGAGAGAGAACGGACAAGGGCCTCGACGACGGCGGGATCGAACTGCCGCCCGGAGGCCTCGCGCAGGGTGCGGAAGACCTTCTCCACCGCCAGCCGGTCGCGGTAGGGGCGCTGGGAACTCATCGCGTCGTACGCGTCGGCCACGGTCAGGATGCGCGCCAGCAGCGAGCACTTGTCGCGCGCGATGCCGTCCGGGTAGCCTTTGCCGTCCCAGCGCTCGTGGTGGTGAAGAATGATCTCGGCGATCTCCCCGCCCCCTTCGATGTTCCGGACGATGTTCGCGCCGAGACGCGAATGCTGCCTGACGATGGCATACTCCTCCTCCGTCAGTGGGCCGGCCTTGCGGAGGATGCTCTCCGGAATGCCGATCTTGCCGACGTCGTGGAGGTAGCCGGCCAGTTCGAGGGTCTGCAACTCGGCCTCGGTCAGGAGCATGGCGGCGCCGCACTTGAGGGCGTAGTTCGTCACGCGCTCGGAGTGGCCGCGCGTGTATTCGTCCTTGGCCTCGATGGCGGCGGCGAGGGCGCGGACGGTGCTGCGCAGGGTGCGGCGCAGTTGTTCGGAGAGCTTGACGCGCTGGATGGCGAGCCCCGCCTGCTTGCCGATGGCGCTGAGGAGCTCAAGGTCGTGCTTCTGGAAGACCTCCGATTCGCCGATCGTGTCGGCGTAGATGACGCCGACGGCGGCGTCGGGGCTCTCGACGGGCACGCACAGCACGGAGAGGATGTGCTGCGCGACGACGCTCTCGGCGTTCTTGTAGCGGTCGTCCTCCATCGCGTTAGCGCGCAGGATACAGGTGCGGTTGGCAAAGCACTCTCCCGCGATCGTGCGGCTGAAGGCCGCCGGGGCGACGCGCGTGGCTGCCTGGCGCTCGCGCTGGGCGACCGTTTCGAGGTTTCCCTTCTCGTCGCCCATGATGAGAAAGCCCCGGTCGGCCGGGACGACCTGGAGGATGACTTCGAGGACGCGGTTGTACAGGCTGGAGAGATCCTGCTCGGCATTGATGAGGTTCCCGATCTTGTAGATCGTGGCCAGGTCGCGCTGGATGCGGCGGAAGTTCTCCATGCTCTGAAACCGCGGGGAAAGGGACATCAGGTCGCTGTGGTCCACGTCGAGGCGTTCGGAAATGGCCTCCGCCGGCGCAGGCACGCTGGCGATCAGGTCCGCGTCAATCCGACGCCGGTCAGGACCGGACTTGAACTCGAACTCGACCGCACCGATGCGCACGATGTCTCCGGCCTTCAGTTCGACGCGCGTGATCCGTTCGCCGTTGACGAAGGTGCCGTTGCGGCTCTCCAAATCTACCAGGAAGAACCGTTCCCCTTGCTTTTCGAAGTAGCAGTACTGGCGGGAGAGGCCGTGATCGAGTATGTGGATATCGGCGTCGTCGCCCCGTCCCAAGGTGAGTTTCTGGCCTTCGGCAAGTTGGAAGGACTTCGTGTACACCTTGCCCTTAAGGGCGACCAGTTCCGTCTTCATCCTGTTCAGAACCTGCGCAAAGGCCGTCGGCGAAAGGCGGTCATACCCCGGACGTGGGGAAGTATATCACAGGGCGAAGGCGCATTGTCAACCGGCGCGGTCGCTTTCATTCGATGAAGGGAGATGGTATTTTCCTGACGGGCGGCAGTGGAGGACGGCGGCTATGGACGACGGCGGCGTGGCATGGGTGGAGCGCGCGCAGCGGTACGGGGACCGGACGGCCCTGGTCGCTGAGGAGGGCGCGTACCGCTACCGGGATCTCCTGGCGGCGTCGGCCTCGGCGGCGCGCGCGCTGCTGGCCGGCGCGCCGGACCTGTGCGAAACGCGCGTGGCCTTCCTGACGCCGCCGGGATTCGACTACGCCGTGGCGCAGTGGGGCGTCTGGCGGGCGGGGGGAATCGCGGTGCCCCTTTGTACGCTCCATCCGGCCCCGGAGTTGGAGTATGTGGTCTCGGACGCGCAGGCGGGAATCGTTGTGGCCCATCCGGCCTATGCCGGCGCGCTGCAGCCGATCGCCGCGCGGCGGGGGGCGCGCTTTCTGACGACGGAGGAGCTTCGGTCGGCCCCGGCGGGGGAGTTGCCGCGCGTTGACCCCGCCCGGCGCGCCATGATCCTCTACACCAGCGGCACCACGAGCAAGCCCAAGGGGGTCGTCACGACGCATCGCTGCATCGAAGCGCAGGTGACAACGCTTGTCCATGCCTGGGAGTGGCGCGCAGAGGACCGCACACTGCACGTGCTGCCCCTCCATCACATCCACGGCATCATCAACATCCTCTGCTGCGGACTGTGGGCGGGGGCGCAGATCGAGACGATGCGGAAGTTCGACGCCACCGCCGTCTGGGAGCGATTCGCCCGCGGCGACCTGACGCTCTTCATGGCGGTGCCGACGGTCTATGCGAAGCTGGTGGCGGCGTGGCGCGGGGCTTCCGAGGAAACGCGCGCGCGCTGGTCGGCCGGGTGCCGCCGGATGCGCCTGATGGTCAGCGGCTCGGCCGCCCTTCCGGTGCAGACGCTTGAGGAGTGGCGCGAGATCAGCGGCCACGTCCTCCTGGAGCGCTACGGGATGACGGAGATCGGCATGGCGCTCTCCAATCCGCTCCACGGACGCCGCCTGCCGGGGCACGTGGGGCAGCCGCTGCCGGGCGTCGAGGCGCGCCTGGTGGACGAGCAGAACCGCCCCGTGCCCGAAGGGCAACCGGGCGAAATCCAGGTGCGCGGCCCCAGCGTCTTTCAGGAGTACTGGAACCGGCCCGAGGCGACGGCCAAGAGCTTTACTGACGGCTGGTTCCGGACGGGCGACGTAGCCGTGATCTCCGAGGGGGCCTGGCGCATCCTGGGGCGCAGCTCCGTGGACATCATCAAGACGGGGGGGTACAAGGTCTCTGCGCTTGAGATTGAAGAGACGCTGCGTGAACACCCGGCCATCCAGGAGTGCGCCGTCGTCGGCCTGCCCGATCCGGAATGGGGGGAGCGCGTGTGCGCCGCGGTGGTGCTGCGGCCGGGCGCGACGCTCGATGCGGCGGCGCTTCGCGCCTGGGCCAAGGAGCGCCTGGCGGCCTACAAAGCGCCGACGCGCGCCCTCTTCCTGCGCGAGCTGCCCCGCAACGCAATGGGCAAGGTCACTAAACCGGAGATCGTCGCCCTCTTCAAGGAGACACCATGAACCGCCCGCCGAACCTGCTCTTCATGTACACCGACGAACAACGCCGCGATACGCTGGCGTGCTATGGGAACCGGCGGATCGAGATGCCGAACCTTAACCGTCTGGCCGAGGAAAGCGTGGTCTTCGATCGCGCCTACGTCAGCCAGCCGGTCTGCACGCCGTCGCGCTCGACGCTGCTGACCGGCCTCTGGCCGCACACCAACGGCTGCACGGAAAACAACGTGGCGCTGCATCCGGAGACGCCCTGCTTCCCGGAGATGCTCCGGTCCGGCTACGCCACGGCCCACCACGGCAAGTGGCACCTGGGGGACGAGATCTTCGCGCAGCACGGATTCCAGGAGTGGCGCGGGATAGACGACCACTACTTCAAGTACTACAGCCCGGCGCGCGACCGGTCGGAACGTTGCGGCTACCACCACTTCCTCATCGCCAACGGCTTCAAACCGGCCAACGGACAGTATTTCACGCGCGCGGAGTGCGCCCGCCTGCCCGAGGCCTTCAGCAAGCCGGCCTACCTGGCGCTGGAAGCGGAGCGGTTCCTGCGCGAGAACCGCGAGCGGCCCTTTGTCCTCTTCGTCAATTTCTTCGAGCCGCACATGCCCTTCACCGGCCCGCGCGACTCGCAATATGACCCCGACGCGATCCCTCTGCCGGAGAACTTCAACAACCCGCCGGGCCCCGAGGCGTCCCTCAAGGCGCGGCTTTTTCAGCGCCACTATGCCGAGCGCGGCAGCGGCGGCAATCGTCTCGACGGCGAGGCGGGCTGGCGGCGGCTCATTGCGAACTACTGGGGGCTGTGCAGCCAGGTGGACACGCATGCGGGGAGGATTCTCGACGCGCTCGACGCCAACGGCCTGCGCGATAACACCCTGGTCGTCTGGACCTCCGACCACGGCGACATGATGGGCAGCCACCGCATTGTGGCCAAGTGCCTTCAGTACGAGGAAGCGGTGAGCGTTCCCATGATGATCCGCTTGCCCGGACAGCGGCGCGGGCGGCGGATCACGGGGCCCTTCAGCCACATTGACGTCGTTCCTACGCTGCTCGACCTCATGGGTCAGGAGCTTCCGGCGCACCTTCAGGGTCGGAGCCGACGCGCACTGGTCGAAGCCGGCGGCGACGGACGGCTGGGGGATGACGTCGTCATCGAATGGAACGGCGCCAACAGCGGACTGGCCGGCGACGTGATCGGCAAGCCGGGGTTGCCGTCGAATCTGCCGGAATGGATGAACGGCTACGGCACGCGCGAGGAAATCCTTTCGGCTCTGTGCGATCCCGTGCGGACGATCATTACTCCCGAGGGGTGGAAGTACACGTGCAGCACCCGAGGCGACGACGAGCTCTACGACCTGAACGCCGACCCGTGCGAAAACGCGAACCTGGCCCGGCGGCCGGAGCAGCAGGCGCGTATCCGCGAACTCCGTCAGCGGCTGGCCGCCTGGCAACAGCGCACCGGCGACAGCGCGCCCCTTCCCCGGTAGCCCGTTGCTGTCCTCGGGCCGTCCGTCGGCTTTCGTTCGTCGTCTGTCGTTCGTCGTCCGCCGTCCATAGTTCCCTCAGGAGCCCCCATGTCCTCGAACCGGTGTGCGCCGATGCGGCGCGAGAGCGACCTTCTCGGCGCGGTACGCGTCCCCGCCGGCGCCCTCTACGGCGCTCAGACGCAGCGCGCCATCCGCAACTTCCCGCGCGGGCGCTGGAAGTCTCTGGGCGACTACCCCGAGATGGTGGACGCCCTGATGGCGATCAAGAGCGCTGCGGCGGACGTCAATGGCCGGCTGGGCGCTCTGTCGTCCGACCGCGCGGCGGCCATCCGGCGCGCCGCACGGAGCGTCACGCGCGCGGGACTCTATGCGGAGTTCCCCATTCACGCCCTGCACGGCGGCGGCGGCACCAGCGCGAACATGAACGCCAACGAGGT
>JAKJEM010000003.1:112881-113140 GCA_022705425.1 Planctomycetota bacterium
CCGCCTCGTCCATCCCAACGACCATGTCAACCTGCGGCAGTCCACCAATGACGTCTATCCCACCGCTTCTCACATGGCCGTCGTCTTCCGCCGGCCCCGGCTGCGGCGGGCGCTGGCGGGGCTGGTGGAGGCCTTGGAGGTTCGGGCGCGCGGGTTGCGTCGCAGCCGTCGCCTGGCGCGGACGTGTCTGCAGGACGCCGTGGACACCACCTACGGCGACCTGCTGGGCGGATACGCGGCCTTCGTGCGGCGGGCCGCC
>JAKJEM010000003.1:113248-162042 GCA_022705425.1 Planctomycetota bacterium
GTGTGCCTGGGCGGTACTATCGTCGGGCGCGCCTCCGATGCGCCGGCCGCCTACCGGGCGCGCGTCATCCCCGCCCTGCGCGAAGCGACGGGCGACCCGCGCTGGCGTCGCGCCAAGGACCTCTTCGACGCCGCGCAGAATCTCGACGACCTGGCGCACGTGGCGGCGCAGCTCGACCTGGCCGCGCGCGGCCTGATCAAGATCGCCCAGGACTTCCGTCTGCTGGGTTCGGGGCCCGAGGGCGGACTGGGCGAGCTCCGGTTGCCGGCCATGCAGCCGGGGTCGTCCATCATGCCGGGCAAGGTCAACCCCGTCATCCCGGAGTTCCTCATCCAGGCGGGTTTCCAGGTTATCGGGGCGAACGCCGCGTGCCTGGCGGCGGTGGACCACGGGGAACTGGACCTGAACGTCTGGGAGAGCGCCGTCGTCTGCAACGTCCTTGATGCCATGGAAATCCTGGAGGTCGCGGTGACGCGCTTCGATCGCGACTGCGTCCGGGGGTTCACCGTTGCGGCGGAGGCGAACGCCCGGCACGTCGAGTCGCTCATCCCGCTTCTGACCCGCCTGATGCATCGGCACGGCTACTCGAAAGTCAGCGACGCCTGCAAAGCGGGCCGGGGTGACCCGGCGCGCATCCGGCGCGAACTCCGGGCCCGCGCCCTGACGGAGTGAGCGGACGCGCGGACGACGCCTTGCGCTGCTGGGCGGCGCGGCGTATATTAGCCGTAACGCGACAGCGACGTTGCCGGAAGACCGGGCGTTCCGCGATTTCAGCCCTCGCGCGCGGAGGCTCAAACCGCCGAACGCCGCATCGCAGCGAAGGATGGCATGAGCGACGAACGCCTGGACGCTCTCGAAGCGGCCTTGGGGTATCGGTTCCGCGACCGCACACTGTTGATCCACGCCCTGACGCACTCCTCCCGCAAGGCGGAACTCAGCTACAGCAATGAACGGCTGGAGTTCCTGGGAGACGCCATCCTCGGTTGCGCCGTGTCCGAGGACCTGTACCGCCGCTTCCCGGACTACGCGGAGGGGGAGTTGACGCGGATCAAGTCCACCGTGGTCAGCCGCGCCAGCCTGGCGCGAGCGGCCAGGGAGCTGGACCTGGGGGCCTGCCTGATCGTCGCCAAGGGCGTGGCCGCGCCCTGCGAGGACGAGCAGCCGACCCACAACGGTCTTCCGGCCTCGTTGATCTCCAACGCCTTTGAGGCCGTCATCGGGGCGCTCTATCTCGACGGCGGCTGGGAGGCGGCGCGCGAGTTCGTGCTACGGCAGCTCCGCGAGCCGATCGAGCGCGCCCGGAAGCTTGCCGGCATCCACAACTTCAAGTCAACGCTCCAGGAGCGAGTGCAACGGGACATGGGGGCGACGCCGGAATACCGCGTGGTGTCGGAGGAGGGTCCCGATCACGTGAAGTCCTTCTCCGTGGTCACCGTCATCCGCGGACGCGAGTACGGCGCGGGCGAGGGCCGGACGAAGAAGACCGCTGAGCAGCAGGCGGCGAAACTGACGCTGGAGATGCTCGGGGTCGAGGGCGAGAATGCCGCCGCCGACCCGGCGGAGAACGGTTGAACGCGGCGGCGGAAAAGGGACGGGGCGGACCGGTTCGAATGCCGGTCCGCCCCGCGAATCAAGACGGCGAACGCCGCGCTACAGCTTGAGCTTGCCCATGCCGCCGCCCAGGTTGCCCAGGTCCGGCGGAGGCAGGTCGCCCGGCGTGACGATGCGGTTCTGCGATCGGCGGCGCAGTTCGTTCAACTCGCTCTGAAGCTCGCGCTTGGCCGCCTCGACTTCAGCCTCGGCGCGGGCGTTGAACTTGCCGAAGGCCTCCTGGACGCCGGTGGCTTCGATCTCGAAGGTCACGGGAATGCTCTGCACGCCCATCGGCGTCTGGAGGCCCAGGCTCACGCGGCCGATGAACTTCTTCACGCTCCCGTCGAGGGACGTGATCTGTTCGACCTGCTTGACCGGGAATTTCTGGTCCTGTTCGTTCTCTTCGAAGAACTCCTCGCGCTTGTAGATCATCGTCTTCATCCTCAAGAGGGGAAATGGCCTCAAGTCTTCCTAGCGTACCCGGACGAAGCCGAAAACACAAGTTGAAGAGCCGGCAGCGTCGCGGGGCGAACCGTTCGACCGGTTCATGCGTCTAAGACGGCGTGGCCGCGGCGGCAGAAACGAGTGAAAGGGAAGACCATGGGCGCGTGGCGATCGGCAACGGCGGCGTTGGCGGGTGTGCTGGCCCTGGTGATGCTCGACGCGACCGCGCAGCGGGCGGCCCTTCCCACCCGCGAGCGCGCGGCGCAGTTGCAGAAGGACGGCCACTGGCAGGAGGCCTATGACGTCCTCCTCCGGCTCGTTCTCGACGCGCCGCGCGGCGACGCGCGAACCCCGGAGGACTTGAGGCAAGCCGTGCAGTGCCTGCAGCGCCTGGGTCGGATCGCCGAGTTCGACGATCTCATCGAGAAGGCCGTCCTCGTCCACGCGCAATCCGGCCCCGTGCTGGCCGAGGCGGGCCGGCTCTGCGCCGAAACGGAGCATAACGGATTCATCGTCGCCGGGAAGTTCGAACGCGGCGGGCGGCGCGGGGGCGGGGCGTGGGTGAACTCGCGCGAACGCGACCGCGCGCGCGCCCTGCAACTGATGGAAGCGGCCATGACCCGACCGGACCCGGCGGGCGGGAACTGGCCCACGGCGGACTTCCACCGGCGGCTGGGTCGTGTGCTGCTCGGAGGACGGGGTTACGACGAGGCGTGGCGGCTTCAGTACCGAACGGACCTGGCGGCGCTGCCCGACTACGAGGAGGGGTACTATCATTACGGCGGCGCCGGGCGCGGCGCGCCGGTGAATGAGGACGGGACGCCGGTCTATCACAGGCTGCCGCCCTCCTGGGCCGACGCGCAGAGCGATGGCGAGCGCTGGCGCTGGGCGCTGGGGCAGATGGCGGCTCTGGGGCTTGACCGCGAGGCCCGGCGCGAGTTCGCCGCCTTCCTCGACCACCAGTTCGGCGTCCGCACCCTGGCGGGGCAGGCATGGATGCAGCGCGACGCCGAGGACGACACGCGCAAGGACGAAAGCGGCGTCTGGGCGCTTCACACGCTGGCGGAGGACGAGACGATCGCCCGTCTCGCCTGCGGCGTCCGGCGCTTCCGGATGCCCGACGAGTTCAACTTCATCCGCCTCTACCAGGACCTCGGCGCAACGCCGGGCGCCTGGCAGGATCAGGCGCTCGACGCGCTGGCGGGAATCTTCGAAGACCGTCGCCAGTACCCTCGCGCCGCCGAATACTGGCGGCTGAGCATTCAGCTCCGCCCCGAGGAGCGCAAGACGCGCCGGCTGGAGCAGATCGTCGCAAACTGGGGGGCGTTCGAGCCCTTCTCCACGCAGCCGGCCGACGGACGGGGCGCCACCTTCGATTTCCGCTTCCGCAATGGGAAGGCCGTGTCCTTCGAGGCGCACGAAGTCCTTGTCCCCCGCCTGCTGGAGGACGTCAAGACCTACCTCAAGTCGAACCCGAACCAGGTGGACTGGAGCCGCCTGAACCTGGGGGACCTGGGGCATCAGCTTGTGACGAAGGAGCAGCGGCAGTACCTGGGGCGCAAGGCGGCGGAATGGCGTCTCGACCTCGATCCGCGTCCGATGCACTTCGACCGGCGCGTCACGGTGCAGACGCCGCTGGTCCGGGCCGGCGCCTATCTTATTACGGCAAAGATGGAAGGCGGCAACACGAGCGAGGCGGTCCTGTGGGTCGCCGACACCGCCCTCGTCAAGAAGCCCATGCCGGAGGGGGCGATAGTCTTCGTGGCCGATGCCGTCACCGGCGCGCCGGTGGCCGGCGCCGCGCTGGATTTCTTCGGCTACCGGCAGCAGTGGGTGGAGAACCTCTTGACGCGCGGGGGGCGGTTCGTCGTCTATACGGAGCAGTTCGGCGCGCGCGCCGATGGCGATGGCCTGGCGTTCGTCCGAAACGCCGACGAGCGGGGTCACCAGTGGCTCATTACCGCCACCACGCCGGAGGGCCGTCTCGCGTACCACGGGTTCACCGGCCTCTGGCGCGCCGGATACCACGATGCGCAGTACAACGAGGACAAGCTCTACCTCATCACCGACCGCCCCGTCTATCGCCCGCAGCAGCCGGTGAAGTTCAAGGCATGGCTGACGCGCGCACAATACGACCGCGAAGGCGATTCCCCCTTCGCCGGGCGAACCCTGCGCGTCGAAATCCTCAACCCGCGCGGCGAGAAGGTCCTCGAGAAGAGCTACGTCGCCGACGCCTGGGGCGGCATTGACGGCGAGTTCCTGCCCGGCGCGGAGGCCACGCTCGGCGTCTATCGCATCCAGGTGGTGGACTTCGGCGGGGGGAACTTCCGCGTGGAGGAGTACAAGAAGCCGGAGTTCGAGGTCAAGGTGGACGCGCCCGCCGAGCCGGTGATGCTGGGCGAGCGCCTCTCCGCAAAGGTTGCCGCAGCGTACTACTTTGGCGGCCCGGTAACGGAGGCGAAGGTCAAGTACAAGGTGCTGCGCCACGAGCACAGCGCGCGCTGGTACCCCCGGATGTACTGGGACTGGTTCTACGGGCCGGGGTATTGGTGGTTCGCGTACGACTACACCTGGTATCCGGGGTGGCGGCACTGGGGCTGCCCGCGACCGGCCTTCCGCTGGCGGGGGTGGCATCGCGAGCCGCCGCCGGAGGTCGTGGCGGAGGGCGAGGCGACCATCGGACACGATGGAACGCTCCGAATAGACATTGACACCGCGCCGGCGAAGGCGGCCTACGGCGACATGGACCACCGTTACGAGATCACCGCCGAGGTGACCGATCGCTCGCGGCGGACGATCGTCGGCAACGGGTCGGTGCTGGTGGCGCGCAAGCCGTTCAAGGTCCATGCCTGGGTGGACCGGGGTCACTATCGGGCGGGCGACACCGTTCAAGCCCACTTCGCGGCGCAGACGCTCGACCAGAAGCCGGTGCAGGGACGCGGCGAACTGCGGTTGCTGAAGACGGTCTGGCGCGGGGACGCCGCGCCGGAGGAACGCCTGGCGCACCGGTGGGAGCTTGATACCGACGCGGAGGGCCGCGCGCGCGCGCAGATCGTCGCGGCGCAGCCGGGGCAGTACCGCTTGAGCTACCGCGTCACCGACGCCAAAGGCCGCGCGATCGAGGGCGGCTACGTCTTCTGCGTGGCCGGCGAAGGGCTCGACGCAAAGGACTTCCGTTTCAATGAGATCGAACTCGTGCCCGACCGGCGCGAGTACCGGCCCGGCGAGCGGGTGGACCTGCGCGTGAACACGGCGCGCCCCAACGCCACGGTGCTTCTCTTCCTTCGCCCGGCGAATGGCGTCTATCTGGCCCCCAAGGTCCTTCGCCTGACCGGTGTCTCGACGCCGCAGGCCATCGAAATCTCGGCGAAGGACATGCCCAACTTCTTCGTCGAAGCGGTGACGGTGTCCGGCGGCAGAGTCCACAGCGAAACGCGCGAAATCATCGTTCCCCCGGAGAGCCGCGTGGTCAACGTCGAGGTGCTGCCCTCAGCCCGGGAGTACCGGCCCGGCGAGGAGGCCCGCGTGCGGCTGAAGCTGACCGACCTGGCCGGCGCGCCCTTTGTCGGTACGATGGTCGTGGCGTTGTACGACAAGGCCGTCGAGTACGTCAGCGGCGGCTCCAACGTCCCCGAGATCCGCGAGTTCTTCTGGAAGTGGCGGCGGCAGCACCATCCGCAGACGGAGAGCAGCCTCGACCGGCGTTCGTGGAACCTCGTGCGTCCGAAGGAGATCGGCATGAGTCTTCTGGGCCTCTTCGGCGGCGAGGCGCCCGAAGGCGCCGGGCGCGGTGCGGCCCGGAGCAAGGGAGCCCGTGAGGCATCGGCGCGGAACTTCTTCGGCGGCGCAGACGCCTTGGCCGAAGGCGCAGTACCGACCGCGAGCGCGCCGATGGCGCTGCGCAAGAGCGCCATGGCCGATGAGGCAAAGGCGGAGGACGGCGAAGCGCCGATGGCCGAGACGACCGTCCGGACCCGCTTTGCCGACACCGCGCTGTGGGTGGCCGCCCTGGCCACAAAGCCCGACGGTACGGCGGAGGTGACGGTGAAGATGCCGGAGAACTTGACCACGTGGAAGGCGCGCGTGTGGGCGATGGGCGGCGGCGCGCGCGTCGGCGAGGGAGCCGCCGAAGTCCTGACGACGAAGAACCTCGTGCTCCGCCTTCAGGCGCCGCGCTTCTTCGTCGAGAAGGACGAAGTCGTCCTCAGCGCCAACGTTCACAACTACCTCAAGACGAAGAAGCGCGTGCGCGTGGAGTTGCAGGTTCCCTCCGAACGGCTCACGCTGTTGCAGCCGGAACTGGACATCAGCAGCAACACGCGGATGCACCGGGGGGTGCGCAGCGTCGAGATCGCCCCCGGCGGCGAGGCGCGCGTGGACTGGCGCGTGCGCGTCCGGAGTCCGGGCGAGGCCTTCGTCCGCATGAAGGCCCTCACCGACGAGGAATCCGACGCGATGGAGATGAAGTTCCCCGTTTACGTCCACGGCATATTGAAGACGGAGAGCTGGAGCGGTGTCATCCGGCCCAACGGCGAGCGCGCGAGCCTCGATATCCGCGTGCCCGCCGAGCGTCGCCCGGAGCAGACGCGCCTGGAAATCCGCTACTCGCCGACCCTCGCCGGCGCCATGGTGGATGCGCTGCCGTACTTGCTGGAATACCCCTACGGCTGCACGGAGCAGACGCTCAACCGCTTCCTGCCCGCCGTGGTCACGCAGCAGACGCTGCTGCGCATGGGTCTGGACTTGCAGGACATCCGGAAGAAGCGCGCCAACCTCAACGCGCAGGAGCTGGGCGACGATGCCGAACGCGCCCGGCAGTGGAAGCGCCTCGCGTCCGAGGCGGTCTTCGACCCCGACGCCATGCGCGACATCGTCCGCGCCGGCGTCAACCGCCTCGCCTCGATGCAGTGCGCCGACGGCGGATGGGGCTGGTTCAGCGGCTGGGGGGAGCGCTCCTGGCCCCACACGACCTCCGTCGTCGTCCACGGGCTGCACCTGGCGCGCGCCAACGGCGTTACGCTCCCCGATGCGATGCTCGAACGGGGCGTGGAGTGGCTCAAGAACCACCAGATCGAGCAGGTGCGGCGGCTGCAGAATTGGGAGAAGGAGCTCGAACCGCGCAAGCGCTACGCCGACGCCGAGGATGCGCTGGTCTTCAGCGTCCTCGCCGAAGAGAAGCACGACCACCCCGCCATGCGCGAGTTCCTCTATCGCGACCGCAATGAACTGCCCGTCTATGCCAAGTGCCTTTTCGCCCTCGCTGCCCACCGCGTCGGCGATGTCGAGAAGCGCGACATGCTCCGGCGGAACGTGGAGCAGTTCCTGGCGCGGGACGATGAGAACCAGACGGCCTACCTGCGGATGCCGGAGAACAACCGGTGGTGGTTCTGGCACGGCAGCGAGATCGAGGCCATGGCCGCGTACCTGAAGCTCCTCGCCGCCGTCGAACCGAAGGGCGACACCGCCCCGCGCCTCGTCAAGTACCTCGTCAACAACCGCAAGCACGCCACCTACTGGAACAGCACCCGCGACACGGCCTTCTGCATCGAGGCCTTCGCCGACTACCTGGCCGCCAGCGGCGAGGACCGGCCCGACATGACCCTGACCGTGCGGGTGGATGGCGCGCCGGTCAAGACCGTTGCGATCAACGCCGGGAATCTCTTCAGCTTCGACAACCGGGCGCTGCTCGAAGGCGAGCGCCTGGCCGCCGGCGCGCACCGAATCGAGCTGGTCCGTCAGGGTGTCGGCCCCGTGTACTTCAACGCCTGGCTGACCAACTTCACCCTGGAAGACCCCATCACGCGCGCCGGTCTGGAGATCAAGGTGACACGGAAGTTCTACAAACTCCAGCGCGTCGAGAAGACGATCAAGGCCGAAGGCACAGGCGGACGCGCGCTCGATCAGCGCGTCGAGAAGTTCGAGCGCATCGCGCTGCCGGACCCGGCCCTGCTCAAGAGCGGCGATTTCGTCGAGGTCGAGCTCGAGATCGAAAGCAAGAACGACTATGAGTACGTCGTTTTCGAGGACATGAAGCCGGCAGGCTTCGAGCCGGTGGAGGTGCGCAGCGGCTATACGCAGAACGCGATGGGCGCGTACGTCGAGTTCCGAGACGAGCGCGTCGTCTTCTTTGTCCGGGCTCTGGCGCGCGGGACGCACAGCGTCGCCTATCGCGTCCGCGCCGAGATCCCCGGCCTCTTCAGCGCCCTGCCGGCCCGCGGCAGCGCCATGTACGCGCCGGAACTCAAGGCGAACTCGGACGAGACGAAGGTGCGGATCGAGGACTGATCTACAGCCAGTAACGGAACAGGCCGGCGGCGGACTCGAGGAGCATCTCGCGCAGCGAGCGCGCCTCGTGCTCGGCCAGGCGCACCTCGCGGCTGCGCTCGATGTCGGCCAGCGTCTGGTCGCGCAGGCGGCGGGCGAAGTCGCGGTTGATGACGACGGCCACGTTCTCCAGTTGATGCCACAGGCTGCGGTGATCAAGGTTGTAGGTGCCGACGACAGCCCAGATATCGTCCACGACGGCCGTCTTGGCGTGGAGCATGCTGTGGGGCCAGCGGTAGAGGCGCACGCCGGAGCGCAGAAGCTCGGAGAAGAGCCCGCGCGAGGCGTAGTCGGCCAGGGGGACGTCGCTGCGGTCGGCGACGAGAACGGCGACGCAGACCCCGCGCCGCACGGCGGTGGCCAGGGCGCGCCGCACCCCCCGGTCCGGGATGAAGTAGGCGTTCTCGATCAGGATGTAATGCCGCGCATTGTGGATGGCATTCAGATACGAGCGACGGATGCGCTGGCGGTAGCGGAACTCCTGGTTGCCGATGACGGCTACCGCCGTGGCGCCGGGGGGGCAGGTGAAGGTTTCGACGGGTGAGGACGTCCAGAAGCGGAGCGGCTGCTCCAGGGCGCCGCGCACCGCCGAAGTGAAACGGTCCCGGCGCGTGCGCGTCTGCGCGTAGGGCACCGCCTTCGCCCAGGCGTAGTCGAAGAGCGTCGTCATGCGGGCGGCCGTCTCGACGCCGTCGAGACGAACGTGCGTGTCGCGCCAGTCGGCCCCGCCGGCCTCGCGCGGGGCGTGGTCGTGCGAGATATTCAAGCCGCCGGTGAAGGACACCGCGCGGTCCACGACCAGAATCTTTCGGTGATCGCGCCGCTGCAACGCCATGACGGAGATCGAAAAGACCGGGGGGCGATAGACGCACACGCGCGCGCCGGCCTCGATCAGCCCCTGGACGTACTCGTGCGGCAGGCCGAAGGCGCCGATGTAGTCATAGAGCAGCCGCACGCGCACCCCGCGTCCGGCCGCGGCGATCAGCGCCTCGCGAAAGCGGCGTCCGGTCGGGTCGTCGCGCAGAATGTACGTCTCGAGATCCACGGAGAGTCGCGCCGAGGCGATGGCCTCGATCATCTGGGGGTAGGCGCCGCGTCCGTCAATCAACAGCCGGGCGGACTCGACGCAGCAGAGGTCCGGCACCGCCGGCGCGTAGCGTTGGAGCGCGTCCGCGAACTCCGGCGCGGGCGTGGTGTCTCCCTCGGGCAGGGGGCGCGGCGCCCGCCCGCCGTAGCGCGCGGGATAGCGCCGCGCCATGCGGCGTCGCCACGCCCAGACGACCATCAGCGTCACCGGAAAGGCCGCCGCGGCGGAGAGCGTCCCCAGGACGGCAACCCCCAGCGCCAGGGGGCCGAGCACGTCGAGTCCCATGTGGGCGCAGCCGGTCGCAAGCTCCCGGCTCGATTGCAGCGGCTCCGCCCACGACCAGGCGTTGAGGATCTCCTTCACCCGTCCCAGCGCGCCGGCCACGTCCGAGGCCTTCGCCGGCCACAGCCACGCGCCGATGCGGAACTCCAGCCAGGCCAGGGGGAGCATCGTGGCCGCATTCGACAGGAACTGCGGCAGGATCGCCGCGAGTTTGTTGCCGCGCGCCATCCACGCGAAGAGCAGGCTGAGGGGCACTTGCAGTCCGGGCAGGGGAAAGGCGGCGGCAAAGAACCCTGCGGCCACGCCCCGCGCCACCCGCGCGGGGGAGTCGTATCGCCCGAAGGCCCACCGCAGGAGCGCTCGGGTGCGACGCCACAGGCGCTTCCATGTCTTGCCGGTATTCGACATGGCCGGATGATAGCACGAAAGCGCGGCAAGGGGAATGGCGGATGATGGACGACAGACGACAGACGACAGACAACGGACGACGGACGACGGACGACAACGATCATTACAGAAGGTGTCGTGAAGGCGGGGCGGGGCGGACTGGAAAAAAGCGTCCAAATGATGTTGAATGGGCCCCGACAGCGCGGGCGCACCGCGCAAGGGAGAGGCGAGGGAGACAGGCCATGCGTATCACGGCGGCGGAACTGTGCAAGCAGGTCGGGGGCGAACTGGCCGGCTCGGGAGACGCGGTCATCGAAAGGGTGGCCAGTCTGACCGCGGCGGGCCCGGGCGACGTAACCTTCGCGCGGCGTGAACACCTGAAGTCGGTGGCGACCAGTCGCGCGGCGGCCGTGCTCGTTCCCGAACGCGTGCCCGGCGCGCGCGCGGCGCAGATCGTCGTGCCCAATCCCTATTTCGCCTTCCTGAAGGTGCTGGCGATGGCCGAACGGGAGCAGCGCTGCCACCCCGTCGGCATCCATCCGACCGCCGTGATCGGCGAGGGCGTGTCCCTCGGCGAGGGGGTCGCCCTGGGCCCGCACGCGGTGGTCGGCGACCACTGCGTCATCGGCGCCGGCGCGATCCTGCACCCCAACGTCACCCTGGGGGCGCATTGTGTGATCGGCGAGGGGGCGCTCCTCTATCCGAACGTCGCCGTTCGCGAGCATTGCGTCATCGGCAAGCGCACGATCATCCATTGCGGCACGACCATCGGCGGCGACGGCTTCGGCTACTTGCAGGTGGAGGGACGGCACGTCAAGGTGCCGCAGGTGGGCATCGTCGAGATCGGCGACGACGTCGAGATCGGCTGCAACTGCACGATTGACCGCGCGACGATGGACAAGACGGTGATCGAGAACGGCGTCAAGATTGACAACCACAGCCACATCGCGCACAACTGCCGCATCGGCGAGCATTCGATGCTGATCGCCTACGCGCGCATGGGCGGCAGCACGGTCGTCGGCAAGGGGGTGCTCATGGCGGAGGACGTGGGATTGACGAACGGCATCACGATCGGCGACCGCTCGATCCTCGGCGCGGGGACCAAGGTTCTGCGGTCCTGGCCGGCCAACTCCGTGCTGCTGGGCTTCCCCGCGCAGCGCATGGGCGACGAGAAGCGCCAGATCATTCTGATTCGGCGGTTGCCGAAGCTCTACCAGGCCGTCAAGAACATCCAGAAGCGGCTGGGGATGACCGCATCCGAGGGGGAGGGGTAGGCCGGGGGGCGGCGCTCAACCTTCGCTCTCCGCTTCCTCTTTGCGGCCTTCTTCGGCGGCGCGCCGTTGGGGGGTGAAGAGGCAGCGGTCGGCTCCGTCGGCCACGAAGCCCTTCTCCGGCGACAGAAGCCGCAGCAGGTAGGGGCGCACGAAGGGACGGTACTTGACCAGATGGTCGGTGGGGGAGGGGGACTGCCCGGCAGCCTGCCCGGCGGCCTGGTCGAACCAGAAGAGGCGGTTGATCAGGGCCAGACGCTCCGAGATGTCCGCCACTTCCGGCAGCGCGGAGGCGACGTCGTACTTGAGGGAGTGCAGGAACTCGACGCTCTTCATCCACACGGAGCGGCTGTGGCTGAGGGCGGCGGACTTGAGGAACTCGCGGCACATGCGCTCGCGGAGAGCCTCGCGCGCGGGACCTTCGGGCGTGTTGCGGCGCAGGATACGGAGGGTCTCCGTCAACTCGCGGAAGGCCCGGCGTTGAGCCGAGCGGTTGTCCGTCCGCAACGCGCGGTCCATGACCTGCGACGCCCGCAGGGCCTTGAGGCGCATCGCCCATTCGGCGCCGAGCGCATCGGCTACGTCCTTGGACTCGAAGGCCTTCTCGGCGCGTTCGAGTTTGCGGGCGTCGAAGGCGCTCTCGCAGTCGCGGATATCCTGCTGGGCGCGCGCCCAGTTGAAGCGCTGGTGCGTCGCCGGCTTGAACTGCACGAGGGAGGACTGCCCGAAGCGCTTGCGCCAGTTCCCCATCGCCTCAATCTGGCGCGTCGCGCCCTTGCGCTCGGAGAGGATAGTCTCGAGTTCGTCAAGAATCTTCCCGTCGCCGCTGCACTGCCACTCGACGATGGCGCGGCGGACGAAGACGTCGCCGAAGCCGGACTCGTTCTCCATCACGATCCGCTGACGGCGCAGGCGTGTGAAGGTAGAGACAAAGTCGTCGTCCTGCGCCCCGGCCCCGCCGATGTACACGTCCCGCGGCATGCGCGAGAGAATGGACCGCAGCGCGTCCTGGAAGGCCTTCTGAAGACCGCGGTTGGTCGCGTCAGCCTCCAGCCGCGCCAGGGTTCCCTCAATAAGGTGCAACGTGTGTCGCCAGCCCTCGACACCCTGCGGTGTCGTCGGGGCAGGGGCTGGTTGCGGCGAAAAGATAACTTCGTCTTGCGGCATCCCGCCTCCTGATGATGTGCAACACGAACAGCCTGCCGCGCTCGCAACTGTCTACTTATGCTAAACCGTACCCTTGGGCGCTGTCAAGACCCTGTCGGGCCCTGTTCCGCCGGTCACTTGGCGGGGTCCACCTCAATGAAGTAAGTGCCCGTCTGCGGGGGGGGAAGGGGAGCGGGGGGGTAGGTCCTGCCGGTCAGCTTCTGCAAGCGCTCGCGCAACTCATCGTAGGCCGCGTCATTGGTCAGCAGCGGCAAAGCGGCCTCCATGACGCCGATTGCCGGGCGGTGCTCCAGGGCGACCAAGTACCGGATGCTCGCCACGGCCAACTCCGGGGAGCAGGCAAAGGGCGGCGGGATCATGCGCGGCGGAGTGGCGAACTCCTTGAGGGCGAAGATGGCCGCCGGAATCGGCTGCATCAGCTTCCATTCTCCGGCGGCGCGGAAGGCTTCGCGCACGACCGGGTCGGGCGGCGCGCCCCGGTTGAGCTCGAACTTGAGCGTGGCGATGATGAACTCATCGAGGCGACGGTCGCCGAGGACGCGCAAGATGCGCACGGCGTTGCCGGCCACCCAGCCGTCGGCGTCCTTGAGATGCGCTAGGGCGGCGTCGGCGGTGGGGGGCTGGGCATACTCGCCGAGGACGCTCCAGACGCGACGCCGGGCGTTCGTGTCCTTGTGTTCGATGTGCGGCATCAAGGCGTTCCAGCTTTCGGCGGCGTTCAGGCACAGGAGGGCCTTCTGGGCGGCGTCGCGGACCTCGGTCATCTCGTCGGCCAGCCGCAGGGCCAGGATCGGGGCGGAGGACTTCTCCGGGAGGGCGCCCATCGCGGCGCAGGCCGCCCGGCGGACGGTGTAGTCGCTGTCGGTGGCGCGCGCCTGTGCGACGGGCCGCGCCTCCGAATCGCTCGCGGCGGCGCACGCGGTCAGCGCCTCGCGCCGGACCATGAAGTGCTCGTCGCCGGCGGCTGCGCGCAACTCGGGGCCGGAGAGCTTGAGCCGGCCCAGGGTGGCGGCGGACGCCGCACGCACCAGGAAGGCGTTCGGCGCGGTCCTCTCGGCCAGAGCCGTTCGCAGAAGCGCGACGGCCTCGGCGTCCTTCGGGTCGTCCAGGGCGCGCAGGGCGGCGGCGCGGCTGACGGCGTCCCCCTCGCGCGCGGCAGGCAGCAGCAAGGCGCGCCGACGCGCCGGCGCATCGAGCGCCAAGGCCTCGACCGCCAGGGCGCGTTCGGCCGGCGCGCCGTTGCGGAAGGCCTCATCCAGGAGGGCGTCGCGCTGCGCGAAGAGGACGCGCGCCGCCGCCGACAGGGCCGCCAGCCGCAGCGCGTCCGGCTCTCCCGGCACGGTCAGGGTCACGCGCACGGGCGTCTTCGGCGGCAGGATGTCGCGCATGGCGCGCAGGGCCTGGGCGCGCACCTCGGGCGCGGGGTCCGCGGCCAGTTGCTGGAGTACCTCCAGCGCGTCGGGCTTGCCCATGCGGCCGAGAGCCTCGGCGACGCGCGCGCGCGTGTCGCGGTTCGGCTCCTTTGCCGCGGCGATGATCGCGCGGACGGTGTCCGGGTTCCGCGGGGGGCCGGATTCAGCGGCCAGGGCCGTTCCGCCGGCGAGCGCCAAGCCGAGCAGGGCGCATCGAAAAATCATGGTGTCACCTTCCGGTCTATGCACAGGTCAGGCGTCATTTCTCCGGTCCGGCGGCGTGGTGCAGCCGAAGGACCGTCACCAGGATGAACGCGATCGAGAGAATGCCGAGGCTCGCGATGTTGTCGCGCCACTGGCCGAAGGTGGGGAAGAAGTCCTCGGAGACCGTGGCCACGGCCGTCACAATCGGGTTGAACGCGACGATGACGTGCGACGCCTTCTCGCCGAGGCGCTCGCGCAGGATCAGTCCCAGCAGGGTGCCCACCGTGACGAACGCCATGACGCCGTAGGCCCACGCGCCGGCGCGGGCGGTCGTGGAGCACACGCTGCTGAAGAAGAGCCCCACCGAGAGCGCCAGGACGATTGTGACGCAGGTGATGGCGAACATGGCGACGAGATGTTCCGGCTGGGCGAAGATGGCCTTGAGCACATTCTGTTCGTTGACGGCCTGGATGTACTGGAGGGCGATGAAGACGGGCGCGCTGGCGATCACCAGCAGCACGGCCAGCAGGGCGGCGGCGCCGAACTTGCCGCTGAAGATCACCCACGAGCGCAGCGGCGTCATGCGCAACAGGTCGAAGGTGCGGCCTTCGACCTCGGAAGCGATGGCGCCGATAGTCAGGCTGGGTCCGATCAGCGCCACGAGGCCGATCTGGAAGGAGAGGGCCAGCAGGCGCATGGTGTCCGGACGCGTCGCCCCGAAGGTGCCGGAGACCAGGATCACGAGGCCGAGGGCGAAGATGAGGCAGGCGAAGGCGGCGCGCATCAGGTTGGCGACTCCGGCGGTGCGCGTGCGCAAGTCCAGGATGAAGATGGGGTTGGTCCACGTGCCGATGCTCCGGCGGCGCCGGCGCGGGTCAATGATGAAGAAGACGCGCCGCGCCATGCGCACCAGCAGCGGCGTCGTCTCGTCAATCACGCGGTCGCGGCGGGCCACGCGCGGCTTCGGGCGCATCATGATGCGCCAGAGAACGATCGCCGACAGCGCGACGACCAGGACCAGCGTGTAGAGGAAGTACCGGGCGACGGCGCCTTCCGACCCTCCGGGGCTGCGGCGGAACTCATCCTTGGTGATGGCCACCAGCGCGGTGAAGGGACTCAGGCAGCGCAGGGAGTGCATCAGCCCCTGGCCGCCCCTCCACCCCGGCAGCAGGAGCATCGGCATATGCACCGCCCCGCACAGAGCCAGCAGCGAAATGTAGGTGGCGATCAACGCCGCGAAGGAGCTCTTCATCAACGCCGACCACGCCAGCCCCAGAAGCCCGAAGGTCACGCCCGCGGAGACCAGGACAAGATAGGCCAGAAACATCTCGCGCACGGACACGCCGCCCAGCAGGAAACAGACCCCGCCCACCGGCAGCGACAGCGCCACGAGCACAAGCAGGAACGCAGCGGCGCCGGCCAGCTTGCCCACCAGAATCTCGTCGGCCCGCAGGCGGCTGTAGTAGAGCATCTCCCATGTGTTCGTTTCGCGCTCGTAGGTGATGGAGGTGGCCGAGAAGGGCGGGCTGAAGAGCGCCAGCATAACCATCTGCGCCACGAGCAGCACGGTGAAGAACAGGCGCGAGTACATGGCCCCGGCGGGGTTGATGCCCGCCTCGGGCCACATGCCGAAGGCCAGCACGGACAGGGCGCCGACGAACAGCCCCGCCAGCACCGCCGCCCCGCGCGAGCGCAGCACGCTGACGAGTTCCTTCACGACCACGGGGTTGCCGATCATCGGGCGCTCTCCTGCTCCACGGCGCGCCCGGTGACGCGGATGAAGACCTCTTCCAGGTCCACCTCGACCTCGCGCATCCAACAGACCGCGAACTTGCGCTCGACCAGCGCCTGCAGCAGACGCGCGGCGTGGACGTCGTCGCCTTGGAACTCGAACCGCACCAGGTTATGCACCACCTTGACCGACTGCACGCCCTTGACCTGATTAAGCAGCTCCGCCGCCTCCGGCGCGCGCTCCAGGAGTTCGATCTGGATCTCGCGCGTCTGGCGGATCTCCGACAAGATCTTCCTGATCGGCCCGCAGGCCAGCAGGCGGCTCTTCTCGATGATCCCCACTTCGTCGCAGACGGAGGCCAGTTCGGGAAGGATGTGCGAGGAGATGACGACCGTCTTGCCGAGGGCCTTGAGCTTGCGGAGCAACTCGCGCATCTCGATGCGCGCCACCGGGTCGAGTCCGGCGGTCGGTTCATCGAGGAAGAGCACGGCCGGGTCGTGGACGAGGGTCTTGGCGATGCCGACCCGCTGGCGCATGCCCTTGGACAGGGTGCCCATGAAGTAGTCGCGCATGTAGTCCGCCCCGGTGAGGTCCAGGACGCGCTCGACCTGCTCCTGGCGCTTCCTGCGAGGGATGCGATAGGCCGCGCCGAAGAAGTCCAGATACTCCCAGACGCGCATCCGCTCGTACACCCCGAAGGAGTCCGGCATGTAGCCGACCAGCCCCTTCACCTTGCGCGGGTGGCGGTCCACGTCCACGCCGTTGATCAGCGCCGAGCCGGACGTGGGCCGCAGCAGGCCGCAGAGCATGCGGATCGTGGTTGTCTTCCCGGCGCCGTTGGGGCCGATAAAGCCGAAGAGAACGCCCTGCCCGACTTCGATGTTGAGGTCGTGGACGGCCTCGAACTGATCGTAGAACTTGGTCAGGTGGACGGTCTGGATTACCGCGTCGCTCATTCCAGGGTTCCTTCTATCTCGAGGTCACAGTCGGAAAGGGTGACGGGCTGACGCGCGCCGGGGGTCATCACGGCGGCGGCGCTCTCGGGGCCGACGGCCAGGCGCAGCCGGACGCTTCCGGCGGCGCTCTGGAGATACTTCTCGGGGGGTGAGAGGACAAAGCGGCTCCGGTCCAGCGGCGCGGGGTCCGGGCGCGGCTTGGCGGCCTTGCCCAGGAGCAGATCGTACTGGCCCGTTTCGTAGTTGAAGGCCTCGACGCTGCCGATCGCCGGCGCGCCCGATGTGGCCAGGTGGAACTCGATGCGCGAGGGTTTCAGCGAACGGGCCGCCGGCGGCAGCAGGAACTCCGCCTCCGCCGTGCGCACCACCGTCGTCGGCTGCCAGCGCCCGTTATCGAATCCGGCCTTCGGCTGGATCAGCGTCATGGTCAGGGCGCCCTTGGGGAAGAAGAGCCTGCCCGGCGGCGTGTGCAAGTCCGCCGCGGTCATCCAGAGCGTGCGGGCGGAACGCTGCGGCGTGTCGGAAAGCCCCGCGACCTGAAGGGGCGCCGGAGAGACGTCCATCCAGCCGGTGACCATGACGCCCGTGTTCAGGATGCTGCTGCTCGACGGCCGCATGAAGAGCGAGGCGAGCAGGCGGTCGCTTTCGATGTCTTCCCTGGAGCGGAGCCCGCCGGCCCCCGCAAACTGGGCCATCATGCCGTGGGCATGGCGCGGAGTCAGGAGGACCGTCTGCGTCTGCCCCGCGGCGAGATCCCCCATCGCGGCCACACTGCGGTTGCAGATCACGAAGGCGCGCCGGAGCGTTCGGTTCGAACGGTTGGCGACCTGGACGCGGAGACCCTCGGCCCCGACGCCCGCCGTCACCTCCAGCGCCCCCGGCAGCGTTGCTCCGTGAATGGACTCAAAGGTCGTGATTGCGCGCGGACGGACGTGCAACTGATGGAGGGACTTGACGTCGGCATCCAGGAAGTCCACCGTGGCGCGGGCGCTCTCGGCGGCGGCGGCCGATCCCCGCGAGATCTCCGCCGGCTGCGCGATGGGCGCGCTGGGGAAGGAGGAGGGGCGGTCGGTCAGCGTCACGTCCACGCGCGCCTCTCCCGGCGAGAGCAGCGCGTAATAGCTCGTGGCGAAAGCGCCGGTCTGGCCCGCCTTCGATCGGACCACGTGCAGTTCCGCCAGGCCGGCGCCCGTCACGCCGGAGGCGGCGAGCCCGACGAAGTTGATGATGACCGCCAGCAGCGGAGCGGCGGCGAGAAGGATCACGAAGGCCCATTCGCGGCGCCCGCGCATGAAGTGCAGCGCGCCGACAACGCCGGCCAGGTACAGTCCCATGACAAGGGCCACGGCCCAGCGGGGCAGCACGCGCACGCCAACGGCCTGATTCAGCGCTTCGGTGGCGACGACGGGCGTCTGCGCGCCGCTGGTGCGCGGCAACCGATCCGTGCCGTTGACCAGCGTGCGATAGAAACGCTTCAACCCCGACCAGCCCGTGACGCGCTCTGAGGACAAGTCGAAGGCCACGAAGGCCACCGCCCCGGCGCCCTCGCGCCGGACGACGACCAGCGGCAGGAGTCCCTCGCGTTGCTGCACCACGCCGTCGCGCACGACGCACTCTGCCACCCCGATTCCCTCGGGGCGCTCGACGAAGGGCCCGTACTGCTTCGTCAGCGTCGGGATGTCGAGCATCCTTCGCACGCCGACGACCTGGACGGGTGAGATCGAGTCCATCACCGTGCCGGCGTAGCGGTCCGGCTGAAGTCCCGGCGAGAGGATGAGCAGCCCCCCGGCGCGCACCCAGTCCACGATCGCCGTTTCCTGCGACACCGTCATCCCCGCCGCCGGCAACGCGCCCACGATCATTACATCCACCGGATCATATCCCGCCCATCGTTCGGGCAGGTCTTCGGCCGAGGGCGGGTTGTAGAAGCGCATGCGCCCCACGGGATCCTTGGCGTCCTCATCCTGGCGGCAGCCGTACGTCTCTGTGCCCGAGGAAAAGGCCACCGAGATGAGTTCACGCGCCCCGGCCACGAAGGGCTCCGCAATCTGCCGCGACGTGAAGCGCCAAGTGTCGCCGGTCTTTTCGTACAGCTCGAAGACCATCCGGTCGCAACGGTCCACCAGCGCATAGGTCATGTGGCGGCGCATCGCGCGGGCCGGCAGCGTCAGCTCCGAATGCGTGACCATCGGCTGGCGTCCGCCGTCCGACTCCTCGGCAAAGATGACCACCTTCACCGTCGCGTCGCGCGCGGTGGGGTTCCTCAGCATCAGTTGCACCGGAGCCCATTGGCCGGGGCGCATCAGGCGGTTGTATCCCGGACGAACGACGTCCAGGGAGGGCTGCGTCTTGCTCTTGACCACGGGCATGCGCTCCGGCGTGGCGGCCGGCGGCGCGGGCTTATTCGCCTTGTCCGATGGAGCGGAGGCCTTGGGCGGGACCGGGGCTCTTGCGCCGGCCGCCTCCTTGCCGGGCGTCGGAGGTTGGGCGGCCTCCTTGCCTTGGGCGGGCGCCTTGGGAGCGGTCGGGGCTTTGGGAGCGGACGTTGCCGGGGCTCTGGCCGTCGTGGTGGGTGTCGAGGGAGGCTTGCCGACGGCGGGCGCAATCGTGGTGGGCGGCGTGCGCGGTGCGCCGGTCTTCGTCTGGGCGGGCGCTGTCGTCGTCGGAGTCCGGGCGGGGGCGGCGGGCCTTGCCGCCGGGCGCGTGGTTGTGGTGAGGATGGGCCGTGCGGCAGGCGCGGGTGCGGACGTCTGCGCCAATAGCGCCGCGCTCAGTCCGAGCGCCGCAACGCCTGCCGAAATCAGGAAACGAAAGGACCTGCGGGGCATGGAGGGCTCTTTCCGATAGACCGGGGAGTGCGGCGCGCACGTCCGCCCGAGCGCCAATAACCGACGTCACTCTACGCACTTGCCCGTCCCATTTCAAGCAGCGCGGCGAAAAAGTGACGGAAGAGCCGGCAGAGCGGAGGCGCCCCTTCGGGTATGTCGTACGACGAGACGGGGCGCGGCTCCGGCGTCGGCCGTCACAGCCTCCGGGGCCGCTCACACCCCCTCGCGTTCCTCCTGGGCGAGTTCCAGCGTCTCGATGACGGTGCGCAGGACATGCACGCCGGTGAGGAGGTTGGGGTGAGGGCCTTCGGCGGCTTGGACGCTGTAGAGAGCGGCGAGTGTATTCCATGCCCTCGCGGCATTGTGTTCAAGGGTGTCGCTGAGGGCGGGGCAGGGGCGGCGGTGCTGAGAGCCGCCCGGCGTGAGATAGAAGAGGGCGTGGTTGAGGACCTGCTGATGGTATCGGCGTTCGGCGGTCTTCAGTCGGTCGGGGTCCACGACGTAGAGGCCCTCGTAAGGCGGGTCGCCGAAGGGGCGGGGATGGGGGTAGGTGTGGAAGTTGAGGATCAGGTCGGGCGGGTTATCGGCCAGTGCGCGCCAGATGAGAAGGGCTTCGGCGGAACCGGGCGCCTCGCCCCGCGCGACCCCGCGAAAGGCGGCAAGCTGGTCGCGATCCTGGCTGTTAAAGCAGGCGCGTCCGTGCGCGTTGCCGTCGGGGTTGGCGCAGGGGAGGATATCGAAGACGTAGCGTCGTCGCAGGGCGGCGGCCTGGGGCAGGCGGCTGGCGAGGAAGTCGAGCGCGCCCTTGGCGGCAAAGATGCCGGCAAAGTCCACACCGTGCTGCCCGGCCAGGATGAAGACGCGGCCCTTCTCGGCGTCGGGCACGCTGGGGTCGGTCACACGCGCGCGCAGGAGAGGCCGCCCCTCCGGAGTTTCGCCCAGCGATTCCGCCCGGACGTGGGGGCAGTGCGTGGGAAGGGATTCGACGTGCCGGGCGATGTCGGACCAGGGGAAGGGACAGAGTTCGGAGAGAAACCACATCTCGCCGGGTTCGACGGGCAGGCGGATGAGGAGTCGTCCGGTGTCGGCCTCGAAGTCGCCGGGGCGGAGGCGCTCCCAGGCGCCGTCGCTGCCCTTGCGCCGCCAGAGGAGGGCGAGGTTCCCGCGCGAGGCGGCGGCATCGGCCCCGTCGGGCGCGCGCACGCCGGGATCGGGAAGAACCTCGATCTCCGCTGTCCCCTGCTCGGTCTCGACCTCGAGGCGGAAGTGGAAGTAGTGGTCGTATCCGGGGCGGTCGGCGACGATCTGCGCGCGCCAGGACATGGGGCCGGTTTGCGCGAAGTGCGCGCCGTTGCCGCACTCGAACTCGCTGCTGAGTTTCATCGGAGATTCACCGCGCGTAGGGGTTGAGCTGCTCCAGAAGCTCTTTCTGCCGTGTGGACTTGTGCAGCGCGTCCTCGCGCGAGATGACGTTGGCGCGGAAGAGGTTGAGCAGCGAGGTGTTCAGGGTGACCATGCCGTCGGCGGCGCCGGTCTGGATGGCGCTGTAGAGCTGCGGAACCTCGCCGGAGCGGATCATGTGAGCAATGGCGGGGGTGTTGCCCATGATCTCGCAGGCCATGACGCGCCCGGTGCCGTCGCGCCGGCGGATGAGCTGCTGCGCCATGATGCCCACCATGACCAGCGATAGCTGTGTGCGGGCCTGCGCCTGCTGATGCGGCGGATACACGTCTATGATGCGCGTGATCGCCTGCGAAGTGTCGCCGGTGTGGAGGGTGGCCAGAACAAGGTGGCCGGTCTCGGCCAGCGTCATGGCGATCTGGATCGTCTCCAGGTCGCGCATTTCGCCGATGAGGATGACGTTGGGGTCCTGGCGCAGGACGTGGCGCAGGGCTTCATGGAAGGAGAGGGTGTCGTAGTGCATCTCGCGCTGATTGACGATGGACTTCTTGTGCCGGTGGAGGTACTCGATGGGGTCTTCGATAGTGACGATGTGGCAACTGCGCTCCATGTTGATGAAGTCAATCATGGCGGCCAGGGTGGTGGACTTGCCGCTGCCGGTGGGTCCCGTCACCAGGAAGAGCCCGCGGTCCTTCTTGGCGAAGTCCTTGAGCACCTTGGGGAGGCCCAACTGATCAAAGGTGGGTATTTCGTGCGGGATGGAGCGCATGGCGATGGCGACGGAACCGCGCTGCCAGGAGAGGTTGACCCGGAAGCGGGTCATGCGGTGGCGGCTGAGAGAACAGTCCAGCTCGCGCGTCTGAAGAAACCGCTCCCACTGGTTCGGGTCGGTCATCTGCTGGGCCAGGGCCAGGGTGTTCTCCGGCAGCAGCATGGGCAGGTCGTCAAGCAGTTTGAGTTCGCCGTGGATGCGGATGATGGGGGGGCGTCCGGGGGTGAGGTGGATGTCGGAGGCTTTCTCGGCGATGGCGCGTTCGATGAGCAGGTTGATGGTCACGTCGGGCGAGGGGGCTTCGGCGGGCATGGGGGCCTCGATTACAGGGACATTTCCAGTTGCAGCGCTTCCTCGATGGTGGTGACGCCGGCGATGGCCTTGCGCAGGGCGTTGGTGACCATGGTGCCGGAACCCTGGGCGCGCTGGCGGAGGCGCAGGTCGCGCTCGCTGGCGCGGCGGACGATCATCTCGCGCGTCTCGTCGTCCAGGGAGAAGTACTCGAAGACGGCCTGGCGACCGAAATAGCCCGTCGAACCGCACATGGCGCACCCCTTGCCCCGGAAGAGGCGGGCCGGGACGGGCTCGCCGAGGATACCCTCGACGCGCTTGCGCACGGCGTCGGGCACGTCGCACTCCTCCTTGCACTCCGGGCAGATCGTGCGCACCAGACGCTGGGCGATGGCCGTGATGAGAGTGGCCGCGATCAGATAGGGCTCGGTGCCCATGTTGATCATGCGGGTGATGCTCGACACCGCGTCGTTTGTGTGCAGCGTGCTGAGCACCAGGTGCCCCGTCAAGGAGGCCCGGATGCCGATCTCGAGCGTTTCGAGGTCGCGGATTTCGCCGACCATGATGACGTCGGGGTCCTGGCGCAGGATCGAGCGCAGGGCGCGGGCGAAGGTCATGCCAATCTCCGCGCGGGCGTGAACCTGGGTGACGCCCTCCATTTCGTACTCGACCGGGTCCTCGACGGAGATGACGTTCTTGGCGACGTCGCGGACGTAGTTCAGGCTGGCGTAGAGGGTCGTCGTCTTGCCGCTGCCGGTGGGGCCGGTAACGAGAATGATGCCGTTGCTGCGCTTGAGAATGACGGTCAAGTGCTCCAGGAAGGCCTCCTCGGCGCCGAGCTTCGTCAACTCAACGCGGACGGCCGTGCGGTCGAGCACGCGCAGCACAATCTTCTCGCCGTGGATGGTCGGCAGGGTGGAGACGCGCAGGTCCACGTCGCGCCCCTGCATCTTGACACGCAGGCGGCCGTCGAGGGGCAGACGCTTCTCGGCGATGTCGAGGTTCGAGAGAATCTTGATGCGCGAGATGACGGCATTCTGCAGGGGCTTGGGGGGGGCGACGGTGTGGCGCAGACGTCCATCCACTCGGACGCGCACGGACACGGTCTCGCGCCCCGGCTCGATGTGAATATCGCTGGCGCGGTCGCGGATGGCGTGCGAGATCAGCGAGTCCACGTACTTGACCACGGGCGCGTCCTCGGCCTCGTTGCGGACCTGACCGATGTCGAAGTTCTCCTGCTCCTCCTGGACGCCGACCTCGACGGAGGCGAGTTCGGAGGCCATGCTTTCCAGGTCGGCGCCGAAACCATAACAGCGGTCAATGGCCTGCTTGATGGCGCGCTCGGGCGCGGCAACGGGCTGCACCTCGAAGCCGGTGGCTGCCCGGACGGCGTCAATGGCGAAGATGTTCCCCGGACTGGCCATGGCGACCTTGAGGACGCCGTTGGCGAGGGACATGGGGACGAGGATGAAGCGGCGGGCAATGCGCTCGGGAAGGACGGAAACGGCGGCGGGGTCCACGTCGTTGGAGTGAGTCAACTCCGTGAATTCCACGTGGAGGCGCTTGGCCAGCGCCTCGGCGAGCTGCCCTTCGCTGATGACATTGCGTCGCACGAGGCGCGCGCCGAGTTGCAGGCCGGCGTCCTCGGCGCTGTGCATCGCTTCGTCAATCTGCTGCTGCGTGACGTAGCCGAGTTCGAGGAGAATCTCGCCGATGCGAGGCTGGATGCGTACCTGACCGGTGGGTGTCGGCGCTTGGGGCTTCTCCGCGTTCGGCACGTTCGTCCTCCCTGCGGCGCTGTCGCTCAGATCCCGCCGCGAATCGCCTGGCTGAGCGAGAAGATCGGCAGGTAGATGGCCAAGACGGTGACCAGCACCATGACGCCCATCCCGATGATCAGGATCGGCTCGATCACCGCCGTGATGCGGCTGAGGGCGGAGTCCACCTCCTGATCATAGTAGTTGGCCACGTCCTGCAACATACCGGCCAGTGTACCAGATTCCTCGCCCACATGCACCATGCGCGCCAGCAGGCGAGGGAAGTCCGGCTGCCGGCTGAGGCTTTCGGCCAGGCTGCGTCCCTTGACCACGTCCTGGCGCACGGTCACGATCGCCTTCTCCAGCAGCGAGTTGTCCAGCGTGGCGGTGCTGATCTGCAGCGAATCGGTCAGCGGAATGCCGTTCGAGAGCAGCGTGCTCAACGTCATGGCCATGCGGGCCACGGCGGCTTGCAGAAGCAGGAGGCCGAAAAAGGGAATGCGCAGCACCATGCGGTCGAGGAAGGCCCGCCCGCGGTGCGTTCGCCGCAGGATGCTCATGCCGATCACCAGAAGCACCAGACCGATGATGATCGGGATGATGTTCGCCTTGATCGCCATGCTGGTGTCCATCAGTATCCGCGTCAGGAAGGGCAGCTTGGCGCCGAAGCCCTCGAAGATGGCCTTGAAGCGGGGAATGAGGAAGAGAAAGATGCCCGCGGCCATGATGGCGAAGAAGCCGATGACGAACTTGGGGTAGGCGGTAGCCGACTTCACCTTGCGGCGGAAGGCCTCCTTGCGGGCCAGGTACTCGGCCAGGCGCGCCACGTTCTGCGCCAGGCTTCCGCTGCTTTCGCCGGCGTGCACGATACTGATGAAGAGCGGATCGAAGATCGAGGGATGCTTCCGCAGCGAGTCGGTGAGCGTGGAGCCGCGCTGCACGTTCGTGCGCACCCCGAGCAGCACGTTGCGGAGCCGGTCGTTGCTCGTCCCGTGGGCGATGGTCTGGAGCGCGTCGGTCAGCGACACGCCGGCCTTGAGCATGGCCGAAAGCTGCCGCGCAAAGACCATCAGGTCGCCCTGTTTCACCTTGCCGACCAGGAAGGCGTCGCGCAGGTCCGCCAGGGCCGCGGCCACGGGGCGCGGCGGCGCCCCCATCGTCTCCTCGTTCAAGGTGACGACGGTGATGCTCTCGGCCTTGAGTCGGTTCGAGAGGTCCTGCCGCGAGGCGGCCGAGCGCGTGCCGCTGACGGGGCGTCCTTCCTGGTCCTTGCCGACGAAGGTGAAGGTAGGCATGGCCTTACCGCTTCTTCGGCTCGGGGGCCGTCGCCTTGGCATCAACGGCCTTCGGCGCCGCCTCTTTGAAGATCTGCGGCGCCTCCAGGAGCTTGTCGTTCTCCGTCATCAACTGCTTCATCAAGTCCGGCGTCAGCAGCTTGGGGCTGAGCAGGAAGAGCAGGTCCGACTTCTTCTTGCTGTCGGAGTACTGGCGGAAGAAGAACCCGATGAGGGGGATGCGCGCCAGGAAGGGCGTCTCATAGCGCTTGTTCGACAGGTTGGCCGCCGCCAGGCCGCCGATGATGAGCGTCGTGCCGTCCTGCATGACGACATTCGTGAGCGCCTCGCGGATGCTCAGGATCGGCTGTTTCGGCGATTCAGTGTAGCCGATGACCGTCTTCACCGACGGGTGAACGTCCATGAAGATCATGCCGTTGTCGGCGACGTGCGGGGTCACCTCGACGCGGACGGCGACTTCCTTGAATTCGTAGGTGTTGATCGGCGCGCTGCCGGCCTGCGACTGGGTGCTGCTCAGGTACGGGATTTCCTCGCCCACGACGATCGTCGCCGTGCGGTGGTTCACCACCAGCACGCGGGGGTTGCTGTGGACCTGCAACTTCTCCTTCGTGGCCAGGGCCTGCAGGGCGATGTTCACGTTCGAGTTGACCAGCCCGTAGGAGAAGAAGGTGGTTGTTCCCTGGAAGAGTGACGGTCCCGAGGTGTTCGCCGTGGTGCCGTGCGGGCTGCTGCCCGGCTGGCCCGTGGAGGCGTCCTTGGCGCCGGCGTCCGACACCCGGGTCTTGGCGTTCCACGTCAGCCCCAGGTCCTCCCCTTCGTTCATGGTGACTTCGATCAGCTTCGTGTCAATGAACACCTGCGGCGGGGTGGCCCACAGGTCCTTGATGAACTGGGCGATGACGCCCAGGTTCGCCTCGTCGTCCTCGACCACCATCATGTGGCCGCGTTCGTACACCGCCAGCTTGCCGACGGGGGAGAGCATCCCGCGGACGAGGTCCTCGGTGGTCTTGGTCTTGACGGAGCCGGAGGAGCCGCCCCCCGCGCCCGATCCGGAGCTGCCCGTTCCGGAACCGGAGATGGTTCCGGTGGACACGGTGAATTCCATCTCATTGCCTGTGTAGGGAACGTAGAAGATCTGCCGGCGGATCTTCAGGGCCGTCTCCTGGGGTCGGGCGGAGAAGGCCGCCTGCTGGCCCTGGCGGACGACGACCAGCACGCCGCCGGAGCCGATGAAGTCATAGCCGTTGGCGCGCAGGATCACTTCCATGGCCGTGCGCGCGGTGACGTTGGCCAGGTTGCAGGTGACGCGGCCGCGGACGTCCTGTCCCAGCACCACATTGACGCCGGCCTCTTCAGCCAGCAGCCGCACGGACTGCGCCATGTCGGCATCGCGCAGGCTGACGGTCATCAGCGTTTCCAGACCGCGCTTCTCGCCCGCCGGGCCGACGCGCTGGATGACGCGCGTGGCGGCTTCGGCGATGGGGCTGGGCGTCTCGGAGGCGGCGGGAGACGCGGCGCGCGCGTCCGCTTCAGGGTCCTGCGGCGCCGGCAGAGGGGCGCCCGGCACGCGCGGCACCAGCATCTGCGCCGGCGCGGTCAGCGCGCCCAGCAGAAGGCCCGCGCTCACTCCGGCCGCCACGAAGCTCATCTTCGCCCGGGACGTCACGCTCATGGGTTGCCTTTCACTTCTGGAGAACCAGAACCAGCTCCTGGCCACTGTTGGACCGCAGCTTCACGCCGCCGGACATGACGGCGACCACGGTGTACGGGGTGTATTTGACGGTCTGGCCGACGCCGTACGCGTCGCCGGCGATGACGGCCTTGGCTGTGCGACCGACTTGCAGGATACCGTCCAGACGCAGCGGGTCTCCGGGCGCCGCAACGGCGTCGGGGCCGCCGCCTCCGGCCGTCGGCGGAGGCGTGGGCGCCAGGAGCCCGAAGCTCGTCTGCACCTTGGGCGCCGGCCTTTCCCGCGCCGCCAGCCACTCCTTGAGCAGCGCCACGTCCTCCTGCGCAGGCAGCGCCGACTTCGACGCGGGGGCGGTCGTCGTCGTCGCCGCGCCGGGCAGGATGCGCGCCACCTCGCCCACCTTCTGCCGGAAGAGGACGAAGTACGCCACCAAGCCGAGGACGACGATCAGCAGCACCAGGATGACGGTCTTCTTTTCCTGCGACATGTCTTTCTGCCTCTTTGAACGTGCGCTGCGGTGCGCGGCGCGTGTCCGTCCGGCCGGCGCGTCAAAAGGGGCGTCGTTCGGCTACGGCGTCTTCTTCGGGGCGGACGATGGCGCCGGGGCGATGCAGGACACCTGCATGCGAACCTGCCCGCGTCCGCTGCCGTCGCGGTCGGAGTTCATGGTGAAGCTGTCCACGATCATCGGCTGGCGGGCGCGCTCGATGCGTCCGATGAAGTCCACAACGCCCGCAAAGGCGCCGACGGCGTTGATGTCGAACTTGAGGCGCTGGTAGGCGCCGCCGGCGATGGCGCCGGTGGAGGAGTCCGCCAGGAAACGGCTGCTCGAAAGGCGGATGCCGGACTCGGCGGCCATGTCGCTGATTATCTGCAGGAGGCGTCCCGAGTCGGCCTCCCATTCCACCTGCTTGCGGATGCTCGAGGCGGCGTCGTTGATCATCTCGTATTCGCGCGTCTCGCGCGTCACGTTCAGCGAACGCAGCTCCATCTCCTCGCGCTGGCGGGTGACGTCCGCGCGCTCGGCGGCCATGGCGTGTTGCTGTTCCGCGCCGCGGCGCTCCAGGCCGATCATCAGCAGCAGGAAGATCGCCGTCACGACCAACAACCAGTACTGTTTCATGGGCGGAGCCCTCCTGACTTGCAGCCGCCTCTCAGGATGGCCACCGTTCCCTCCTTCTGCGGGTCAAGTTCGACCGATTCCGTCTGGACCGGACCGAGCTTGGCTGTGAATCCGGGCATGGCGGCCAGCGTTTGCGCAAAGGTGTTGAGCTGCGTCGAGGAGGACATCGGCATCATGACGGCAAAGGTGAACTGCGTCGGTTCGGTGCGGCTGTGCGCCGCCACCTTGGCGTCGGGACCCGTCTCGGCAAAGACATCGCCGCTGTTCGCCGAGAGCATCTGGATGCCCCCGTTGGGGCCGACGGCGGCGGCGAACTGCTCCAGTTTGCCGCTCCACTCGATGCGCCGGCGCGCGATGTTCAGCAGGGGGGTGACGAAGGCGATTTCCCGCGCCGCTTCGGCGCGCATGTTGTCGAGCCGGTTGCACAGCGTCCGCTCCTTGAGCAACTGGACGCGATCGCTCTCGAGCCGGGCGCGCTGCTTGCGAATCTGAACGACGTGCGAGGTGGCGTAGATGCCGACAACGCCGCCCGCCACGAGCATCAGCAGGGAGGCAACCAGCGACAACCGGCGCATTCGCTGACGCCGTCGAAGCGAGTCTATGCGGTCCCGGATGAGGTTCACCTCAAACAGGACCGGACGACCCGCCGCAGGCGTTGCGTGGGGGGTGCCGTTCATGCACTCATTTCCTCAAGGAGAACTCGCGCAGGGCCAGGCCAAACGCCACGGTCATACGGTAGTCCCAGCTCTTGACGTCGGCCGCGGAGCTCGACGGGCAGGCCGTCCCGAAGGGCGCCCACCGTTCGACGGGGACTTGCAGTTCCTCGGCGAAGAACTCCGGCAGCCCGCGCACCTGGGAACCGCCGCCGGTGACGAGGAGTTTGGTCAGTGTAGGCACCAGGCGCTCGCTGGACCAGTAGTGCACCGTGTCATGCAGGCGGCCGACGAACTCCTGCGCCCCCTTGCGCAGCGCCTCGACCATGCGGTCGTCCAGCGCGCCGGCGGCGGCGGAGCCGCCCTCCCAGTGCTTGCGTTTGAGCGCCTCGGCCTCGGCCAGGGGAACGCTCAGCATCTTGGCGATGGTCAGCGTCAGGTGTTCGCCCGCCCAGGGCAGGTCGCGCACCATCAGCACGCGGTCGGGACCCAGGATGGCCAGGTTGCTGAACCGCTGGCCGATGTTCAGGATGGCCGTCGTGCCCGTGTCTTCGTCGGAGCGCGTGGCGATGTAGGCGTTCGTGCAGGCCGTCGCGTCGGTCTCGAGACAGAAGGTCTCCAGCCCCGCCGCACGGATGCGCGACAGACGTTCCTCCGCCACCGTACCGTCCACGGCAATCGCCAGCCCGTGCGTCCGGACCTTGTTCGCCGCGATGCGCTGCTCCGGAAAGAGGATGTGCGAGATCATCGCGTGCTCCGCCTTGAAGGGCAGCGCCGCCTCGGCCTCGATGCGCACGGCCTCGGGGATGTCCTCCGGCATGAGCTGGGGAAAGTTGAAGTACTGCGGCGCGGCGGCTTCGCCGCTGACGGAGTGAGCCACCCAGTGGCCCCGCATCCCCTTGCGGAGGGTTACGTCGGCGATCAGGCGCGCCGTGTCCGAAACGTCGGCGCTGCGCCAGTCGGCCACCGGCTGAGGGAAATCCGCCGCCGCCCATCGCTCGACGACCGGTCGGTTGTTGCGCCACACCACCTCGACCGCCCGCACCCCGGTGCTCCCGAGGTCCAGCCCGATGCTCGTGTCGCGCGTGTTGAACACAGTCGCTCTCACTCCTCACAGGTTGCCGGAAGGGCGCGCCTCTAGGGGTCCAGCCGCCACTGATTGTACGTGTACATGATCGTCGGGAAGTGCGGCGGCGGCTCCGTCACGAAGCGGCTGTCGTACTTGTAGTCCTTGAGGAAGCCGGTGCCGGAAAGCTGCCCGACGGCGCCGCGCGTCTGCTGCGAAATCCCCCCCAGCATGTGCAGCGTCTTGAGGGGAGTGCTGGTGTAGTAGTAGTTCGAAAAGCTCCCCCCCACGGCGCAGAGGCTCGCCATGACATAGACGTCCGACCCGAAGGTGTTCCAGGTTGCCGGCTGGATCGTGATATTCCGCCCGGCAATCAACCCCATCTTGTCGGTGAAAAGAGGATTTTGAAGGTTGAAGGAATCCTGGAAAACCGTGGCCGGGCTGGCGGGATAAGAGTAGGTCAGGTTGTTCGTAATGATGATGTCCTTGCCCGTGGCGGCCGCCAGGGTGACCTGGCCCTTGACGACGCCGCTGACCTCGATGTTCTCCGGGCTGTAGAAGGCGCCGTTCGTCGTGGCGATCGTGACCGTCTGGTAGTTCTGCCACGAGCCGTTGGATTGCTGGCGCTGGAGGAGGACAGTGCCGTTCGAGTTGAAGGTAGCTCGCCAGGGCCGTCCGCTGTTCGCCGGCAGGACCACCCCCGCCTGACTGGCCTTCGTCTGGATGAGGGTGATCTGGTTCGTGTTGACCAGGTTCCCCATCGGAACGACCGGGGAGTTCAGGTACAGTCCCTGCTCGAAGACGGGGTTGTTCGCGTAGCTGGAATGGTAGGTGACGGAGGAGGCGGCGGAGTTGACCTTGCCCTTGAAGACGGGGCTGCCGGCGATGTAGAGGCGGTCGTTCGTGTACATCCAGCCGCTGACGACGTCGCCGGAGCGCCAGTAAACGCCGCCCTCGCTGTTGGTCAGCCAGCCGAAGGAGGCATAGGTGACGCACTGAGCGTCAAAGGTGGCATGGCGCGAGTATGGGCCGGCCACACCGAAACCGTGAATGCGGTAGGTGCCGCTGGTGTAGAGGTTTCCCCACATGTCCTCGATGACGACGGTGTACGTTGCCGGCACGTTGCCGCCGACATCCACGTTCGTGAAAAGACGGCAGATCTGGTTGCCGTTGTAGATCGGCTCCGTGGCCGTCTGCCAGGTCAACGCCGCGCCGTTGTAGCGCATGATCGCCCAGGGTGACTTCTGACTGCCGGCCATGGCGGCGGCGCGTTCGAGGCCGATCTCCGCCGCGTTGTACGCCAGGATGCGCTGCGAGTCGCGCGCGGCCAAGGTCATCTCAAGGCGGCTCGCCTCCAGCAGCGCCAGCCCCAGCACCAGGACCAGAAAGGTCAGCGTCAGGGCAAGCGTCAGGGTGAAACCCCCGATGCCGCTCCGACCCCGCAGAAAGGACGGCCCGTTATGTCGTTGGGAACGCATGGCTCAGTTCCTTCGATAGGCCGAAGAGGTGATCTGGATCGTCGCGCCGCCAACGTTCATTGTGCAGGTGGTCCGGACAACGGTATTCGTCGGCGAGTTGACGAAAGCGAAGGCCATGCCGCCGATGCCGCTGAAGGCTGTGTAGGGACCGACGCCTTCATCTTTGTACTGGGCGACCAGGTTGCCGCCCACCAGCCGGTACGCGCGCCGCCGCGTGGTGTTGCCGAAGGGGATGCGCACCTGGATCGAGGGCACGCTCGGATAGTCCGGGTCCGGCACCTCGATCAGCGCCGAACGCATGACGTCCTCCTCGATCATCTGCACCACGTTGAAGGCCGTCGTCTGCGCCGCCGTCTGGATCCGATTCTGATACACCACCCGCCAGGTGAAGACCATGACCGCCCAGCCGATCAGAACGACGACCGAGCCGATGAGAATGGCCATGGCCATTTCCGGCAGGGTGAACGCTCGTCATCTCTGGCGCATCGGGACCTCTTATGCTGACTACGGCGCAACGGCCGAACGCACGGCAACCGACTGGCCTGTGCCGGAATGGGTGACGTTACAGTGAATGATCTTGTACGTGCTCGATGCGTCGCCGGGATCCGCCTGGGCGGTCGTCACCGTGATTGTCCAGGTGTAAACCTGTCCGCTGACGGTCGTCGTTCCATTCGCGTTGACGACACTGGCATAGGCAAGGGCCTTGGTCTGCTCCAGACGGTCCTGGGCCACCTGCGTGGCGGTGCGGAGTATCTGGGCCTTGTCCACAACAACGGCCCCGGCCTGCATGAAGGCCGCCGCGCCGAAGACAACGATGCTCAACACCACGACGGCGATGAGGGCTTCGAGGAGCGTATGCCCCTCGCGCGCGCCGGCGCGTCGCGCCGGTCGCCCGGCCAGGCCGTCCGACTGCCGATAGCCTCTCGCCATGCGCAAAACTCCTCCCCGTCCGTCGCGCATTCGGAACGCCGCGCGAGGTCAGTTTCCCGTCGTCCAATAGCCGTCGCCGCTTGTTTCCGTGCCGGCCTGATCAATCTCGTACTGCTTCCCGCCCGGCATCTTCGCCGAGGGGGTGTACGTCACCTTGAAGTTCGCGCTGTTCGGCGTGGCGGTGAAGGTGAAGTCCGACGGCGCCACGAACTTGCCGCCCAGCTCGTTCGAATCGAAACCGAGGTCCGTCATCGTCGGCGTTGTCGCGCCGAAGGTGCCGCCGTGCGTGCCGAGCCACGTGCGCGCCGCGCTGCGAACCACGCCCGCCCCGGTGACGGCTTCGCTCATCCGCGCCGCCGTGGCGTTGCTGGCGTACATCGGGACGGCGATCAGCGCCAGAATCGCCACAATCACGACCACGATCATGAGCTCGATGAGAGTGAACGCGCCGCATCGTCGGTTCGGGCAAGACGCCATTGCGACTCCTCCCGCACTTGGGCCATCCCCTCAGCGCACAGCCGGAGGTCTTCGCGTTCGGATCGAAGAAGAGCCCCGGCTTTGTGCTGAAGGCCACCCCGCAGGGCGGGCCGCGTCGCCCGCCCTGCGGAGTCGGCGCGTCGGTGAATCAGTTGCCGGTCGTCCAGTACGTGGCGCCGCTCGTCTCGGTGCCGGCCTGGTCAACCTTGTACGTCTTGCCGCCGGGCATCTTCGCCGAAGGCGTGAAGGTGATCTTGAAGTTCGCGCTGCTCGCCGTCGGCGTGAAGGCGTAGTCCGACTGGTTGGTGTACTTGCCGTCCAGGTCGGTCGAGGCAAACCCCAGGTCCGTCAGGGTCGGGACCGTCGCGCCGAAGGTGCCGCCATGCGTCGCCAGGTATGTGCGCGCCGCACTGCGAATCGTGCCGACACCAGCCACGGCTTCGCTCATGCGGGCCGCCGTGACGTTCGTGGAGTACAGGGGAACGGCCACCAACGCCAGGATCGCCACGATCACGACCACGATCATCAACTCCACCAGCGTAAAGGCGCGAAGCATACGACGAATCCGAAGCTGCATTGAAAGGCCTCCTCTCTTGACTCGGGCACTCCACCCGCGCCCGCACGGGCGAACGGGGCTGCCCTGCGCGTCCGACTCAGTTTCCTGTCGTCCAGTACGTTGCGCCGGTCGTCTCCGTCCCGGCTTGGTTAATCTCGTACGTCTTGCCGCCCGGCATCTTCGCCGAGGGGGTGAAGGTGATCTTGTAGTTCGCGCTGTTGGCCGTCGGCGTGAAGGTGTAGTCGGACTGGCTGCTGAACTTCCCGTCGAGGTCCGTCGCCGCAAAGCCAAGATCGGTGAGGGTCGGAACCGTCGCGCCGAAAGTGCCGCCGCGGGTCGCCAGGTAAGTGCGCGCTGCGCTGCGAATCGTGCCGACGCCGGCGATCGCTTCGCTCATCCGGGCGGCGGTAACGTTCGTCGAGTACATGGGAACGGCGACCAAGGCCAGGATCGCCACGATCACGACCACGATCATCAGTTCGACCAGCGTGAAGGCGCCGAGCCGACGCACAAGACTGCTTCGCTTCATCATCAACCTATTCCTCCTCTCCTTTTGACGGGTATAGATGCCAATTCCGCACAAACGCTGGCTTACATTCCCGGCACGGTCACCTACGGCGATGCGCTCCTCTGGCTCTCGGTCGTGTTTGGCTCCTTTCAACCTCTTGCTGTGCCTGTTCAGGACAATAGTCACGCTCGAAGAATAGCAAAGAGTGTGCCTCGTTCTCACTCATCCGGCGCTCAAGGGAGAAGAGCCTTCGTCGTGTCGTTTGCTGCGTCACCCTTGCGGCGCACAGTGCGGCAATGCGAGGCTTCCAAGAGCGCTTGCTTCCTTTCATACGATTCTATGGGCGCCCCCGGCATCTTGTCAAGTGCTTGACGCTAGGAAAGCCTCCTAAAGGACCTTTCCTGCCCCTTGTGTCGCATAACTGCACAATACGGTGTGCCGCCGCGGCCAGTTATCCACACCATGTTGTATGGTCCGCTGCCCGGCGCTGTGGAGCCACGGTGCCCTAACCTATTTCTCGTGAATGACTTACCCGGACGGCGTTCTCCGGGCATCGAGTTCAGCGGGGCAGGTGAGTTGCCCCTTGATGCGACGAATGGTGTCGCACTTGGGGACGTTGCGCGGCTCTCCCGGACTTGCGCCTGTCAGTGCGCGGGGGTATAAGGACGGCGCTTGGTGAAAGGAGGGCCTATGCCCCGCAGGATGACCGGCACGCGCGTGACCTGGACGATCGTCGGGCTGCTTCTGGCCGCTCTGGGAGGGCTGGTCTATCAGCAGAAGGACGCGTGGCGTGCCCCCTTCACCGGGCGCGTCGTCACCGTGGCCGATGGCGATACGCTCGGCGTGCTCCGTGGCGCGCGCGAGGTGCGGGTCAGGCTCTATGGCGTTGATTGCCCGGAAAGGAGCCAGCCCCACGGAGTGGCTGCCAAGCAGTTCACCTCCGCCCACTGCTTCAACCGCGACGTCGAGGTAAAGGTCCTGGACAAGGACCGCTATGGCCGTATCGTGGGCGAGGTCATCCTGCCCGATGGTTCCAGCCTGAACCGTCTGCTGGTCGAGGCCGGCCTGGCATGGTGGTATCGGCAGTACTCGAAGGACCGCTCCTTCGGAGAACTGGAAGCGCAGGCGCGGAAGGCCCGCCGGGGACTATGGGCCGACCGAAACCCTGAGCCACCCTGGGAGTACCGCGAGCGAGAGCGCGAACGTGGGGGCCGCGCACCGTAAGGCCAGAATCAGGTTCGAGCGAAGTCCGCCCGTGCATCCGGAAGATGTTTGCGTAAGCCGCTGCGGGAGCGTGAGATACGCGCTTGCCCCCGGAAATCCGAAAAAAACGGGTTCATGCTCTTGACAAGGTGGCTTCGGATTGTTATCCTACAAGATGTAGTTATGAAGCTGACCGTGATCCGAGAGCCCGCCGGTGGTCCCCAGCGCAACGCTGATGGGACTTGCCCCTCACCGGCGCGGCTCTCTTTTTTCGTCTCCGGCAGGCTCGTTACTTCCTGCTCTGCAGGGCGGCAGCGGTGGGGGCCCACCACATCGCCATCATGCGGCGTACGCTGAGGGGCTCATACATCTCGTTGAGGACCGATTCGAGAGGAGCACGACAAGCCTCGTAGTCTCGCCGCACGGCGGCGACATCCTGGTCGGCGCGAAGGAAGAGGCTGAGCGCGCGAGCGGCGTGCAACTTGAGTTCAGCCGTGGCCGCAAAGAGGCGGGCAACCTCCCGGCGCCGGCGGGCTTCCTTCGCCAACGTCCGCATCGTTGCGGCGGCGTCGGCATAGCGCAGCAGGGATTCATCCAGGCGCGTAAAGGCGGCATTCCGCTCCGCCTCCGGCAAAGCGCGAATCATCTCCAGCTTGCGGAGGTAGAGAGCGTTGAAGTCCACCTCGTTCCAGTCCAGGGGATAGATGCCGCGCTTCTGGCGCTCGAGCTGGCCGCCCTTGTAGTGAACGACCATATCCATGTACCCGTACACGATGGGGCTGATGGGGCGGCCCAGCCCCTCGATGCGGACATCCCAGATCGCCCCGAGCGTGTCATAGGCGGCCACGAGTCCCGGCACACGCGCGCCGAACTCGCGAGCGAAGTAATCCTCGCGCCAGGAATCGGCCAGCACGTCCGCGCCGGCCATGGCGGCGCCGGTGGCGGCCACGTACGGCTCATAGCCCTGCCAGACGGTGTGGAAGCAGGTCCAGGCGCTGTTGACGAGGCCGAGGGTCTTCTCGCTGCGCGCCACCTCGGCCAGCGTGGCCGTGTTCGCCAGGGCGTGCCGGCCCGGCAGGATGATACCCCAGTTGCAGCAGGGGATGAGGAGCGTTTCATGCCCGGTCTTGCGGTAGCCTTCGATGCAGGGCAGCAGCGTCTTGGCGCACGATTCGCGCCGGGTGAGGTGATAGTGCCACGCGCACAGGATGACCTCCGGCGGCAGTTCCGAGGACAGGGCCGGGTTGTGCCAGAAGCTGTCGTCCCACACGAGGGGGCGCTTGCCCTGGGCGATCACGTAGCGGCAGATGTCGCGCGTGTGCGTCAGCCACAGGGCGGCTTTGTCCTTGCCGCCGGCGGTCTTCGGCGCGCAGTCGGGGCATGTGCCGAGGAACCACGCCTCGTCGGCGCCGATGTGGAAGAGCGGGTCCGAGTCGTGCCAGGCCATCACCTCGTCAATCAGATCGTGGACGAAGCGGACGGCCTCCGGCTTGCTGGGGCAGATCTGCGTCTCGATGTCCACCGCCTCGCGCAGGCGCGCCAGTTGCGGGTGCGCCAGGGCGAATTCGAGATGCGACAGCGTCTGCACCAGCGGGATCACCGTCAGCCCCGCCCCGCGCGCCGCCGCCAGGAACGCCTTCAGCTCCTCCGGCGTCCAGGCTTCGGGCGATCGGAGGAAGGGGTACTTCTCGAAGGGGAACTTGTCCTCGTATTCGAGCAGGATGGCGTTGACCCCCCATTCCGGCAGGCGGCGAACCCAGTCAAGCAGGTAGGACTTGCGCGGCATCAGGTACTTCATGTCCATGTGAATGCCGACCACGGGCGTCTTCATGGCGAGACTCCAGAGGAGAAAGGGGAAGGGCCGCATTGCCCGGCGCGAAGCCGGCATCGTGCCGGGAACCATTGTACGCGAGCGGACCACGCGGTCAAGTGACGTTCCGTGATCGCACGGGCGCTGCCGCCGAGGTGCGCGACGGGCGGGGGCCTGCTATAATTCCGTCGCGCCGCCGCCGATTCGGACGCGCGATCCGCTCGTGCGCGGCGATGCTCACACCGGAGACCTTCATGCCTCCCACCGACCGCTATCGGGCCTACATGGGCCTTGCGCCGCGACGCATCCCGCACTGGGAACACTGGTCCTGCCCCGACGCCGAAACCTACCTGACGGGCATTGACTACTACGAGCACCCCCGGCAGTGCCGTCTGAAGATGCAGGAGATGTACCCGCAGATCACCCTGTCCATTCCGAAGGAGGACACGCCGATCCCGCGCCCGCGGCTCGACGCCGAGGGGCAGGGTTCGGTGGCCGACTCCGAGGGCCGCCTCCGCGTGCGATGGGGGGCGGGCGAGACGAACCATTGGGAATGGGGGAAGCAGTTCAAGTCCCCGGAGGAGGTCTTCGCCTTTTCGCCCCTGGCCCATGCGGCGGACTTCGCGCGCATCCCCGTCGTCGAGATGCGCGACTACTCCGACGAAGAGGCGCTCTACTGCCAGTACCGCAAGAACTGGCCGGCGGAATGGGGCGACCGCGCCCCCGTCGGCGCGCACAACGCCGTGAGCTTCTACAATACGATGTTCATGTGGCCGTTGCTGACCTTCGGGTGGGACCTGTTCCTGGAATGCTGCATGGATGACCGCTTCGAGCGGATCATGGACGAGTTCGCGGAGATTAACCGGCGCGTCTTTCGCGTCTTTGCGCGTCTGCCGGTCAACTTTGTCATCTGCCATGACGACATCGTCACCTCGCGCGGGCCGGTCTGTTCGCCGCGTTGGATGCGCCGGTACATCTTTCCCCGCTACGAGGAGTTCTGGGGGATCGTCAAGGGCGCCGGCAAGGAGGTGCTCTTCATGGTGGACGGGTGCATTGACGCCTATGCCGACGACGTCTTCGCCTGCGGGGCGCGGGGGATCATCACCGAGCCCTACACCGACTTCCGCGCCATCGCCCGCAAGCACAAGGACTGCTTCCTCGCCGGCGAGGGCGACAACCGCGTCCTCTACCGCAACGACCCCGCCGAGATCGAAGCCATGGTGCGCCGCATGGTGGAGACCGCGCAGATGACCGGCGGTTACATGATGTGCATCGGCAACCACATCCCCTGGAACGTCCCGCCCCCGGCGATCAAGCGCTATCTCGATCTCTCGGCAGAACTGGCGCACCGGTAACGGCGACGCCCTCTTCACATACCCTCGGAGAGCGCCATGTCCTGGTCGCAGGTGTACGATCCCCTCGGTTCACAGGCGCTCTCCACACTGGCGGCCGCACTGCCGATCATGGCGCTGCTGACGTCGCTGGCCGTCTTTCGCGTGCGGGCGCACTGGGCGGCATTGCTCGGGTTGGCGGCCAGTTTCGCGGTCTCCGTCGCCGTGTTCCGCATGCCGGCGGCGAAGGCCGGAGCGGCGGCGCTTCTGGGCGTGGCCACGGGGCTGCTGCCCATCGGCTGGATCATACTGAACGTCATCTTCCTGTACACGCTGGCCGATGAGAAGGGACGCTTCCGGGCGCTTCAGGACAGCTTGGCCGGCGTCACGGAGGATTGCCGGCTGCAGTTGCTCCTGATCGCCTTTTGCTTCGGCGCGTTCTTCGAGGGCGCCGCGGGATTCGGGACGCCCGTGGCCGTGACGGCGGCGATCCTGATCGGACTGGGCTTCGGTCCGCTGGCGGCATCGAGCCTGTCGCTCCTGGCGAACACAGCGCCGGTGGCCTTCGGCGCGATCGGCACGCCGGTCATCGCCCTCAGCGGCGTCACGGGGATTGACGTCCATCCCCTTGCCGCCATGGTCGGCCGTCAGTTGCCGTTCTTCTCCATCCTGGTTCCGGCGTGGCTGCTCTGCGCCTTCGTCGGGTTCAAGGGGATGTGGGAGGTCTTCCCCGCCGTCGTCGTGGCCGGCGTGTCCTTCGCGGTTCCGCAGTTCCTGGTCTCGAACTATCACGGTCCGTGGCTGGTGGACGTTGTGGCCTCGGTCTTTTCGATGGCGGCACTGGCCTTGTTCCTTCGCGGGTGGCGGCCGCCGCGGATCTGGCGGATGAAGGACGGCGTTCCTGCGCCGGATGAAGGCGGCCTTCCGTCGCCTCAAGTCGCGCCGCGCCTCTCGAAGGCGGAGATTCTCCGCGCTTGGATGCCCTGGGTCATCCTGAGCGCCGCGGTCTTCCTCTGGGCCGTGCCGCCGTTCAGGAGCGCGCTCGACAGCTGGTCCGGATTCCGCATTCCGGTTCCCGGTCTCGACGGACTCGTCGAACGGGCGCCGCCGATCGTGGAGAAGGCCACCCCCGAGTCCGCGGTCTTTCATCTCAACGGGCTCTCGACGACCGGCACGGGCATCTTCGTCGCGGCCATCGTGGCCGCCTTCACCATGGGGTATCGGCCCTTCGAGATCGCGCGCGCGTGGTGGCGGACGCTGGTCCGCGTCCGGTTCTCCCTGTTCACCGTTGCGGCGATGATGGCCGTCGGCTTTCTCACGCGCTACTCCGGCATGGACGCCGCGATGGGGCTGGCCTTTGCCGAAACCGGCGCGCTCTATCCGTTCTTCGGCGCCCTGCTCGGCTGGCTCGGCGTGGCGCTGACGGGGTCGGATACCGCCTCGAACGTTCTCTTCGGGAGCTTGCAGACCGTCACGGCCACGCAGACCGGCGTCAGCCCGACATTGATGGCGGCGGCGAACAGCTCGGGCGGCGTCATGGGCAAGATGATTGACGCCCAGAGCATCGTCGTGGCCGCCGCCACCACCCGCTGGCACGGCCACGAAGGGGATATCCTGCGCGTCGTCTTCTTTCACAGCCTGGCGCTGGCGGCGCTGGTGGGGCTGCTGGTCATGTTGCAGGCCTACGCCTTTCCGTTTACGCTGATGGTCGTCCGATGATCGTCAACCTCTCTGCGCCATGAAAGGAACCCGCCCGGTGAAGGCCCGCTTTTCCTGCATTCCCTGTTTCGTCAAGCAGGCCATGAACGCCATCCGTCTTTCGACCGACGACCCCGCGCTGCGGCAACGGGCGATGGACGAGGCGCTCGCCCGTCTCCGCGGGGCGGACCTTTCGCAGTCCCCGGCGCTGCTGAGCCACGTCGTCTATGCCGTCGCGCGCGAGGTCACCGGCGTGCGCGACCCCTTTGCCGAGGCCAAGCGCGAGACCAACGCCGCGGCGCTGGCGCTGCTGCCGGCGCTGCGCCGGCGGATCGCCGCCGCGCCCGACCCCCTGCGCGCCGCCGTCAAGGCCGCCCTCAGCGGCAACATCATAGACCTGGGCATCGGCCATCGCTTCGACATCGAGCGCGACGTTGCCCGGATGATGGACGCGGATTTGACGGTGGACGACTACGGCCCCTTCTGCGAGCGCCTGGCCGGGGCGCGACGCCTGCTCTACTGCTGCGACAACTCCGGCGAGATCGCCTTCGATACCCTGCTGATCGAACGCCTGCGCGAGCGGGCGGAGGTGACCGCCACCGTGAAGTCCGCGCCGATCATCAACGACGCCACAATGGCCGACGCGGAGGCCGTCGGCCTGACGCGCCTGGTCCGTGTAATCGAGACCGGCACGGACTACATCGGCGTCCACTGGGAGGCGTCGTCGGAGGAGTTCCGCCGCGCCTTTCAGGAGGCGGACCTCGTCCTGGCCAAGGGACAGGGGAACTTCGAAACGCTCGACTCGCGCCCCGAGGAGATATTCTTCCTGCTCAAGGCCAAGTGCGCCGAGGTCGCCTCGGAACTGGGCGTGGAGGAAGGGGCGACCGTCTTCCTGCGCAATCGAGGGCGGCGGAGTGGCGGCTGATCCCGGCCCGGCTATCGCTCGTCGCTGAGCAGGTCCAGCCAGTCCATCTCGCGCTCGCTGAGGGGGATGTCCAGTGCGGCGGCGTTGGCGCGGCACTCCTCGCGCGAGGCGGCCCCGGTGAGGGCGAAGACGTTCAGGGGGCGGTTCAAGACCCACGCCAGCGCCATCTGCGCCACCGTGCAGCCCTTCTCCTTCGCCAGGAGCGTGGCGCGGTCGAGGCGACGGAAGTTATCCTCGTGCGCCCAGGCCCGGCGCGAGCCGGAGTCCATCAGTTGCTCGAAGTTCGACCGGTCCACGCGCCCGCTGAAGAGCCCGCGCGCCAGGCTCGACCAGGCGAAGAGCGGCGTTCCGCTCCGGCGGTACCATTCCTCGGCGCCGGGGGTCAGGGGGCTGCGCACGGCCATGCAGCCGGCCCAGGGCGTCTCGAAGGCCACGGCCAGGCTGTAGTTGGGGCTGCCGGCGGCGAAGCCGGTCCTTCCGTGCGCCTGCGCCCAGGCGTTCGCTTCGGCCAGCCGCTCGTGCGTCCAGTTCGACCCGGCAAAGGCGTGAATGCGCCCGGCGCGAAGGTGCTCATTCAGCGCGTCCACGATCTCCCCCACCGGCACGTCGGGGTTGTCGCGATGGAGCATGTAGAGGTCCACAGAGTCCGTCTTCAGGCGGGCGAGGGAATCATGCAGGTCGGCGGCGAGGTCGAAGGGCGTCACGCGCGCGCGGTCGCCGTTCGGATGGCATCCCTTGGTGATGATGACGACCTTGTTGCGGCACTGGCGTTCCTGGAGCCAGCGTCCGATGGCGCGCTCGCTGTCACCGAGGTTATAACCATGGGCTGTGTCAATGGCGTTGTAGCCTTCGGCCACGGCGGCATCGAGCAGGGCCAGGCTCCGGTCCATCTCCTTGGCGGTGACGATCATCGTCCCCATCACAACCCGCGAGACGGGCAGGGCGATGCCCGGTACCGTTCCGTACTTCATCGGCGTTCCTTTCTATTGTTCCGTCGGGTAGGTCAGGCCCCAGGGCTTCCGCACGGCGTCCAGGGTGCGCATGATGGACAGGGTCTCGTCCAGGGGCATGACGTCGCTTTCGAGGCGTCCCTCGCGCAGGCAGCGCATGACCTCCGCGGCCTCGCAGGTATAGCCGTTGCCCGGCGGGGTCAGGTCGAAGGTTTCTTCCGGCTTTCCCGCGACGGCCAGCGTCACGCGGCTGCCCTTCCAGAAGGTCGGCTCGATGCGGATGCGTCCGCGCGTGCCGTAGATCGTGCCGGCCTGGCCGAGTCCCGTCCGGACGGCGAAGGAGAGCTGTGCGATCCCGCCGCCGGGGAAGCGCAGGAGCGCGCCGGCCTGCACGTCCACGCCGGTGGGGCCGAGATGCGCGGCGCTCGAGAGCGTCTCCGGCGCGCCGCCGAAGACCATGTGGGCGTAGGAGATCGTGTAGATTCCCACGTCCAGCAGCGCGCCGCCGCCGGAATCGCGCTTGAGGTGGCGGCCTTCGGGGCGCTCGCCGACGTCGAAGCCGAAGTTCGCCTGGAAGAAGCGTGGCTCGCCGATGACGCCCTCGCGGAGCCACTCGCGCACGCGCACGGTCATCGGCAGGAAGCGCGTCCACATCGCCTCCATCAGGAAGAGCCGCCGGCGTCGCGCTTCGGCCACGACCTCCTCCGCCTCGCGGGCGTTCAGCGTGAAGGGCTTCTCGCAGAGGACCGCCTTGCCGTGCCGCAGGCACAGGAGGGCGTTCTCCTTGTGGAAGGGGTGGAGGGAGGCGACGTAGATGACGTCCACCTCCGGGTCGGCCGCGAGCGCCTCGTAGCCGGCGTGGCGTCGTGGGATGGCGAACTTGTCGCCGAAGGCCTCGGCCGCTTCGCGCGTGCGCGAGCCGACCGCGGTCACCTGCGCCTCCGGCAACGCGCGCAGTCCGTTGACGAAAGTTCCTGCGATGCTGCCCGTGCTGAGGATTCCCCAGCGGATCGGTCTGTCCATCGTCGTCCTTTCACTCGGAAGGAGAGCCCGGTGTCCCGGCGCGCAGATGCGGGAGCATTCTACCGGCAGTGTCGCCGGCGCGGCAAGGGTTTACGTCTTCGTCCGGGGGTCCAGCGCGTCGCGCAGGCCGTCGCCCAGGAGGTTGAAGCCGAGCACCGTCAGGGCGATGGCCAGTCCGGGGAAGGCGCACATCCACCAGTTCAGCATCATCTTGCTCCGCGCTTCGGCCAGCATCAGTCCCCAGGAGGGGCGCGGCGGCTCGACGCCGATTCCCAGGAAGCTCAGCCCCGCCTCGCCCAGGATGTTGCCCGCCATCAGCAGCGTGGCGGTGACGATGACCGGGCCGAGGCAGTTCGGCAGGAGATGGCGGAAGACGACGCGGGCGGGGCGCGCGCCGAGGGCGACGGCCGCCGTCACGAAGTCCTCCTCGCGCAGGACAAGCACCTGGCTGCGGACGATGCGCGCCAGGGTGCTCCACCCCACCAGACCGAGGGCCACGAAGACGACCGTCAGCGAGCGCGTGCGGAAGGCGGCGGTGATGGCGATGGCCAGCAGGATTCCCGGGAAGGCGCTGAAGGCGTCGGCGGCGCGCATGATCGCCTCGTCCACCCAGCGCCCGAAGTACCCCGCCGTCACGCCCGCCGCCACCCCCAGCGCCACGGCCACCGCTGTGGCGGCCAGCGCCACCTGAAGGGAGACCCGCGCGCCGTACAGCACGCGGCTCATCACGTCGCGCGCGTTCTGGTCCACGCCCATCCAGTGCGCGGCGCACGGCCCTTCGCCGAAGCTGTCCATGATCGGCTCGTCATAGGGATAGGGCGCCAGCCAGGGCGCCAGCAGGGCCGCCAGGAGCATCACGGCGACGATGACGCCGCCGGCCAGGCCCATCCGGCTGCGGCGGAAGCGCCGCCAGGCCATGCGGGCGGGGCCCGCGCCGTGCGGGCTTCGCGTCTCCGCCGTGCCGGCGTCCGCCGGGCGGTCCGAGTGCGCGGGGCGGGGCTCGGGTCTATTCATACTTGACCCTCGGGTCCAGCGCCGCGTAGAGCACGTCCACGATCAGATTCACCGCAACAAAGGTCAGCGCCAGCCAGAGCACCGCGCCGACGACCACGGGGTAGTCGCGTCCCTCGATGGCATCAAGGATCTCGCGCCCGAGGCCGGGGATGTTGAAGACGGTCTCCGTCAGCACCGCGCCCGAGAGAAGGCCGGCCAGCGAGGCGCCGAGGACGGTGACGATGGGCAGCAGGGCGTTGCGCAGGCCGTGGCGGACGATCACCCGCCACTCGGCCAGGCCCTTGGCGCGCGCGGTGCGGATGTAGTCGCGTTCGAGGATCTCGATCAGGCTGGAGCGCGTCAGGCGCGCGAGCACGGCGGCGGTGACGACGCCCAGCGTCACCCAGGGCAGGATCATGTGCGACAGGAAGGCGCTCGCGCTCGCGGCGAACTCGCCCGGCCCGCCGAAGCGCAGCGGCGCGTAACCGCTGACGGCGAAGAAGGACTCCGGGCCCGCCAGGGCGATCATCAGCATCATCCCCAGCCAGAAGACCGGCAGCGACACCCCCGCCAGGGCCAGGAACATGCACGCGGCATCCAGCCACGAGCGCGGGCGCGCCGCGCTCAGGACACCGGCCGTCACCCCGAGCACGATGGCGAAGGCCAGCGCGCCGAGGGCCAATTGCAGCGTCGGCCAGAAACGGTCCAGCAGAATCGCCGCGACGGGCTGCTCGCTGCGCACCGACACGCCCAGGTCGCCGCGCAGCGCGCGGCCCAGGAAGGCGAGATACTGCGCGGTAAGGGGTCTGTCCAGTCCGTAGCGCGCCCGGGTCTGCGCCAGGGTCTCGGCGTCGGCGGACTGCGGCGCGAGCACGGCCGCCGGGTCGCCCGGCAGGACGTACATCATCACGAACGCCGCCAGACTGATCCCCGCCAGCACCGGCAGCAGGTTCAGCAGCCGCCGCAGGATGAAGGTCTTCATGGCCTCGCCGCCGGAACCGCGCGTCTTCGCCGCATCTCGGCACAAGGTTAGCCGCCGCGACGGGGGAAGTCAAAGAGCGGGCTTCTTCGTGTATCGGCTTTGTCTTCAGGAGGGCGCGGCAAGAAGACCGTGTGTATGGCCCGGGGGCCCTCGTGCGTGGTTGCGGCTGAAGGATGTACCCGCAGCCGGTGCGGCTGCGCCACATCCTCCGTGGGTGTGGCGCATTCCCCCAAGGCCCTCTGCCCGGACACGGTTTCACCCGTGACATCGGGCCGCTCGCGCGATATCATCTTGTCACGGCATCGCGGCGGATCGCGTTCCCGGCGGCGATATTGCGTGCCCCTTGGGATGGAGTCAGGACATGGACTTGCAGCGACTCGTGACGCACCTCGACACGTTTCTGCGCGTGAAGCAGATCAAGGACGGCGCGGTGAACGGCCTGCAGGTCGAGGGGCCCGGCGAGGTGCGGCGCGTCGCCGTTGCGGTGGACGCCCGGCTGGCGGCCTTCCGGGCGGCGGCGGAGATGGGCGCGCAACTGCTCATCGTGCATCACGGCCTCTTCTGGACGACAGTGCAGCCGCTGACAGGCCCGCACTACCGGCGCATCCGGGCGCTGATCGAGGGCAAGGTGGGGCTCTACGCCTCCCATCTGCCCCTCGACGCGCATCCCGAGGTCGGCAACAACGCGCAGTTGGCGCGCGCGCTCGGACTGCGCCGTCCGGCGGCGGCAGGGGAGTATCACGGCCAGGTTATCGGCGTCGGCGGCGTGCTGCCGCGTCCGATGGCGCTGTCGAGGCTCGCGGCCCGGCTGGCGGCGGCCACGGGCTGCCCCGTCGTGCGGACCGTGGACGGCGGCAGGCCGGCGCGGCGCGTGGCCTGCGTCTCCGGCGGCGCGGCCGACATGGCGCGCCAGTTCGCCGACGCGGGCTACGACACCTACGTCACCGGCGAACTCTCGCACAGCCAGGCGCCCCTCATCGAGGAACTCGGGATCAACGTCATCTTCGGCGGGCACTACGCAACGGAAACGCTCGGCCTCAAAGCCCTCGCCGGACACCTGCGCCGGAAGTTCCGCCTGGAGACGCGCTTCATCGAACTGCCGACCGGCGCGTAGGGTGTGCCGTACGGCGTGGGTCTGACAATAAGGCGACGTTGCAGATGAAGTGCCGGGGCTGACGACAAGGCTGCGGCGGGGAGCAGGAGGCAAGAATGGTGAAATGGTCATATGTTCCCTGATACCACTGATACCTTTGGGAGAGACCATGGACTCAATACAAGAAAGCGCGCAGACGGTTCCCGTCGCCGGTGATTCGGAGGTTCTGGTCTGCGGTGGAGGCCCAGCCGGAGTCGCTGCGGCCATTGCGGCGGCGCGAGCGGGCGCCAGCACGCGATTGATCGAGATGCACGGCGCTCTGGGGGGAATCTGGACGATCGGCGCCATGGCGCATGTCTGCGGGATGCACGCATCAAAGGGCGGTATATTGCGCGAGATTCAAGGCACGCTCAAGGCCCGCGGCGCGGTGGGCCTGTCGGAACGGACGTTCGACGTCGAGTCAACGAAGTTGCTGCTGGAAGAGCTGTGCCTTCGAGCCGGGGTCCGCGTACGCCTGCACACGCGTGTGGCGGGTGTGGTGCGCGCAGAGGCCAACCGGTTGGCGGCGGTCGTTACGGAATCCAAATCGGGACGCGAGGCCTGGAAGGCGCGTGTCATCATTGACTGCACGGGTGACGGGGATGTCGCTGCGTTCGCCGGGTGCGGTTTCGACATCGGCCGCCCGCAGAGCGGCGAGACGCAGCCGATGAGTTTCATTGCCATTGTCGGCGGGATACACCTGGACCAAGTCCGTCCCTACACCCACGCGCGGGTCCGCGCGCCGGGAGAGGAGGCCGCCTGCCACAAGCATCGTCTTCGCGAACTCTTGGAAGAAGCGGGAGCGCCGCCCTCCTACAGCCTTCCGACGCTCTTTCACGTCCGCGAAGACCTCTTCATTCTCATGTCGAATCATGAGTACGCTCGGTCCGCCACGAACGCGGATGATTTGACGGAGGCGACTTTGCGGGGCCGCGCCGAGGTACACGCCCAAGTCCGGGCGTTGCGCAGCCTTGGCGGGGTCTGGCGGGGCATCTGTATCGTGGCCACCTCCGCACAGATCGGCGTTCGTGAGGGCCGGCGCATACACGGGCGCTACACAGTCACAGCCCAGGACCTGTCCGGCGGCGCACGGCATCCGGACGCGGTGTCGCGATGCCATTTCGGCGTTGACGTCCATGCGACCAACCCGAATCAGGGCAAGGGCATCACCTGCGAAGGCGCTCCGGGCAAGCCTTACGATATCCCCCTGCGCGCATTGATTGCCCGAGACGTGGATGGTCTGATGATGGCCGGGCGGTGCATCAGCGGCGATTTCCTGGCGCATTCAAGCTACCGCGTCACCGCTGACGCCGTCCCCATGGGCGAGGCGGCAGGACGGGTCGCGGCGGTGGCGGCAAAGTCCAACCGGTTCCCGCATGAGGTGGCCTGGCAGGTGCATCCGGTGACATTGCATCCGGCGACATAAGACCCTTTGTCATCCCCTGTCCTCCGTGTGACTCGCGCCCGCGCGCGGTTTCGTCGGCGTGTGATCAAGGCGGACGGGCTGTAGTCGCCGGCGGGGAACGCCTGGAACCCCCGCACGACGACCAGGTTCCCCGGCGGACTCTTCGCCCGCGCGTGATGTTGCGATGACACCTTCGGGACCACCGTTCGCGCCGTTCTGTTCCGGGCGGCGCATTGCGCGCTGTGTCGGCTTGTGTCAGTTGAGAAGGGTCGTGGGGCACGAGAAGAAAAGGATCATATGTCCTGAGAGTAACTGTGTCCTGAGAGCAACTGCGCCTCATGCCGAGAGGCACTTGGCGGGGGTCATCCCGTCCCGGTTGCTCATGGCGCCGGTTTCACCTCAAACGACTCGACCAACAGGTACTGGCCGGGAAGGACCTTGGCCTTCACTTCGATGTTCTTGAAATGCGACCCCTTCCCCAGGAAGAGCCGTTGGGCCGTCTGGGTCTGGAGGTAATGATAGATAACGCCGTCGGCGGTCTGGAGATGATGCAGATGCCCGAGTTTGCAGGTCTTGGGGAGCGACTCCACCGCCAAACCGCACTGGCAGAGGTTCCGCCCCGCAAGCGTCACGGCCTGTCCTGGGTCCCTGGCGGCCTTGGCCACGTCGAGGCCCGCAGCCTCTTTGACGGCCTCGATCTTCTCGATGTGGAGCAGGCGTCCCTGTTTCAACAGCTTCCCGGTCACTGCGACAAGCGTCCCAGCGGGGAGAGGCTTGAGCAGGTCGGCGTTGCTAGGGGTTTCGAGGAATGCATAGACACCCTCATCAGTGACCAGCGCCAGGCCGGACGCGCCGTCTGCGGCCACGGCCCCCTCCGGACGGGGGGCGTCCTTCGCCGCATCAAAGAACTTCTGCACGTCCACGAGCATGCCCTTCTTCTCGAACAGCGCAACGCCCTTCTCGGCAGGCGCGCCTGCGGCCACCGCGACGAGAGCGAAGCATAGCACGACGCACACGACGATCAACAGACGCATGGGCGCCTCCTCTGTGAACTGACACACGAACCTCGTGAACCGGCCTTCCGGTATTCTATCCTTCACAGACGCAAAAGACGAGGACTCGTGGCAAGCGCCTGCGTCTGTGCGGCGCCGCAATGACCCTAACGCGTTGGCATTCCGGTAAGGGTGCCCGGTGACCTAAGACCGCTCATGTTCCCGCGTCTCCCTGACGGCTCGCACCCGCGCGCGGTGAATTCGTCGGCGTACGATCGGGGCGGACGGGCTGTGGTCGCCGGCGGGGCACCGCCTGGAACCCCCGCACGACGGCCAGGTTCCCCGGCGGACTCTTCGCCCGCGTGTGATGTTGCGATGACACCTTCGGGGCCACCGTTCCCGCCGTTCTGTTCCGGGCGGCGCGTTGCGCGCGGCGCTGGGGTGTGCCATGCGAAGAGGGTCATATGCTTCTGGAATCGCGCGACGGAACCGCTGGCGGGGGTAGCGCGTCCGCTATCCAATGGGCGGCGCGGAGGCTATTCCTGCGCTTTGGGGAGCGGCAGGCAGGCGAGGACGCCCTCGCGCGCGAGGAGGGTTCCCATCTCGGCGTCGGGGAGGAAGTCGGTGCGGGACCAGAAGGGCGGGGGGGCGATGAGGCGGCAGGGG
>JAKJEM010000003.1:162126-162445 GCA_022705425.1 Planctomycetota bacterium
TGCGGGGGAGGGGGCGTCCGAATTGGATGACGGAGGTTGCGGCGGGGAGGGTTGCGCGCGACTTGATGAGGTCTATGGCGGCGATGCCGTCGTACAGGGGTTGGGTGACGGGGTAGCCGTCGAGTTCGAGTGCGCCCTGGGCGATGGCGGCCGCGAGGTCGCGTCTGCCTCCGGAGGGGCCGCCGGTCATCATCTGCTGGACGAGGATTCGGCGGAGGTCGGTGTCGAATTCGGGTTTGCCCTGCACGACGGGTTGCCAGAGGATGAGGGCGGCCAGGGCGGGGAGGCGGGGGGCGGCCCGTGCGGCCAGGGCGCCGCC
>JAKJEM010000003.1:162455-203513 GCA_022705425.1 Planctomycetota bacterium
ACGAGGGCGGGGGGGCAGTTCGGGGCGCGGCGGCGCAATTCGGCCCATGCGGCGATGATGTCTTCGGTCCACTGCTCGATGGTGGCGTCGCGGAAGTCGCCGTCGGAATCGCCGCAGCCGGTCAGGTCGAAGCGCAACGAGGCGACGCCCTCGCCGGCCAGCGCGCGGGCGGTTTCGACGAAGGCGTGGTGGGCGCTCTTCTTTTCTTCGCCGAAGGGATGGACGTACAGCACGGCGGCGCGCGGGGCGGGGCCGGCCCCCTGCCAGACTCCGAAGAGGCGGCGTCCGTCGCTTTGGGGAGACGGGCCGTCGCCGGGCGGCGGTCCGTCATGCGTCGCGGGCGCGGCAGCCTGTGCGGTGGGTATGCCGGTGAAGAAGAAGGGTTCGTCGCGTTCGGGCGGGTTCACGCCCCGGCCTCCAGCTTGCGGCGGACGTAGTCGGCGATGGACCTCGGCGTGCGGAAGGTCTCGATCTTGAACTCTTCATTCTCGAAGCTGATGCCGTATACCTCTTCAAGACCGACGACGATCTCGAAGACGCTGACGGAATCCACGCCGAGAGTCTCCATGATCGGCGTGTCGTCGGCGATCTCCTCCGGCTTGATCTTGAGGAAGAGGCGCTCGACGATGAGTTCCTTGATGCGTTGCTCGATGGCGGGTTCCGGCACGACTACCTCCTTCTGGGACCGTGGAGCGAGGGCAGGTCGAAGGTCTTCCAGACCGCTGCCTCGTCCGGCGGGCCGTTCTCGCGGGCGAACATGTGATGCCAGCGCTGCTTGAAGAGCATTCCGTGTTTGATGATGATGTAGCGGTTGGGCAGGGCGGGGGTGCCGTCGGAGGTGACGCTCTCCCAGTGATAGACGACCGGCTCCGGGGTGTAGAGGCATCGTCCGCCGCGGCTGCGCGCGCGGTAGCAGAAGTCGAAGTCCTCGAACTGGATGGGGTTGAAGGCTTCGTCGAGTCCGCCGATCTCGTCATAGAGGGAGCGGCGGAAGATGAAGCAGGCGCTGATGAGGCACTGGACCTCCTCGATGCGCGCGTAGCGGGGGTCGTGGGCGGCCTCGCCGCGCCCGCGGAAGATGACGCGCCCGCCGGGGGTGATGGCCACGCCGGCGCACTGGATGCGGTGGGGCTCGAAGGGATAGCAGAGCTTGGGGCCGACGATGGCGATGTCGGGGGCGGCATTGAGCGCGGCGCTGAGCTTGACCAGCCAGGCGGGGTCGGGGAGGAGGGTGTCGTTGTCGAGGAAGACGATTTCGCGCCCCTGGGCGGCGGCGACGGCGGCGTTGCGAGCGGTGGAGCAGCCGAGGTTGCGTTCGGTGGCGATCAGGCGGAAGCGCGCCCCGGTCTGTTCGAGTCGCGCCCGCAGTTCCTCCAGTACCTGCGGCGTTTCATCGGTGGAGCCGTTGTTCACCACCACCAACTCGAAGTCGGCCGGGCGGGTGGCCAGGAGGCTCTCGATGCAGGCGCGCGTGTAGCGGGCCTTGTTGTGGCAGAGGAGGACGATCGAGACCATGCGGCGGCGTCCACTGAAGGGTTCGGCGGCGGCTTCGCGGCAGCACCCGTGCGATGCCGCAGCCGCCGGTGATTCTAGCGGAGAGCGCCACGGGGCGCAAGAACCAGGGCGGTGTGATGCATCCGGTCAGTTTCCGGTGGACTCGGCAACTGGACCGTGTGTGGCACACCGGCTGCGCGGCGGCGTGGCGCCTGTGGCTGCCGCAACAGGACGCTCCCACAGCCGGGGCGGCTGCGCCACATCCCCGAAAGTGACCGATTACCGCGTGCGGCCGCGAAAGGACGATGCCGGGCGCGTGACGTGCCGAAGGGTGGCGACGTTCCGTGCCGGGGGGCCGTAACGCACGGCGGGACGATGCTCCGATGGGCGCATGTGCGCCCACGTGTCACCACAACTTGGTGCGCAGTGCCCTCAGGATGACGCTCTTGTTGTCCACGTCCAGGAAGGTCGGCAGGCGGTTCCCCTCCGGTTCAATGGATTTCATCAGCACGGCGATCTGATGGAGGGGGTAGAGAACGGTGACTTGGGCGAGGTTGACAACGGCGAGGGGTATGCTCTTCCCGTATGCGTCCTGTAAGGGCGACACGGGGCTGCGCCCCTCCTGATAGCTCAGCAGAACAATCTCCTCAATGAATTCGTTGAAGTCCTTGACGCGCGGATGAACGCGGGAATCGGCGTGGTTGCGGAGGTCAACGAGCCTGGCGTTGACAAGCACCAGTGCGCACCCCATGGGGGCATTCAGCGCATTATTGTAGTAGCCGGCGAACCCGTACCCGTTCTGAAGCATCCCTGCCAGCGGCAGGTATTCGGCCCCTTCCACCGTTGCGACGATCTTTATCAGGTCTTCTTTGTCCACGCGCCATCTCCTTGTCTGGCGGGCGGAAGGCTGGACAGCGCGCCTGGGACTCGGTGGTCCCATGAAAAGGCGCTGCGCCAGTTGCCCGGCACATCGGCAAGGACTGTAGCCGGGGTGTGTGAGCGCGATGCCACACGGGCGTTAGGGCCGCGCAAGATCAGGCGGCGTGTCCTGGCATCGCGGCGCACTTGCCCGGCGGGGGGTATTGGGGTATATAGAAACGCAAGACGCAGAGGCGGCAGTTCCTCTGGATGGAGGCAGGCATGACACGGCGTCCGAACATTCTGTTCATCATGGCCGACCAGCACCGCTTCGATTACCTGGGAAGCGCGGGGGCGCCCTTTGTGCGGACGCCGAACCTGGACCGTCTGGCGGCGCGGGGGGTGCGCTTTGCGAACTGCTTTACAAACTCCCCGGTATGCGCGCCGGCGCGCATCGGGCTGGCCACGGGAATTGACCCGATGCGCAGCGGCGCGCTCGACAACGAGTCCTTCCTGCGCCCGGAGGCCGTCACCTACTATATGCGCCTGCGCGACCACGGCTACCGCGTGGGGTGCGTGGGCAAGCTCGACCTGGCCAAGCCCGATACGTACAACGGACGGCACGGCGACCGCCCGTGCGTCTTCCGCTGGGGGTTCACCCATCCCGAGGAGGTGGAGGGAAAGGAGCACTCTCTCAAGTACCCGCAGCCGAAGGGGCCGTACGGCTTCTGGTTACAGGAGAAGGGGCTCTACGAGGCCTATCATCGCGAGCGTGTCTCGCACAAGGGCTTCGCCAAACTCTGCTGTCCTTCGGAGCTTCCGACGGAGACCTTCCTGGATTGTTACCAGGGGCGACGGGCGGTGGAGTGGATTCGGCGTGTGCCGGAGGACTTCCCGTGGCACTACTTCGTGAGCTTCTCGGGCCCGCACAGCCCGCACGACCCGCCGAAGGAGTACTTCGCCCGATTCGCCGAGGCGGCGATGCCCGAGGCCGTTGCGCCGCCGGAGCCCGGGGCGGCCCCCTGCCGGCGCGCGCACCGCCTGGAGGGCGCGTTCCTGGCCGATGTCCGGCGCGCGTATTGCGCGTACATCACGTTGATTGACGAGTGGGTCGGGCGCATTCTGGAGGCGCTCGAAGCGCGCGGCATGGCGGAGAACACCTGGGTCTTCTACTCCGCTGATCACGGGGAGATGCTCGGCGACCTGGGGCTTTTCGGCAAGTCGGTGCCCTATGAACCTTCGATGCACGTGCCGCTGCTGGCGGCGGGTCCGGGGAGTGCGCGCGGGGCCGTGTGCCGGGCGATGGTCGAGATGAGCGACCTGAACCCGACGATCTGCCGGCTGGCCGGGCTGCCCGCGCAGCCGGGGATTGACGCGCGCTCCTTCCACGAATGCCTCGCCGACCCCGACGCGCCGCACCGCAGCGAGATCGTCTCCGCCCTTCGCCGCTGGCGGTGCATCCGGACCGCGCGGCACAAGCTCGTCCACAACTGGAACGCTGCGAGTGAGTTCTACGACCTCGAAGACGATCCGGGCGAGCGGCACAACCTGGCGGAGGCGGATCGTCCGCCGCCAGCGCCGGGGGACGCGATGGAACGACGCCTCTACGCGCGGGAGGCGGCCAGCCCGCACGGGGGGCCGCACGCGTAACGCGGAAGGCGGGAAGCCCGGGGCGCCGGCAATTCAGGCCGGGGTTCTTGCGGCGGCCTCGACCTCGATGGCGGCGTCGGGGCACATGACGGCGCAGTTCGCGCAGCCGGTGCAGGCGACCTCCGCCCGGACGATGGCGATACGAACGCCGCGGCGGTCCACGGTGTCGGCCATGCGAAGAACGCCGCGGGGACACGCCTTCACACACAGGCCGCAGCCCTTGCAGTAACGGGAGAGAATGCGGACTTCAGGCATGTTTCGGTGAACCTTCCCAAAGCAGCTTGGTGCGGAGGGTCTGGAAGAAGCTCCGGCCGGAGACCTTGAGGAGCCGGACGGGCCAGGGGTTGCGGCGCACGCGGATGCGGTCGCCGTTGCGCAATGGCACCATCACCTGGCCGTCGGCCGTCAGGGCGAAGCCGGGCGACGCGGAGGAAATCTCGACCTCGAGGACGGCGGAGGACTCGACCACCAGGGGCCGGTTGCTGAGCGTATGGGGGCAGATCGTCGTCAGGACGATGGCATCGTGTTGGGGGGTGAGGATCGGTCCGCCGGCGGAGAGGCTGTGCGCCGTTGAGCCGACGGGCGTGGAGAGGATGAACCCGTCGGCGATGAAGGCGTTCACCTGCTCGCCATTGACGAAGAGGCGCAGGTCAATCACGCGCGAGAAGGCGGCGCGCGAGAGGACGACGTCGTTGAGGGCCGCGCACTCGCGCAGCAGGCGTCCCTTTCGGAAGACCTCCGCGCGGAGCATCATCAGCTCGACCGGGTCGGGAATTCGGCGGAGGAGTTGATCGAGCGTCGGGCCGAGTTCCTCCGGTCGGATTTCCGCGAGGAAACCGAGTTTGCCCAGGTTGACGCCAAGCAGGGGCACGCCGGCGCGGGCGACGCGGCGGGCGGCGGCCAGGATGGCTCCGTCGCCGCCGAGCACCAGGCCGAAGGCCGCCGAGACGCGTTCGTCCTCGACGTTCTCCTTCAACTCCCGCCGCAGCAGGCGGAAATGACCGCCCAGGCGTTCCTCGGCCACGGCCAGGGCCTCGGCCACGCGGCGCTTGGCGAAGTCGGCCAGAATCAAGACCTGCGGCAGCTTCTTCATGACAGGGGAACTCGAAAGGGAAGCGAACGACGGCACACGGGCGGCCGACGGCAGACCGAACGTTCACGCCTTTGCGTCTTCGTCCTCCTCCGGCTCGAAGGGCACGGTCTTCAGCGTGCCGTCTTCGGCCTTCAGGAGTATCTCGACGCGTTTCTCCGCGTCGCGCAGGAGTTCGTAACACTGCTTCAGGGACTTGACGCCTTCCTCATATCTAGCAAGGCTGTCGTCCAAGGTCAAGCGTCCGCTCTCAAGTTCCTCGACGATCTTCTCCAGGCGTTCGAGTGCGGCCTCGAAGTTGACCTTATCGGCGGCTTTGGATGTCTTGGCCATCGGGGGGGCCTCCGTTGGGGGTACAGTTCCAGGACAGGTCCACACTTTCGACGCGGGACAGGACGCGCCCTCGCGCAAGGCGCGTGGCGAGACGGTCGCCGGGGCGCAGGGGGGCGGCGTCGCGCAGCAGGCTGCCGTCGGGCCCGGTGGTGAGGCTGTAGCCTCGGCGCAGCACGGCCACCGGACTGAGGGACTCGACGCGTCCGGCGACGGTGTCGAGACGGTGGCGGGCCAGCTCGATCCGGCGCCCGATGCCCTTGAGCATCCGTTGGAGGAGGTCGTCCACGGTCTGCTCGCGGGCGCGGACGTCCTCGAGGGCGCGGCGGGGGTGGAAGTGGCGCGCGACGCCGTCCAGGCGCAGGCGCGCGGCGCGCGCGGCGCCCAGCAGGGCCTGGCCCAGGCGGTCGCGGCGCTCATCGAGCTGTTCGGCCAGACGCCGGACGTCGGGCACGACGAGGTTGGCCGCGTCGGTGGGGGTCAGCGCCCGCACGTCGGCCACAAAGTCCGCAATTGTGAAGTCGGTCTCATGGCCGACGGCGGAGACGACGGGGATTCGCGAGGCGGCGATGGCGCGCGCTACGACCTCTTCATTGAACGCCCACAGGTCTTCCAGGCTGCCGCCGCCGCGCCCGACGATCATGACCTCGATCTCGGGAAGCTCGTTCACACGGGCGATGGCCTCGGCGATCTCGCCGGCGGCCTCGCGCCCCTGGACGCGCACGGGGCACAGGACCACGCGGACGGAGGGGCAGCGACGTTCGAGCACCTTCAGCATGTCGCGCACGGCGGCGCCGGTGGGAGAGGTCACCAGCGCGATCGCGCGCGGCATGGGCGGCAGCGGGCGCTTGCGGTCCGGATCGAAGAGCCCCTCGCGCGCGAGTTTCTCCTTGACCTGGAGAAAGGCCATTTGCAGCGCGCCGACGCCCAGCGGCTCCATGCGTTGCGCCACAATCTGGTACTGGCCGCGCGGCTCATAGACGGTGACCTCGCCCCCGATAACGACGGCCAGGCCGTCGGTCGGGCGGAAGGGGAGGGCGGCAAAGGGGTTGCGCCACATGACGGCGGAGACTTGTGCCGATTCGTCCTTGAGGGTGAAGTAGGCGTGGCCGCTGGCGGGGATGCGGAGGTTGGCGATCTCGCCGGTGACCCAGACGAAGCCGAGACGTTCTTCGAGGGTGTCGCGGATGAGGCGGGTGAGTTCGGAAACGGTGCGGACGGCGTCGGCCGGGGCGGCAGCGCGGGGGGTGAAGAGGGGGCCGGGGCCGGATTTTGCGGCGCGGCTCATGGCGTCGAGTCCTCGCGGACGTGGACACGCTCAATGGCGCAGGCGCGGCCGTTCTGCGGGTCGAACTCGACGAGCGCCCCGGAAAAGCGCACGTCGCCCTTCGCCACGTCGAAGCCGTAGTACATCTGCGTCAGTGAGGCCTGAAGGACGCGGTCGGTGCGGCGGCCGAGGACCGACTCGTACGGCCCGGTCATACCCAGATCGCAGATGAAGGCCGTTCCCTTGGGCAGAACACGCTCGTCGGCGGTCTGGACGTGCGTGTGGGTGCCGAAGACGGCGGTGACGCGCCCGTCGAGGTGCCATCCGAGGGCGATCTTCTCGGCGGTGGCCTCGGCGTGGATGTCCACAAAGATATTCGGCGTCACCGGGGCGAGTTGGCGGAGCACGTCGTCCACACCGCGGAAGGGGCAGTCGGCCGGCTTCATGAAGACGCGCCCCAGCAGGTTGATCACGGCGACCTTGACGTCGCCGGGCAGGGTATAGAGCCCCACGCCGGCGCCGGCGGCGAGGGGGGAGTAGTTCTGGGGGCGGAGGACGCGCGGCTCGGCCTGGAGCAGGGCGGCGGCTTCCTTGCGTTTCCAGACGTGGTCGCCGGTGGTGATGACGTCCACCCCGGCGTTGAAGAGCTCGCGGGCGTTGTCGGGGGTGATGCCGGAGCCGCCGCTGGCGTTTTCGCCGTTGGCGATGCAGAGGTCCACGCGGTGCGCCTCGCGCCAGGGGCGCAGGCGTCGCGTCAGGATGGCGCGGCCCGGTTCGCCGACGATGTCGCCGATCAGCAGGGCGCGCAGGCTCATGAGCGGCCTCCGGCGGCGGGCGGGAAGCGTTTGCGCAGGCGGGCGCGGACGGCGGGGGTGACGAAGGGGGAGATGTCGCCCCCGCCGGCGGCGATCTCGCGGACGTAGCGCGCATTGACAAAGGCCACCGCGGGGCTGGGCGGCAACAGGAGCGTTTCCACGCCGGCGGCGGCCCGGTTGGCGGCGGCCATCTGAAGCTCGTATTCAAGGTCCGCCGCGCCGCGCGCGCCGCGCAGCAGCACCGGGACGCCGCACTCGAGGGCGAAGGTCGTCACAAGGCCCCGGAAGGGCCGCACCTCCACCCCCCGCAGGCGCTTGACCTCGAAACGCAGCATGGCCAGGCGTTCCTCGAGAGAGAAGAGCGCCGGTTTTTCGGGGTTGTCGCCCACGCCGACGATCAGCCGGTCGAAGAGCGCCGCCCCTCGGCGGATGACGTCCAGGTGGCCCAGCGTCACGGGATCGAAAGTTCCGGGATAGATGGCGGCATTCATGGCGGTCCTCGTCAGAAGAGTCAAGAGATTCTCCCTGCACCGGCATCGTAGCATATCGGACGCGGGAGGTCGAGGTGGGGCGATGGACCGCCGGCGTCAGCCTCCGGCGGACGGCGGCGTCAGTCCTCTCGCGCCTGCAAGGGGGTTCGTGGGTCCGCAGCCGCGCCCGAGGGGGAGGGCGGCGCGGATGGCCTGGGTGATGAAGGTCTTGGCCAGGCGCGCGGCCTCGGGCAGGGGCAGGCCGCGGGCGAGGCCCACGGCCAGGGCGGCGGAGAAGCTGCATCCGGTGCCGTGGGTGTTGCGGGTGCGCAGGCGCGGGGCGGGCAGTTCCAGCCAGTCGCGGCCGTCGAAGAGCAGATCGCGCGCTACGCCGGGAAGGTGGCCGCCCTTGACGAGAACGGCGGCGGGACCGAGGCGCAGGAGGTCGGCGGCGGCGCGGCGCATGTCGCACAGGTCGGCCACCGGGTATCCGACGAGGCGCGCGGCTTCGTGGAGGTTGGGGGTGATGACGCGCGCGAGAGGGAGGAGATGGCGAACCAGAGCGCGTTCGGCGGCTTCGTCGAGGAGGCGGTGGCCGCTCTTGCTGATCATGACGGGGTCCACAACGAGATTGCGCACCTGATGCCGCCGGAAGACCCCGGCCACGGCGCGGACGATTGGAGCGTTGCAGAGCATTCCGGTCTTGACGGCGTCGGCGCCGAGGTCGGTCAGGCAGAGGTCGGCCTGCTGCGCCACGAACTTCGGCGGCACGGGCACGACGCCCCAGACGCCGCGCGTGTCCTGCGCGGTGAGGGCGGTGACGGCGGACATGGCGTAGCCGCCGAGGGCGGTCACGACCTTGATGTCGGCCTGGATTCCGGCGCCGCCGCCGGAGTCGGAGCCGGCCACGGTGAGGACACGGGGGAGCGGGGCGCGGCGCGGGCTAGTCGGCGGGGGCATGGCGGGGGGTGGGGGCGAACTTGCGGCGTTCGAGGGGGCGTTCCGGGCGCTCGGCGGCGCGCTCGCGCAGCCACTCCATCGTCCGTCCGAACTGGCGCACGGCAGGTTCCTCGCGATGGTCGCGGCGGATCCGGAAGAACTCCTGCTGGGCGCGCCCGTGCTCGCCGAGGGCGGTCAGGACGGCCACGCGGGCGAGCTCCAGGTCCAGGCGCGCGGAAGCGGACAGGTCGGGGCGTTCGATCTCGCGGGCCACCCGGCGTTCAAGGTCCTCGACGAACGCGCGCCCCTGGCGGTTCAGGGCGCTTTGCAGGAGGATGAGCATCTGGGGGAAGGCGCGGCGCTCGGCCAGACGGCGCACGCCCTCGACGGTCAGGGCCTGGGCCGGGTCGAGGAGCAGTTCGGAGCGGGCGTAGTCATCGTGAACGCCGAAGTCCACAGAGCGGATCTCCGTCTCCGGTATCTCCACCTGCTTGCCGGCGTCGCGATCGAGCAGGAAGAAGCGTCCGTTGACGACGCCGTAAACCTCCGCGCGCACCTTCCGCCCGTCGGTCAGTTCCACTACGACATGAGGGCCGGCGTGGAGCGCGGCGGCAAGGAGCAGGAAGAGCGCCGCGAGGGGGGCGCGGAGGCGGGCGGGGAGAGCCGTCGAGGGGCTCACGGGCGGGGCTCCCGGTCTCGCAGACGGCGGATGAACTCCTCGATGCGGGGCAGGAGGGCGGCGTAGATGACACACAGGGAGAGGACGGAGACGACGACGGCGAAGCCGAGTTCCTGGCTGATGATCTGCGCGCCGAGTGCGCGCGAGAGGCCGATCAGCAGGAGCAGTCCGGCCACGAGCACGACAAGGGAGAAGAGCATGACGCTGCGGCGGCTGAGCTTCTCGCCCAGGGGGACCATGCGCGTGCGAAGGAGCAGGAACATGGAGTACTGCGACATGGCCATGACCCAGAAGGCGACCATGGGCACGCGCTCGCGGCGGATGTAGGAAGCGACCAGGACGGCCATCACGCCGATGATCAGCGGGATGAGGACGTTCTCAAGAAGCCAACCCTTGGATTCATGGCGTCGGGCCTCGGCGCGGGCGATCAGAAGGGCCAGGCCGAGGTAGGCCACGGTCATGGCGGCAAAGGCGTATTCGTCGTAGAGGCGGACGTTGTGGAAGCCGAGGGCGAGCGATCGCGGGGTGGGGCGGGTGTTGGCGAAATTCATGTCGGAGGTCAAACCCAGGGCGATGGCGGGGATGTAGAGGAAGAGCTGCCAGTTCAGGCCCAGCGTCGAGCGCTCGCGCAGCGCCAACGCCAGGCAGAGGAAGTTCACGGGCACGAGAGCCAGGCCCAGGTAGGACAGGCGCGTCCAGACGAGGCTGTCCGACGCGGAGTGGGGAATCTGTCCGCCGAGGAGCCAGAGCGTCAGGCTGAAGCCGAAGAGGGCGAAGGCGCGGTTGGCGGGGCGGCCGGGGGCCTGCAACAAGGCCCAGAGGGCCAGCGGCGCGTTGATGGCGATGGCGATAAGCGGGCCGATGATCTGGATGGACATATTTGCTCCGGAGCGGCAACCGAACCTATCATACCCGACCGGAAGATGGAGTCAACCGCACCGTGACGGACGGCGCGTTGCGGCCTCAGCGCAGGCCGCGCATGGCGGCCAGGGGCCACCAGACGACGACGGCATCGCCGAGGAGATTGGTCGCGGGGAAGGCGCCCCAGGAGCGGCTGTCGGCGCTGTTGCGGGTGTTGTCGCCCAGGACGAAGCAGTGTCCCGCGGGGACGGTGTAGAGCGCCGGTGGCACGGCGACATAGTACAGGTCGCGATGGAGCCGGACGCGGCTGATGGCGGCGGGGGCGCCGCCGACCTCGATCCCCAGGCCGTTGGCATAGGCCTGCCAGGGGACGCGTTCGAGGGGCGTCGTTTCGTCGTGCGCCAGGAGTGGAACGTCGTTGACGCGGAGTTCGAGGCGTCCGTCGGCATTCCAGAAGAGGATGCGCTGTTCGGCGCCGACCTTGAAGGTGACCGGGAGCGACGCAACGGGCTTGCCGTCGAGCTCGATGGCCGTGCGGGCTTCCTGTTCGCCGAAGGGGATGCAGGCGGACCAGAGGCGGTCGTCCTCGCGGATGAAAAGGCGGAGGTGTCCGGGAGCGTCCAGTCGCGCGTGGACCTCCCAGCGCAGGTCGCCGACGGGGTTCAGGTCGGCGGCGCCGCCGGGACGCTCCGGGGCGAAGCGCTGGCGCAGGGGGTTGTCGCCGATGTAGGCGGCGAAGTCCGTGATCGGCGCGGCGTAGCGCAGAAGGGCGGGCTTGCCGCCGGGGCCGGGGGTCACGCGCAGCCCCTGCTCGTCCTCGGCCAGGCCGCCCGACTCGGCCACCCAGCGGGGCGCGGCGCCGGGCTGCGGCTCGCGCGGTCGAAGGGCGCTGTCATAGACGAGTTGCCAGACGGCCTCCTGGACGTCGAAGGGCTTTCGCTGGAGACGCCCGTCGGCGAAGATGTCGCCGTGGCGGATGGCGATCTCCTCTCCGGGCAGCCCGATGAGGCGCTTGATGTAGTTGGGCTGGTCCGCCCACACGAAGCGCGACCCGCACTCCGGACAGCGCAGCGGCGCGCCGGTGTCGGGCAGGTTTTCGGCGGTCTTGCGGCAGAGCGGGTTCAGGCAGCGCAGGGCGATGAAGGGGTAGCGGAAGACCACGACGTCCCATCGCCTGGGCGGCTTGAAGCCCCGGTCGGCGGTATCGAATCCGCAGAGGAACTTGTTGACGATCACGCGGTTCCCGCCGCCGCCGAAGAGGGCGCGCGGGCGCGAGGGGAAGCAGTCGCAGGCCTTCGTCTCGATCCGCCAGGAGTCCACCCGGAAGAGGCAGTTCGGGCAGAGGGCGTCGGCTTTTTCGCCGGGGCGTCCGACGTCGAGAGCATAACGCAGGCCGCAGTTGGGGCAGTCCACGTCGCGGTGCTGGCCGAGCAGGGTGGGGGCCATGGAGCCGGTGGGGATCTTGAAGACCTCGAAGGCGAAGTGGCGGATCACAAGGACGAGAATGACGGCGCTGATGATGCCCTCGAAGAAATCGCGGGAGGCGCTGCGGCGACGCGCGGCGACCGGACGGGGATCGGCGGGGGTCATGGGGTCCTCCGGCGCGGGAGGGCGCGTTGTCGGTGCAGCGCCCAGCCGGCGGCGCCGATCACGCCGGCGTCGTTGCCCATGCGCGAGAAGAGGATGCGCGCGCGGTCGAAGGCCAGGGCGAAGGTGCGGCGGCGGGCCTCGCGGCGAATGGGATCAAGCAGCAGCGCGCCGGCGGCGGTCAGGCCGCCGGTGAAGACGACGAGCTCGACGTTGAGCATGGAGAGGACATTCATCACGGCGATGCCGAGGTAGCGTCCGGTTTCCGTCAGGAGCGCGCGGCAGGTTCGGTCGCCGGCGCGCGCGGCGAGGGTGATGTCGCGGGCGTCGGGGGCCTGGCGGCGGCGCACGGCCTCCGCGAGCACGGTGGGCTGTCCGGCGGCCACGGCGGCGCGGAGTCGCCGCGCCAGGGCGGGGGCCGAGGCGTACGCTTCCAGGCAGCCGCGGTTGCCGCAGGCGCAGCGGATGCCGTCGGGGAAGAGGTTCATGTGGCCGAGTTCCGCCGCCGCGCCCCAGGCGCCGCGCCAGATCTCGCCGTCGAGGACGAGACCGCCGCCGATGCCGGTGCCGAGGGTGAAGAGGACCATGTGGCGGCAGCGGCGGCCGACGCCGACCCAGGATTCCGCGTAGGCGGCGACGTTGGCGTCGTTTTCGAGTGCGACGGGCAGACCCGGACGCCCGAAGGCCCGGCGCAGCGTCCGCAGAAGGGGCTTGCCCTCCATGTCCTTGAGGTTCGGCGAGTGATGGACGACGCCATCGGCGCCCTCGAAAGCGCCGGGGCTGCCGACGCCGACGGCGGCGACGGCGCTCCACGGAAGCCGGGCCTCGGCGCGGGCCATCTCGGCGGCCCGGACAATGCGCGCGACGACGGCGTCGTGGCCGTCGCCGCCCCGCGTGGGGATGGCGACGCGGCTCAAGAGCGCGCCGTCCTCCGCAACCGCGCCGGCCTTGATGTTCGTGCCGCCGAGGTCCACGCCGATCGCCCTGCGCGCCATGAACGTCTCCTGTCCTCGATGGATTGCCGCGTGCGCCACGCTTCGGAGCGCCCCCGAGCCGCCGGGCGCGAAACGCCGCTATTCTCCACAAACCTCGCGGAGGGTTCAAGTTGGTTGACAGCGCGCGCCCGTCGGCTACAATGGGACCGCGCGCACAATTCCCCGATGAGGGCGTCATGGAGATCGTGGAAGTCACCGCCGTAACGGACGAACTGGCGCAGGCGATGGCCCGACTGATGCCGCAGTTGGCGGATTCGGTTCCGCCGCCGGCGCGGGCGGATCTGGAGGCGATCGTCGCGTCGCCGGCGACGACGCTCTTTGTCGCGCGCGATCCTGCCCAACAGGGGAGGATCGTCGGCACATTGACGCTGGCGCTCTTCCGCATCCCGACCGGCCTGCGAGCCTGGATCGAGGACGTGGTGGTGGACGCCTCGGCGCGGGGGAAGGGGGTGGGGGAACTTCTCTGCAAGGCGGCCCTGGAGAAGGCGCGCGCCGCCGGCGCGACGAAGGTGGATCTGACCTCGAACCCGCAGCGTGAGGCGGCGAACCGCCTCTATCAGCGCATGGGATTCGATCGGCGCGAGACGAACGCCTACCGCTATCGCTTGGACCGGTGACACTTCCGCAGGACGAAAGGGATGAGCATGGAAGGGATGAAGCTGGTGGCCCCTCGTTATGTGCCGCCGCTGGATGCAGGCTTCCGCCCGGCGGTCCTGGCCAACCGGGCCTTTGCCGCCGACGTGGCGGCCTGCGGGCGCGGCGTGCCGCTGGTGATCGGGCTGGGCCGGAACAACGGCGAAGTGTCGCGCTATGAAACGCGCGTCTTCCCCGAGGGCCATCCCCAGGCCGGGGCGAACCGGATGTATGCCGAGCGGCTGGTGAAGTTCCTTCTCTGGCAGCGCGGAGGCTGGAAGGTCTTCATCGGCGGGCCGCGGAGCATCGGCGAGCACATCCGCCGCGTCTATTCCCCCGAAGGCGAGCGGCGCTTCGACCATCAGTTCATGGGACGCGACGTCTATGAACAGGAGTTCACCGTGGTCGTCTGCGATGCGGCGGACGTTCCGCCGGCGAATGAAGGGGGACGCGCGCTCGGCGGGCACCTCGACGGCTGCCGCATCGGCTTCGACCTCGGCGCGTCGGACCGCAAGGTCTCGGCGGTGGTGGACGGGCGGGCGGTCTTCAGCGAGGAGGTCGTCTGGGAGCCGCGCAAGCAGAGCGACCCGGAGTATCACTTCCGCGAGATCATGGCCGGCCTGCGCGCGGCGGCGGCGAAGATGCCGCGCGTGGACGCGATCGGCGGCAGCTCGGCCGGGGTGATCATCAACAACCGTCCGATGGTGGCCTCCCTCTTCCGCGGCGTTCCGCGCGAGGAGTTCCATCGGGTCAAGGACCTCTTCCTGCGTCTCGGGCGCGAGATGAAGGCGCCGATCGAGGTCATCAATGACGGCGACGTGACGGCCCTGGCCGGCGCCCTGTCCCTTCAGGACACGGGCATCCTGGGGATCGCCATGGGGTCCAGCGAAGCCGGGGGCTACGTGAACATGGCGGGGGGCATCAACCCGTGGCTGAGCGAACTGGCCTTTGCGCCGGTGGACTACCAGCCCGATGCGCCCGCCGACGAATGGTCGCAGGACCGCGGCGTCGGGGCGCTTTACTTCTCGCAGCAGTGCGTCTTCCGCCTGGCCCCGAAGGCGGGCATCGAAGTCCCCGCCGGAGTCACGGACGCGGACCGGCTCAAGTTCGTGCAGGGCAAGCTCGAGGCCGGGCACGCGGGGGCGACGGACATCTGGCGGAGCATGGGGTACTACCTCGGATACGGCGTGGCGCATTACGCGGACTTCTACGACGTCAAGCACGTTCTCATCCTTGGGCGCTGCACCTCGGGCCGGGGCGGAGACCTGATCCTTCACGGCGCCAAGGAGGTCCTGCGCGGCGAGTTCCCCGCGCTGGCGGAGCGCGTCAACATTCAATTGCCCGACGAGAAGAGCCGCCGCGTCGGGCAGTCCATCGCCGCGGCCAGTTTGCCGGCCATCGTCCGGTAACCCCGGACAAGGAGAACGCCATGAAGTTGAACCGGACGACGGCGGAGCTCTACGTTCCCGACGACCTGGCCTTCGAGAAGGCGATTGCGCGAACGACGCACATGGCCATCGCCGCGCATCAGGACGATCTGGAGATCATGGCCGCCGAGCCGATCCTGAAGTGCTTCCAGCAGCCGGACAAGTGGTTCACCGGCGTGGTGGTGACCGACGGGCGGGGCTCGCCGCGCGACGATCTCTACCGGACCTACAGCGATGACGACATGCGCGCCGTGCGCTTCAAGGAGCAGAAGAAGGCCGCCTTCGTCGGCGAGTACGCCGCCCTGGCGATGCTGGACTACCCCAGCAAGGCCGTCAAGGACGGCAGGGACCGGCAGCCGGTCGAGGACCTTGTGCAACTGCTCAAGACCGGCAAGCCGGAGACGGTGTACACGCACAACCCGGCCGACAAGCATGACACACACGTCGGGGTGACGCTGAAGGTCATCGAGGCGATCCGCGCTCTGCCGCCGGAGGGGCGTCCGCGGCACCTCTTCGGGTGCGAGGTGTGGCGCGACCTGGATTGGCTGAGCGACGCGGACAAGACGCCGCTGGACGTGTCGAAGCACGAGAACCTTCAGGCGGCGCTGCTGGGCGTCTTCGACTCGCAGATCTGCGGCGGCAAGCGGTACGACCTGGCCACGCTGGGCCGGCGTCAGGCGAATGCGACGTACTTCGCCTCGCACGGCGTGGATACGTCGCTGGGGCTGAACTTCGCCATGGACCTGACGCCGCTCATCAAGGACGCGACACTGAAGCCGGAGGCATTTGTGCAGGCACTGATCCGGCGCTTCGCCGAGGAGGTCGGCGAGCGGATCCGCCGGGTGACGGGTTAGACGCCGGATCGTACCCGAAAGGAGGCAGGATTCATGCGGTGGCTCTGGGCTGGCGTGATGGCGGGAGCTTTTTGCGCGGCGGCGGTTGCGGAGGAACGCGTAACGCCCCCGCCCGCGCGCGCCGAGGTTGTCGCGTTCGTGAACCGCGCGGCCGACTTCGCCCGCGAGCGTGGGCGGGAGAAGGCGCTGACGGAGTTCGCGCGACGCGACGGACCCTTCTGCAAGGGGGAGCTTTATATCTACGCCTACGACATGAAGGGGGTCTGCCTGGCTCATCCGGTCATGCCGGAACGTGTCGGACGGGACGCATCGCAGGAGAAGGACTCGCACGGTGTGGCAATCCATCAGGAATGCCTCAAGCTCTTTGCGCGCGCGGAGAGCGGCTGGATCGCCTGCACCTGGTTCAACCCCTCGACCAAACGCCTGGAGCCGAAGGCGCTCTACGTCCGGAAGATGCCGCCGGACTGGTACATCGGTTCGGGGACATACGGCAAGGAAGCGGAGAATCAACCCTGAGGATGAGGATTTCATGAAGGCGGATGCAAAGACGACCGACGCCGTCCTGGGAACGCTGAAAACGCTGTGGACGGCCTATGTCCACAAGGACCTGGATGGCGTGATGGCCTGCTGGGTCCCGGAGGAGCACATCTTCGTTTACGGCGCGGGCGCCGACGAGTGCTGCGCCGGCGCGAAGAAGCTGCGGAAGGGCTACCAGCGCGACTTCGAACAGTCGGGGGAGTTGGTCGTCAAACTGGGGCGGCAGTCCGTCTATGCCGTCGGCGACACGGCCTGGGCGGTCGGGGCGCTGGTCGTTGCCTCGAAGACGGGCAAGCAGATCAACGCCGTCGAGGGTCGCTGCACCACGGTCTTCGTCCGGCGCGAAGGGAAGTGGCTCGTGGCCCATTCGCACTTTTCCGTCCCCAACGCGGCGCAGAAGAAGGGGGCATCCTTCCCCGAGCGGAAGAAAGCGAAGGGGTGACATGCGTCCGCGCGAACGCTTTCTCCGCGCGATGGCCGGCGAGACGCCCGACCGTGTCCCGGTGGCGCCGAAGATCTGGGTGGACCTGGCCTGCCGCGTGATGGACGTGCCGTTCCTCGATGTCCTGAACGACCCGATGCTCGGCCTGAAGACGGTGGCGCGGGCGAATCGGAAGCTGGGCATGGACGCGGCGCGCCTGTTCACCTTTGCCCGACGGCGTGTGCGCAAGTCGGGGGAGCTCTACCTGCACGTGGATTCGCGCGGGCGGCGGCTGGGGACAGTGGACATCTCCGGCGGCTGGGCGACTCACTTCGACGATCCGAAGCGGGTGGACCTCTCCGACCCCGAGATCATGGTCCACTACAGCCACTTCGCCTCCGCCGAGCCTGCGGTGCGGGGACCGGAGGACGTGCGGCGCATCGTGCCGCCCCTGGCGCGCTTCTACGACGAGGCCGGATACGGGCGCGCGGTGGATGAGATGGCGGCGGAGGCCGGCGACGACCTGGCGCTGATCGGCGATTGCAGCTCAGGGACGCTGGCGTTTTATGTGGCGCTGCGCGGCATGACCCCTGCGCTCCTCGATTTCTTTGACAACCCCGCCCTGGTCCACGCGGCGATGGACAAGGGCGTGGCCTACGCCGTCGAGCGGGCGCGCTTCTTTCTGGCGCACGGGGTGACGACCCTCCGCTACAACGACTCGGCGGCCAACATGAGCGTCATCTCCCCCGCGCAGTGGCGGGAGTTCATCCTGCCGCACGTGCGGGAGTTCTGCGCCGAGGTCCACCGCCTCGACGCGCGCGCGAAGGTCTATTGTCACATCTGCGGCAATACGCTGCCGATCATCCCGGCGTTGCTGGAGACGGGCCTGGACTGCATCGGGCCGCTGGACCCGCTGGGGGGAATGACGGTGGCGGAGGCGCGCCGCGCCGCCGGGCCGGAGGTGACGCTGATGGGCGGGGTGAATACGCTGTCCTTCGTTCACGCGACGCCCGAGGCCCTTCGGGCGGAGGCGCGCCGCTGCATCGAGGAGGGTGGGGCGCGATACATCCTCAGCTCGGGCTGCGCCTTGCCGCGCGCGACGCGCATCGAGAATCTCATTGCGTTACGCGAGGCGGCGGAGGGGTGACGGCGGACGACGGACGGCAGACGACAAACGACAGGCCACGGACGACGGACGACGGACGACGGACGACAGACGACGGACGACAGACGACGGACGGGGGGCGACAGGCGACGGGGGCTAGCCTTGCAGAAGGGGCGTGCCGTCCTTCAGCGTCCGGAAGTCCACGGCGCGGAATTCGGCTTCGGCCTGGTCCACGATGAAGCCGAGTCGGCCCCGGACCTCGCGATAGCGCACGTCGTGGAGCATGAGCTTGCCGTCACAGTAGATTTCCAGGCTGGGACCGTGGGCGATGACGCGCAGCTCCACCCACCCGCCGCGCGGGGTCCAGCGGCGTCGGTCGAGGGGCTCGGGGGCGTTCAGGAGGCCGAACTCGACGCAGCCGAGATTGCGGTCGAGCACGACGCGCAGCCCCGGTCCGGCGGCCTCTCGCGCGCGCAGAACCATGCCGGCGCGTAACCCGCGCGTCAAGCGCACCTGCGCGGCGAAGAGACCGCTTTCCATCGCGGCGTCGGTCAGACATAGGGAGGCGGAGGTGAAGTTCTTCCCGCGCCAGAGTCCGTCCGCGCGCGTCCAGCCGGCCGGCGGAGCGCCTTCCGGCGCATCGTGCCGGGTCAGGAATCCCTCCATAGCCGGATTGGGGCGCAGTTCGATGTCGCCGTCGGGCCGGGTGTGGAGCGGCTTGACCAGGGGCATCACCGTTGCAGCGCGCGCAAAGCTCTCCCAGGGCGTGCCGGCGGCGTCGTCGCCCCGGCTCGGGCGGGTGTTCAGGTGATAGCTGACGCTGTGGCGTCCCCGGACTCCGACGATGGTGCGCGCCACCATGGCCCGCATCCGCCGGATGTTTCGATCGGGCAGGTCGTAGGCCCCGCCGATGAGCACCTCGTCCTTCGGCGTCTGCCACGGGCCGTGGAGGCCTTCGTCGGAGAAGGCGTAGAAATCCCCCGCACGCTGCCAGGGGTCGGTGGTGATCAGGGGGGCGCCCCACTCCGGGTGCGTAAGCCAGAACATGTAGAAGCGGCCGCCCTCTTCAAAGAGCACGGGGCACTCCATCGTGTGGAATCGGCGGGGGCAGAAAAGGGGCGGCTTCGGCTCCCAGTGGAGGAGGTCGTCGCTCTCGGCCCAGGCGAAGCAGCCGTTGATGTCGGGGTGGACGCCGGCCGCGCGGGCGCCGACGGCCATGCCGAAACGGCCCGTGGCGGGGTCGCGCATCACCCAGGGGTCGCGGAACCACTGGCGGCGGCGGTCCTTTTCCTGGTAGGTGGCCTCGTCGGGGACGAAGGGCTCGTAGTAGTGCGGGTCGCCTTCGAGGACGGGCGTGGTGGCGTGGCGCGTCCAGCGAATCAGGTCCGTCGAGGTGGCCAGTCCGATCGCCTGGCGCTGGCCCGGTCCGGTGGGCAGGTCGAGACCGGTGTAGAAGAGGTAGTAAACGCCGTCATGCTCGATGACCTGCAAATCGTAGAGGGTGAAACCGTCGAAGTCGCCCTTGCGGCCCACGCCGAGGATGTCGGGCCGGTTCTCCCAGCGTACGAGGTCGCGCGAAACGGAGTGCTGGATCGTCCGGCGCTCGATGTCGCCCTTGGTGGTGAAGAGGTGGTACTCGTCCTTGAACTGCCCGATGACCACGCCGTGCAGGCCGGGCAGGCCGGGGGTGTGCCAGAACATGCTCTTCTCCCGATGACGGTGCGAAACGGAACAAGTTCAAGCGCGCGAGTATGCTACGTCAATGGCGCGAAGCGGCGCAAGTGCCCCGGGGCGGGAGGCCATGGAGGTCGGCCTCGCCGATCCCGACGGACTCGAGCAAGGGGGCAACCTCGTCGAAACGCGGCGCATAGACCGCGCTGTGACAGTCCGAGCCGAAGCACAGCGCCACGCCGCGCGCCTTCAGCCCGGCCAGGTACTCGAGGTACTGCCGGACGAAGTGCGGAGGATAGCGGCGGTTGAGGAGGGTGGCGCCGGAGTTGATCTCCACCCAGGTTCCGTGCTCACGGGCGGCGGCGGCGAACTCGTCATGGAAGGAGGCGGGGATGTGGCCGAAGTCGTCGAACCACGGCTCGGCGTGGTAGAGCCCCTCGGCGTTCTTCCAGTGGCCCATCCACCACCACGGGTGCGCCACGATGTCCACCAGAGGATGCTCCGCCAGGAACATGTTCTGCCGGTGGTAATCGCGGATGACGGCCTCGCGCTCGACGGGGACGTACAGCGGCCAGTGCGTTCCGCCGACGACGTATTCGATGCCGTAGCGCGCGACGTCGTCGGCGGTGAGTCCGACCGCCGGCGGCGCGGAGGGCGGACCGCCGGAGCGCAGGCCGTACACCGGGGGCTTGGGGCGGGGCGTCCCGCGCGCCAGTTCGTCCAGCTCCCACCGCGATACGCAACTGACCTCGACGCCGAAATGGAAGCGCGGCGGGGGGTTCGAGGCCAGGTACTCCGCCCGCGAGGCGGCGATGTCCGGGAGGTTAAAGGGGGTGTGCAGATGGTCGGTGAGTCCGAAATCGCTCACCCCCAGGGCGGTGGCGTGCGCAACCAGGTCGGCCACGGCGATACAGGCGTCGTCGCAGGAGTTGCGGGAGTGCAGGTGCCAGTCGGAGGTAATCTTCACGAGGCCCTCGGCAAGCAGGGAAGCGCCGGGTCACTTATACTGGCCGCCACGCGCGGAGTCAATGCTGCCGAAACTCGGAGTCCGCGCATTGCCCCGTCGCCGTGACCGTGTTAGATTGCCTTGCGCCGAAGTGACGCGCTTCCGACCCTCCGCCCGAAGAGTGAGGAATGCCATGCCCGACTATCCCCGGCAGTGCCTCTTCCTGGACTATCGCCACATCCGCTGCGGCGACCTGCAATGGTTCACGCCCGACGGCGCGCCGCTGCCGCTGCGCAACCCTCCCGAGCCGCCGACGTCGGCCTGTGCCCGTCCGCGATTCATGCCCCGCGGCGTGCGCTTGCAGGCCGAACCCGCCGCGCAGGAGGGGCCCGTCGAGGGATTGGGCGGTTCGGTCATCGTGGACGGCGGGCTCTACCGCTGCTGGGACGCGGAGCTTGGGGGGGAAGCGGGCGCCGCCGAGGTCCGCCTGGTCTGCCGCGAGTCCCCCGATGGCCGGCAGTGGCGCACGGCGGCGGTCTCGGCGATCTCGGTTGGCGGGCAGGATACCTGCCTGGAGGGCTGGGGGTTCTTCAAGGACCCGAACGGCATTCCATCGGAACGCTACAAGGCCGTCTACTCCCCCCGCCCGCCGAAGGGGGAGTGGGCGCGGCTCTGGGAGGGCTATCGCCATCGGCACCCGCGCTTTCGCGACGAGCGCCTGGCGCCGGAGGTCAAGATGCGCGTGCTTCTCGGCGCGGTCTCGCCTGACGGCCTCCAGTGGACGCTGCTGCCGGAGCCGTTGATGGTTCACATGAGCGACACGGATACCACGGTGTATTACGATTCCGCTCTTCGGAAGTACGTCCTGTACACGCGGCGCTACACGCACGACCGGCGTTCGATCGGGCGCGCGGAATCCGACGATTTCCGGCACTGGGGGCCGATCTTCCCCTGCATCGAGCCGGAGATGGACGACCTGACCACGGACATCTACACCAACGGGCGCACGGAGTATCCCGGCTTGCCGCAGTATCATTTGATGTTTCCCATGTTCTACCACCGCTGGGACCAGACCGCGGACATTCATCTCTATTCGAGTGCCGACGGCGTCGCCTGGCGGCGCGTGCCGGGCGGCCCCGTGATCCGGACCGGACCGGGGGGACGATGGGACAGCGAGTTCATCAGTTCCGGCAAGAACCTCGTTCCGCTCGGGACGGACCGGGTGGCGGTTCCGTATGAGGGCACGCCCTATCCGCACAAGTACCCCCGCTGGTCGGCGGTCCGGCAGTGCTGGCCGGGGGTGAAGGGTTGGGCCAGTTGGCCGCGCGGGCGGCTCTGCGGGGTGACGGCGGACACGGAGGGGGAGTTCTGGACGTTGCCGACGCCGGTGGGCGGACGGCGGCTGCGCCTGAACGTGCGCGTTCGCTGCGCAGGCGAAGCGCGCGTCGGCGTGATCCGCTCGGGCGTCGTTGCGGACTCGACCGACACCCTGGCGCGCGTACCGCTCCGCCCGACCGAGGCGGAAGGGCGCACCGTGCTCGATTGCGATCCCATCCATGGCGACTCCCTCGCTGCGCCTGTAACGTGGCGGGGCGTCGCGGAGTTGGGGATTCCGCCGGGGGAGTGCGTCTCCCTCCACGTCCAGCTTCGCTCGGCCAAGCTGTTCGGCTTCGAGTGGGTCGAATAGCCGGCGGCGCAGCGGTTCAGCCCGTTGGCGGCGTCGGGCGTGGATGCCGGGAATCCGTATCCGGTCTTCAGGGGGACGCACCGAGAGCGCCTTGTGTGGCAGGGGCGCCCTCGCCCGTGGTTGCTGCAGAAGAACGTTCCCACAGCCGCGGGCGGCTGTGCCACGTCCCCGAACGACGGACCGATTACGGAAATCCGGGAAGGTCATTGACATCGGAGTGCCGCTCTCGTATAGTGATTACACGAGGTATCAGGGTATCTTGTGCGGCGCATCAGGCGAGGGCGCGCTGTGGTGACACGCAAGCACGTGGCGCGGGAGGCACAGGTCTCGGAGGCGGCGGTGACCCATGTGCTCAATGGATCGCGCGGCACGATCCGGGTGAGCGCGGCCACGCGCGAGCGCATCCGCAACGCGGCGCGGCGATTGGGCTACACGCCCCACCCGCACGCCGTGGCGCTGAAACAGGGCCGGACGCGGACAATCGGCTTCCTGGCGCCGAACCCCACGCAGTACCTCTCGCATCCCTACGGAATGCTGGTCCTGAAGCAACTGCTCGATGTGGCGCGCGAAAAACACTACCGCCTGCTGATTCACCCCGATCTTTCGGAAGCACTTGACGCGCGGTTGGTGGATGGGTGCCTGGTGCTCGGTTGCCCGGCGGAGTGCGCGGAAGTGGTGGGGGTGCTGGCGCGTCAGACGCCGGTGCTGACGTTGGGGCGCGAGTTGCGCGAAGTAATTCCCGGGGCCGTGCACGGGGAGTTCGAAGGCGGATCGTGGAACGCCATCTGGGAGTCTGCCGCGCGCTATCTCTGCGGACTGGGGCACCGGCACATTGCGCTGGTGGAGGCGACGGAGGAATCGCACCCCCGCAACGCCTTCGCGGCCTTCCGGGCCGAGGTGGCGCGGCTGGAGGTTCCGGCGACGCTGGAGTTCTTCGTCAATGGTTGGCGCCTGAGGCGCTATCCCACGGTGGAGGCGCTCTGCCGGCTGCGACCGCTGCCGACGGCGGCGTGCGTCTTCGACGACGACTACGCGCGCGCGTTGATCGCCCGCCTGGCCGTGGACGGGCGGCGCGTTCCGGCCGACGTGTCCATCTTCAGTTGTCAGACGCTGGCCGACGCGGACGACACGCGTCCGCGGCTGACGGGGGTGGACCGCAACGCGGCGGCGGCCCACGGGGAGATGCTGAGGCGTTTCATCGCGATGATCGAGAGCGGCGAGCGGGCCTCGGAGATCCGGGTGCGCCTGGAGGAGCCGCGGTTTATCGTGCGCGAGTCGTGCGCCCCTCCGCGTGGAGCGGTCGGGGCGGCCGGGTAGGCGGTGGGAACGGCGCGCGGCCTTCGCGCGTCGGCGGACCGGGGCCGCACAGCGGCCAAGTGAGGAAGGAGGCGCGCTATGAGGATGACGATGCGGCGATGGGCGGCGCGGCTGGGCCGCGCCTTTACGCTGATCGAACTGCTGGTGGTGATCGCGATCATTGCGATTCTGGCGGCGATGCTATTGCCGGCACTGGCGGCGGCGCGCGAGAAGGCGCGTCGCAGCGCCTGCTCGAACAACCTCAACCAGATGGCCAAGGCGCTGGTCAGCTATACCAGCGACTATAACGGCTACTACCCGAACAAGCCTGCGTACGGCGTCTCCAGCACTCACAAGAACTACACCTCCGGCGCGCCGGGCTCCTACGTCAACTACCGCGACCGCGGACGATATGAGGACCCCCTCACCGGCGACGTCGTCGAGAGCAACGCCGTTGCGGAAACCTTCTATCACGGCAGCATCAACTATCAGGTCTATTCTGGCCCCCGCCACGATATGGCCATCGCCTTCGGCCAGAACACCAACACCGCCCACGCCGCGACCAGCGGCTACCGGGGAACCGACTACCTCCAGGCCGCTCCCTGGGGGCTCGGCTATCTCGCCGCCGAAGGCTATGTGGACGACCTCAAGACCTACTACTGCCCCTCCTGGGACATCCCCGCCAACCGCATGAGCCTCTCCTCCGGTCTCTACGACTGCTACTACAATGTCGGCATGCCCATGGGCAGCGTCAACGTCCTCAACGCCGTCAAGGCCCTCGGCGGCTTTACCTCCAAGTACCTCCTTCGCGGGAACTACCGCGTCGCCATGGACACCCGCTCGGTCGGCGCCGCTTATCTTGGCGGGCGTACCTTCCTCACCTCCGGCATGGATTCCTCCTACGGCTACCGCAACTTCGACGTGAGCAGTCCCAGCGGATGGGATGATGCCAAGCCCGGCACCGAACTCCCTGTTCACTGGACACGCCCCTTCATCAAGACCACCGTCGGCTGTCCTTCCTTCAAGACCGACAAGCACCTTGGCGGGCGCGCGCTCGTGGCCGACTCCTTCTTCCGTTCCTGCAAGGACAACGGCAGAGTCGGCGCAAGCCTGCCGGCGGGCTCCCCCTTGCGGCCCGGCTTCGCGATGTATCACCATGGCGACGGCTACAACGTCCTGTACGGCGACGGCAGTTCGCGCTGGTACGGCGACACCGAAGGCGTGATCGCCTGGTTCCTGCAGGCGCCCGCGACCAACGGCGCGGCTCTTCCCCAAACGGCCGGTTACGAGCCCTTCAACAACAGCGGTGCGAGCTTCGGCACCCCCGCGCAGACGACCATGGACGCCAGCCACTTGAACAAGAACGGGTCCACCTCCGCCAGTGGGCGTCAGACCATCTACCACCTGTTCGATACCCTTGCCGACATTGACATCAACACGACCCCTCTGCCCTAGTCCGCCGTCCGTCTGCTGAAGCGGGGGCGCCTCGTCATCGAGGCGCGCCCCTCTTCGTCTTCAGGCGTCGTCCAATCCGGAAGTCCGGGCCGATGTCTTGAAGCGGCTCTGCGCCAGTCGGAAGACGGCGCCCGGCGTCGTCGTTGCGGGCGTCACTTCCTCGGCGGCGCGCGGGGAGTCTGTCCTTGGAGGAGTTTCTGCGATGCATCGTTTCGTGCTGCAGACATGTGTGCTTCTTGTCGTGGGCGTTGTCGGGTGGGCATGGTCGTGCGTGTCGGTCTCCGCCCAGACGCCGCCCGCGGCCAGCGTCGTCACGAACGGCGACGCCGAGACCCTGGACGCGCGCGGCGCCCCGGAGGGGTGGTCGCTCTATCTGCGCAAGGGTAAGGCCGTGTTCGGTTCGGAGACGGACGAGCGAACTCCGGGCCGCAAGGTGGCGCGCCTCGAACTCCTCGATGCAGAGGCGAACTTCACCCTTCAGATCGGTCGGGCCGCCATCCCTCGGCAGGCGGAGGAGTCCACGTGGCTCTTCACGGCGGAGGCCCGGAGCGAAACGGCCCCCGGCGCGCGCGTGGCGGCGTACTTCTGCCTCGGCCCGGCGGACGCGCTCAAGGTCGTCAGCCTTCCCCACAACGCCGGCTGGCAGAAGCTGCGGGCGGCCGTAACCGTTCCGGCGGGGCAGGAGTTCGGTCGGCTGGATTTCAACGGCGGGGGCGGTCCGGCGGTGATCCGGATTGACGCCGTGCGCCTCGTGCGACTGCCTCCGGAGGAGGCACAGGCGGAGAACGCGGCTCGACGTCGTCAGGAGCAGCAGCCGGAGACGGCGCTCACGCTCAACGCCGGCGAGCCGGTCCTTGTCCGGAAGATTCTGCCGCTGGACTGCCGCCTGGTGCGCGGCTTCGCCCATGCGCCGGTGGACGGCAGAACGGACACCCGCCACGCCAAGGGCGGCCTCGGCGAGTGGAGCGGCCTCGGCGGACTGCCGGCGGTCAACTACCGGCTCTTCAATGGAAACAACGGGCTTCACATTCTGTTGCCGGAGGGGGGATTCGACGCATTGCAGCTTCGCGGAAGCTGGCGCGGCAAGGTCTATGCCGACTACGAGGGACTTCTACCGCCGGAGGACGGGCGCGCGACGCTGTGCGAGGTCGAGCCGCGGGCGGAGACCTTCCGGACGTCCTTTGACCCGCCGGTGCGCGCGCGGCGGCTGTCCTTCTTCTATGCCGACACGCAGGAGAACCGGGCGTTGGCCGACGTCGCCTTCTTTCAGGTGCGGCGGGGCGCTTCCTTCCAGGGCGGGGGCGCAAGCGCGGCGCTGGAGATCGGCGACGACGCCCCCGCCGACGAGGCGTTGCTCGGGGCGATCCGGACGCGCTTCGGGCCGGGGGCGCGGACCTTTCGGCTGCGCGAGGGGCCGGGGCGCGGCGTGACGCTGCGCGAGAAGGAGTCCCTTCATCTGATCACCCCGCTGCAGGACCCGGCCTGGGGCGTGGCGGCGGTGAGTGTGGAACTGGACGTCGCCCGTGTCGAGCTCGACGGCGCGTTGACGGTGTCCGTTCAGGATGTCCTGGACCCCCGGCGCGAGGCGATGGGGGCGGACTTCGCCCTGCGGACGCCGGGACGTTACACGATCACCCTCGATGTTCCGGACCAGGCCTTTCTGCCCCCGCGCGAGCAGTGGGGGCACGCGCCGCGCCTGGAGGACCCGCTCGCGCCGCCTCCGGCGGTGTGGCTCTCCCTGGCAGCAGGGGCCGGCCTGGAACTGAAGGGCGTCAAGGTGACGCTGCACCGGATCCCGCGCGCGGACGCCCTGGTCGAGGCTGGGACCTGGCGCAAGTTCCTGGTGCGCGGGCTCTTCTCGACGATGAGCGAGCCGCGGCCCTGGATGCATCTGGTGGACCAGAAGCCCGTCCGCGAGCAGATCGCCGCCGACGTGAACATCAAACCCTACGTGACGTCGCTGGTCGAAGTGCTGGAAAACGTCGAGCTCGCGCGCCTGCTGCTGCCGGCGGACGACGTTGCGCGGCAGTACCAGGAGTGGGTCTATCAGAACATGGAGCGACGCAAGCCTCGGCCGCCTCCGCGTCTGCCCGATGTCCCCGGCGCTCCGGGCTGGGCCGTGGCCGTGCGCGAGACCTGGCGCAGTCTCGAGGCCTCGGCGGCGTGGTGGCTGGCGAACCGCCTGGTTCCGAACGGGGAGTTCGGCGGGGGGGTGAACGACGACACCGACCTCTTCCAGGTGTGGCAATGCCTGCCGATGATCGAGAGCGCGCCGCTCGGCGACGCCCTGAAGGACGCGGCGGCGCGCCTGTCGGAACTGGCGGTGACGCACAAGCTGGAGGAGGGAATCAACCGGCAGACGATGGACGCGCTGCACGCCTACGAGGAGGGTGTGAACCACCTCGCCCTCTGCGCGTGGTGGTTCTACGGCGACCCCGTCCACTTCGGGCGGGCCATGGATAGCGCCCGGTCGGCCATGAAGCTGATGGTGGACCTGCCCGACGGGCGCGTGCATTTCGGCGGTGATCACGTCGGCATTGAACAGGCGCGCAAGGGGTTCGAGAAGCTCGGCGCCTCCCCCGGCGGCGGCAACTGGGCCCCGGCGCGCCTGTTCCTGCATCCGATGTACGTCGTGGCCTGGTACAACCGGAGCCCGGCGGTCATCGAGCGTTTCTCGCGTTGGGGGACGACCTGGGCGAACTACCAGAAGCCGGGCGAGTTCGTCGGCAAGGTGGACATCGCCACCGGCAAGCCCATCCTGTCGGCCAAGCCGACTGCGACGGGCACGGCCGTCGGGCCGGTGGATGAATGGCTGGCGCTCTACCAGGTGACCGGCGACGCGAAATGGCTGACGCCCTTCAAGCAGCTCCTCGACTCGGGCGGATACACCGGGACGACGACGGCCTACGGGCGTTGCGCGCATGCGCTGGTGGAGTGGGGCGACCCCTACCAGGAGATCGTGCGCCGCCGGTTCAGCGGGTCGGGCAGCGGCTACGCGGGGTTCTTCCTGACGAAGGACCGCGGGATGCTGGACTCCTGGCTGAACAACTCGGCCTCCTGGTTCGGGCGCTTCCGGTACATGAATGCGGAGGCGGAGCAGAAGACCGACCGCGTCCTGACGATGAACGCGTCGGCGCCGATCTCCTGCTACCTCGGCGACGCGCCGAACCGGAACCGTTTTCTCAACTTCATCGCCGTCAGCTACGAAGGGCTGCGCGGCGAGGACTTCGCGGCGCTGGTATGGGACGCAGGGCCGGCGGCGTTGCGCGTGGCGATTCACAACTTCACGGACAGGCCGCTGGCGGGCCGGATGCGCGTGTGGCGGCTGGACCACGGGCGGTACAAGGTGGCCGTGGGGCCGGACGCGGACGACGACGCGCAGATTGACGAGGGCGCGGCGGAAGTGACGATGGCGGAATTGGGACGATACTCGGCGATCCCCCTGGCGTTGCCGCCGCGCCGGACGACGGTGGTGCAGGCCGAGCAGGTCGAGCGGCTTGACGACCTCCTGGCGCGCGCGGACCTGGCGCTGTCGCCGCTGGATTCCGGCTGGCGGCCCGACGGCGCCTTCGAGGCGCGGGTGCACAACATCGGTTCCTCGCCGGCGCGGGAGGCGCGCGTGGCCCTGCTGCGCGACGGCCGCCCCGTGGAGGAGGTCATTCTGCCGGAGATCGAGGCGCCGCTGGACCTTCACCCGCGCCGGGTCTCCGTGCGCTTCAAGGACGCCCGGCCCGGCGACGTCGTCGTGGCCGATCCGGCGGGACTCATCCCGGAGATCGCCGAACACAACAATCGTCTTGCCGTGCCCGCAAAGCCGACGAAGCCATAGTCCCCGCGTCGCGGTCCCGGCGGCGTTCACACTTCCGGAAGGAGAGAAACCGTGCATCGCATACTGCCTCTTGTCCTGGGCGTTGGGGTGTGGTGCGCTGCGGCGCTGGCACTGGACGTCAAGCCCTCCGATTTCGGCGGCGCCCGCCCGGAGGGCCCCTGCGAGATCGTCGTTCCGCGCGTGGACACGCCGCCGGCGATAGACGGCGACCTCGGCGACGCCGTCTGGGCGCAGGCGGCGGCGGCGAAGCCCTTCTGGCGCGCGGGGGCGAACGTCCTGGCCGAGGAGCAGACGATCGCCTGGCTGTGTTTCGATCGCGACAACCTGTACGTGGCCTGGGCCTGCCTGGATGCCAAACTGGTGGGGGAGCCGGTGGCGCGCGACGACAAGGCCATCTGGCGGCACGACTGCGTCGAGGTGTTCCTCAGCCCCGAGCGCGACGCGAAGACCGAGCGGCAGTTTATGCTCAGCGTCGAGGGGGCCGTTTACGACCGCCGTCCCGGCGCGGAGTACGGTCCCGGCGGGGCGGACTGGAACCCGAAGTGGGAGGGCAAGGTGAAGCGCCAGCCCTGGGGCTACACCGCGGAGATGCGCCTGCCCTTTGCCGAACTGCTCGATGCGCGGAAGTACCCGGTGGGGCGAGGATCGGTTTGGACGATGAAGCTGACGCGCCAGGACCGCGGCGACCATTCCGGCACGCGGACCTCCTCCTGGACGCCGATCGGCCCCAACACGGGCGACCTGCGCGCGGTGGGGCGGTTGATCTTCGAGGACCGCAATCTGCTGGCCAACGGCGGTGGGATGGACGGTGACGTCCACGAAGGTCACCGCCACGGTGCGCTCGACGGCGGAGGAACGCACTGAAGGCGCGCGCGGGGCAAAGATCGAGGTCGGAAACCGCCAGGGCGAAGGGGCGGTCGCGCGCGTGTGGCCGGGGGCCGACTCCCTGCCCTCGGCGCCGGTCGAGACGACCTGGCTCTTCACCGCCGACGTCAAGGCCGTTTCGCCGGACGGGTCGCTCGTTGCCTACTTCGTCGTCTTCCATGAGGGGCGGACGGAACAGGTCAACTTCAAGCACAACGCCGGGTGGCAATCCGTCCGCGCCGTCGTGACAACGTCCGCCGGCGCGCGTCCGGCAGCGCCCTGCATCCAGACCACAGCGCAGGCCAGGCCGGGCGGGGGCGGCGGGGGCGTGATCTACGTGGACCGGGCGCGCATCGAGATCGTGGACGCGCAAGCGCTCGGCATCGAGCCGGACAGCTTCTGCCTGACGGGCAACGCCACGAACGCCTGGCGCACCCGCAACCGGCGCGTGCCCGGCACGTACACCTACTTCGAGGCGATGACGACCGACCCCTCCTTTCCGCCCTACTATGCCCCCGGCGACGGGCCGCCCCAGGACTACGGCCTGTACCGCGGTGAGATCCCCTTCGACAAGGGCCGGCTGACCGACGGGCTGACCTCGACCACCGTCGCCTGGCCCTCCTTCTGGACGGGCCATCAGGGGCACGACATCCTCTTCGACCTGAAGTCGGAGTACGAAATCACGCGCGTGGTCATCAAGACGAGCTGGCCGGGGCTGCGGATGAACCACGTCTTCCTCAAGTCCCCCGGCGAACCGGTCTTCACCCTGGTGGCCTCGAAGCCCGACCGCGTGGCCTTCAAGGGCACGGGCGGCCCGATGCCGGGGTCGGAGACAATCGAGCGCGTGGATGAGCGCTGTTTCGAGGGCATCCGTCAGGCGGCGCGGTGGGTGAGGGTTCAGAGCGAGTGCCGCTCGCCCGGTCAGTATGCGGAGATCGAAATCTGGGGGAAGGAACTGCCGAAGGACGGCCCGCGACCGAAGCGCACGCCCTGGCTCCAGGCCGGCGGCGCAACGCCCTTCCCCGACCCCGTCGGCGAGCCGGAGCCGACGTGGGAGGTCCCGCCGGTCTTTCCGCTGCCCCGGGAGATGAAGGCGCAAGGCGCGGCGACGCCCCTGGTCGGGGGGTTGACGATCGGCTTCGAGCCTGCCGCCAGCGCGCGGGCGCGCACCACGGCGGAGGTCCTGCGCGACGAACTCAAGCTGTGCTTCGGGCTCGAGTCGGTCGTGACGCCGGCCGCCGCCGAGCGGAAGGAGGCCGTCCTGATCGGCGAGGCCGCCGAGTCCCCCCTGACGTCGGCGGCGCTCGCGGCGCAGGGGCTGACCGTCACGCCCGCCTCGCCGGGGCCGGAAGGGTACGTCCTCTGCGCCCGCGACGGGCGTATCGTCATCGGCGGCAGCGACGCGCGCGGGGCCTTCTACGGCATCCAGACGCTGCTGACCCTTGCCCGCAGGACGCGCGCCGGGACGTGGGAAGTCCCCGGCGTCGTCATCCGCGACTGGCCGACGATGAAGTATCGCATCATCGAGGGCCGCGCCATTCCCTCGCAGAGCCTCGTCCGCGCCCTGGCGCGCTTCCGCGTGAACTACTACACTCCGAAGTACCAGTTCATCCACCAGAGCGTCGAGCATGACAAGTTCGCGGAACGCTACTTCGTCAGCTTCATCCCCTTCCTCGACTTCAACGGCATCGTTATAGGCACGGACCCCTCCCTGGCCGAGCGTCCGGCGGATGAGCGGTGGCAGGACCTGCCCAACGACGCGCGGCGCAATGCGAACCCGGGCCATCCGCGCACCTGGGAAATCTACTTTGCCGCACTGGACAAGTACCTCCCCAAGTTCCACGGCGACATCCTGTACATCGGCATGGATGAAACCTACCAGCACAACCACGGCTCGCGCTGGAACGTTTCGCCGGAAAGCCGGGCACTTGACATGTCCGCCGGACAGCTCCTGGCCTACACGATCAAGAAGATTGACGCCAAGGCCAAGCAATATGGCAAACGCGTCTTCATGCACGACACGCCCTTCTGTCGCGACCACACCCTCAGCTACAAGGGCGACCCTGACCCCAGTTGGCGCAAGGCGATTCCCCTCCTGCCGAAGGACGTGATGTTCAACGTGTGGCACTGGAACAGGAAATGGGTCCTCGAACCGCTGGGGAAGCAGGGCGGCTTCGACCTGGTGTACCTGTGTACGGGCGACCGGGACTGGCGCGCCCCGGCAAAGGTGGACCCGGACCAGGACGTCGTGCCCTTCGAGTTCCCCGGCTATTTCGCGGGGATCAACAACTACATGGCGGAAGGCAGCTTCACCGCCAGCAAGCTGCTCGAGACGGCCTGGGTGGCGTGGAACGCCGGCGCGCCGCGCCCCAAGGACCCGGCGATCAACGCGGCCGTGGCGCACTACACGGCCCTCTGGAATCAACTCCACCTGGGCGATCCCATTCCCGCCAGCCTGGCCGCCGGGGCGGGGGACTTCATCCCTGTGGACCTTTCCGCTGCGGCGAACCTCAGCCGCACCGACGAAATCGCCTATGACGGAAAGGGCTGGGTGGACATGGGGCCGAACATGGACCTCCGCGCGCTGAAGCCCGGCGTGATTTCGATGGCGGGCGTTCCCTTCACGATCATTGACGAGGCGAAGAACGGCGGCAAGAGCGTCGTGGCCGTCCAGAACCGCCTGTACGCCGACAGGACCCTCCCGGAGGCGGTGGAGATTGACGTCAAGGAACTCAAGGCCTCAAGCCTGGTCTTCCTGCACTGTCTCGACAACGCGCCCGGCTCCAACTATCTGCGTCGGAAGGAACTGGCCGGCTACTACTTCCTCGTCTTCGAGGACGGGACCTACGCCCGGCGGGAGATCAAGTACGCCATCAACACCGGCAACTGGGACGGGCTGAGGCTGCCGTGGGAATACGGTCCGGCGGGCGACACGATGCCCTTCGGCAAACCGGCCTGGCGCGGGCGAACGATGTCCGGCCTGATGGCCACCCTGTACATGACGGAGTGGGCGAACCCGCGCCCGAACCTGCACATCCGGAAGATCATCCTTCGCGCAACGCACGACCCCGGCATGATGAACCCCATGCTGCTGGCGCTGACGGCGATCCACCCGCGACATGCCGCCCCGCCGGCGGCGGAGCCTCTTCCCTCGGCCGACCTGCTGAGCCCCGCGCGTCCCGTCGGGACGCCTCTGGACCTCTCGGGCGGGCGCGACGAGTCCGAACTGCGCTATGTCGCCCCGGACGGCACGATCATCGAGACCGACCGCATCGCCAACGCCTTGAGCGACAAGAAGAGCAGCGCCTTCTCGAATGACTGGCGCTCCTATGTCGGCCTGGTTACGATGGACGGCCACCAGGCCGCCCGCACGGACCAGGTGAGATTTACCCTCCCCGGACCGACGCCCCTGACGGGGGTGCTGGTCACCGGGCGCTACCGCGAGCAGCGCAAGGCGCAGGACTTCGGGCCGATGATCTTCGACCTCTTCCTCGACGTGTCGGAGGACGGCGGCAAGACGTGGCAGCAGAAAGCGGTTGTCCGCCACACGACGCCGGATGAGGTCGGGCCGGTGTGGCTGCCGCTCGACGGAACGCCCGTGCAGCGTCTGCGCCTGCGCCAGACGCAGGGACCCAATACGCACTACTCCGGCTTCAGTTTCGTGCAGCTCTATCGTCGCCCGTAGCCCTGCGGAAAGGACGCCGCTCGATGCCACAGCGCTGCTTCGACGTGCATGCCGACGGGGACTATGACGTGATGGTCGTCGGTGGCGGGACTACCGGGATCGCCGCCGCTCTTGCCGCCGCCCGCGAAGGCGCGCGGACGGCTCTTGTCGAGGCGCTGGGATTCCTTGGCGGGAACTCCGCCGCCGTTCCGGCCTGGCTGGGCTTTCATGACGGCGTCGGCGAGCGCGTCGTCGGCGGCATCGCGCAGGAGATCGTCGAGCGCCTCCAGCGGCGGAAGGGGGCGACGCCCGTCTATACGGACCCCATCTGCGGCAGCGTGGTGGGGATTGACCTCAGCGCCTGGAAGCTGCTGGCCTTGGAGGCGGTGCGCGAGGCGGGGGTGGACACGCTGCTGCACAGCCGCGCGGTGGCCGTGGACCTCAAGGGTCCTGCCGTGTGCGCCGTGCTCTGCATGGACCGCGCCGGGCTGCGCCGGCTGGGCGCGCGCGCTGTCGTGGACTGCACCGACGCCGGCGACGTCGTCCGCGCCGCGGGGGGGAGACTGCGCCGGGGCCGCGAGAGCGACGGCCTCATGCAGGTGGCCTCCTGGACCTTCGCCGTGGAGGGCGTCAACTTCCCGGCCCTGTTCGACCACTACCGCCGCGTCCCGGGCGACATCCGTCCCTTTCCCGGCGTGGACGGCGGCGAGCGCCTCCGCCGCATGGCGAGCGACGAGGTCTTCGTCATAGGGTCCTTCCGCTCGTTGATCGCTCGCGCGCGGAGGGAAGGAATGTCCCTGCCGCGCGACATCTTTCCCGGCGTCGCCTTCCCGCGGCTCGGACGCGTCTTCAGCGTCGCCACGCGCGTCGAGGAGGCCGATCCGCTCGATGCCCGCTCCCTCACTCGCGCCGAGTTTGCCGGCGCCGGCCAGGTCCCCCTGTGGCTGGATTTCCTGCGCCGCTACGTTCCCGGTTTCCAGGACTGCCGCCTGGCGTGGACGCCCCACCAGATCGGCCTGCGCGAGACCTGCCACACCGAGGGGGACTACACGCTGACCGCCGACGACCTGATGGCCGGACGACAGTTCGACGACGCCATCGCGCGCGGGGGATACCACATGGACGTTCATCCCCCCGATCACGCGGGGCTGGACACGCGCCGTCCGCCGGCATACACGATTCCCTATCGGTGCCTGCTGCCGCGCGGCATCCAGGGGTTGCTGGTCGCCGGGCGCTGCATCAGCGCCACGCACGAGGCCATGGCCTCCACGCGCGTCATTCCCATCGGCATGGCCCTGGGGCAGGCCGCGGGCGTGGCGGCCGCATTGGCGGCCCGGTCGGGTGTGGAGCCGCGCGCCGTGCCCGTTGCTCTTCTCCAGGCCCGCCTGCGCGAGGCGGATGCCTTGCTCTGAACCATAGGAGAAGCCTTTATGCCCGCCGGAACGCGCCGCATCGCCGCCCAGGTTACCCAACTGCTGTCCACGGACGCGCTGGTGGTCGGCGGCACGTTGGGCGCGTGCGCGGCGGCCCGCGAGCTGGCACGGGCCGGACGCCGCACCGTGCTGGCGGCGCGGGAGTGTTCGCTGCCCTTTGAAATGAGCGTCTGCCGCCGTCCCTGGGTTCGATCCGGCGAACTCGCCGCCCTGCCGACTCCGTGGCGCGCGCTCCTCTCCGCGTGCGTCGAGGGCGGCCTGGGCGGCGGAGAGCATCTTCTCAACCTTGCTCGTCTGGCCGCGCGGGTGGAGGAGGCTCTGCTCGACGCCGGGGTAACGCTCTTCTACGGCATGACGCCGTGCGGTCTTGTGCGCGCGGCGAAGGGCGCGCCCGCCGGGGTCCTGTTCGGCGGCAAGTTCGGCCTGTGTGCCATCGCCGCGGAGACCCTTCTCGATTGCACCCCCGATGCCGCGCTGGTGGCGGCTGCCGGGGGACGGGTTTACTCGCGCGTCAAGGACCGCGCCGTCGTTCATCTCTCCTGCAAGGTGAACCAGGCGGCGGATGGAGACCCGCTGACTCTGGACCGCGGGCAGCGGTGCGAGTCCCCCACGAAATGGCCCGACGCGCGGGAGTTGCGCCCCTCCGGCGTGGCGGCCCTCACGGGGGGCCGCGTCCCCCTGCACGGGCCCTTCGCGGAGTTCATTCTGCGGCTGCCCTTTGCTCCCGAGTCGCCGTTGCGCGACAGCCGGCTGGCCGTCGCGGCGCGGCGGGCGGTTCTCGATGTTGGGGCCGCCGTCGCCGCCGACCGCGCCGCTGCGGGCAAGGAGCGCCTCTTCTTCCACCGTTTCGGCGATGGGCTCCTCACCGAACCGCTCGTCCGCATCGCCGGCGCGCCGGGGAACCCCTTCCGTTCGCGCGGATTCCGCAACCTCTTCGTCCTGGGTCCCGCCGCCGATGTGCCCGACTCCGCCGCGCGCCGCCTGTGGAGTCCCTGTCATGCCGCGCGCGAGGCCGTCCGCCTGGCGGCGCGTCTGTCGAAGGTCCGGATCAGGGCGTCCGCGCACGGTTCGGACGTCGCGTCCCCCGCCGGCGCGGGCCAGGGCGTCTCCATCCGACGCCTTCACTTTCAGGATGCGCCGCCGCTGCACGCCGTGGGAACGCTTCCGCTGGCCGACGGGTCGTTGCCCGTGCTGGCGCAGTGCGATACGCTGGTCGTCGGCGCCGGCACGTCCGGCGTGCCCGCCGCGCTCGCCGCCGCGCATTTCGGCGGACGCACGATCCTGATCGAGCAGCACGCCGACGTCGGCGGGACGCGGACAATCGGGGGGGTAGGGTCCTACTGGTTCGGGCGCGAGACGCCCTTCCAGCGCGCCTGCGACGAGGCGTACGACCGCGTGTCCCGGCGGTGCGCCGTGGCGGAGGAGACGGCGATGCTCGCCGCCTTGGTCGAGGCCGGGGTCGAGGTGCTGCCCCTTTCGTCCGTTGCGGGTGTCCTGTGCGAAGGACGCCGCGTGACGGGTGTAGCGGTGGCCGCCGGGGGGAGGCTGGGGGTGATCCGCGCGCGGGCGGTCGTGGACGCCACGGGGGACGCGGACCTGGCGGCCTGGGCCGGCGCGCCCTTCGAGTACGGCAACGGGCGCGATGCATGGACGCTGTGGGCCTCCTTCGCCGATTTCAACGGGCCGAAGCGCACGGCCAGTCGAATGTATGAGTCGGGCATCGAAACGCGCGACCCGTGGGACTTCGCGCGCACGATCCTTCGCAGCCGTGGTCGTCCGGGGATGTGGAACCGGTTGCCGCACGAGATGCCGCAGCACTATGTGGCGCCGCGCGAGTCGCGACGCGTCGCCGGGCGGGCACGCGTGACCTACGCCGGCATCCTGGCGGGCGAGACCTTCCCCGACGTGATGGTCGTGTGCGACGCGAACTTCGACCTCAAGGGAATCGCCACCAGCGACCTGCTGTGCTCGGGCGTCGTCTGGAGTTGGGGTGTCTGCCGGCGGTACCTGGCGGCGATCCCGTACGGAGCGATCGTCCCTCGAAGCGTGGAGAACCTGCTGGTGGCGGGGCGGGCGTATTCCGCCACGCACGACGCCATGAGCCTGGCGCGGATGCAGCGCGACATGGCGAGCCTCGGCGCGGCGGCGGGCACGGCGGCGGCGCTGGCGGCGCAGCAACGGGTGTCGCCGGGGCGGCTGGACGCGGAGACGCTCCAGGCGGAGTGGGTTCGGCGAGGAATCCTGCGTGCGGAGGATCGGCGGCGGTGGGGGCGGTTGCCGGAGCGGTACGGGCGCGGTGAGGCGGCGGAGGATGCGCGTCGTGTGGCGCGTGGCGGGCGGGAATGGCCGCGCGCGGCGGCGCGGCTGGCGCGCCATCCGGCGGCGGCGCTGCCGGCGTTGCGGGGGGCCTTTCGCCCGGCGCGGAAGGGGCCGTCCGGCCTCCGGATCGGACGCCTGCTGTGCGCGCTCGGCGACGGAGGCCCCGTTTCCTTCCTTCTCGATAACACGGCGCAAAGGACAGCGACCCGCCTGCCGCCGCCGCGCCGTCGAACGCTGCGGGTCCCCCCGGAGCATGGTTGGGCGCCCGAGCCGGCGTACTCGCTCTACGCCGTCGGCCTGGCCGGGGCCGGCGCGCGCGCGGCGGAGGTGATGACGCGCCTCGCGCGGAGGATCCCCGACGATGCCGCACTCTATGCCGATCCGAAGCGCTCGCCCTTCGAGTACGTGCGGACGATCTGCGCCGTGGCCGAACGCTGCCCCGGCGTCGCCCTTCGTGCGCCGCTCGAGGAGCTTCTGCGGAAGTCGAGTCTGCGCAACCAGGACGTGTCCTTCACCCGCGACGTTCGCCGCGCGAACGACCCCGTGGCCGAGCGCCGCGCGTGGCTGGAGATGGCGATCGGGCGGGCGCTGGCGCGGTGCGGCGATGCGCGCGGCCTCGACATCCTGCGGCGGTACCGGGATGACGTCCGGGGGCCGCTGGCGCGCAGCGCCGAGGAGGAGTTGCGTGACCTGGCCGCCGCCGGGTTCGCCAAGACGATACCCTGGAAGCGGAGGATTGACTAGATGAACGCGGACTCCGGCGCCCCCCGTCGCGCTCCGAACGTCCTCTTCATCCTCTCGGACCAGCATAATGCGAAGTGCCTGGGGCACAAGGGGCACCCGGATGCGCTGACGCCGAACCTGGACCGTCTGGCCGCAGCAGGGGTGCGCTTCGACAACGCCGTCGCGCAAAGCCCCATCTGCACCCCGAGCCGCGTGTCCTTCCTCTCCGGTCAATACTGCCACAACCACGGCTATTACGGTCTCTGCGGGCCGAATCCCGGCGGGCTCCCGACCGTGCTCGGCTGTTTCCGCCGCGCGGGATACGCCACGGCGGCCATCGGCAAGATTCATTGCCCGGAGTACTGGGTGGAATCGGACTGCGACGTTTTCCACGAGACCGGCACGGGGACGAGCGTCGGCGGGCGGTCGCCGGAGTACACGCAGTACCTGCGCGAGCGGAACGTGGAGCACCTGGAAGACCATGGGGCGCTGACGGAACTCGGCGCGGCGGGGCAGCAGAAGCTCGACGGGCGTCCCTCGGCCATCCGCTACGAAGACAGCCGCGAGGGCTGGGCCGCGCGGAAGGCCGTCGAGTTCATGGGCGCCTGCGCCGACGCCGGGCGGCCCTTCTTCCTGCACGTGAGCATGGCCAAGCCGCACCAGTGTTACACCCCGGCGAAGCGTTTCTGGGACCTGTACGACGAATCGAAGCTCACGCTGCCGCCGAACCTGGAATATGCGATGAAGGACCACGCCCCGCACGTCGTTCGCGCCGCCGAACGTTTCCGCCGCGCGGACTGGACCGTCTTCGAGCCGAAGACCGTCGAGGCCGGCCGCCGCCGCAAACTCCACGGCTACCTCGGCAACGTGACGCACGTGGACTACGCCGTGGGCGAGCTTCTCGATGCCCTGCGCACGCGCGGGCTGGAGGGCGACACGCTGGTCGTCTATTCCTCCGACCACGGCGATTACGCCTGCGAGCAGGGATTGATGGAGAAGGCCCCCGGCATCGGCCACGATGCCATCACGCGCATTCCCTTCCTCTGGCGCTGGCCCGGACACTTCCGCGCGGGACACTGCGCGCCGGAGATCGTCGAGAGCGTGGACCTGGCGCCCACGCTTTGCGCCCTGGCCGGCATCGAGCCGCCGGGGACCTTCGACGGTCGGGACCTCTCGGCGTTGCTGCGGGGCGAGGGGGGCGAGGTGCGGCGCATCGGCGTAACGGAGTTCCCGTGGAGCAAGAGCGTCCGCAAGGGGCGCTTCCGGCTGGTCTATTACCCGCCGGAGATGTTCGCGCAGGAGTATCCGCAGGGGTTCGGCGAATTGTACGATCTGGAGCGCGACCCCTGGGAGATGGAGAACCTGTTCTTCCGCCCGGAGTACGCGGAGGTCGTGCGCGAGATCCAGGCGGACCTTCTCGACTGGCTGGTGGTGACCGCGCGGCCGAGAACGGCGCTGGCCGTTCGCCCGCTTCATCCGCGGCAGGCCGTCGAGCGTTACAAGTGCTGGGTCTATGCCGACGGCAAGCTTTCACCCGAGGAGTTGCGGCGGGCGTCCGCGCAGGGACGACAGAACTACCTCTGACCGGCGCGAGGCCGGGTTCATGGAAAGGATGGACGGATGGACCTCTACCTGGCGACGAACGGCAAGGACGCGTGGTCGGGCCAATGGCCGCGCCCGAACGCCGAGGGGACCGACGGCCCGTTGGGCACCTTGCAGGGCGCGGTGCGGAAGCTGCGCGCGTTGAAGGATGCGGGAACCCTCGACGGCCCGGTGACGGTGTGGGTGCGCGGCGGGGTCTATCCCCTCACGGCGCCGGTGCGCCTGACGCTGGAGGACTCGTGGCCGGCCGCCTTTGCGGCGTGGCGCGGCGAGCGTCCGGTCTTCGACGGCGGCGAGCGCATCGCCGGATGGCGTGTCACGACGCTGAACGGCCGAAAGGCCTGGGTTGCCGACTTGCCCGAGGTCGCGGCGGGGCGGTGGAACTTCCGCAGCCTCTTCGTTAATGGGCGTTCCGCGCCGCGTCCGCGCCGTCCGAAGCAGGGGCTTTTCCGCATGGCGGAGGCTCCCGGCCTGACGCTGCCGGCGCGCTGGGGCGGTGGCGGGCAAACGCAGTTCGTGTGCGCGGCGGGGGACGTGGAACCCTTCCGGAACCTGACCGACGCCGAGATCGTGTACGTCCATTACTGGATCGAGGAGCGCTCGGGGATCGCGGCCTTCGACCCTGCGCGACGCCTGGTGACGATGGCGCGACCCAGCCGGACGGCGCTGGTCGGCTGCAACGGCTCGCAACTGGCGGACTACTACGTGGACAACGTCTTCGAGGCGCTGACCGAGCCGGGAGAGTGGTATCTCGACCGTCCGGCGGGGCGGCTGTACTACCTGCCCCGGCGGGGTGAGACTCCGGCGAACACAGAGGTCCGGGCGCCGAGACTCCTGCAGCTTCTCGTCCTCCGGGGCGAGCCCGAGGCGGGGCGATTCGTCGAACACATCCGCTTCCGGGGGCTGACCTTCCGCCACACCGATTGGCGTCACCCCGGCGAGGAGACCGGCGGCGTGGACCCCGATACCGGCGAGCGATTCAGCCGCGGCGGCGACGCCTCCACCTCGCAGGCCGCCAGCGACGTTCCCGGCGTGCTCCGCTTCCTCGGCGCGCGCCACTGCGCCGTGGAGGACTGCGTCATCGAGCGCGTGGGCTGGTATGGGATCGAAATCGGCGCGGGGTGCGTGGGACTGCGCGTGGCGGGAAACATCCTGCGCGACCTGGGCGCCGGCGGGGTGAAGATCAACGGCGCGGCGGCGCGCGAGGCCTGCCCGGCGCGGACGACCGGCGGCCACCGGGTCACCGACAACGTCATCCACGCCGGCGGGCGCGTCTTCCACAGCGCCGTCGGCGTCCTGAGCATGCACGCCCACGATCTCGAGATCTCGCATAACCACATCCACGACCTCTTCTACACCGGCATCTCCTGCGGATGGGAATGGGGCTACCAGGAGAACGCCAGCTACAACAACCGCATCGAGTTCAACCACATCCACGACATCGGCCAGGGCCTGCTCAGCGACATGGGGGGCATCTACACCCTGGGCGTGCAGCCGGGCACGGTCATCCGGAACAACCTGATCCACGGCATCCGCAGCGCCCACTATGGCGGCTGG
>JAKJEM010000003.1:203584-203889 GCA_022705425.1 Planctomycetota bacterium
CCGCCAGGTCTTCCACCAGCATTACGGGCGCGAGAACGTGGTGCGGAACAACCTCTTTGCCTTCGGCGGCGAAGCCGTCGCCACCTACTCGAAGATGGAGCCCCACAGCGGCCTCACCTTCGAGCGGAATATCCTCATCACCGACGGCCGGCCCTTCTGGTCCTCGCGTCATCCCGAAGCGCAGGACGCCGCGCGTTACCGCAGCGACCTGAACCTGCTGTGGGACATCCGGGGACGCCGTCCGGTCTTCGTCTTCAAGGGGGGGCGCAAGCTCGGTCTGGCGGCCTGGCGACGCCTGGGGCATG
>JAKJEM010000040.1:0-20586 GCA_022705425.1 Planctomycetota bacterium
TCTCGCCGCGCCTCGCCGGTGGAAGACCCGCCTACCCGGGTGCGAACGAAACGACCTTCTTCCTTGTGGATGCGGAGGAGGGGCGTTCGCTCGGCGTTCGACTGCGGCTGCCCGGCGCGCCCGCGCCGCGCGGACTGCTGCGCCTGAGTGATGGACGACTTCTCTCTCTGCATGGCGGGGCGGCCCATGTGGTGGATCCCGAGTCCTGGACGGCTCGGGAACTGGGCAAGTTCGACTGCCCCGTCACCGCCTGCTTTCTCCTCGGCGAGGACCTCTACCTGCTTTCAGGCACGAGCCTGCGTCGTGTCCGCGCCTTCGTCGAGACCGTCGTCGCTCGTTGAGCCTGCGCGCCGCCCGCCGCCGGTGCGGCCAGTCGGTGGTGCCGCCCTCGCCCGTGTTTGCGGCTGAGGGACGCTTCCACGTCCGAGGCGGCTGTGGCACATCCTCTGAAGACGGACCGGTCGCGCAGTCTCCTGCCGTTCTTTGCGGGGTTCGGCCTGCCTGGGGTATAATCATTAACGGGCGTTCGACGTCTTCCATTCGCCCGGTTCCCTCCGGTTTTCGACGATCCCGAGGACGCAGCGATGAAGTGCCTGGCCTTGCATTCCGGCGGACTCGACAGTACCTTGGCGATCCGGCTCATCCAGGAGCAGGGGATCGAGGTCGAGGGCATCCGCTTCTTCTCCGTTTTCGATGCGGGGCTCTCTTCCGAGGAGGTCTGCGCCCGTGAAGAGCGTGTTGCCGCTCGTCTCGGTATCCGCTGCCGCATGATTCCATTCTCCGAGGATCTCCTTGCCCTCGTCAAGAATCCCCTCCACGGGCACGGCAGCCACCTCAACCCCTGCATTGACTGCCACGCGCGCATGTTCCGCCGCGCCTCCGAGTTGATGTTGCAGGCCGGCGCGTCCTTCCTTATCACCGGCGAGGTACTCGGCGAGCGTCCCATGTCGCAGCGGCGCGAGGCGCTCGGAATCGTCGAGCGCGACGCCGGGGTCGGGGGGCTTCTGCTCCGTCCCCTCTCCGCGCGGCTGCTGCCTCCCACAATCCCGGAAACGAAGGGCTGGGTGGACCGTGAGCGCCTGCTCGGTCTTTCGGGGCGGAACCGACGCCCGCAGTTCGAACTCGCGCGCCGGCTGGGCGTTACGGAGTATCCGCCTCCGGCGGGGGGGTGCCTGCTGACCGATCCCGGCTTCTCGGCGCGCCTGGCGGAACTGCTTCGCCATAACCCCGGATGCTCCGTGGATGACGTCTGGCTTCTCAAGGCCGGGCGTCACTTCCGCCTGGCCCCGGAGGTCAAGGCCGTCGTCGGGCGCAATGAGCAGGAGAACGTCTTCCTTGAACGGCAGGCGCTTCCCGGCGACGTGCTCATCGAGGCGGAAGGCGTCCCCGGCCCGCTGACGCTCCTGCAGGGGCCTGCCGCCGAGTCGCACTTGGAAACGATGGCCCGGATTACGCTTCGGTACGGCAAGGCCGGCGCGCGTCCCTCCGCACCCGTCTGCCTCCGCACCGTCGGCGGCGTTGCGCGCCGGATCGAGGCCGCCCCCGCCGAGCCGGGCGTCATCGAGGCGTTGCGCATCGCCCCCCCGGAGGGGGGAGGTTCTTCGCGTGGCGACTGAACCCTTCGCTTCCTGCGCCGAACGCGGTTACCACCCGTTCGGCGACTACCTCCGCCGCCGGTTCGGCGGCAAGGTCCACAAGGTCAGCCTTCACGCCGGCTTCACCTGTCCGAACCGCGATGGTCGCGTCGGGGTGGGCGGCTGTACGTACTGCATCAACGAGAGTTTCAACCCGCAGGCCGGCGCGCCCCTTCGTTCCATCGGCGAGCAGATGGCCGACGGCATCGCCTACATGCGCCGCCGCTTTCATGCCGAGAAGGTCTTCGCCTATTTCCAGGCGTTTACCAATACCTACGCCGACCTCGACACCCTGCGGCGCGTTTATGACGAGGCCGTCGTCTTTCCCGAGGTGGTCGGCCTTTCCATCGGCACCCGTCCCGACTGCGTTCCCGACGAAGTCCTCGACCTGGTTCAGGGCTACACCGCGAAGGTCGAGGTCTGGATCGAGTACGGCATTCAATCCATCCACGAGCGGACCCTTCGGCGCATCAATCGCGGCCATGATTTCGAGGCCTTCCGCGACGCCGTCGCCCGCACCCTGCCGCGCGGCATACGCGTTTGCGCCCACGTCATCCTCGGCCTCCCCGGCGAGTCGCACGAGGACATGATGCGCACGGCCGAGGCTCTGCAGCCCCTCGGTCTTCACGGCATCAAGCTGCATCACCTGTATGTGGCGCGGAAGACCGCCCTGGAGCGCGACTACGCCGCCGGAACGCTGCGCTTGTTCACGGCGCCGGAGTATGTTCGCGCGGTCTGCGACTTCCTGGAGCGCATCCCGTCCGGCGTGGCCGTCCAGCGTCTGGTCGGCGACACGACCAGCAGCGACGTGCTCCTGGCGCCCCAGTGGCCCGAGTCCAAGTCGCGGGTTCTGCAGATGATCACCGAGGAGTTCCGCCGGCGCGGGTCGGTGCAGGGGGCGCGCGTCGCGACCTGACCGGGCCGCCGAAGACTTCCGGGAGGAGAACGAGTGGACGATGTTCTGACGATTCTGGCCGTGGCCGACACGCACTTTGCCCGCGAGCCGGGTCCTGACGATCGCGCGCCCCTGCCCGCCTCGCCGCTGGCCATCGAGTGGATCCGCCGCGCCGTGTCCGAGGCCCGCCGCGTGGCCTCGCCCGATGTGCTCGTCATCCTCGGCGACCTTCTCAACGACCACCGTTCGCCCCGGTCCGAGCGGGACCGCGCCGAACTCGCCGCCGCGCTGCGCGAGCTTCCGCTGCCCTGTGTCATCGTCCCCGGCAACCACGACGGCGACCCGGAGTCCGCGTGGCGCGCCTACGGGCAGCAACCCGGGGCCCTGCGCGCGCGCTCCGAGGAAGCCCTCCGTGCCTTTGAGTCCGCCGCGTCCGGACAGGATGCCGTCGTTCTTCAGCACAGCCCGCTCCACCCCCCGATTGACAGCGCGGAGTACCCCTGGATGCCGTTGAACGTGGAGGACATCCTGGCCGCGTACGACCGCGCCGGCGCGCTCCTTTCCCTCAGTGGGCATCGCCATCGCGGCGCAGAGTTGGCGCGCCGCAACGGGGTCGCGTACCTGACCTGCGCGGCCTTGACGCAGCTTCCCTTCCCGTTCTACCTGATCCGCCTGGTGGGGCGGGAGATTGCCGTCGAAAAGCGCCATCTCCGTCTCGATCCCCCCGGGGCGCTCGTGGACGTTCATGTGCACTCCCATTTCGGCTACTGCGCCAAGGACGTCAACCCCGATGCCGTTCTGGCCCGCGCGGACCTTCTGGGACTGGGCGGCGTGGCCTGCGTCGAGCACGCGGGGCAGCTCTATCTCTCTCGCGAGGACTACTGGGCGCATCGGCACGTGGACGACCCCGAGGCCGTCCTGCGCGCTACGGAGCGCGGCACCGACCGCATGGAGCGCTTCCGCGCCGATCTCCTCCCCCGTCGCAGCGAACGTCTCTTCGCGGGCGTGGAGGTCGAGGTGGACCGGAACGGACGGTTGAACCTGCTCGATCGCGACCGCAACGGGTGGGATGTCATTCTCGGGGCGGTGCACTGGCTCCCCGCCACGGCGGGGGAACGCACCCGCGACGAGATGGCTCGCGAGTTCATGGTCGTCACCGAACAACTGGTCAGCCAGGGCATTCACGTTCTGGCCCACCCCCTGCGGTTGTTCTACCAGAAGAAACTCCCCGAGCCGGAGCACCTCTATCGTCCCCTGGCGCGCCTGCTGAAGGCGCACGGCGTGGCCGCCGAGATCAACTATCACATCAACCGCACGCCGCGCGAGTTCTTTGAAGCGTGCCTCGACGAGGGCGTGGCGCTGGCCGTGGGCAGCGACGGCCACACCCTGTCCGAAGCCTGCGACCTTCAACCGCACGGGGATCTCTTGCGCTCGCTGAACGTTCCGCCCGAGCGGGTCTTTGTCCCGATCCGGGCGGCCTCTGGAGCCTCCGACGGGAGATGACACCATGTCCGCTGCCGCGCGCGACGGGGTTCGCTACGGTCTCTTCAAGACACCCTGGGGTTGGTGCGCCGCCGCCGGAACCGCGCGCGGGACGTGTGCGCTCGTATTACCCCAGGTTCTGCCGGAACCGGCCGAACGCGAAGTCCTTTCGCGCTGCCCCGATGCCCGGCGCGAGGACCGCGCCTTTGCCACGCTTGCGGAGGCCGTCGAGAAGTACTTCGACGGCTGGACGGTGGCCCTTGAGATTCTCCCGGTTGACCTGAGCGCCGGCACCCTCTTTCAGCAGCGCGTGTGGACTCTCACCCGCCGCATCCCCTACGGTCGCGTCCGCAGCTACCGCTGGATCGGGCTTGAGATGGGGCGTCCCGAGGCCGCGCGGGCCATCGGCGCGGCGCTTGGGGCGAACCCCGTTCCGCTGCTCGTGCCCTGCCACCGCGTCGTTGCCGAAGACGGACATCTCGGCGGTTTTTCCGCTGAAGGCGGTGTGGAAACCAAGGCCAGGCTCCTCGGACTTGAGGGGGCGCGCTTCCTGGGCGACGGACCCGCGCGGCGCGTGGCGGGCGGATGACGGTCCTTCGTGGGCCGCGTTCCGCCTCGCCTGTATCAGTCCCTGTCTGCTTTTGCTGTTTGACAGCGCACCGTCGGAGGCGGATAATCGCGAAGAGGTCCCTATAGGAGGCAGGCGCATGGCAACAGAGGGTGAACGGATCGGTGACCTCTGCGTTCGCAAGCAGCTTATCTCTCCCGCGCAACTTCATCACGCGCTGTCTATCCAGAAGCGCCAGGCCCGGCCCGAGCGTGTCGGCGACCTTCTGGTTTCCCTCGGCTATATCACGCGGGACGAACTCCGTAAGCTGGTCGAGGAAAGCGGTCACCGGGAACTCTTCGGGGAAATGCTCGTCCACCAGGGCGTCATCACCCGCGAGCAGCTCGAACAGGCCCTGGAACGCCAGAAGAAGACGAAGCGCCTTCTCGGTGAAACGCTTCTCGAGATGCGCCTTCTCGATGAGCAGAAGCTCGCCCGCGCCCTCGGACACCAGCTCGACCTGACCTTTGTTGTCCCGCAGCCCAACCTCGTTAACATGTCGGTCTTCAACCGCCTGCCGGCGACCTTCATCCGCGAGAAGCGCGCTGTGCCCGTTTCCGAGGACGAGGGCACCATCACCGTGTGGGTGGCCGATCCCACGGACCCCACCCTTCGCAGCAACCTGCGGGGGCGTCTCAACGCCGACGTGCGCCTTGCCGTGAGTACCCCCTCCGGCATTGACGGCCTGATTGACGGGCTTCTCCTGCGCGAGCGCTTCCGCCGGCGCGCCGGCGGGGGCGCCGTCACGGTTTCCGACGGGGGGCCCTTTGCCGTGGAGCGTCTCCTCATCAACAGCCGCGACATGGCCTCGCAGGAGAGTGAATCCGCGTCGGGTATCTTCGACTACCTGATCTGGGACGCCCTCAAACAGCGCGCCAGCGACATCCACATCGAACCGACCCGCGAGCACCTTCAAGTCCGCTACCGTATTGACGGGGTGCTCTCCCGGCAGTGCGAGTTCCCCCTGACCATCGGCAAGCTCCTCTACAAGCGCGCCGAGACCCTCGCGCGCCTCGACGCGGAGGCCGCCGAACCCCAGCGTGAAGGCCTCATCCAGGCCGAGATTGACGGCGAGATGGTGGACCTTCGCCTGGCCATCAGCCGCACCATCATCGGTCACGCCATGGTCATACGCCTCTTCCCTCAGCGCAGCGGGCTGCTCGATCTCAAGGCCCTCGGCATGTTGCCCCTCGTTCAGAGCCAGTATATTCGCGCCATTGAGCGCGCCTCCGGCGTCGTCCTTATCGCCGGGCCCAAGGCCAGCGGCAAGACCAGCTCCCTCTACGCCACCCTGCGTCACCTCAACGATGGCTCGCGCAAGATCGTCACCATGGAATCGCCGGCCGGCTGCGTCCTTGAAGGCGTCGTCCAGACGCACGTGACCGCCGCACAGCGCGCCGCCATCCCCGCCATCATGGCGGCGCTTCTCCAGCACGATCCGGACGTCATGGCCATGGGCGAAACCGTCACCGCCCACGCTCTTGAGAGCGTCTTGCGCTGCGCGGTCATGGGGCATAAGACCTTGGCCGCGCTCCATGCCGACGACACCGCCGCCGTCCTGATCCAGTTGATTCACACGCCGGACTTCGCCTCCCTGCTGCGCTCCTGCGAAACCGTGATTGTCGCCCAGCGCCTGGTCCGCCGCGTCTGCGAGAACTGCGCCCGCGAGTCGGCACCCGCCGGCGAGTTCCTGCGCGAATTCCCCTTTGCCGAAGGCATGCCCGATACGATCCGCTGGCGTCACGGTCTCGGCTGCGCCGCCTGTCGGGGGTCGGGCTTCTTCGGGCGCACCGGCATCTTTGAGTTGATGGTCGTCGGGCCGGAAATCCGCGAACTCAGCTTGAAGAACCCCTCGTTGACGGACCTCCGCGCCGCTGCGCGGAAGGACCGCGCCTTCATCCCCCTCAAACAGGCCGGCTTCTTGAAGGTCTGCCAGGGCCACACCACCCTCGACGAAGTCCGGCGTGTCATGCCCGCCTTCGAGCTCGACGCGGCCGACGAAACGCACGAATCCTTCATTGACCTCTGCCGCCGGGCCGGCATTGACCTCGGCGCGCGGGAAGGAGGGGCGTCATGATCTGGTTCTTCGGCGATCGTCGCAAGCGCGCCGACAAACTCATGGCCCAAGGCAAGGTGGACAAGGCCATTGCCCTGTATCTCAAGGTCAAGGCCTGGGATGCTCTCGTGGCGGCCTACCAGGGCCGGGGCGACTACGGTCCGGCGGCCGACGCGGCGGAACGCGGGGGGTTCAATGAGGAGGCCGCGGCGCTCTACGAGCGGGCGGGGGACTTCAAGGGCGCGGCGCGCGTCTGGATCAAGCTCGGTCGAACCGAACAGGCCGCGCGCGCGTACGAGCAGGGCCGCCTCTGGGACTTGGCTGTCGAGAGTTACGTCACGATCGGACGACACGGCAAGGCGGGCGATGTCCTGTCCGAGGCCGGACGTCCCAAGGACGCCGCCGCTCTCTACGAGAAGGCCGGCGAGTACCGCAAAGCCGCTCACGCCTGGCGGGTCGCCGGCGATCTCCGCCAGGCCGCATGCGCGCTTGCCGCCGGCGGCGAGTACGACGCCGCCGCCGACACCCTCCGTGAGCTGGGCGACAAGCGCGGCGCCGCCGAGCTTCTCCAGAAGGCCGGACGCTGCCTCGACAGCGCGGCGCTCTTTCAGGAGGCGGGCCTCCACGCCGAGGCCGGGGGGGTTCTCGAAGCCGGCGGCTGGCCGCTCGAAGCCGCCGAGTCTTACGCCCGCGACCCCGGTTCCCTTGCCAAGGCCGCCGCGTTGCTCGCCCGCTGCCTCGCTTCGGAGGTCTTGTGGAAGCGCCAGTTGCCGGCCCAGGTCGTGGCGCTGGACATCACGCCCTCCGGAACCCAGTTCGCCGCGGCGGGTCAGGACGGATACCTGATGCTTCTCGACGAGCAGGGGAGTCTTGTCCGCCGGTGGCGTCCGGGTGCGGGCATTCGCATCAACGCCCTGGCGCTTTCGTCGGAGGGGCTCTGCCTTTTCGGCTCCGACGACCGCCGCCTTCGCCTGCTCGGAAAGGACCAGGCGCTCCTTTGCGCCGCCGAACTCGCCGAGGAACCCGCCTCCGTGGATATGGACTCCTCCGGGGAGCGGCTCATCGCCGCCGGGAAGGGACGCTCCCTGTTCTGCCTCAACGCGCGCGGCGAATTGCTCTGGCGCAAGCCCATGCCCGGAATCCTCTGCGACGCGGCCCTCTCGCAGAATGGGCGGCGGATCGCCGTGGCCGCGGCCGACGGCGCCTGCCTCTTCCTGAATGCCGATGGCGATCTTGCGAGTCAGGGGCGTGTCGAACCCTGGGCCGATGCCATCGCTCTTAACGACGACGGTTCTCTCTGCGCCGTGGTGGCCGGCATGGCCGGGGTGGCGCTTGTCGAGACCGCCGGCGGAAAGACCCGGTGGAACGTCGTCGAGGAGGCCCCCGTCCACGCCGTCTCCCTCAGCGCCGCCAATGCCGTTCTGTCCGTAGCCGACTCCTGCGCCACTCTGCGCGACGCCTCCGGCGTCGTCATCTTCCGCACGCGCGCCGAGGGACGTCTCATGGGCGGGCGCATCTCCGCCAACCAGCGCTCCGTCATTCTCTGGACCGACGCGCGCGAGGTCATCCGGCTTGAGCTCAAGGACTGCCGGATCCGCGCGGCGGAGCTCTACGAGAAGGCCGGCGAACACGCTGCCGCCGCCGCCCTCTTCGAGGAGCTCGGCCTGAACGCCCGGGCCGCCCAGGCCTTCAAGGCGGCCGGCGATCTCCGGCGCGCCGCGCGGAATACGGAAGTGGCCGGGGCGAACAAGGAAGCCGCGACGATCTACGAAAGCCTCGGCGACTACGAGAAGGCCGCGCCCATTTTCGAGGCCGAGGGTGAGTTTGTTCGTGCCGCCGAGTGCTTCAGCCGCATCGGCCAGATCACCCGCGCCGCCAAGCTCTTCGAACAGGGCAACCAGGCGGCCTCCGCCGCCGCGCTGTATGAGAAGTCCGGCCAGTGCAATCGCGCCGCCGTCCTCTACAAGGCGGCCGGCGACATCCCGTCGGCCATCCGCGCCTGCCAGGCGCATCTGGCCGCCCATCCGGAAGCGGCCGAGCTTCATCTGGAGTTGGGTCTGCTCCTCCAGTCTCAGGGCGAGCACGACCGCGCCATCGAGTCCCTTCAGCAGGCCACGCGCAACCCGGACCACGCGCGCGCCGCTCTCATGCGTCTGGCGGAGAGCTTCATCGCCAAGGGGCTCTACGACATCGCGCTCGGACGCTACCGCGCCTGCCTGGGCGGCCGAAGCGACGTCGCCTGGGACAACCTGGACATCCACTACGGCATGGCGCGCACCCTCCAGCTCGCCGGCAACTACGCCGAAGCCCGACGCATCTACGAGGCCATTCTCGCGATCCATTACAACTACTCCGACGTCCAGAAACGTCTGGCCGACGTGCAGGCTCTGGGCAGCGTCTTCGCGACTCAGCCGAAGGCGGCCGGCGCCGGCCCCCAGTTGTCCGCCGACGCCAAGACCGTCGTCGTCACCCCCGCCGCGCCCGCTGCGGAGAACCTTTACCAGAACCTCTCGGCTGAAACCAAGGACCGGTACGTCGTCAAGAAGCACCTCGGACGCGGCGGCATGGGCACGGTGTACCTGGCGGAGGACACCCGCCTCAAGCGCATGGTTGCGCTCAAGGTGCTCGCCCCGCACCTGGCCGCGGACGAGCGCGTCAAGATCCGGATGGTCCGCGAGGCGCAGGCCGCCGCCCAGATAGACCACCCTAACTGCGTCCGCGTGTACGACGTCGTCCAGGATGTCGATGGCTGCTTCATGACGATGGAGTACGTTACGGGACGCACCCTGCGCAGGATTCTTCAGGAGGAGGGCGCGCTTCCGCCGGCCCGATGCCTCGACCTCCTGATGCAGATGTCCGAGGGCCTCGGCCACGCCCACGGCAAGGGCATCACCCATCGCGACATGAAGCCGGACAACGTCATTATTACGGAGGACGGCGTCGTCAAGGTCATGGACTTCGGCCTGGCCCTTGTCGCCGGGGCCACGCGCCTGACGATGGAAGGGGGCACCTGCGGCACCGTTCCCTACATGGCGCCGGAGCAGCTCCGGGGCGAGACTCGCCTGACCCCCGCTACGGACGTGTACGCCGTGGGGTGCATGATCTACGAGATGCTCTCGGGGAAGATGCCCTTCGAGGGGGCTGATTCGGCTATCTCGCGCCTGACGATGACGCCCAAACCCCTTCGCGAGGTGCGGCCCGACGCCCCCATGGCGCTGATCGCCATTGCCGAGCGCTGTATGGAGGTGGACCCCATTGCACGCTACGCGGACGGACGCGCTCTCCGCAAAGCGCTTGACGAGGCCCGCGCCGGAATCGCGCGCTGACCGGGATCATCAGCTTCGCCACCGCGTTGGGAAGGACGCGTTCCGTCGCCTTCGTCCGTGCAGCGCAGACGCCCCGGCTGCCGTTCTTGTTGTTCCTGTCGTTGGTGGCCGTCGTCCCCTCCCCATTTCACCGGGCGCACGGCCTCAGCAGATTCTTGGCAACTCCTCTCCCAGGGGCACGGTCAACTGGCGTTCCCCTCCGATGGCGGTTTCCAGGAGGGCCGTTCCGGCGGGGCACTTCTCCACGCTGCCGATGATGGCGGCCTCCCGGCCCAGCGGGTTCGCCCGAAGGATCGCCAGCGCGCGTTCCGCCGCGGCGGCGGGCAGCACGATCAGGGCCTTTCCTTCGTTGGCCACGTTGAGGGGGTCCAGCCCCAGGAGTGAACAGGCCGCCCGCACGGGTGGACGGACGGGGATGGCGCGCTCTCGCACACGGATGCCTGTCTTCGAGGCCGCGGCGATCTCGCAGAGGGCGGACGTCAATCCGCCTCGCGTCGGATCGCGCAGGGCGTGTATCGGCAGCCGCGCCTCCAGCAACTCCCGGATCATCCCCCAGAGCGGCGCCACGTCGCTGAGAATCTGCGGCTCCATCCGCAACCCTTCGCGGCGTGTCATCACGGCCATTCCGTGATCGCCGATCGTTCCGCTGAGCAGAACGGCATCTCCCGGTTGCGCGGATGAGACGCGTCCATCAGCGGCATAGCGCCGCACGCCCAGCCCCGTTGTGTTCAGGAACAGCCCGCCCCCCTTGCCGCGCTCCACGACCTTGGTGTCCCCGGCGGCAACGCGCATTCCGGTCTCGGCCAGGACACCCGCCAGCGACTGCAGCGCGCGCGCCAGGTCACGCAGGGGGAAGCCCTCCTCCAGGATCACCCCCAGTGTCAGGTAGGTCGGTTCCGCCGCCTGCATGGCCAGGTCGTTGATCGTTCCGCACGCGGCCAGACGTCCGATATCACCGCCGGGGAAGAAGGGAGGACTCACCACATAGGAGTCCGTGGTGAGGACAAGGTGTTCACCGGGGGCCGGCACACAGGCGCCGTCGTCCAGGGAGTCCGGCGCGGCGGGTCCGAGCAGCGGACAGATCATCTCCGCCCCCGCCGTGCGAGAGGAGGACGGCGGCCTCGGGGGTGTCGGCGTCGAGGGGGGGGCGGCGGAGGGGCGGGGTCATGGCGTCCTCCGGCAGGGGGGCGGCGCGTACCGATGCCAGGCGGCGCAGGCGCCTTCGCTGCTCACCATGCACGCGCCGACGGGCCTCTCCGGGGTGCATCGCCCTCCGAAGAGGGGGCACTCCGGCGGCGTCATCACTCCGCGCAGAATATCGCCGCAACGGCAACCTGTGGGCGCGCGCGGCGTGGGGCGCGGCAGATCGGGGAAGACGCGCGCCGCGTCATGGGCCGCGAAGCGCGCGCGGGGGCGCAGGCCGCTGCCGGGAATCACGCCCAGCCCCCGCCATACGGCGTCGCACTCCTCAAAGACCTCCGCCAGGATCGCCGTCGCCCGCGCGTTTGGCGTTCGCTCCACGGCGCGCCGGTACTGGATCTCCACCTCGGCTCGTCCCTCCAGAATCTGCCGCGCCAGCATCTCCAGACCCTCGGCCATGTCCGCCGCCTCGAAACCCGCCACGACGCAGGGAATGCCGTGCTGCCGGACGATGCCGTCGTAGGCCGCCGCGCCGATGACGGCGGTGACATGTCCGGGACAAAGGAAGCCGTCTATCCGGGTCTCTCCGCCTGCCAGCAGCGCCGACATGGCCCGCGGCATCGTTTTGTGCGCGCAGAGCACGGAGTAGTTCGCGACACCGTCCTCCTCCGCCGCGCGCAGGGTCCACGCCACCGCCGGCGCCGTCGTCTCGAACCCCACCCCCAGGAAGACTACGCGGCGCGACGGCGCGCGCTGCGCGTCCTCGAGGGCGTCGAGCGGCGAATAGACCACGCGCACGTCCGCCCCGGCGGCGCGCGCCTGCTCCAGCGAACCCTCCCGCCCCGGCACGCGCAGCATGTCGCCGAAGGTCGCCACGCGCACCCCAGGCTGCTGCGCCAGCGCAATCGCGGCGTCCACGTAGTCGTCATCGGTGACACACACGGGACAGCCGGGTCCGGAGAGCAACTCCACTTCCGGCGGCAGCAGCGCCCGCAAACCCGAACGGAACGCGGACATCGTGTGCGTGCCGCAGACTTCCATGAAGCGCAGCCGACGCGCCAACTTGCGCTGAATCGCCCCGAGGTCCGCCATGCGCCGTTCGATCATCGGGGAGGCTCCCGGACCGGTGGGGCTTCCGCCTCACGCGCCGCCGGCGCGGGGGCCGGAGCGTCGAGGTCCATGCCCATTTCCTTCAGGATTTCCCGGTACTCCTGGACGTCCTCCTCGGACCATTTCCGGATCGCGAATCCGGCATGCACCAGAACGTAGTCGCCCGGCTTCGGATCCTCGATGAAGGGAATGCGGATCGGGCGGCGAAGGCCGCCGATCTCGATTACGCCGCGGTCTCCCGTGACCTCCACCAGCCTCGCCGGCACCGCCAGGCACATGACTGCTTCTCCAGTTCCGAGGAGAACCCGCCTCCGCGCGCGCGAAAGGCGTTCACTTCGCCTCAGGTCATTATACCTCGCCGGGTCCCCCTTTCGTACACGGCGTTGCGGCATGTGTGCAGGTGGTTGGCGCATTGACGCGGCGTTGCCATCCGTTGCGGCCCGGCCCCCGAATGGCTACCATAGACCCGTGCGGACGCCTCGGGGCGCTCGCGGCATGGGAGAGGATTCGCGTGAGTTTCTGTCCCCACTGCAAGTCCGAGCTTTCGGAGAAGGACGCCGACATCTGCCCGGCGTGCCGGCGTCCCGTCACGGCCACGGATTCCTTCTATACAAGCCCGACCGTTGCCGCCACCTCGCCCGAGGCCGAGCGTATCGCCCGGCTCTGGCGGCCCACGCTGAAAGGCACGGAGACGATCATCTCCACGGTCAAGGGGCGCGAACCTTCTGCAACGAAGTACCCCTCCGTTGTCGTCAAGGCGCGCGCGCTCAAGAAGCCCGACCGGGAGCATCCGCCGCACGTCCAGCCGGATTATGAACTGCTTAAGATCCTCGGAGAGGGGGGGATCGGCGTCGTGTACGCCGCGCGGCAGACGTCGGTGGACCGCGTCATTGCCTTGAAGATGCTCCGACCGGAATCCGCCGGCGATGAGCGCGTTCGTTCCGGCTTCATGATCGAGGCCACCGTCACCGCCGACCTCGACCACCCCAACATCGTTCCCGTTCACGAACTCGGCAGCGACGAACATGGCGATCTCTATTATGCCATGAAGCGGGTCGTCGGCACCCCCTGGCGCAAGGCCATACGCCACAAGACCCTTGCCGAGAACATCGAAATCCTCCTTCGCGTGGCCGATGCCGTCGCGTTCGCCCATTCCCGCGGAGTCGTTCATCGCGATCTCAAGCCCGATAACGTCATGCTCGGCGACTTCGGCGAGGTTCTGGTCATGGACTGGGGGCTGGCCGCTGCCGGGGACACTGCCGGGCGAAGTAAGGCTTTTCCGCTCAGCGCCGAGTCCGCCATCGGCGGCACCCCGGCATACATGGCGCCCGAGATGGCCCGCGGCGAGGTCGAGGCCATCGGTCCGGCCAGCGATATCTACCTTCTCGGTGCGATTCTGTACGAGATCGTCACCGGTTTCCCCCCGCACCATGGAGACGACGCCGTCACCTGCATCGTAGCGGCCGGGATGAATCGCATCCGCGTAACCGACAAGACCGGCGAGCTTGTGGACATTGCCGTGCGCGCCATGTCCACGAACCCCGCCGACCGCTACCCTTGTGTGAAGGACTTCCAGTCCGCGATACGCGCGTACCTGAGCCACGCCGAGAGCGTCGGCCTGGCTGCCGGCGCCGAGCGATTGCTGCGGCAGGCGCGTGAGGCCGGCACCTACGAGGATTATGCGCGCGCGGCCTACATGTATGAGCACGCCGTGGAGATGTGGCCGGACAACGCCGCCGCGCAGGACGGCGCCCGTGAAGCGCGGATGGCCTATGCGACCTGCGCCCTTGAACGCGGCGACCTCGACCTGGCGGCATCGTGCCTCGGCAAGGCGCGCCTGGGAGAGACCGATCTCGGACGGCGCGTCGAGGCCGCACGGCGCGAGCGCGACGCCAAGACCCGCCGCATCAAGATCCTCATCTACGTCGCCGTCATCCTCGGCCTCAGCGTTCTCTCCACCTACACCCTCGGCTACTTCCGTATCCGCGCGGAGCAGTCCAAGTACGTTGCAGAGATGACGCGCGCCGTCCTTTCCGAGACGATCTCCGGACGCGAGAAGGAGAAGTTGAAGGCCGCCCACGTCGCCGATCGCCTGGCGCTGGAGTCGGAACGGCGACACCTGGCCCGCGTCGGCTACGCGAACGCCGTGGCTCTGGCCGAGTTGTGTGTGGTCGGGGGCGACCGATCTCGTGCCCGGCGCGCCTTGGCCGACGCCCCTGCCGAGTTCCGCGGGTGGGAGTGGGGCTGGCTTGCGGCGCGTTGCGCCGAAGCCGCGCCGTCCTCCGAGGCGTCATGGGCGGGATTTCGCGATGTCACCGGCCTTTCCCTTGACCGGTCCGGAGGACTTCTGCTGACTGCGCAGGGGCGCGAAGTTGTTCTATGGGATGTCGCCGCACGCCGTGAGCGCTTCCGCATGGCGCGCGATTCGGATGTCGGGGCGGACTTCGTGACCCTTCTTCCCGATGGTGGGGCCATGGTCGTGCCCGGAGCGGCCTCCGTTCGCGTTGTGCAACTCCCTTCCGGTCGCGTCTTGCTCGACGTTCCCGGCGACGGCTCCGGTGTCGCCGCACTTAGCGGCGACGGCCGCCGTCTTGCCGTTCCATCCGAGGGAGGCGCAGGGATAGTGTATGATCTGCCCTCGTCCGCGCCGGTGGCGCGCCTGCGTGGGTGGGTCGCGCGCGCCGGGGGGGAACCGATCTGCCTGGGTCCCTTCGGTCGTCGCGCCCTGGCCGGCGTGGGGCGGGAGCGTCTCGTGCGCCTTTGGGACGCCGAGACGGGCCTTATCCTTCACACCTACCCTCGTTTCGAGTCGCCGGTCCTCTCCCTTGCCATGACGCCCGATGGCGACATCGCTCTCGCTGTCTGCGCCGACGGGGCCGGGCGGCTCTTCGAGGTCGAGGGCGGTCGTGAGATCGCCCGAGTCGCCGGGGTCGAGCGCGTCCTTCAATTCACGCCCGACGGGCGGCGTTTCATGATCGCCCGCCGCGATGGCGCCCTGGCCCTTTCGGAGACGGAGACCGGCCGTGAACTCCTGTCCCTTCCGGGGCGCCTTGCCGCCTTCAGCGGCGACGGGCGACGCCTGGCCGTGCTTGATCGCGAGGGCGTCCTCGCCTTTCTTGACGCCGCCGAGTGGAGTTCCCCCGCCGCGCGGGAGGACACCCCGCGCCGGGCGCCGTCCGAGCCCGGTCCGGACCGCCCATGACCGCGGTTCCTCGATGGAGGTCCGGCCTTTGCCCTTGGCCGCGGCGGCGGGCGGCGTTTCCATGAGGCCTGTACCGAAAGGGCGGACATGATTTGCGACGTGCTGCAACTCCAATGGGGTTGGATCACTCCCGGCACCGGCGAGGCCAACCGCCATGAGCAATCGGATGCGCATTTCCGCTTTCTTTCCGAGCCCGTCACGCCGTACCGCCGCCATTTCCTGCTGACCCACTGCGGGTGGTGGCTGGACCGTGACGCAAGCGACGAGGTCCGCCGCCTGACCGGGAGCAACCCCGAGCCGCACCGCGCCCTTGCCCCTTGCGGTCCCGATGTCGTGCGTCGCCTGCGCCGTTACATTCGGGCCGGTCGGCTGGATTTTGCCGTGTATCCCTATGCCGCCTGCGTGGCCGAGGCCACCTCCGGCGAAGGTCTCCTGCGCTCACTGCGTTACGCCCGCGACATCGCGCGCGATATGTTGGGAAGGCCCTTCCGCGCGGTGCTCAATCATGATTTCGTGTACGGTCTCGACTGGGGCGCGGCGCAGATGCCTCGGATCGCAACTCTCCTCGGGTTTGACGTGATCCTGGCGATGGAGGATGGTTGGGTGCGCGGCCCCGACGGCACGCGCCTGCGCATCCTCGGTCGTCCGGAGATGCGCGCGCGCCTCTGTCGCGGCTTTGCGGATGGCGCAGCGATCTTCCACCCCCTCGAACTCACGCAGAATATGGACTGGCACCGCCGCCTGCCTCAGGTGCGCGCCGAGTTCCCCCAGATGGCGGGCGTCGAGTTCCGGGCCATCACCCTGGAGGAGTACCTCCGCCGCGTTCCGGCGCGGCGCGTGTTCGACTCGCGAGTCCTCGGGGCGAAGTCCTGGTACGGCGGTACGATTGACTCCCTCGCGCAGGAGCAGAACGTCAAGGCCGTTGAGTTGCGTCTTCCCGCCATCGAGGCCCTCGGCGTTCAGACCGGGCGCGACGACGCCTTCTGCGCTGCGCGTGACGACCTCTGGAAGAAGACTTTCATCCTCATGGATAACCACACCCTGTGGCAGTGCCATGACTACAAGGCACACTACCTGCCGGAGTCGGCCCGGCTCGTGCGCGACACGTTCGCCCTCGAACAACATCTCCTGGCGCGAGCCGGGGGCGCATCGCCCGCGAGGCCGGGGGCGCGCGCGGCTGTCGCATTCTTCAATCCCGTTCCGTGGCCGCGCGACGTTGTTGTGGCCGAAGGGCGGCGCACCTGGACGGCGCGGAACGTTCCGGGATGGGGCGTTGCCGTACGTCCGAGGGCCGAGGCCCTGTCCCGTCCGACTCGTGACAGGAACACCCGCCTTCTTGCCAATGATCGTGTCTCCTTTCGCCTCAACGGCAGAGGGGAGGTGGTCGCGTGGCGGCGCGGCGGCGTCCGGCGTCATTTCGCAGGTCTCGGCGCGCTCATGCGCATCTGCGAGACCCCGACACGCAGGGCGCGCCCGCTGCGCGCCGGGGAGGCCCTTCCCTTGGAAGGGGCGCTTTCCGTTTCGTGCGAGGTGGAACTGGGCGGCGAAGCGCTCGACCGCGTCTTCTTCGAGATGCCCGGCCTCACCGGCGGGGCCTTTCTGCTTCAGTCCGAGCGGCTTGACCCGGCGGGGAGGACCGTGGCGGTCGAGTGGGCGCCGCTGCATTCCTTGCACTGGGGGGGCAAGGGGCTTCCCCGGCATCACATGGATATCGGTCCCCGTCCGCTGAAGGCTTCGGGCGCGGCGCGCGTTCGGCTGACGCTCTGGATGCTGGCTCAGGGGGAGGTGCGACTCGGCGTGGGGCGCCTTTGGCTGGGCGACGAGGGCTATGTGGACCTCTCCACCTGGCGGGCCGTGACGCACTATCGCAACGCCTATGCTCGCCCGCGCAACGTGCGCGCCCGTGTGCTGCGCTCCGATGACGCCCTCAAGACGGTTCGCTTCATGGGGGACCTCCCCGACCTGCGCTACGAGCTCGACATCTCTCTTCGCCGGGGAAGCGAGGCCCTCGAATATGCCCTTCGTCTCGAATTCCCGCGCCCGACGCCGCTGGGACTGAGCAGCCCGCCCCTGTCGCGCGAGGACGGCTCCATGCTTGGCGCGCAGTGCGAGCGCCCGTATGTTCCCGGTCTGGCGGTCCTGTTCCCTCTTCCGCAGGCGGCAGAGTACTTTGCCGACAAACCGTTCTTTATTCAGCGCGTCCTCCAGCCCTCGCCCCGCACCTGGCACACCGACGCGCGCGACTGGTGGCTCGGCATGTCGCCCTTTATCGGGATGAACCTGGCCGCTGCGGAGTGGCGGGGGGGACAATTGGGGCTGTTTACCCGGGGTATCAAGCACTTCTTCCGATGGCGGCGTGGCGGGGGAGAGGCGCTGGCCCTCTCTCTGGGCGCTTCACTCATTCACCAGAAGACCCAGGGCCACAGCGTTCCGAAGGACAGTGCCCTCTACGACATCCTCAAACGCACCGATCACGATCCTTACTTCGCCACGCCCTTTCTGTACGCACACGGGCGATATGAGTTCCACTTTGCTCTCGCCCCCACCGGGCCCGGCGACGCCGCTCGGCTGACTCTTTGGAAACAGGCGCAGGAGTTCGCCCTGCCGGCCTCCGCCGCCGGTGTCGGGGCTGGGGCCGTGTCCATTCCCGGCGTCACCGCCGAGCCGGGAAGTGTGGTGGTGACTGCGCTGGAACGCACCCGCAACGGGATGAGACTCCGCGCGGTGAACCTTTGCGATCACGGCGTTGGCGCGCGCATCCGCGTCCTGGGACGCACCCTGCGGACGAAGATGCCGCCGTGGGGGATCGTGGAACTGGCCGTCGGCGGGGTAGAGGTACCTCAGCCCTCTGGCAAGGCATCGCCGGCGGACTGAGCTGTCGCGGGGGGGGGGGGGGGGGAGATGTGTGGTCATGCCGGTCAGCGGCGGTGCAACTCCACGGTGGAAGTCACACAACCTCCACCCCCTGCTTCCGCAGCGCGTCGCGCAGGGCCGCGGGGGGCACCTCGGCGACCGGACGTCCGTCTCCGGAGGCCAGCGCCGCCGCGACGCCCGCCGCCTGGCCGGTCTGGTTGCAGTTCACCATGACGCGGACGGCGCCGAAGGCCCCTTCGTCCGCATCCATTGCGCGCCCGGCGACGAGGACGTTGACGGACCCCTGGGGCACAAGGCTGCGGTAGGGAATCTGGTAGAACCCCGGCTCGACCGGCATCGGGTCGCGCCAGCGGCGCACCTGGTTCGGCGCGTCGGGCCGCGCAAAGACCTCCGTTCCGTCCAGGTGGCGGAAGATGATCCCCGGCGAGTCCGCCTGGTGGATGTCCACGGGGTAGGTTCCATTCGCGACGGCGTCGGGGAAGCGCGTTCCGCTGAGGAGTTCCTCCTGCGTCAGGGAGTGGAGGGCGCGCACGTGCCGCGTTTCGCGGATGCCGATCACCGAGGACATCCCCAGCAACGCCACCGACTCGCTCCCGGCGCCCGCTTCGCGCAGGAGGTCCACCATCCGGCGCACCTGCCGTCGCCCCTCGATCTCCGCCGCCGTCAATTGGTCCGCGTCCGAGCAGTCGGCGCCGAAGACCCGCGTCCCCGCGATCATCGTCGCGTCGTGGGCGCGCGGCGGCATCCGCCTCCACAGGAATCCCGGCTTCAGCGCTTCCGCGCGCTCGGGGTTGAACAGCGCCTTGTTCAGGGTGAAGGCGGGATTGCGCCGCGCGAGTTCCTCGACGCCCTGAACCAGCGCGCACATCGTCGGCGGCTGCATCCTCGGGCGCTTGTAGGTCGGCAAGCCGGCGCGGGCGACCAGGTCGCCATCTCCGCTGGCGTCAATGAAATACCGCGCACGAACAGCCCGGCGTCCGGTCTTATCCTCGAAAACCGCCGCTGTCACGCGGCCCTCTTCAGTGTGCGGCGCGACAAAGCGCGCATGGAGGAAGACACGCGCCCCGACCTCCTGCGCCAGCCGGTCGAGTTCGATCTTCAACTCCTCGGTATTGAGGACGTAGTGCCCGCGCGGTTCGTCTTTGCCGCCCACGTAGAGGTCGCCGCGAGCGCGGAGACGCTCGATTACTTCCAGCGTCAATCCAACAATGATCCGCCGCTGCCCACTCATGTCGTACAACTTGTGCCAGATACTGACGAGTCCCGCCGTGGCGACGCCGCCGAAGAAGCCGTTTGCCTCGACGATAGTCACCGACGCGCCCATCCGGGCCGCCGCCGCCGCCGCGAAGACGCCGGTGCAACTTCCGCCGATGACGCACACGTCGCACTCGTGGACGACCGGCGTCGGGGGGAGCGATTCATGGATAAACATGGCCGTCTTCTCCGAAACGGACTCGCCGGCAGTTCAGGCCGAAGGGGGGCACGATGCCCGCCATCCCAGCCACTGCCGGCGCACCTCCTCGATAAGCAGCACACGGCGCGCGCGGCAGTCCTCGAGGAACGCGCCGATCTCCCTCTCCCGCCGCGTTGCAGGGCGCACCGCGGCGTCGAAGGGCTTCCACGCGCCGTTGTCCACTCCGTAGAGCCGTTCGACGGCCCGTTCCGTTTCGTATCCGCGCTGCCGGACGGAGATCCCCAGGAAGATACCGAAGGCCGCGAAGTGCTCCGCCGGCGCGCGGCACTGGAGAACCACCTGATCGCGGGCCTCTTCCAGTGTGTCCGCGTGCAGGTTGGCGACCAGACGGCAGCCGGCTGCGCCGAGAGCCGTCAGGCGTCGCACGTCCTCGCCCCAGAGGTAGGCGTCGTACCGTCCGGGGCTGAGTTCGTAGCACACCAGGCATTCCGCCGGGCGCGCGGAGGTCCAGTGCGCCTCGGGGCGCGTCAAGCGCACCGGTTCGCCCTGAGGCAGGAAGGCCAGCAGCGCGCACATCACCGCCGTCTTTCCGGCGCCACCCGGTCGCGCGCCCACCAGCCAGCCGCTGCCCGCCTCGATGCGCGTCAGCGTCCAGGCGAGTTGCGCGCGGGTCAGCGTGCCGCGCTCCATCAGGTCCACCGCCGAGAGCATCCGGCCCCCGCGCTGGTTCGCGCGCGCGATGATGTCCAGCACGCGGTCGGCGCTCATGGCGTCACCGTGAACTTCACCTCGGCGGAAAGGCCCGTGGCCGTGTCGGTGCATCGCACGCGCCATTCCCCCGGCGGG
>JAKJEM010000040.1:20596-29764 GCA_022705425.1 Planctomycetota bacterium
CCCGCCCCGCCCCCGTTCCAGCGGGGGCCTCGAAGTTGTAGTTGTACTTGGGCACGCTCTCCCCGGCGGGGTTCCACACCTCGACGCGGAAGACGTGCCGCCCCGGACGTCCATCGGCGCGAAGGGTGATGTTGAAGACGACAACATCGCCGCGCGCCTGCGCGCGTGCGGGGGGGATGACGTCCAGTCCGGTGGCCCGGTAGGGGAGGCAGGCATAGAGACGCGCGGTGGCGTCATTCGCGAAGACCGGCTCGATCTGCGTCGTGCGCCCGAGGTACTTTCCGGCCCGGACGTCGTACACGTGGCGCGCTTCGGAGAGAGTGACTTGCGTCTTCAGCGCGGCATACCACGCCGGGGATTCTCCGTGCGGGGCGAGTGCGCCGAGGTACACATTGTCGCCGTCTTCGAAACGGTTCAACCGGATGCGGCCCTGCTCCATCGCGCCGGTGACAGTGGCCCAGGGTTTGACGCCGGCCATCTCCACGAGCGCCTGGACGATCCGGGCGAACGCCTTGCCAGTCTCCTCGTTGACCTCGTCCCCGGTGATCTCGTTGCTGCCGGTCAACAGGAAGTTGAGGTGGATCGCCCGGCCCTTTCCGAAGGAGTTGACATACATCGCCGGCATCCGCGCGCCCTCCGCCGTGTATTCTCCGTACGCCTTCGCCGTCGTGGCCTGGACGTTGGCGGGAGCGAGTACCAGGGGATAGGCCGTCAGCGCGTCGCCCGTTCCCCGCGTCCAGGTCAGCTGAACGCCGTCCCTGGGCGCCGGCAACGGCGCGCCGCGCCGGTCGGTGGGCGGGGGGGCGCCCGGCGCGCGTCCGGTACTGATGAGGGCCGGCGCTGCGGGATTGCTCCGTCGCACGCCGAAGACATCGTCGAGCTGCCCCGCGCCCAGGAGTCTGCCGTGGTCGTCATAGACGGCGGGGTTGACCTGACCCACGAGCGTTCCGCCCTCCTGCACGAACTTCCGCAGCGTCTGCGCCTCCTGAGCGCTCATGGCCGGGGAATAGGTCAGGAAGATGATCTTCGGTCGTCCCCAGAGCCCCAGGCTGCCTTTCTCCAACTGCCCGTGGGCCACGTAGTACGCCGCCAGACTGTGGGGCCCCGCTGAAGCCCCTTCAATCAGGTGCGCCGTGCGGCGCGGCCAGTCCATCATGTCGTCCTTCTTTGGATCCTTTCCCTGCTTTGCGATGGCCTCCCAGCGTTCCAGCGCGTACACCGTGAAACTCGGCGAGGACCAGTGAATGGCGATGCCGTCGCGCGCCTCGTGCCCCAGCAGCAGGCGCGCCGGCCCCCGGTTGATCTCGTGGAACTCCTCGAAGTAGGCCTTCGGCCCGGCCATCAGCCGCCCGTCCGGGTAGCACGAAGGATAGTTCTCGCAGGTGTAGATCCCCGTCCCCGGCTCGCCGCGCAGCAGGCACTCCCACGCCAGGCGGCGTTGTTCGGAGGGGTTGTACTTGCGCCAGTACCACCGCCACAGCCGCACGGACTCGGCCCCCGCCATCGAGGCCCACTCATTCCAGTCGCGGTACATGATGTGGTATTTCCCTACCTGCGAGCAATGCCAGAAGTCATTGCCGCTGGTCAGGCTCATCTTGTAGGCGCCGGAGAAGCCGAACTCCGCGTCCGGGCTGACGGCCTTTCCCGCCTTGGCGATGGCCAGGCAATAATCGGTCATCTGGACTGTCTTCCACGTGCAGGTGTCGAGCGCGCGCGGCCAGTCCTTTCGCGGGACCGGCTCTCTATCCGGCAGGAGGTAGAGCGTGGCCTCATCGAAACTACGGAAGGCGACGCCCCAGGAATCGTTCAGCCGCTGCACCGTTCCGTAGGCCCGCTTCAGATACTCGCGGTACGCCTTCTGGCAGAAATCACACTGGCAGGCCTGGTGCCCCCCGTAGCGGTACTCATCCACGAAGAGGCGCCCCTGCGGCGCGAACTGGGTGACATAGCGGACATTCCGCTGTGCCGCTTCGATCTGCTTCTTCACCTGATCGGGGTTGTTGAAGCAGAACTCGAGGACGTTGTTTGCGCCCAGCCTGCCCTTCGGCACTTCGCCTCCGAAGGCTTGGAAGAGGACGTCCTGCACGGCGCAGAGCACGGAGCGGTCCCATGACGCGCCGTTGTTGTACTCCGTGATGCCGATGTGGCGGAAGGGTTGCCAGCATTCATTGTCAAGCTGCGTGAAGCGATACTTATCGTCGCGCTCCGGGTAGCGGTGGATGGGGATGAGCGCGCGGGTCTCCGTGACGGCCTGCTTTTCCGACCACACCGTTGCCGTTGCGATGAGCGCGTAGTGCAGGGCGTGAGAGAGCGGCGCGGTGAAGACCGCTTCGCCGCGCGCGTCAAGACCCTTGCGCTGATCGAAGAGCACTCGCCCGTCGCCATCGGCCAGGCGGAGGGTCGCCGAGGGCGCAGTCAGCCCGTCGGTCCTGGCGACCACCTTCGCCACGAGGGTCTCCGTCGGCTTGAAGCCGATCTGAGGCAGGCGTCGGCCCCCCTCCTCGCGCGGCGTTTCCGGGCCGGGGTAATCGGCGCGCACCGGTGCGCCACCTGCCTTGCTCAGATAGAGCTCCGGCGCGGGTGCTGCCGCCGTCACGCGGAAGGGTGTCGTCCGCCAGTTGATTACGCGCCCTTGTCCGTCGCGCAGGGTAGCGCAGAGCAGATAGGACCCGGCCGGCAGCGGTGGCAGCGGTTCCTCGATTTTCTGAGGCGCGCCCGCCGGCGCGGCGATGTCGCGCGCGCTCCGGTGCCGTTCCTCCCAGGGATGAGGCGTGCCGTATTGGTCCCAGAAGCCGTAGATCAACCGGTACTGGGCGTGGAGCGCCTGGCGGACCACGACTTCCAGCCGCCCCTGAAAGGGCTCTGCCGTGCGGTTGGTCAAGAAGAACGCGGCGGCCTTGCCCCCGCCGTGGGGAATCTCCCCCTGCGGCATGGAGCAGGTGAGGTCCACGCGTGGTTCCCGTCGCGCTGCCCAGAGCAGTCCCTGCGCGACGCGCTCGTAGGGTAGCGCCTCCGGCCCGAAGGGATGATGCGCGTACCCGCGCGTGACGTCCATCCGCTGTCCGAGCCCATAGAAGATGACTCGCCCCTTGCCGAACTCCGCCGATCTCGCCTCGCCTTCCACGAAGCGCGTGGGCGTTGTCCGGGCGGCTTTTTCCAGCGCCGCAAGCGTCGCGTCTGCGCCTTCCAGGTAGAGGCAGACGAGGCCGACCCCTTCCGTACGCACCTGCCGGAGGACTTCCGCGCGCACTTCCTCCGGCCAATAGCTCCAGGAGTGCGCCGCCACGATGACGTCGTGTGGGCGTGAAAGCAGTTCCGCCGCGTGCGAGGCTTCCGCCTCCGGTGCGGGGGATTTCTCGTCGTAGGACCTCTGGAAGGCCCCTTTCTGTCGCGTCAGTTCAATTCCCATCCCCGCGAAGTCGTAGTCCATCTCGACCCGTTGCGCCAGCTCGACCACCTCCCGCGCGGTCCAGAAGGGGTAGAGGAAGAGCGCCCGGACCGGCCCTTGGGCATGGGGGCGCGCGTGGGGGAGATGGTGGCTGGGGATATCCATCAAGGGCCGGTAGTCCACCGGCGGCGGCCACGCCTTCTGAAGCGGGCGGTAGGGGGGACCCTGGCGGGTGATCGCCGGCAGGGCGGGGGCTGTGCCGCTGGGTTGCCCGACGACGATCTCATGTTGCGCGCTTCCCACCGACTGCTGACCATCGGTGACGTTGAGGGTGACAAGCCAAGTCCCCGGTTCGCGGGGGGCAAAGGTGAAGGGGTAGGTCAACGTCTGGCCGGGCCCGAGCGGTGCGACGCCGCGCGCGGCGACCTTCTCCTCAGCGCCTTCCGGCAGCCGTCGCGCTGTGATCTCCAAGGACACGTTGACCTCGGCGACGGCGGCAAAGTTAGCCTGCCCGCCGATACGCTGCCGGGGCTGATAAACGGCGGCGTCCGCCGGGCGGAGGGTGGTGGTTGGCGTTGCCGCGCCCTTTGCCGCTGCCGGAGCCGTTGCGGGGGGGGGCGTCGGAGGCGCGGGGGGCGGGTCCACCGTCAGTCCGGCCAGTCCCAGCGGTGTTGTTGCGCTCAAGCGCTTCATCCCGGAGAAGGGGATCACTGCCGTTCCGAAGTCCCAACTTCCTCCCGGCGGAATCGTCGCCTGAATCGAGAAGGCCTCCGTGCGTCGCGTCCCGTCGTGACTCAGCCGGAAACCCGTCAACTGATTCGGCGCGATCCAGCGCACGGCTCCGATCCCGCGCTCGGACATTACGGCGATCCAACCGTCGGCGAGGGAGGTCACATCGCCTCGCGCCCGCCGGTCGGGGTGCGACTGCGCCCCGCGCAGCCCCGGGAACCAGTATTCCCCGCGGCGGCCCTTCGCGTCTCCGAACTGCTGTTGCAGCGCCAGGCAGAGTGTCATCGCGGCCCGGCCTGTGTTCGTCAGACGATACTCCACCGCCAGCGCCGCCGCGCGGTCCGGGAGAAAGTAGCTCTTTTCCATCCGCACCGTCGAGTAGTCCGGGTCGGGGTAGTAGAGGAGTTCCACGTCATTCCCCGGTTTGCCGGGGGACTCGACCTTTGGCAGCGCGGTCTCGAAGCGCACACGGTTCTTCTCCGCGCCCGTCTCGCGGAAGTTTGTTTCGGCCAGCCACGCCGTCCTGTCGCCGGAGGGAACCACGCCCTCGATCACGCTGGGACCAGTCACGATCTCGATGCGATCCGCCGCCGTTCTGAGCGTCAGCGACTCCAATCGCGCGCCCTTGCCCGGGTCTATCACCGCCCGAAGTGAGGCGTTTTCAAGGACCACCCGCCCACCCTCCTTGCGGAGCGTGGTCTGCCCGGACACCGTTGCCGCGGCGAGGAGAAGGGCGGCACAGGCCCAAGGGGGCGGGCACGTCCTGAGCATTGTTCGCGACTCCTTTCAGAGACCGTACCCCATGCGACTATCCTGCGTTGCCGTTGAGGGAATGTCAAGCACTGTCTCTCCATTGCCGCCCCTCGCGGCCTGCGTCCTCGCGCGCATCCGGGGGGCCGGGAGTTCATCCACGGTGGTCTCTCCGAAGGTTGCTTTCGCGGCGGACCCGCGCTATCCTCCATAGGGAAGGCGTTTGCGCTCTTGTGTGCCACCCGTTCCCGAGGGACAACGGTGTTTGCCTACGCCGCCGCGATCTTTCTGAGCGCCTTCCTCCTCTTCCTCGTGCAGCCGATGATCGGGAAGAAGATTCTGCCGTGGTTCGGCGGGGCCCCGGGGGTTTGGACGACCTGCATGCTCTTCTTCCAGGTTGCGCTCCTGGCCGGCTATGCCTACGCGCACTACCTGGGCTCGCATTTCTCGTTCCGCCGCCAGGTCACCATCCACCTTGTTGTCGCGGCCGTCGGGCTTCTCTTCCTTCCGGTCTATCCCGGCGGCTGGCTGCGCCCCGAGAACGCCGACTATCCCGCCGCGCGTATCCTCCTTCTTCTGGCGCTGACGGTGGGGGGACCGTACTTCGTCCTTGCCACGACTAGCCCGTTGTTGCAGAAGTGGTTCTTCCGAGCGGTGCCCGGGCGTTCCCCGTATCCCCTCTACGCCCTTTCCAATGCGGGTTCGCTGCTGGCATTGCTACTTTATCCCGTTCTGATCGAGCCGGCCATGCCCACGCGGTCGCAGGCCGTGGCGTGGTCGGGGGGGTACATTCTCTTCGGGCTGCTCCTGGCGGGGTGTGCGTGGCGACTTTGGCGACGCGGCGAGGCGGACGACGTCCCCGCCGAGGCTGAGGCTTCGGATGCGGCGTCCCCGGACGCCTTCACCCGCTTTCTGTGGCTGCTCCTGGCGGCGCTGGGTTCCATGCTCCTTCTGGCGATCACCAACGCCCTCTGCCAGGACATCGCCGTCGTTCCCTTCCTCTGGGTTCTGCCCCTCGGGCTTTACTTGCTCACCTTCATCATCGTCTTTGAGAACGACCGCTGGTACTACCGCCCCCTCTTCTGGGCCGCCGGGGCGGTCTGCGCGGCGGGTATGATCCGGGTGATGAGCGGCGTGGCGTTCATGAGCCTTCCCCTTCAGGGGGGCGTCTATCTGGCCGCGCTCTTTGTCTTCTGCATGATCTGTCACGGTGAACTGGCCCGGCAGAAGCCCGCGCCGGCTCACCTGACGGGCTTCTATCTGCTGATCGCGCTCGGTGGGGCGCTGGGCGCGTGTTTCGTTACGGTGATCGCCCCGCTGCTCTTTGACATCTATGCGGAGCTTCATCTGGCGCTGTGGGGGGCGGCGGCGGCGGGCATTGCCGCCTGGTGGAATGAGCGCCTTCGTCGCAACCCCGGCGAGCGCTTCCGCATGCGTCTGCTGCGCTTCGCTCCGGCGCTGGCCGCGTTGTTCGTATTCGGGGGCGCCCTCGTGTGGCAGGCGCGTGACATGGCCTTCGCCAGCCTCGACGTCTCGCGCAATTTCTACGGCGTTCTGCGCGTCCGCGATCATAACGCGGGCCATCCCGATAACGCCTACCGCGATCTCGCGCACGGGTCCACCGTTCACGGCTGGCAGATGCTTCGCCCGGACCTCCGACGCCTGCCCACAGCGTACTACCACGAGCAGAGCGGCATTGCGCGCGCCTTCCGCGCCTATCGCTCGCCACGCCCGGACGCGGACGGGGTTTCACCCCGCCCGGTCCGCATCGGCGTCATCGGACTCGGCATCGGCACCATCGCCGCCTTCGGCCGTCGCGGCGACTACGTCCGCTTTTATGAAATCAACCCCGACGTCCTCCGCTTTGCGCGGGAGTACTTCACTTACCTCGCGGACACCCCGGCCCGGTGGGACGTTGTCCTGGGCGACGGACGCCTCTCTCTCGACCGCGAGGAGCCCGCCGACTTCGACATCCTGGTCCTGGACGCCTTCACCAGCGACGCCGTTCCGGCCCATCTGCTCACGCGCGAGGCATTCGAGGGCTACCTGCGCCACCTCAAACCCGAGGGGGTGATCGTTGTCAACATTGCCAACCGCCACCTCGACCTGCGTCCCGTGCTCTGGGCGCACGCGGACCACTTCGGTCTCGGGCGGCTGGTGATGATGACGCCGCGCGTCAGCCGCCGCTGGGCGCAGGCACACTGGGTGGCGCTCAGCCGCAATGACGCCTTCTTTGCGCATCCGGAGTTCAAGGATTTCACCCCGCCCTTTTCCCCCTGGCGCGTCCTGTGGACGGACGACTTCAATGACCTCTTCGCCCTGTTGAAGTGGCACAATGAGGTTCGCCTTCCCCAGTGGTTCGCTCCGCGCGCGAAGCCCATCGTTATTGAGATTCCCGCGCCGGGCGCCGCCGTGCCGCCGGCGACAGCCCCGCCGCCGTAGGGGCCGTCCGCCCTTGCGGGGTTCGTTCGCGCGCAGACGCTGCTCAGTTCAGCCGCCGGAAACCGCTGTGCGCCACCGGTCCGCGGAGAGCGCGTTCGGGCGTTCCGCTGCGCAGCGCCGTTGCCACCGCGGCGAAGGCCGCATCCAGCGCCGCGGCAAAGCGCCCCACGACCTCGTCTGTGTGCGCCAGCGCGGGATAGAACGCCGCCCCCGCCAGGAAGCCGCGCGCCAGCATCTCCTGCGTGTAGAGGGTTCGGAGGACGTCGGCCTGCGGGTGTTCGAAACGGAAGTGCGCCAGACAGGGGAATCCGCCGATCTTTACCGACAACCCGTGCCGCGCGCCCGCTTCGCGCCACAGCGCCTGCACAGCCGCGCCGATGCGCGCCACGTGCGCCGGGATATTCACCTGTTCCATCTTCCGCAAGGCGGCAAGGGCGGCCGCAGGCCCGACGCTTTCCGTCCAGAAGGTGCTGCTGATGAAGGACGCCTCGGCGCCGGCCATCGCTTCCGGGGTTCCGATCACCGCGGCCATCGGGTGTCCGTTCCCCATCGTCTTGCCGAAGACGGCCAGGTCCGGCTCCACTCCGTAGTTCAGGTGCGCCCCGCCGAAGGCCATACGGAATCCCGCCGTGATCTCATCCACGACCCAAAGCGCCCCGCATTGCTGCGTCAGTTCCCGGACCCGCGCCAGGAAGCCGGGCGCCGGGTCGGCGTTCCGGCAGGGCTCCATCACCACAGCCGCCAGTTCCCGCCCATGCGCCGAGAGGAGCCGCTCGAATTCCTCGCGGTCGTTGAACCGGAAGGTCAGCGTTGAACCCGCCAGTTCGCGCGGAACGCCCGTCGGTTGAAGTCCCGGCAGGAGGTGCCCGTCGAGGGCGCTTGTGGCGCCGAGGTTCGCGGCCAGGTACCAGTCGTGCCAGCCGTGGTAGCCGCAGAGGGCCACACGCGAGCGGCCCGTCGTGGCGCGCGCAATCCGCACCGCTGCGGCCATCGCCTCGCCCCCGCAGCGCATGAAGCGCGCCCGTTCGGCCCAGGGATGCAACGCGCAGAGAAAGTCCGCCAACTCCACCTCTTCGGGGGGATTCAGTGTGGACATCGCTCCCAGGCGTACGCGCCGGAGGACGGCGCGCGTCACCTCGGGGTCCCGATAGCCCAGCACACAGCTCCCGATCCCCATCAGCGACATATCCCAGTAGCGCCGCCCCTCGATATCCCACACCTCGCACCCGCGCGCCTCGCGGAAGTAGGGGGGCCATTGCTCCGGCGCGAACATCTCCGGACGCTTGCTCAGCAACTGCGTGCCGCCGGGAATGCGCCGCCGGGCGCGCTCGTACAGGGCAAGGCCCGACGGCTCCGGCGACGCCGGCAGGCCCATCAGACGCCGCGCGTTTCCGTGGAAGACGTCCTCCAGGTCGCGTCCATCAAGCCCGAACCGGTCGGCGGCCTCGAAGAGAGCGCGAAGGGACTCCACCCCCACGGGCAGGGGGGAGACCGAAGGCGTCGCGGCCTTCCAGTTGAGGGTGTCTTCGTAAAGCCACAGGAAGCCGTTCCCTGCGGAGACGCACTTGCCCGTCAGTTCGCTGATTGGATAGTCGCTTCCGTAGAGGAGTTTTCGGGGACCGAAAGCGTCCAGCACGGCGAGGAAGGCGGCCGCCTCGCAGATCGCTGAGGTGTCGAAATGGAGGTTGTCGAGTCCTGTCAGGCGCGGCAGCCCGCGCAGGAGCGTTTCCGGGTTGAAGCCGCGTGCGGCGTGGGCCAGGACAATCCGCGCGCGGGGATAGCGGTTGGCCATCGTTCGGATCGTCCGCCAGTTTTCCTCGTCGGCCAGGGCGTCGGCGCGGACCATGTGCAGGGTGAGG
>JAKJEM010000041.1:0-16987 GCA_022705425.1 Planctomycetota bacterium
AGGCGTGCAACCTCGGCTCCAGCCGCTCGATGCGCTCAAAGAGGTCCTGCACCGCCTCTCGCGACGACACGTCGCGCCGGGCGATCCGCTCCGCCAACTCCAAACCCGTCAACCGATGCAGTTCGTTGGACACGATCCTTCCTTCTTCGAGCGTCGAACGGGGAACTACTCGATCACGCGCGGCACCCGGAAGAACCCCTCCGCGCTTTCCGGCGCATTCCGCAGCGCCTCCTCGCGCGGCAGCGACATCCCCGGCGCATCCTCCCGGAAGACATTGGACAATCCCCCCGCGTGCGACATCGGCGGCGTCTCGGATGTATCCGCCTCATTCAACTGCGCAATGTAGTCCAGCACCTGGCTCAACTGCCCCGCCATCCGCCCCGCCATCTCCTCGCTCAACTCGATCCGCGCGAGATGCGCCACCCACGCCACTTCCTTTGCCGTCAGCGCCATCGCATTCTCCTGGGAAGAACCCGTCTGAAAGCGATTCTAGCACCGCCCCCGCCCGCAAGACAAGACACTCCGCCCGCCCTCGTCGTTGTCGCCGTTGTCGTCCGCCGTCCCTCGCCCCCGTCCCCTCACTCCGCCAGATCTTCCCGCAGCGGCTTCGCCGTGGACAGCCGCGCCTTGCGCAGCCGGATCGCATTCGGCGTCACCTCCACCAGTTCGTCGTCCCGGATGAACTCGATCGCCCGCTCCAGCGTCAACGGCACAATCGGCGTCAGCACCACATTCTCATCGCGCCCCTTCGCCCGGATATTCGTCAACTTCTTCGTCTTGCACGGGTTCACCACCAGGTCATTCTCCCGGCTGTGCTCCCCGACAATCATCCCTTCGTACACCTTCTCCCCCGGCGTCACGAACAGCGTCCCCCGCTGCTCCAGGTTCCACAGCGCATACGCCACCGCGTCCCCCTGAACGTTCGACACCAGCGACCCCGTCACGCGCGACGGGAAATCCCCCCGGTATGCCTCGTACCCCTCCAGATACGAACTCATAATCCCCGTCCCCTTCGTGTCCGTCAGGAACTCGCTTCGGTAGCCGATCAGTCCCCGCGTCGGGATGGACACCTCCAGCCGCACCCGTCCGCTCCCGTGATTCACCAGGTTCGCCAGCCGTCCCTTCCGCCGGGAAATCTTCTCGATCACCACCCCCATGTGCGCCTCGTCGCAATCCACGAACAGCCGCTCGATCGGCTCCAGCGTCTTGCGCCCCTCCTCCTTCAGAATCACGCGCGGACGCCCGATGCTCAGCTCGTACCCCTCCCGCCGCAGCGTCTCCGCCAGAATCACCATCTGGAACTCGCCGCGGCCCTCCACAACGAACTCGTCCGTCTCTCCCGTCATCCGCACCCGCAGCGCCACATTGCGCAGCGTCTCCTTCAGCAGCCGCTCGCGCAGCTTCCCCGCCTGCACGAACTTTCCGTCGCGCCCCGTGAAAGGACTCGTATTGATCGTCACCATCACCGCCACCGTCGGCTCATCCACATTCACCCGCGGCAGCGTCCGCGGCGCCTCGCGCGTGCAGATCGTGTCCCCGATGTTCACGTCGTCAATCCCCGCCAGAATGATCACATCCCCCGGCTCCGCGCTCTCCACCTCGCGAATGCGCACCCCCTGGTACGACTGCAACTTCGTCACCCGCAGCGGCGCCGCCGTCCCCGACGCGTCAATCCGAACCAGCGCGTCATTGCGCTGCGCCGTCCCGTGCGCAATCTTCCCGATCGCCAGCCGGCCCAGGTAATCCGAATACCCCAGGTCCGCCACCAGCATCTGAAAGGGCTCCTCCGTATCGTAGCAGGGGGGGGGCACCTCCTTCAGAATCATCTCGAACAACGGCGTCAGGTCCGTTCCCGTTCCCTCCTCCGCGCGCCACGCCCGCCCCTCGCGCCCCACCGCGTACAGCAGCGGGAACTCCGCCTGCCGGTCCGAAGCGTCCAGGTCAATGAACAAGTCGAACACCTCGTTCAACACCTGCTGCGCCCGCGCGTCCTTCCGGTCCAGCTTGTTGATCACCACCAGAATCCGCAACCCTCGCTCCAGCGCCTTGCGCAGCACGAACCGCGTCTGAGGCAGCGGGCCCTCCGCCGCGTCCACCAGCAGCACCGCCCCGTCCACCATCATCAGCGCCCGCTCCACCTCGCCCCCGAAGTCCGCGTGCCCCGGCGTATCCACCACATTGATCTTCACCCCCTGCCACGTCATCGAGCAGTTCTTCGCCGCGATCGTAATCCCCCGCTCGCGCTCCAGGTCCATACTGTCCATCACCCGTTCCACCACCTCCTCATTCTCGCGGAAGGTTCCGCTCTGCCGGAAGAGATGGTCCACCAGCGTCGTCTTGCCGTGGTCCACGTGGGCGATAATCGCAATGTTTCGGATGTGGGGGTTGAATTGCTTCATGGGCGCAACGCGAGCCTTCAAGAAATCTTCGGGAACCGGACCGACGCCGCCGGATGCCCCGCCGGGGCAGATTGACGCGGGATTCTACCCGATTCCCCGAAACGGGGCAAACCCTGACGCCCGCCCAGGAGGGCCGGCACAGGTACATCCAAGCCCACCCCGCCAGAATCCCGTCAACCCGCCTGCCCTCGCCGTCCGCTTGCCCGCCGAGGCCTTCAGCGAAGGCGGGTCGAAAAACAAGGACCGGTTCGGCCGCACCGCACACGAGGGGCTCACGTGCGGGCCTTGGGGAAGTGCCGAACCGGCCCAATCTGCGTCACGTCATCACTGTCGTCCGTCGTCCGCCGTCTGTCGTCCGTCGTCTGTCGTTCGTCGTCCGTCGTCTGTCGTCTGTCGTTCGTCATCCGCCGTCAAATATTCCACGCCAGATACCCGCCGTCCACCGGCAGCGTAATCCCCGACACGAACCCCGCCGCCTTCTCCGAGCACAGGAACAGCACCGCCCCCATCAACTCGTGCGCCTCGCCGAAGCGTCCGAAGGGCGTATGATTGATCACCGCCTGGCCGCGCGGCGTCAGACTTCCATCGGGATTCAGCAGCAGCGCCCGGTTCTGCTCCGCCACCAGGAATCCCGGCGCAATCGCATTCACCCGGATCCCGTAGGGCGCCAGCTCCTTCGCCTGCGCCATCGTCTGGTTCATCACCGCCGCCTTCGCCGCCGAATACGCATACACCCCCGACAGCGGGTTGTACGACGACATCGAAGCGATATTCACCACCGCCGCCTTGATCTTCTTCTCGATCCAGTACCGCGAGAAATGCTTCACCGGCAGAATGCACCCCGCCAGCAGGTTCAGCTTCAGCACGAACTCGACATCCTCCGCCTTCACCTCCTGCAGCGTACTCTTGCCCCGGTTTCCCCCCGCCCCGTTCACCAGCACGTCCACCGGCCCGAACAGCGCCACCGACTTCTCGATCGCCGCCTGAATGGACGCCTCCTCCATCAGGTTCACCTGCACCGCCGCCACCCGCGCCTGCGGTCCCGCCGCCTGCCGGATCGCCGCCACCTTCTGGTCCAGGGCATCCTGCCGGATATCCCACAGAATCACCGCCGCCCCGGCCCGGGCCAGCGCCTCGCCCATCTGGCTGCACAACACCCCGCCGCCCCCCGTCACCACCGCCGTCCGGCCCGACAACGAAAACATCTGCTCAACGTAGCCGCTCGCCATCGAAAGCTCCTTCATAGCCAAGTGCAAAACAGACTGCGCAGATTACGGAACTCGATGAAACCAGTCCTGGCCCGTCCCGGCGCCGCGCCCGCGGGGCGTTGCCCGGCTCTTGGCGCAGCCGGAACGGAACAAGACGGAAGACTTGGAGCGGACCCTGCCATCAATCTCGGTCGGCAATCCGCATTCCGCCCTCTGCGCGCCGAAACCCGCCGTCTTCCACGCCGCTGCGCGGACGGCTGCGGCCGTCGGGCATCGCCTGGGGCATCCCTTACGCCGCCGGGCTTCACTCAAACCGTGTACGTCGAAGCGCTCGTCGCGCCCCCGCGGCCTGTCCAGTTCGTATGGAAGAACTCCCCGCGCGGCTTGTCCACCCGCTCGTACGTATGCGCGCCGAAGTAGTCCCGCTGCGCCTGCAACAGATTCGCCGGAAGACGCGCGCACCGGTACCCGTCGTAGAACGCCAGCGCCGAACTCAGCGCCGGAACCGGAATCCGCGCCTGCGTCGCCTTCATCACCACCTTCCGCCACGACCGGTCCGCCTTCGTCACCACCCCCGCAAAGAACGGGTCCATCAGCAGGTTCGTCAGCCCGGGGTTCGCCACGTATGCGTCCTTGATCTTCCCCAGGAACACCGACCGGATAATGCACCCGCCCCGCCACATCAGCGCAATCCCGCCGTAGTTCAGATTCCAGCCGTACGACTTCGCCGCCGAACGCATCAACTGGAAACCCTGCGCGTAGCTGATGATCTTGCTCGCGTACAGCGCCTGGCGGAGGTCCTCGATGAACGCCTTCCGGTCCCCCCGGATCCGCTTCGGCGGGCTCTTCAGCTTCCGCGCCGCCGCCACACGCTCCTCCTTGATCGCCGACAGGCACCGCGCGAACACCGCCTCCCCGATCAGCGTCAGCGGCTGCCCCTCGTCCAGCGCCGCCAGCACCGTCCACTTCCCCGTCCCCTTCTGGCCCGCCGTATCCAGAATCAGGTCCACCACGTGCTCGCCCTGCTCGTTCTTGTAGCCCAGGATGTCGCGCGTGATCTCGATCAGGTACGACTTCAACTCCGCCTCATTCCACGCCTTGAAGACCTCGTGCATCTCCTCATTCGTCATCCCCAGCCCCTGCTTCATGAGCTGGTACGTCTCGCAGATCATCTGCATGTCGCCGTACTCGATCCCGTTGTGCACCATCTTCACGAAGTGCCCCGCCCCGTTCTCGCCCACCCAGTCGCAGCACGGCTCGCCCGCCTCCGTCTGCGCGCAGATGCGCTGGAAAATCTCCTTCACGTGCGGCCATGCCGCCGGGCTCCCGCCGGGCATCATCGAGGGCCCCAGCAGCGCCCCTTCCTCGCCGCCGCTCACCCCCGTCCCGATGTACAGCAGCCCCTTGCTCTCCACGAGCTTCGTGCGCCGCATCGTGTCCGGGAAGTGGCTGTTCCCGCCGTCAATGATGATATCGCCCGGCTCCATGTGCGGAATCAGCAGCTCGATGAAATCATCCACCGGCTGCCCCGCCTTCACCAGAATGATCACCTTCCGCGGGCGCTTCAGGCTCGCCAGCAGCTCGGGAATCGTGTGGCAGCCCACGATGTTCTTGCCCTTGCCCCGCCCGTTCACGAACGCATCCACCTTCTCCACCGTGCGGTTGTACACCGCCACCGTGAATCCCTTGCTCTCGATGTTGAGAACCAGATTCTCGCCCATCACCGCCAGCCCGATCAAGCCGATGTCCTGCTGTGCCATGACTTCACCATCTCCGCAAAAGGGGGAAAAGCGGCGCAACGCCGCATCGCGAAATCCCGCGTACATCGGGAAAAACAGTATGCCCTTCCGGTCGCCCCAAGTCAAGCGCGACACCTGCCTTCCCATCCGATCCTCCGGCAAGTGGGGGGCATTCCCTTCCGCCTCCCCGCCCCCGTCCGCCGTCGGTCGTCCGTCGTCTGTCGTCTGCCGTTCGTCGTCCGTCGTCCGCCGTTGCCCCGTCCCCTTTGACGCTCCACGCCGCAACCTGATACCATCACGCCATCGGACCGTCTCGCGCACCCGCTTCCCTCAACCTTCGGGAGGACCCGCATGATCTCCGACCGCGCCAACCTCTACTGGGGCGACGCCCACACCAACCTCCACTCCCGCCACTTCGACCGCCTCGACGATTCCTTCGCCGCCGCGCGCGACCTTCTCGACTTCTGGCCCGTCGCCTATTATCCCTTCCTCATCGAAGACCTCGGCGGCTTCACCCAGGAAACCGAAGGCCAGCGCCCCCTCTTCCTCGAACGCTGGAAGACCCTCTGCGAAGCCACCCGCGCCCGGAACGAACCCGGACGCTTCATCTGCTTCCCCGGATATGAATGGCACGGCGACCGTCGCCGCTGGGGCGACCACAACGTCTTCTACCCCAGCGACGATGCTCCCCTCGACGCCGCCGCCGACCTCGCCGACCTCTACGAACACCTCCGCCGCTACGACGGCATCGCTATCCCCCATCACCCCGCCTACCAGATCGCCGAACGCGGCAAAGACTGGTCCGTCATGGACGAGCGACTCTCCCCCTTCGTCGAAATCTTTTCCATCCACGGCTCCTCCGAAGGCTACGGCAGCCCCCTGCCCCTCGAACGCAACGTCGGCATGGGCCCGCTCGTCCAAGCCGGCTCCGCTCAGGCCGGACTCGCCCGCGGGTGGCACTTCGGCTTCTCCGGCTCCGGCGACATCCACACCGGTTACCCCATTGAGTGGGGCTGCGGACTTCTCGCCTGCTATGCCCCCGAACTCACCCGGCAGGCCCTTTGGGACGCCTTCCGCAGGCGTCACGTCTATGCCGTCAGCGGCGACCGCATCCGCCTCGACTTCTCCCTCGCCGGACACGACATGGGCGCCATCGGACGCGCCCGGCCCCCGTATCGTATCCGCGTCCGCGCCGAAGGCGCCGACGCCATCCAGCGCATAGACCTCCTCCGCAACAACGTCCTCATCGCCGCCCGCTCCTTCGGATACGACCCCAACCGTTCCCACGTCGCCGACGCCCGGTACAAACTCCGCGCCGTCTTCGGCTGGGGCCCCCGCGGCTTCAAGCACAAAGACGCCACCGACCGCGTCTGGGACATCGCCATCACCGTCGAGAACGGACGACTCCTCGGCCTCGAAAAGTTCTGGATGCGCTTCGGCCAGCAAATCCTCTCCCAAAGCCCCACCGGCTGCCGCCTTCGCCTCACCAGCGTCGTCTCCGGCACCACCCCCAACAGCCGCTTCCACCCCTTCCCCGGCATCGGACTCGACCTCCTCGGCAGCCCCGCCACCCGCATCCGCATGGACGCCGCCGGCCTCCCCATGACCTTCACCCTCGCCGAATCCCGCCACTTCCCCGCCGTTTACGCCGACTACGCCCACGCCAAAGACTACCTCAAGCAGAAGGTCAACATCACCGAGGACTCCCTCCGCGCCGGACGGCACGACCTCAGCAGCATCTGGCACACCGCCTACAAGACCCAGCTCTGGCCCGCCGTTCACGAAAGCGAATTCACCGCGCTCGCCGAGTTCGAAGACACCCCCGACCGGCCCGGAGAAAGCTGGTATTACTGCCGCGTCATCCAGAACAACGGGCAGGTCGCCTGGTCCTCTCCCATCTGGGTCACCCCCGAAACCTGACATCCGCCATTGCCGCCGTCCTGAATCTGTGCGATCGGCGGATGGCCGTTGCCGTCCCCCGTCTTCCGTTCATTCCCCTTACGCCAGCGCCTCCTCCGCCGTCCGCCGCGCCAGCGCCACCCAGCGTCGCACACGCTCCGCGTCCCCCTGCACCGTCTCCACGTCCTTCAACGTAATGTCCACAAAGCAACCCCGGCACGCCCTCAGATCGCGCCGCAGAATCGTCTTCACCCGCTCCTCGTCCAGCCCGTAACTCACCATGTCCGCCGGACTCGGACGGTAGCTCAGCACATAATCCCGCCCGATCTGTTCCGCGCAGCGCCCCGCATCCGCAAAGGGCGAAACCGCAATCCGCCGCAGATTCGGAATCCGCCGCAGCATCCCGATCTTCCGCGTCAGGTCCTCGCAGCACCCGTACGCCGCCAGCCCGAACCGGCTCAGAATCGGCAACTGGTAATTCAGCAGGAACTCCTCGTGCATCGCCGGCGACACCAGCGCGAACTCCTGCGCCGCCATGTAGCCCCACAACTCCTTCCGCGTCACCCCGCGCCGGTTCGCCGCCGGAGCCGGCAACTCCTCCGCGTAGGGCATCGCCTGATTCTGGTGGTCGCACAGCCCCCAGTCGCCCGCCGCCTCCGCCTCGTCGTGCGCCCGAAGCACCCCCTCCGACATGAACCGCATCAGCCCGTACAGCCACTCCGGCCGGTCCGCCATGTCCACCATGAAGTTCTCGATCCCCCGCATCAGCCCCAGGTCCGTCGAGAGGTCCGCCGACCACATCCGCCACGCCGGCCCCCGGTCCAGATTCACCTCGATCAGGTCTCCGAACGCCTCCTGCGCCCGCGCGTAGTTCTCCGCCGTCTTCCTCTCGTGGATGGCATGACGCGGCGCCCGCAGCCGAGCCGCGTCCTCCGGGTTCTTCAGCGCGTAGTCCACCTTGTAGGAGCCCCGCGAATCCTCCGTCCGGTGACGCCGAATCTCCACCCCCCAGCCCGACACCTCGTACACCGCCCCCACCGTCAGCCACGGCTCGAAGATCGAATCGTCCCCCAGCCCCGCCCAGAACAGATCGTGCCGCAGCTTGTTCTCGAACGCGCGGAAGAACGCGTCCCGGCACCGCAGCCGCGACTCCGGCATCTCCTGCCATGCGAAGGCCCGCGCGTAGATCAGCGGACGCGTCGGCTTCAGGCTGTTGTGCCGACGCCATGCCGCCCGCCGCTCCGCCTGGCAGGGCATCGAACACACCTCCAGATACGGCCCGATCAACTCGCGCACGATACGCACGTCACTCGAGTGGGGGGGCATAGCATCCTCATCCCGGAAGGATTCACCTCATTCGCGCTCAAACCGCCCCGCGAACCTACCAGCCCCCGTCCCCAAAATCAACGCCGCCGCAATCCCGACTGACCGTCCCCATCCCCCGTCCGCCATTTCCGTCCGTCGTCAGTCGTCTGTCGTCCGTCGTCTGCCGTTCGTCGTCCGTCGTCTGCCGTTCGTTGCCGCCTCCCCTTGCACCCTCGCCCCCGACGTGGTAGATTTTTCGCAGAGACGCTCCTTCCGTGCCCTGCGCGCCAAGGCAGCCATGATAGACATCAAGTGCCCCCGTTGCGACACGCACTATCAGGTTCCGTCCGAAAAGGCCGGCAAGAAGGGCCGTTGCCCCAAGTGCAGCAGCGCCATCCGCGTCCCCGTCCCCGATCATCAACTCCACGCCCAGTACGTCCCCCAGCCCACCTTCACCCCGTGGCAGAAGCGCCTCATGATCGGCATCCCCTGCGCCATCGCCCTGCTCATCGTGATCATCGCCCTCGTTCAGAGCGGGGGGGGCAAGCGCAGAGAAGGCCCCGACCCTGAGAACTCCGAGGCCGCCATCCGGCTCCGTCAGGCCGAAGGCGACCTCATGCGCCTTGAGCAACTCGCCGAGCGCTTCGAGCGATACAGCGTCCGCTGCTCGCTCGAACGCTGCCTCCGCGCGCGTCACGTTCTCCAGAAGGATCGCTCCTACGAATCCGTCGCCCCCGGCGAATACCAGATCCGCACCGAGACCCTCGACGCCCGCGCCCGCGCCCGCGCCGCGCCCGAAACGTACAGGGAAGAGCACTGGCGGCTCGACCTGCCCCTCACCGAAGAGGAGACCTCTACTCTCCGCAAACTCTCCCCCGAGGTCGAGAACGAAGCCCGCGAAGTCGCCGCCCTCCTTCGCCAGCAGGGCGCCGCCAACGTCCTCACCCGCGACGCCCTCGGGCGCGAAGTCCTCAGCATCGAAGACACCCGCCGCGAACTCAACGCCCGCATCAAAGCCGTCACCGATCGGCGCGACCAGGCCGAATCCGAACTCCGCGCCCTCCGCCTGCGCCACTGACCTTTCGTTCCTCCGTCCGCCCCTTCCGTCCCCGCTGCGCAGCACTTCCCGCCTCCCGTCGCCGTCCGCTTGCCCGCCGAAGTCCGATCCGCCGCCGCGCTTGACATTCCCCTCCGGCGCGTGTATCCATAGCATCACCGCTTTGGCGGCGCTCCAATGCAGAGCGCAGGTTGATGTTTCGTCAACCGAGTCGTGACGGGCCTTCCGAGAGTCGGCGCGCAAGATCGCATCTTGCGGCAAAGCGGCGCGGACACGGGCGGCGCAGGCCGTCCGTGTCCGCACACTGACGCGCGAAAGGCCTCGGCACTCGGGCCGGTCCGTGCATGCCAGTGAGGGTGACGCGTGAGCCTGAGCGAGATCATGGGGCGGATTTTCGGCAGCGGCCCCAGGCCCGGTTCGGGTGTGATCGAACTGGCGCGGCGGCTGGCGATGTCCGTCGAGGCCTTGAACGCCGTGCGACCGACATATCGGACCTTCGACATCCCCAAGCGCGACGGCCGGACGCGGACGATCTGCGCGCCGGCGCCGGAATTGCGCGACGTGCAGCGGCGAATCCTGCAGCGGGTGCTCCGGCGGCTGCGCGCGCACCCGGCGGCGCACGGATTCGAGCGCGACCGTTCCATCGTCACGAACGCCGAATGCCACGCCGGGCAAGCCGTCGTGGCGCGCCTCGACGTGCGCGATTTCTTCCCCTCGACACGGGCCAGGCGCATCGAGGACTACTTCCGCAAGATCGGCTGGGACCGCGAGTCGGCGGCCCTGCTGACTCGCCTGTGCGCGTGGAAGGGCGCCCTGCCGCAAGGCGCGCCCACCAGTCCCCGCCTGAGCAACCTCGTGAACTATCGCCTCGATGCGCGCCTGAGCGGACTGGCAAAGGCCGCCGGCGCGGTTTACACGCGCTATGCCGACGACATCACCTTTTCCTTTGCGGAGGAGGGCGCGGCGCGCGGCAGCAAGGCCGGGCGCAACCCGAAGACGGGCCGGGCGCTCGACGCCGCCGATATGGCCGGCCGGTCCGTCGGCGGCGTACTGCACGCGGCGGCGCTGATCCTGGCCGACGAGGGTTACGAGGTCCACACCCGCCGGAAGATGAGCGTGCGCCGGCGGCACCAGCGCCAGGTGGTCACCGGCCTGGTGGTCAACGAACGACCGCGCCTGCCGCGCCAAACGCGCCGACGCCTCCGCGCCATCGAGCACGCCCTGGCCGCCGGACGCCCGGTGAACCTCACCGAAGCGCAACTGGCGGGTTGGCGGGCCTTTGCTGGAATGGTGGAACGGGATGGAATGCCAGATTCGCAAGCATGACGCCTTCCAGTTCGAGATCAAGCTGGCCTACCCGCTCAACCGGGCCAACCTGGAGGACCGTTACCGCATCGAGGTCTTCCTCTTCCTCCCCTATCAGTTGGGCATCAACGAATCGCGCTACACGCGCGAGGAGTTCTATCGCGACCTGCGCGGCTATGTGCGCTTCAAGACCCCGCCGATCACCCTCGCGGAGCTGGTGGCCGAGGACATGGAGACCAGCCCGATCCGCCGGCTGCGGCGATGGGGCGACGAGGCCCGCGCCGGGGCGGGGTGGGACGAGGCGCGGACGGTTTACGAAATCAAGGTCCTGGCGGACATCATCCGCGCGCGCGTGCGCGACGAGGGGCGGCGAATCCGGGCGCTGATCGAAAAGCCCGGAGCGGCCGACTGGACCGCCGCGCGAGAACGGACCGCCCGGCTGGCGCAGGAGATGGCGGCGGCGCTGGCGGCCACGCGCGCCCTCCCGGAACACTGGGCCGGCGTGGCCGTGCCCGCGCGCGTGGTCAAGGCCGCCGAGTGGGCCGACGAGTATGCCGGCATCGAGGTCGAGGAGTGCTTGCTGCGCGTGATCGAAGCCGCGCAAGGCCGGGGTGGCGGAGCGGCGGAGGAGGACATCTGCCGGACCCTGGCGGCGGCGGCGCGCGCCGAGGAGCAGTATCGCGTCCGGTGCGGCTGGCAATGCGCGGGCCGGAGCGCCGCACGCCAGGGCGAGCGCCGCCTCTACCGCCAGAGCCTGCTCAAGAAGTTCTGCGCGGGGGCGCTCTTCCTTTCGGTCACCCAGCGCCCCGGCGACAAACGCTTCCGGCAGATCATGTACGGCATCGCCGCCGGGGTGGCCATGGCCTTTGCCTCCGTGGTTGCGCTCATCGCCGGACGGCACTGGCCGCAGCAGAGCACCGCCTTCATCGTGGCGCTGATTGTGGCGTACATCTTCAAGGACCGCATCAAGGACATGGTCCGCGACTACGGGATGCGGCGCGCCTCCAAGTGGGCGAGCGACCGCCAATCGGAACTCGTGGACCAGCAGAGCGGACGGAAGATCGGCGAAACGCACGAGCGCTTCGGCTGGCAGGAGCCGCGCGCCATGCCCGCCGAACTGACCGGAGCCCGCGCGCCGAGGTCGGGGCTCGACCGGGCCGTCTCCGAAGGGGTCGAGCGCGTCATCCGCTATGCCAAGGACGTCCGCATTGACACGAAGCTCGTCTATGAACACCACGTCCGCTCCCTGGCGATCAACGACATCCTCCGCATCAACGTGGGCAACTGGCTGGACTGGACGGATAACGCGCGGAAGGACCTGCTGTGCCTGTCGGAGACCGACCGGGTCGCCCGGCGCTCGGCGGCGCGCACCTACCCCGTGGACATGGTCATCCGCATGACGGGGGAGAACGGCGAGGGGAAGATCATCCAGGGGGCGCGGCTCTACCTCACGCGCGGCGGCATTGAGCGCCTGCGCCGCCGTCCGGCTCCGCCATCAGCGCAATAGAAAGTCCCCCTTCCCCCCTCCAACGGGCAAGCCCCGGCCCGCCATCCCCCAACCGCCGTCCGTCGTCCGTCGTCCGTCGTCTGTCGTCCGCCGTCCGTCGTCCGCCGTTCCGTTCAACCCTCCGGCAACTCCGTCGGCTCTGCGCGCGCCTCGCCCCCGGAGGTCCGCGCGCGCACGATCACGAACGCCCCGCCCAGCAGCACCAGCCCCGACGCCATCTGCGCCCACGTCAGTCGTTCCTTCAGCAGCACCGCCGAAAGAATCCCCGTCAGCAGCGGCTGGACCAGCAGGAAACATGCGCAGACGGCCACACCCAGGCGCTTCACCGCTGCGAAGTACAGCGAGTGCGCCGCGCTGATACACGCCACCCCGGACAGAACGACCAGGAACTGTCCCATCGGCGCCGCATCGAAGAAGCGCCCCGGCGTCGAACGCAGCGGCGCCAGCGCCAGGAAGAACGCCGCCGTCCACGTCGCCACCACCGTGAAGGCCACGATCGGGTTCACGCTCCGCACCACCGGCTTCATCGAAAGAGTGTAGGCCGACCACAGAAAGGCCGAAACGAGCACCAGCGCCACCCCACGCCCCGCGCTCATCTGCGCCCCCTCCCGGAAAAGCAGCACCCCCGCCACCCCCAGCACCGCCAGCAGACAGCCGATCTGGTAGCGCCGCGAGAGGATCGTCGCGCGCTCGTCGCGGAAGAAGACGAAGGCCAGCGCCGTCGAGAAGAGCACCGCCGACTGGCTCAGCAGCGACATGAACCCCGGATAGATGCTGGCGTGGTACAGGCTGCTGACCATGATGATCTGGAAGACGCAGTTGAAGACCACCGGCATCCAGAACAGACGCCACTGGATCATCGCCCGCGCCGCCTTGCGCCCGAAGACGAACGGAACCCACACCCACAACCCCGCTGCCGCCGCCCCGTAGCGGAAGAGGTTCTGCGTGTCGCCGTCCAGCCCCAGCGCCGCGAAGTGCTTCACGAACAGCGCCGTCAGCGACCAGAGGAAGGTCGCACCCATCAACGCCAGGACGCCGAAACCGGGAAGGTATCTTGAAGAAGACACGAAGGATCGCGTTCCAGAGAATCGTTGCGCCGCCGCCCTTGCCGCGCCGACGCCGGCGCGGGATCGTCACGCGGCAAGGATACTCTCATCCCCCTCGCGCCGCAACGCCCTCCGGGAGGCCCCGCATGGCTCCGGACTCGCCGGTCCTCCGTCGCATGACCGCCGCCGCCGCCGCCCTGGCGGCGCGCCACCGCATGGAGAAGGTCTTCGCCACCGCGCGCATGTACACCGGCGTCCCGCCGGCCCTGCCGGTCGAGGGCATCTTCGGCGTCACGGCCTTCGAGCTGGGCTGAGCGCGCCGTTGCCGCCGCGCCTCGCTTGGACTAGAATATCCGCCAGTGTGACGGCGGCGGTGTTACGCCATCCCGCGTAAGGAGGATTCCATGCGCTCGTATGCCCTTGGCCTTGACTACGGCACCAACAGTTGCCGCGCCCTGATCGTGGACCTCGGCGACGGACGCGAGGTCGCCTCCGCCGTCTTCAACTACCCCTCCGGCGAGCACGGCATCCTCCTCGACCCCCGCGACCCCAACGTGGCCCGCCAGAACCCGCAGGACTACATTGACGGCCTCGCCGTCGTCCGCGCCGCCGTCAAGGCCGCCCGCGCCGCCGACCGCCGCTTCGACCCCGCGAAGATCGTCGGCATCGGCGTGGACACCACCGGCAGCACCCCCATCCCCGTGGACCGCAGGGGCACGCCCCTGGCGCTGCTCCCCGAGTTCCGCAACGACCTCGCCGCCCACGCCTGGCTGTGGAAGGACCACACCGGCCACGCCGAGGCCGCCGAGATCACCGCCCTCGCGCGCACGATGCGCCCGCAGTACCTCGCCAAGTGCGGCGGAACCTACTCGAGCGAGTGGTTCTGGAGCAAACTCCTCCGCTGCAAGCGCGCCGCCCCCAGGGTCTTCAACGCCGCCCATAGCTTCGTCGAGCACTGCGACTGGATGCCCGCCCTCCTCGCCGGCGACACCGCGCCCGATCGCCTCGCCCGCGGCGTCTGCGCCGCCGGACACAAGGCCATGTACTGCCCGGAGTGGGGGGGGCTGCCCGATGCGAAGTTCCTCGCCGCGCTCGATCCCGCCCTCGCCGCCCTGCGTCCGCGCCTCTTCGACAAAGCCTGGCCCGCCAACCACCGGGCCGGACGCCTCGGCGAGGAATGGGCGAAGAAACTCGGACTGCGCCCCGGCATCGCCATCGCCGTCGGCGCCTTCGATGCCCACATGGGCGCCGTCGGCGCGGGAATCCGCGAGGGAACCCTTGTCAAGATCCTCGGCACCAGCACCTGCGACATGATGGTCCAGTCCGCACGCCGCAAGCTCGCCGACATCCCCGGCGTCTGCGGCATCGTGGACGGCTCCATCCTGCCCGGTTCCTACGGCATCGAAGCCGGCCAGTCCGCCGTCGGCGACATCTTCCTCTGGTTCGTCCACCACCTCGTCCCCGACCGCTACGGCAAGACCGCCGACGCCCGCTTCCGCGCCCTCGGCGAACGGGCCGCCCGCCAGAAGCCCGGCGGGCACGGACTTCTCGCCCTCGACTGGAACAACGGCAACCGCACGATCCTCGTGGACGTGCGCCTCAGCGGCCTCCTCCTCGGCCAGACGCTGCACACCGAAGCGCACGAAATCTACCGCGCCCTCATCGAGGCCACCGCCTTCGGCGCGCTCACGATCATGAAGCGCGTCGAGGAGTACGGCGTCCCCGTTCGCGAAATCGTCAACTGCGGCGGCCTGGCCGTCAAGAACGATCTGCTCATGCAGATCTACGCCGACGTCACGAACCGCCCCATGAAGGTCTCGCGCAGCGACCAGACCTGCGCCCTCGGCGCCGCCCTCTTCGGCGCCGTCGCCGCCGGCAAGGCCGCCGGCGGCTACGCCGGCGTCGCCCAGGCCCAGAAGGCCCTCTGCGGCGTCCGCTCCAAAGTCTTCAAGCCCGACCCCGCCGCCCACAAGGTTTACGCGCGCATGTACAGCCACTACCGCGCCCTGCACGACGCCTTCGGAACCCGTGACTTCGGCGGCAAACTCGACGGGGTGATGAAGGACATGATCGCCCTGCGTGAAGAACAGAGAACGGCGGACGACGGACGATAGACGGCGGACCACGGACGGCCGACGACAGACGACGGACGACGGACGACAGACGACGGGCGGTGTGCAATCGGGTCGAGTGGACGGGGAGGTGCGATGGGATACAAGTTCGAGAAACTGGCCGTCTGGCAGGCCGCTCTAGACTACGATGGCGTCCTCTACGACATCGCTGCACACTTGCCGGCAGCCGAAACCTATAACCTGCGCTCACAGATGCAGCGCGCCTCGACCTCCATTTCGCTGAACATTGCCGAGGGAGCCGTCGGGCAGCATGACCGTGAACAGGCGCGCTTTCTGGGGTACGCAATTCGTTCCGTGATCGAGACCGTTGCCTGTCTGCATCTGGCCTGTCGCCGGGGGTACTTGGCACGTTCGGACGCGGCCTATATGCGTGCCTATCAGATGAGCGAGCACCTCTTCCGTCAGCTATGCGCCATGCGCCGTGCCATTGACCCGCAGGCCGGTTGGGTCAGCGAGGACTCACCCGACTATGGATAGGCGCCGCCGCACAGTGCTGCCGCACGTTGTCTGTTGTCGTCCGTGGTCTGTCGTCCGTCGTCTGTTGTTGTCTGTCGTCGCCCATCCAAGGAGACGCACGTGCTCAACGAACTGCGCAAACAAGTCTGCGACGCCAACCGTGCCCTCGTCGGCCACGCCCTGGTCATCCTGACCTGGGGCAACGTCAGCGGCATTGACCGCGCGCGCGGGATCGTGGCCATCAAGCCCAGCGGCGTCGAGTACGCCGCCCTGCGCCCCCAGGATATCGTTCTCGTGGACCTCGACGGCAAGACGGTCGAGGGCGCCCTGAACCCCTCTTCCGACACCCCGACGCACCTGGCCCTGTACCGCGCCTTTGGCGGAATCGGCGGCGTCACCCATACCCACAGCCCCTGCGCCACGGCCTTCGCCCAGGCGCGGCGCGGGATTCCCTGTTTCGGCACCACCCATGCCGACCACTTCTTCGGCGAAGTTCCCGTCACGCGCCTGCTGCGCAAGGCCGAGGTCGCCGGCGACTACGAAGCCGCCACCGGCGCGGTCATCGTCGAACGCTTCCGAACGCTCGGACCGCTCCAAATGCCCGCCGTCCTTGTCGCCGGACACGGCCCTTTCACCTGGGGCAGGAACGCCGCCGACTCCGTCAGGAACAGCGTTGCGCTTGAATCCGTCGCGGAGATGGCCCTGCACACCCTCGCACTCGCCCCGTCCTCCGCGCCGCTCCCGGAGTACCTGCGCGACAAGCACTTCCTCCGCAAGCACGGCTCACGCGCTTACTACGGACAGAAGTGACCACTCCCGCGATTGCCGACTGCCGGCGCGCCCTCAAAGCAGGCGACCTGCGATCTGCACGCCGCAACCCCTGCTCATCCGTGCGCGGTCCGCTTCCTCGCCGAAGCCTTCAGCGAAGACAAAT
>JAKJEM010000041.1:17009-29661 GCA_022705425.1 Planctomycetota bacterium
CCCTGCTCCCCCGTCCCCGGTCCCCCATCTCCGGTCCCCGGTCTGCCGTCCGTCGTCCGCCGTCCGTCGTCTGCCGTTCGCCGTCCGCCGTCCCGTCGCTCACTTGCCCTTCTTGGCGTCGAGTATCTTCTGCGCGTCCTCCGTCCACGCTTTCGGCCCGCCGGGCTTGTAGCCGCTCTGGCCGATCTTTGCGCCATCCGCCGTCAGGAAGAGGATCGTCGGGAAGCCGCGGACCCCGTGCTGCTTCATCAACTCCTCGTTGACTGCCTTCGTCGCCGGGTCCACCGTCTTGCGGCGCGGGAAATCCGCCACCATCAGCACCACGTTCTTCTCCGCCCAGGCCTTGAACTCGGGGGTGCTGAAGACCTCCTTATCCAGCTTGATACACCAGCCGCACCAGTCGCTGCCGCTGAAGTTGACGAGGATGGGCTTGCCCGATTTCTGAGCCGCCGCCTTCGCCGCGTCGTAGGAGGTCAGCCATTCCCCCTCGGGCGCCGCAACCGCCGGGGCCGCCGCGAGCGTCAACGCCGCCACCGCCATCACAAGCCATGACATCTTCATGTCGGTCCCTTTCATGAAAGGAATCTTCACGATCCACAACATTATCTTACCACCTCGTCCCCCTGTCCCCAAATGGCGCTCGCGAGTCCTTGTCAACCGTCCCCGGTCCGCCGTTGCCGTCCCCGGTCCCCCGTCTCCGGTCCCCGGTCTGCCGTTCGCCGTTGCCCTACCGTCCCAGCGCTGCCCGCAGATGCGCCAGGATCATCTCCACCCCCTTGCGTCCCAGCTCGGGCGAGGCCTCCTGCGCGCTGCGCGAGTACCACTTCTCCGCGCTGAACCGGCCCATCTCCACCGCCTCCGGGCACAGCGCCATCATCAGCGACGTCTCCCCCTGACCGGCGTGGTCGAAGGGGTACTCGCGGATGATCTCCGGCGTCATCAGCGGGTGGCCCTTGATCCAGTTGAAGGGGTCGTCGCCCTGACTCTGTTGCGCGTAGTAGTCGGCCATACGCGCATCGCCCCACCAACCCTCGCCGCGCTCGCGCTCCAGGTGCGCGAAGATCGCCTGTCGCGCCGCGAACTTGAAGGCCAGGTCCGTCGGCATCCCCGCCGCGAAGTTCTCCGACTGGTGGTGGATGATGAAGTGGATGTTGCGGAAGCCGACGCGCAGCAGCGAGGCGAACAGGTCGCGCGCCACCGGCGCGAGGTGCTCCGCCGCAACATGCACCGAGCCGTTCCCCTCCGCCGGCTCGACGACGTAGCTCGCCGCCCCCCACCAGAAGGGCGGCAGGATGACCAGGTCGCGCTCCTTTTCCAGCAACTCCAGGCACTTGACCACCGCCAGCGTATCCATCCCCAGGCCGAGATGTTCGCTGTGGTATTCCAGCACGCCCACCGGCAGCGCCACCGGCGTGCGCCGGGCGATGGCCGCGCGCAGCTCGTGCGGCCGCATCAGTTCGTATCGCATTCCCTCACCCCGGAAAACCCATCACGGTATAGTAGGCCAGGTTCGGCTGGCGCACGTCCATCCGGCCGATCTGGCAGATGACCGGCACGGTGCTCTCGACCTTCAGCGCGTACTGCCCGCAGGGAATCCTGCACCCGCCGATCCCCTCGTCGGTGCGAAAGCAGCGCACGCGCCGCGCCTTCACCGCCTGCGCCGGGGCGCGCACCGGCTCGCCGTCGGTGAAGTACACCGTCACCGTCACCGCCGCGTCGCGGTCATTCGGATTCAGCACGATCAGCGACTCATGCCCCTTCAGGCGGCCCCGGCCCGGCGGCGGAATGTCGCCGTCGGGGAAGAACCACACCCGGCGCCCCGCGCTCTTCTTCGCCATCGGCCCCTCCTCAGAGTTGAACGAGCTTCATGTACTTCTTCGAGAGCCTTTCCACGCCGCCCGCCGTCACGCGCACCCCGTTCTCCCAGCGCAACCCGAAGTCCCTGTCCTGGAAGAAGGTGTCCACCTGGAAGGTCATGTTCTCCGCCAGCGCATAGGTGGAGACCGATTCCATCCAGGGGCGCTCGACCTCCATCATGCCGATGCCGTGACAGGGCCCGTAGAGCATGTAGCGGGCGAAACCGCGCGCCTGGACGAACTCCTCGTACTTCCGCACTACCTCCGCCGCCGGCACCCCCGCCTTCATCAGCGACATCGTCTTGAAGTGCGCCTCGAGCCCGAAGGCCACCAGCCGCGCCTTGCGCTCCGGCAGCGGACCGAAGGAGAAGGGCAGCCCCACGCTCGAGGAGTACCCGCCCACGCGCGCGCCGATGTTGAGCTGGATGACCTCGCCGCGCCGCAGCCGGTTGTGCGTCGGGCGCGAGATGGCGTTGTTCGTCGCCGGGCCGCAGAAGCAGTAGAGCGCGTGTCCCTCGTACTCCCCGCCGTGGCGGTAGATCTCGCGCTGCGCAATCCCGATCACCTGCAACTCCGTCATCCCCGGACGCGCCTCGGCCAGGATGGCCTCCACCGCCTTCTCCGCAATCCGGAAGGCCCGCCGCATCAGCGCCAGTTCCATCGGGCTCTTCAGAATCCGCAGACTCACCAGCGTGTCGTCGGCCTTGACCAGTTCGGTCTTCGGCAGATCGCGCTGCAAGCTCGTGTACACCGGCAGCGTCATCACCGAATAGCCCACCAACCCCAGCCGGCGCAGCGGGCGCGCGCCCATCGCCTTGCGCGCCACGTCCTTGAAAGTGGCCACCGCAATCCCCGGATACTCCGGCTCCGCCGACTCGCGGTACTCGACCATCTTCTCGATCCGGCGGATCCGGCTGCGCCCCGCCGCATAGGCGCCGCTCTCCGGCCCGATGAGCAGGATCGGCTGTCCCGTGGCCGGAACGAAGACGCCCGCCGCCTCGAAGGTCGGCCAGTAGTCGGAAAGGTAGCGCACGTGCGCGAAGTCCGCCTCGTTCGCATGCACCAGCGCGGCATCGAGTCCCGCCGCGCGGATATTGGCCTGGAACGCCCTCATGCGGGCGCGGTATTCGGCATCCGAGATGCAGATCATGTCCTCTCCCTCCTGCGGTGGAATGCGCCCGGTCCGACGCCGTGCCCATGACGATAGCCGCGCCGCCGCCGGGTGTCAAGACGCGCCGGCAGCGCATTGCCGTCTCGTACGCCGTCCGTCGTCTGTCGTCTGTCGTCCCCCGTCCCCGGTCTGCCGTTTGCCCTCCCCCCGTCACCCCTCCCCGCCCGCCCGCGCCAGCGCAATCGCCGCCTGCCCCAGCGCAATCCCCCCGTCATTCGGCGGGACGACGTGGTGACCATACACGCGGAAGCGCGCGGCCTCCAGGTCATGCCGCAGCGCGCGAAGCAGCCGGCGGTTCTGGAAGACCCCGCCGGAGAGGGCCACCGACTCGATCCCCTCGCGCTCGCGCAGCGCCGCGCAGGTCGCCGCTACCCCTGCCGCCACACTGCGGTGGAAGCGCGCGGCGATCCGGCGACGGTCCTCCCCGCGCGCCAGGTCGGACACAATCTCACGCACCGCCGGCGCAAAGGAAAGCTCCCACGGGTCGTTGGACGTCGTCAGGTCGAAGGCATAGGGCGGGGCGTCGTCCCCCTCCGCCAGCGATTCGAGGCGGATCGCGGCCTGGCCCTCGTAGGTCACCGGCGAGCCCAGCCCCAGCAGCGCCGCCACCGCGTCAAAGAGCCGTCCTGCGCTGGACGTGAGGGGGCACCGCAGCTGGCGGTCGAGCAGCGTCCACAGCGCCGCGGCCTCGGCGGCGGGGAGATACTCGGTGTAGAAAGCAGGGGGGGGCAGCCCTTCCGGTCCGTTCGGGCGCGGGCGGAGCCAGGCATGGAGGACCGCAAGAGCCATGCGCGCCGGCTGGCGCGTGGCCGCGTCGCCGCCGGGCATCGCCAGCGGGGCCAGGCGCGCTGCGCGGCGGAAATCGCGCAAGTCCGCGATCAGGAACTCCCCGCCCCACACCGTTCCATCCGGGCCGTAACCCGCGCCGTCCAGCGCCACCCCGATCACCCGGTCCGTCAGCCCGTGTTCGGCCATGCACGCGGCCACGTGCGCGTGATGATGCTGCACCGCCACCCGTCGCGCACTCCCCGCTTCCCGTCCGTCGTCCGCCGTTCCCCGCCCCCCGTCCCCCGTCCCCGGTCCCCGGTCCCCGGTCTGCCGTTCGTCGTCCGCCATCCGCGTGGAGAAGTAATCGGGGTGCAGATCATGCGCCGTGATCTTCGGCCGCACCCCGAAGAGCCGCATCAGGTCGTCGCGCGCCTCGCGGTGGAACTGCGCCGCAGCGTACTCCTCCAGATCGCCCACATGCGGCGACAGAAAGACCTCCGGTCCGCGCGTGAAGGCGAAGACGTTCTTCAGGTCCGCCCCGACCGCCAGCACACACGGGCCGTCCAGCGGCAGGGCGATCGCATCGGGCACGAAGCCGCGCGACCGCCGGATCACCAGGCGTCGCCCCTCGCACACCCGCAGCACCGAATCGTCGCACCGGCGCAGGATCGGGCGGTCGTGGTCGAGCGCCGCATCGGCGATGGGCCCCAGGATGCCCCCCAGTTCATCCGCATTGCGCGCAATCGGCTCCTCCGCGCGGTTCGCGCTCGTCATCACCAGCGGGCTGACCTGCGCCAGCAGCAGGTGGTGCAGCGGCGTGTAGGGCAGAAAGGCGCCCACGTCGCGCGTGTCCGGCGAAATCCCGACCGGCAGCGTTGAGTCCTCGCGCCGGTCCAGGATCACGATTGGCGCGGCGGGGGAGGTCAGTTCCGCCTCCTCGACGGCATCCGCGCGGCAGTGGCGGCGCAGTTCATCGAGGTCCCGGAACATGACCGCAAGGGCCTTGTGCGGACGCGCCTTGCGCGCGCGCAGCCGCGCAATCGGCCCCTCCTCCGTCCGGCACGCCAAGTGGAATCCGCCCAGACCCTTGAGGGCGAGAATCTCCCCGCGCCGCAGCCGCGCCGCCGCTTCCGGCAGCGGGTCGCCGGGCAGGGGATTCCCGCCGGCATCGAGCAGCCGCAGGCGCGGCCCGCACGCCGGGCAGGCGTTCGGTTGCGCGTCGAAGCGTCGGTCGGCGGCGTCCGCGTACTCCGCCCGGCACCGCGCGCACATGACAAAGCCCGACATCGTCGTGCGCTCGCGGTCGTAGGGCAGCCCGGCGATGATCGTGAAGCGCGGCCCGCAGTTCGTGCAGTTCGTGAAGGCGTAGCCGTGGCGGCGGTCGGCGGGGTTGAGAATGTCCGCCCGGCAGGCCGCGCACAACGCCAGGTCGGGGGGCATCTGCGCCGAAAGCCCCTCCGCCCGCACGCTGGCGGCGATGGCAAAGGTCGTATCGCCCGCAGGGGGAATCTCAACGCTCCTCAGTGCGGCGATGCGCGCCTGCGCCGGGGGGGCCGTCCTCAGCAGCGCCAGAAAACGCTCCAGCGCCTCGGGCGCGCCCTCCGCCTCGATCGTCACCCCCTGCGTCGAGTTCGCCACGCGCCCCGTCACCCCGCACGTCCGGGCGTGGCGGTACACCGTGGGCCGAAAGCCCACCCCTTGCACCCGACCCTCGATCTCCACGCGCAGCCGTTTCTTCACGGACGCTCCAGCCACTCGATCCACGCGTCCAGACCCTCGCCCGTCCGGGCCGAAAGGGGCAGCACCGGGATCGCGCCGTTCACCTGCCGCACAAAGCGCAGACACCGCTTCAGGTTGAAGGACAGATGCGGGATCAGGTCAACCTTCGTCAGCGCCACGGCCTTGGCCTCGCGGAAGAGCATGGGGTACTTCAACGGCTTGTCCTCGCCCTCGGCCACGCTGAGCACGGCCACCTTGGCCGTCTCGCCGAGGTCGAACTCCGCCGGGCAGACCAGGTTCCCCACATTCTCAACGAAGAGGAGGTCGAACTCCTGGGGGGGCAGGTCGCGCAGCGCGCGATGGACGGAGCGCGCCTGCAAGTGGCAGCCGCCGTCGGTGAGGATCTGGCTGGCGCGCACCCCCCGGCGGGCCAGGCGTTCGGCGTCGTGCGTCGTGGCGCAGTCGCCCTCGAGCACGGCGAAGCGCCGTCGCCGTCGCAGCCGCCGCGCCGTGGCCTCGAGCAACGCCGTCTTGCCCGCGCCGGGGCTGCCGATGAGGTTGTACAGCGGCACGTCGCAGCGGCGCAGGAGCGCCCGCGTGCGCTCCGCCCACACCTCGTTCGCCCCCATCAAGTCGCGATACACGGCGATCCTATTCCGCGCCATCGTCGTCAATCTCCAGGCTTTCCAGGTACAACTCCTTGCCGCGCACGATCTCAATCTCCGCCGCGCGGCACGCACCGCAGTAGAAAAGGCGGCCCTCGATCGCGCCCTCCCACCCGCAACGCCGGCACCGCGCCGCGACGGGAATGGGGAGGATTTCCAGCTTCGATCCCGCCGCGCGCGTCCCTGCCGAGAGCGCCTCGTAGGCGAAGTGGAGGCTCTCCGGAACCACCTGCCGCAGCGCGCCGACGGCCACGCGGACCTTCAGCAGCCGCGCCCCCGGCGCCTGGCGGCCCAGTTCGGCCAGGGCGGTCTTGAGCAGGCTTTCGCAGATGGAAATCTCGTGCATGGGCCTCTCTCGGCTCGGTCGCGAGCGGGGCATGGCGACATTCCCGCCGCATTCCCTGCGTCCTGCCGGAGGTCGCCGGCGAATGTCCGGTGTGGCACAGGCGCCCGCGCCTGTGTTGCAGACGGGGGACGTTCTTCACAGCCGAGGCGGCTATGCCACACCAGCGACACGGGATGGCTGTGCTGCACTCTGGACCGGGCGCACATTATGTATTCTACCCGATTCCCTCCGGCGGCGAAATCGAACCCTTCGCCCCGGCCGAACGTCCGGCGATCACGCGGTCCTTGCGCCGGTTGTCGTAGGCCAGCCCGGCCGCGCCGAAGAGCGTCAGGAATTGGAGAAGCGACCCGACCAGGGCGGAGGGCGTCAGGTCGCCGCCGACCGCCAGCGCCGCCGCCCCGCCGGCCAGTTGCGCCACGCGCGCGCGCGATTCGTACTGCGCCTGCAAGTCCCGCAGCGCCGCCTCGCCCGCGCGCAGGCGCGCCGCGTATTCCGACTCCACCTGCGCCAACTCGCGCTGGAGTTCGCCGGCCGTCACGCGGCGGGCGGGGTCCAGCAGGCTTTGCGTGCGCGGCTGGCAGGCCCCCAGCCACAGCGCCGCCGCGGCCGCCAGCGCCAACCCGGCGCAGAGACCGCGGTTATGATCGGCGAAGTTCGCCGCCCGATGCACGATGTCGTCGCATTCCTTCTTTGACATGGAGACCCTCCCGTTAGCAGGAACACGCCCTTCCCCACACCCGGCCTCCCGCGCGTCCCCCGTCCGCCGTTGGCCGTCCGTCGTCCGTCGTCTGCCGTCAGTCGTCTGTCGTCCGTCGTCTGTCGTTTGTCGTCCGTCGTCTTCCGTCCGCCGTTCGCTACCCCATCCGTTGCATCGCGTACCAGAACAGCCCCGCGAACCCGGCGATCACCCCCATCAGCAGCGCCCATTGCAGGCGGATATGCGCGGAGTGCGCGGCGCAGGGACGGCGCTCGATCATCACCGCCAGCCGGTCGAGCTTTTCTTCGACCTTGCGGATCGTCGTGATCGCCACCTCCACCCGCTCGTCCAACTTGCCGCGTTCGTAGGAATCAGGACGCGCCGCCATCGTTCGGGTCCTCCAAATCCAGCGCCGCCGCTGCGCGCGCCACGGCGGCGTACGGGTCATGCCGGGCCAGAACGGCCTGGCGAATCCGTGTACGGTCCATCGCGCGCGCGGCGGTGCATTCCGCGCGGAATCGCTCCGCCGCGTCCGGCGCCCAGGCAAAGGGCGCGCGCGTATCGCGCTCGCGCGCCGCCGCCAGGCGTCCCGTCAGCCCGTGCGACACCGTCGGGCAGCACTTCTCATCCGACACGATCGGACATCCCATCAGCCCGATCTCCACCGCCGCCAGCCCGAAGTGCTCCTCGCGGCTGACGTAGTAGCAGACCTCGGCGCGCCGGGCCGCATCGAGCAACTCCGCCCGCGCGTAGCGCCCGTACTCGATCAGCCGCGCCCGCGCGTGCCCGCGCAGCAGCGCCAGGGCGATCCCGCGCTCCGCCGCGCCGCCCTTCAGGTACACCAGCGCCCCGCCCGCGGTTTGAGGCGTCCAGGGCAGCGCCGCCCAGGCGCGCGGCAGGGGAAAATCGAGCAGCGCATATCCCGCGCGTTGGGCCATCGTCATTCGCAGCAGTTCGACATACCAGCGCGAAAGCGCAAAGACCGCCGCGTAGTTCTCAAACGCCATCAACTCGCGCTCGACGGGCTCGGCGCCGGGGGCCTGCGAGAAACCGTAGAGCGCATTCGGCCCGATCGCGCAGCGGCGCCCCGCGCGCACGGCGGCAACCAGACGCGGCGAAAGCGCCGGGTGCCAGTCCACCTCCTCCGCGCCGGGCGGGTCGTCCGTCAGGGGGACGAATCGCGGATCGGCGCGCAATGCCTCCGAAAGCGCCCCGATCAGCACATCCGGCCCGCTGCGGGCGTTCAGGTTGCCCCCGAAGGGGAATCGGCATCGCTTCATGGCAACTCCGGGAAGGGGGCCGGCGCGTGGCGCGCCACGAGCCGGGCGTACTCGGCGTAACGTTTGCGCCAGTCGTGGCGGGACGACTCGAAGTCCATGCGGAAGAGATCGGGATAGGGTTGGCGCGGCGCGCCGTCCGCGCCGCGATAGCACAGGCGCTCCCACGTGGCCCAGGGGAAGCGTTCCGGCGGGTAGTAGAAGGAGGCGCCCACGCAGCCCAGGTGCTGCGCGGCGATTACCGGACGCTCCAGGCCGGCGCAGCCCGCCGCGCGGTGAAAGGCCGTCAGGTCGGGGCAGTCGCGCGTGATGAATCGCCCGTGACGTTCCAGCGCCGCGCGCGAGGCCAGCCACAGCGATTCCCCCTGCGCGTCCCAGAACTCGACCGTGCAGCCGCTCGCCGCCGGCGGCGTTACGCGCGCCAGCCGCCGGTGGCACCAGTCGTAGGCGTGCGCGCACAGCCAGTTCACCGGAAAGCCGCCCTCGTGCAGGTCGCGCCAGGCTCCGGCGAACTGCGCCAGCGCGCCCGGCCCGAGCAGCACGTCGCCTTCCACCTGCGCCATCGTCTCCGCCTGCCCGGCCAGGAAGAGGTCCACCGCCATGCGGCGCGTGACGCCCACGCCCATCCGGCGCGGTGTGGCGACCACGCGCGCGACGGACGCCGTCTCGCGGCAGCGCCGGAGGAGTTCGTGGACGCGCGGGTCCTCGCTCGCGTCGTCAATCACCGTCACCGCGCCCGTCCCGGCATTGTGCCCGCACAGCCCCGCCAGGCACAGCGCCAGCATCTCGTATCGGTCGCAGGATAGAACGAAGATCTCCAAGGTCACAGGGCGGCCTCCTCCATCTGCCGGGCGGCGTCGAGGACCTCGTCGGGCGTCGGCTCGACGAGACCCCGCGCGCGCGGACCGTAGGGCATTCCATTCTCCGGGCGGCTCTGCCCGGCGCGGAAGATCGTCAGCGTCGGCACGCCGCACGCGGCAGCCAGGTGCGCGATGCCGGTATCCGGGCTGAGCACAAGCGTCGCCTCGGCCAGCAGCGGCAAGACATCCTCCAGGCGCGCGGTGCAACAGATGCGATCTTGCGCGTGCGGGGGAAGATCGGCCTGCCAGGGCTCGACGGCGTGACCGTCGCCGCAGAGCGTCACGGGCGTTGTGTCCGCGCGAAGGAACTCCGGCCAGAACGGCCAGCGCGCGGCTCGGCGTCCAAGGCTGGCGCCGGGGGCAATCAGCCGGCGCGCGGGGCGGCGCGGGGGCAGCAGCCCGGCCAGCGGCGCATCGGGAATGGGCAGAAAGAGCCCCGCCCGGCGGAGGGCGTCAATCCCCAGGTCGGCGTGGCGGAAATCGCCCCGTTGCGACAGCGGCCTCGGAACGACGAACCATCGCGCCCGCACGCGCGCCGCCCCGCGCTGGAACTGCTCCGGCGTGATCCGGCCCGAAAGGACCAGGTCGTACTCCTCGCCCGTGTCGCGCGGCACGAGGCGCACGCCCAGACGTTCGATCAGCGGCTCGACCAGCGCGCACGGCCCGGCGGAACGCGCCAGGGAGACCTCGTGCCCGGCCCGCAGCGCCGCCGCATAGGCGTGCGACTGCGACACGGCATCGCCGATGCAGAAACCGTCGGCCATCAGGAAGAGAATCCTCATGTCCCCTCCACCCCGAAGAGATCGCGCAGCACCTCCGCGTCGGAGCGGATCTTCCGGCGGCGGAAGGCCGCGCCCTCGGCGAGGACCTCCGGCGCGCGCACCTCCGCCCGGTAGCGCTCATTCCAGTCCGACCGCCTCAGCCGGGGCAGCCAGAAGCGCTCGAAGGTCTCCGGCTCGAAGGTTACCGTCAGCACCCGCGCGCGGTTGCACCATTTCTGGTAGCCGTCCACCACATACGGGTGCGGCCCGGTGGGGCGGAACCAGTGCGTCAGCGTGACGTCGCAGCAGACGTGGATCGGGACGTTCAGGAAGGCGGCCTTCAATGCCATCCCCTCCTCGCTGAAGCCCCACACCTTGCAGCAGGCCACGAAGCCGCCCAGCCGCTCCCACACCTCGCGCGCGAAGAAGTACGACGCCCCGAGCAGGCCGTTGATGCGATGCGTGCCGCGTGGCGGGTTGATGTGCTTCCACGCCATGCCCAGCGACTGGCGCGGCCCGGTGATGCGCGCGAACTCGCCGCCGCAGAGGGGGTAATGGTCGTGGAGGACGTCCATTTCCAGGTGTCCGCACCGCGCGACAACGATTCCGCGCGTCTCGACGGCGAGCTGCGCCAGGCGCTGTACGCCGCCCAGGATCGGCTGTCGCGTGTGGTGCGTCTCCACGCGCATGTGGCCGTCGAGAATGCCGACGACCTCGGCCCCGGCCGCGAAGGCCAGGCGCGCGCCGAGGTTGCGGCTGCCGTCCACGCCCAGCGGGGCCGCGTTGCGGACCACGCGCACGGGCGCGGGCTCACCGCGCTCCTCCAGCGCCGGGAGGACCTTGTCGCTCGCGTCGTCAATCAGCCATAAGTCGGGCATGTCGTACCCGGCGGAGGTCTCCCGCACGGTGCGGAAGGTCTCGCGCAGGAGATATCGCCCCTGCCGGTCGGCGCCGACCTCGTTGCGGCAGGGAACGACGACGGCCAGGCGCGGGGTGCGCGTTCCCGGCGGCAGCGCGCGGACGGGCGCGGGCGCGGCGGGAAGCGACTTCGACGCGAGAACGGCGGGGCTCGACGCGGCGTCGGGGAAGCGATCGGTGACGACGGACGCATCGCCGGGGGGCAGCCCGGCCATGCCGCGCAGCACGGCAACGGTCTGCGCGCGCTTGTCGCGGCAGCGGCGGCAGGGGGGCGGACGGCTCGGCGCGCGTGCGCCGGCGGCGGGGGACTCAGGCGCGCCGCGGAACCGTCCCTCGCGGCAGAGGGCGCAGGTCAGCCCGGCGCGGCTGATGCCGCATTTCCAGCGGGCGCAGCGCACGTACTCCCGACCGGAGCAGGCGGCGCGGGCGATCTCCGCCGCCCGGCAGGCGTTCCACGGCAGGGCAAGGGTCGGCATGGTTCCTCCCGGTTCTTTCAACAGGACGGCGCGACAACGCAGGTCGAGTTCTCTCCCGTCCCTTCGCACGAGCCCCAGTCGCTCAGGAAGGGCAGCTCGCGATTCACGCAGCAGGCATAGGGCGCATCGAGGTCCAGCCGCCACGCCATGCCGCCGTTGTTGCTGTAGGACGTCCAGACGACCTGGATGAAGCCGTCGCCGAACTCCAGCGAAAACGTTCCGTCGCCCGGCTGATCCCGGTAGAAGCAGCAGCCGCCAGAGTGCAGGTAGTAACGCTCGCCGTTGGCGTTGCCGTCGGAGCACGCCGCGCCCGAGATCGTGACGGTGACGATGGAACCTGGACCGAACTCCACGTCGTTGCAGTTGTTGCAGGCCGCCGCCGTACTCGAGGGCGCGCCCGTGGTCGTCGCGCCGGGTGTGGTGGCGGCGGGCAGGGTGGTGGTGCGCTTCTCGCAGTTCTCGTGGAGCAGGCGGTAGCGCGCGAAGAGCGTCGGCGTGTTCGGCCCGAAGGTGGTGCTGTATTCCTCGGAGTACTCGATAGCGCGCTCGAAGACGTACACGCATCCGGGGCCGGTGTCGTCGCAGCCGGCGGGGGGATAGAGGTCGCAGCCGAGGACCAGGATCGGGTTGCACGCGCCATAGGCGGCGACGTCGGTCAGCGTCTTCCAGCTACTGACGTTGCGGTCAAAGGCGCTCGTGCAGCAGCCGTCGCCCCCGGTGGTGCCGGCGGGACCGTCCCAGGCGGTGGTCGGCTCGCAGCAGGCCTCGGAAAGCAACTGGCCGACGACGTACCATGCGCCGTTGAGTTCGACGACGCCCACCGGGGCGTACTCGCAGCCGAACTCGTTCTCGCGGCAGGGGCCGTCCGGCGGCGGGGCGGTGGTCGGGTCTTCCGTGCTCCCGGAGCAGACCGGGCGAATCTGGCAGACGGAGTCCTGACCCTCGCCCTGGCATTCGCCGGAATCGTGGTGGAGTGCGGGCTGAAGCTCGCCGCAGCAGTCGTGCGGCGCGGCGGCGTCGTGGAGCCAGTAGATCGTGCCGCTAACGTCGGGGTGGACGTAGGTGACGCCGACGCCGCCGGGCATGAACTCGACGGTGACCGTGCCGTTTGCGGTGCGGGCCTGCCAGGCGCAGTCGT
>JAKJEM010000042.1:0-27162 GCA_022705425.1 Planctomycetota bacterium
AACTCCCCCTCCGTCTCGAAGGGCAGCACGCGCCGCACGTCCTCCAGCCGGTGGAGGTCGGTCTCGATGGCATGGAAGAAGACCGCCTCGCCGGGAACGGCCAGGCGCGCCGGAAGCCCGGCGCGGAAGCCGCCGCCGCGGATCAGGTCCTTCAGCGCCGACGCCCGGGCGCCCTCCTCGACCGGCAGCGCGCATTCGGCGAAGCGCTCGATCCGCCCGCCCCCGCGTCCGAGGGCGATCTGCGCCGCGCGCGCGCGCCTCGGGCCGATGTCCACCCCCAGGCTCCGACGAATCAGCAGGCCCATGATCTCTCCGCGCTCGACAACGCTAGAACTCCATCCGCTGAATCAACGTCGGCGCCGACTCCGCCGTATCCACGCGGATGACGGCCACCACCCGGCGCTCGACCTCCCGCACCGACCCGACCGCCTCGACGCGGTAGTAGCGGTCGTTCGGCGATACGGTAACATAATCGCGAATCGCGGAGAAGAGCTCCCGCGTCATGCCGGGAACGGCCAGGAGTTCGTTCACGGACTCGAAGGGCCGTTCGCCGCGCTGGGCCACGATGTCCCGCGCCAGCGCGGCATCGAGCTTCTCCGACAGGCTCTGAAGCACCGGCGCCGGGGCGTGATTGATGTCCACCTTGCCGTCCCCCCACACGGTCAGGAAGGGCCGCAGACCCAGCAGAGCGGGGCGCTTGCCTTCGCGGTCGCCGGGCCGCCCGTCGAGGGCCAGGGGGGTCATCCCGCGCAGCAGCGCCGTTTCGGCCACCGTGTCGAAGGGGGCGTTCTTGCAGCGGCGCACCGGCTTTCGAGTCTCGTACCAGCCTTGCTCCGCCCCCTCATTCTCTCCCTCGACGTAACTCAGCACGGTCGTGTCGTCGTCCTCGTCCGCCCAGTCAATCATGGCGGGGACGATGGCGTAGCTGATCGGCTCCTCCGCGCCCGGCTGAACGTTGAGCAGGTCAATCAGGCGCAGGAGCTGCTCGCAGCGCCGGCGGTCGGGCTGGCCCCCGCGCGGCTTGAGCGCGTTGATGTTGAGCCTGCCGTTCTCGGCGGACACGAAGATACGGCAGTGTCCTTCGCCGACGTCCAGGCGCGCGTCGCCGGTCACGATGGGGCGCAAGGTGTCGTCGCGGAAGACGTGATCGGCGTTTCGCAGGGCGGCCAGCGCCACCTGGATTCCCGCGTCGGCGCAGGCCAGCGCCTGACGTCCCGCCGTGGCGCCCGCCGCCGCGCCCAGGTCCAGCGTCGTTTCGTAGTTGAACTCGATCAGGACGGCCGAGAGCACAAGGACGACCACAAGGACCAGGATCAGCACCACGCCGCCCTCGCGACGCCGCCGACCGGTTCGCAGAATCCTCATGATGTCGCGTCCTTGCTCAAGGGGTGACGGGCGCAGGGGCTTCCTCGGCGGCGCGCGTCTCCGCCGGACGCTCGACGCGCGTCTCGCGCGTCTTCGGCGGGCGCACGGGCACGTCGAAGACGGCCGCGAAAAGGTGCGGCCGGCCGTCGGCGTCATTCAGCGTCAACGCCACCCGGACGGCGGCGGGCAACTCCGACTCCTTCTTCGTGTCCCAGTTCTCCGCCCAGCGGTCTCCATCGAAAAAGGCCACCCGGACCTCCTCGACCCCCTGCGCCACGCAGAGCCAGGAACCGTTGTCCTCCTCCTTCGTCTCCGCCATGCGGTCGGTCTGTCGGCGCCGCAGGCGCTTGTGCGCGGATTCGTAGCGGTAGGTGACGGCGTACTGCCCCGAGCCCGGAGCCTCGGGGTCGCTCCTGCCCGCGAAGGTCAACAGGTGCAACAGCCGGGTGGCGGGGTCGCTTCCCCCCTCGATGAAGAGGCGCGCGGGGCCTTCGGAGAGCGTCGCGGGGGCGCCGCCCTTGCGCGCCGCCGTCTCGGGGGGACGCCACGCCACGCAGCGCACCTCGCGCTCGATCCTACGCAGGAGGACGCGCGCATCGCGCTCGACGGAGGCCCTCGCGCGGCAACGCGCCACGGAGGCCGTCGCCGCCGCGTAGGAACCGTACGCCGCCCCCAGCACCAGGACGATGATGCTGAGCGCCACGAGCGTCTCCAGCAGCGTGAAGCCTCGCCGGAGGGCCTCAGGGCCGGGTGCGGCCTTGAACATAGGTGACCAGATCCACCTTTCTCACTTGCGCGCCATCGGCCCAGGCGACCTCGACGGACACCCGCCGCAGGTCCGGCAGGCTCGCGCCGGCCAGGTCGCTCGAGTCCACCGGCGTCACGCGCACCGACCACTCCATGCCGGGCGCCTCCTCCTCGCCGCCGACGCCCGAGGCCGGTTCGGGAACGGGCCGCGCCAGCGCTTCCGCCAGCTTCGCCGAGGCCAGCCGCAGGGCCTGCTCCTGCCGCGCTGCGCGGTCCGCCGCGCGCAGGCTGACGACGTGCAGTTGCAGCAGCGCCACGAGCCCAATCGCCAGGATCGCCAGGGCGATCAGAACCTCTACCAGGGTGAAGGCGCGCGAGGGTTGTCGGAGCGTGTTCATGGATTCCATCTGAAAGCCGGCCTCCGCCGGGAACGGGACCGCGTCGTCAGGGTGCGCCGGCCACGACGCCCTCGGCATCGAGCGTGACGCGCGACGCGAAGGTGGCCACGCGCCCCGCCGGCGCGGATACGACGATGCTATGGACGACGCCGGCCGCTTCGAGGGTGATGAGGGCCGGGTCCACCCATCCGTCGGGGGCGAAGCGCAACTCGACGCGCCGCGCTTCCGACGGCTCGCGGCCCGCCACGCGCACCTCGCCGAAGGCCACCCCGTCGGGCAGACGCCCGGAAAGGAGGGGCGCCTCCGGGGCTGCTTCGTCGGGCCGCGCCGCCGCCCACAGATGCCAGGCGTTCTCCGCCAAGTCCAGCGCCAGCCCGTGGCCGCGCCGCGCGGACTCCGTCCGGTCGCGCGCGTGCGCGATTACCGCCGCCAGCCGATTCACCTCCGCCCGCAGCTTCTCGCGCTCGAACACCCCCCCGGCCAAGCGGGGCGCCGCCACGGCGCACGTCAGACCCAGGATGACGAGGACCACGATCAACTCGATCAGTGTGAAGCCCTCGCCGCGCCGCCGTCCGTCCGCGCCGCTAGGTCCCGTCCAGGTTCCAGCTCTCGATGTCCGCATCGTGACCCGATCCGCTCGGTTGACCGTCCGCGCCGTAACAGACGATGTCGAAATCCCGGTTGCTCCGTCCGGGACACTGATAGACGTACTTGTTCCCCCAGGGGTCCAGCGGCACCTTCTCGATGTAGCCCCCCTTCTGATAGCCCTTCAGCCCGCCGGGATCGGCCACCAGGGCGTCGAGTCCTTCGGCGGTTGTCGGATAGCGCCCGGTGTCGAGCTTGAACTGCTGCAGGGCGGAGCGGAGGGCTTCGATCTGCACCTTGGCCTTGGTGCGCTTGGCCTGCTCGGGGCGGTCGAGGATCTTGGGCATGATGAGCGTCGCCAGGATCCCCAGGATCACCATGACGACCATCAACTCGATCAGCGTGAACGCGCCGGAGTGCATCCGGCTCCATCGGCTCTTCATGGCACGCTCCGAAGGAAAGGGGCTACCGGATCGCCTGGTTGATCTCGAAGACCGGCAGCAGAATCGCCAGCACAATGAACCCGACGACAAGCCCCATGACGAGGATGAGGATCGGTTCGAGCAGCGAGGTCAGCGCCACGACGCTGCTTTCCACTTCATTGTCGTAGATGTCGGCCACCTTGAGCAAGCCTTCCTCGACGTTCCCGCCGCGCTCGCCGGAAGCCACAAGATGGCAGACGATCGGCGGGAAGACCCCGCTGCGGCGCAACGGGTTGGCAATGCTGTCGCCGTGGCGCACGCTCTGCTTCACGTCCTCGATCGTGCGCGCCAGGCAGGCGTTTCCCGTAACGCGCTTGACGATGTCCAGCGCGTCGAGGATGGTGACGCCGGAGGCCAGCAGCGTGCCGAGCGTCCGGGCGAAGCGCGACACGGCGATCTTGAGGAAGAGCGGGCCGAAGAGGGGGACCTTGAGCGCCCAGCGGTCGCGCAACAGCCGTCCGGACTCCGTGGCCGCCCACAGCCGGAAGAGCCCCCAGATCGTGAGCGCCGCCGCGCCGACAGCCCAGAGGTAGTCGCGCAGGAAGTCGCTGACGGCGATCAACGCCACGGTCGGCCAGGGCAGGGTGCGCTTCATCTCGACGAAGAGTTTGGCAATGCTCGGCACCACAAAGGTCAGCAGGAAGACCACCACGCCGGCGGCGACGAGGGACATGAAGGCCGGATAGGCCATCGCCGCGCGGACCTTGTTCCCCAGCCGCGCGCGGCGCTCCAGCATGTCGGCCAGGCGCGACAGGACACTTTCGAGTTCCCCGCCCGCCTCGCCGGCGCCGACCATGTTGACGTAAACCTCGGGGAAGACGCGGGGGTGCTCCTCGAGGGCGCGGGCCAGGGCCATGCCCTCGTTCACGCGGTCTCGCACGCGGCCCAGCACGCGCCCCAGCGGATGGTCGCCCAGTTGCTCCACCAGCGCCCCCAGAGCCGGCACAAGCGCCATGCCGGAGTGGAGCAGCATGGCCCACTGCCGCGTGGCGGACGCCAGGTCCGCCGTCCGGATGCGCCGCCATTCGATCCGCCCGCCGGCGGACGCCGCCCGCGCCTCGCCGGCCTCGGCGATTTCGAGCACGTGTACGCGCGCCGCCCGCAGTTTCCGCCGCGCCTCCGCCGCCGAGTCCGCGTCCACCGTGCCGCGTTCCCGCCGGCCCGACCGATCCAAGGCTGTGTACTCAAATACCGGCACGCCGTCCTCGCTCAGATCACATCATCCTGCGTTACCCGAAGCACTTCGTCCAGCGTCGTTTCCCCCGCCAGCGCCTTCCGCACGCCGTCGTCGCGCAGCGTCGTCATGCCCTTGCGCACCGCCGCCTGTTTGATGACGTTGGCCGCCAGGCGCTTCATGATCTGCTCCCGCGCCTCGTCGTCCATGACCAGCATTTCGCAGATGCCCGTGCGCCCGTGGTACCCCGTGTCCATGCAGTGCGCGCAGCCCTGACCGCGCCACAGGAGCGCCTCCGGCGCGGACTGCGCGCCCAGGACCAGGCGTTCGTCCGCCCCCGCCGGATGCGATGCCTTGCACCGCGGGCAGATCACGCGCACCAGGCGCTGCGCCATGACGGCGATGATCGAGGAGGAGACGAGGTACGCCTCAACGCCCATGTCCAGCAGTCGCGTGAAAGCGCTGGCGGAGTCGTTCGTATGCAGGGTGCTGAAGACCAAGTGGCCCGTGAGCGCCGCCTGAATGGCGATCTCTGCCGTCTCGCCGTCGCGGATTTCGCCCACCATGATGACGTTCGGGTCCTGGCGCAGGATATGGCGCAGGCAACTGGCGAAGGTGAGCCCGATCTTGGGATGCACCTGCATCTGTCCCACCCCCGGCAGGACGTACTCGATCGGGTCCTCGGCGGTGAGGATGTTGCGCTGCTCGGTGTTGATCTCGCTGAGCGCGCCGTAGAGCGTCGTCGTCTTGCCGCTGCCGGTGGGGCCGGTGAGCAATACGATGCCGTGCGACACGCGCGTCAGACGGCGGAAGCGCTCGCGCGCCTCCGGCGCGAAGCCCAGTTCATCCAGGTTGAAGCGCCGCCCCCCCTTGTCCAGCAAGCGCAGCACCACGCGTTCGCCGCCGGAGGTGGGAATGGTCGAGACGCGGATGTCAATCTCCTTCTCGCCGATCTTGATCTTACTGCGCCCGTCCTGGGGCAGGCGGGTTTCGGCGATGTTGAGGTGGGCCATGATCTTCAGGCGCGACACGAGCGCGCCGAGGTATTGCTTGGGCGGGTTGAAACGCTCGTGGAGAACGCCGTCTATCCGGAAGCGCACGCGGACGCTGCGTTCATAGGGCTCGACGTGGATGTCGCTCGCGCGCGCGGCGACGGCCTGGTAGAAGATGGTGTTCACCAGCTTGACGATCGGCGCGCGGTTCGCCACGTCCATCAGGTCTTCGGTCTGCCCCTCGCCGGCGGCGCGCGCCAGGTCGCCTTCCTCGCCCAGTTCGTCCAGCAGCGTGGAGGACGAATCGCCCTCCTGGTAGTAGCAACGCGTCAGGGCGTCTTCGATCGTCGCCGCGGCGCAGAGGGCGCGCCGGCAGGGGCGCTTCAGCGCCGTTACCACGGCGTCGTACGCCTTCACGTCGAGGGGATCGGCCACTGCCACCGTCAGGCTCCCCTCCCCCAGACGCAACGGCAGCAGGGCGTGTTTGCGGAGGAACTCGAAGGGCATCGTCAACACCAGTTCCCGGTCAAGGGCTGCGGGGGGGATGCTCTCGATCACCGGCAGTTCCCACTGCGCGGCGAGAGCGCGCAGGACGTCGCCCGGCTGCGCCAGGCCGCGTTCGACCAGGATTTCGCCGATGCGGGGACGCCCCGGCAAGCGGGGCTGCGCCTCCAGCGCCTCCGCCAGTTCCTCGGGCTTCAGCCGCCCGTTCTTGAGCAACAACTGTCCGATTCGCTCCCGCACCGCGCGCTCCGACGCCGGCGCGTCACTCCGGGGTCTTGGCCGCCGCCGGGATCGCCTCCGGCGCGGCGGGCCTGCCCGTCAGGACGTGCGGCGTGATGAAGATGAACATGTTCGTCTTCTGGATGACCGTCTCTTTGCGCTGAAAGAAGAAGCCCAGATACGGGATGTCGCCGAAGAAGGGGACCTTCTTCACCACCACCTGGCTGTCGTCGCGAATCAGCCCGCCCAGCACGATCGTCGCCCCGTTCTGCACGGTGACGACCGTCTGCGCCTGGCGCTTGGCCGTCGAGGGGGTGTCCACCGACGCGCTCGGCAGTTGCTTGGAGAAGGTCATATCCATCACCAGACGCACCGAGCCCCCCTGGCTGATGTGCGGCGTCAGCTTCAGGATGACGCCGACATCGCGATAGTCATACGTCTTGATGACCGTCGGCGCCGAGGGCTCGACCTCCGAGATGCGCGATTCCTTGACGTACGGAATGTTTTCCGCCACGGTGATCTGCGCCTCGCGATGGTTCGAGGTCAGGATCTGCGGCGTGGAGAGGATGTTCACCTTCGTGTTCTTCTCCAGCATCTTCATGATCGCCGCGATCTGCACCGTCCCCCCGACGCTCTTGAACGCGCCGATGCCGAGTCCTTCGAGGCTCCCCGTGGCCGATTCCGTCCGCAGCCCGAAGTTCGTCCCCCCGAAACCGCGCACGCTGTTCTGCACCGCCTGGTCGAGCGTGGCCCAGTCCACCCCGATGTCGCGCAGCAGTTCTTCGCCCGCCTCGATGATCTTCACCTCGACCAGCACCTGCTCGCGGGCGATGTCCAGCTTGGCGATGATCTCCGCCGTCACCCGGAAATCCTCCGGCGAGGCGACGATAATCAGCGAGTTCGTGCTCTCGTCGGGAGTGATCCTGACGGCTTCGGTCTTCTGGCCGCCGGCCTTGGCCGAGGCCTCGAGCGCCGCGGCCAGGGACTTGGCAACCTCCTTGGCTTCGGCGTTTTCGAGATAAACGACGTGGATATTCCCGGCGTCAATGGGGCGCTGCACGTCCAGGCGCGCCACAAGATCGCGGATGCTCTGCGTCATGCGCGAGTTGGCCAGCACCACCAGGGAGTTCGTGCGCGGGTCGGGGAGGATTCGGAAGGCCGACCGGGCGCTGAGCGTTCCGGAGGCGGAGGGGGCCGCTCCGCCGCGCGGGGAGGGCGCCTCCGAAGCGCGCGACGAGGTCGCGTCCTTCTCCAGAATCTGCTGCACCTGCTGCCCCACGTCGGCGCAGTTCGCGTACTTCAGGGGCAGCACCGTCACCTCCTCCTGCGCCGCCGGCACGTCCACGCTCTGGATGATCTCTGCCATGCGCCGGATATTCGCCGACGAACCCGTCACCACCAGCGCATTTGTCTGCGCGTAGGGCGTCACCTGGTCCCCTGCCGCCACCAGCGGGCTCAGCAGGTTCATCAGGTCGGCGGCGGCCGCATAGCGCAGGGGGATGATCTGCGTAACCACAGTGTCCTCGCGCGGAATGGCGGCGGGGTCGCTCCCCACGCGCGTAACGGGCGTCTTGCGCGCCGCCTCGGCGCGCGGGACGATCTTGATGACGTTCCCCGCCGGCACCGCGGCGAACCCCTTCACGTCCAGGACGTTCTCGAGGACCTTATACACCTCGCCCAGGCGCACGCGCGTGGGCGAGATGAGTGTCACCGTGCCGCGCACGTTGTCGTCCAGCAGAAAGTTGAGCCCCGTCAGTTCGCTGATCGTCTTGATGAAGATGCGGATGTCCACCTGGTTGAAGTCCACGGTGATGAGCTGGTCGGCCATGGTCGGGTCGGCCAGCGCGGGGAGCTTGAGGTCGCTTGCGCCCGAGTCGCGCGCGCCGGGCGCGGGCGCGTCGGGCGTCGGCGCGGGGGCGGGGCCCAGTTCGCGCGCCGGCAGCACGATCGGCTTCTCCTCGCGGCGCGGCGGCGTCTGCGCCCCCGCCAGGACGGCCTTCATCTTGCTGTGCGCGGCCGGCGAAAGCTGCACTCCCTCCTCGTCAATCTGGCGGGCCACATCCTGCAGGATCGCCGCCGCCACGTCCACGCGTCCGGCGTTGTAGTGCGCCATCCCCTCGCGAAAGCGCGCCTCCAGCTTCAGCCGCTTCGCCGCGGCCTCGTCCACCGCGCGCGTGGCGTCCGTTTCCGCCACCGTCACCGCCGCCTTTGCCGGCGGCGCGGGCTCGACGGTCGTCTTGCACCCCGCCGACAGCGCCAGCGCGGCCGCAATCGCCGCCGTCAGTGCCGAAAGCCTCATGTCCGCACGCCTTCCTCTCTGGCCGCGCCGACCCGCTACTCCGACGGGGTCAGCCGGAATTGCAGCGCCTTCGCCTGGTCCCCCCGCAGAAGCTGCACGTTCAGTTCCGGCTGGCTGCGCGCCTTCTGGAACACCTGGTACGCCTTCTGCATGCTCGTCAGCTCCTGCCCGTTCACCGTGGTGATGACGTCGCCGTTCTGGATGCCGACGAAGGCCGCCATGCTCACGCCCTCGATTCCCGTCAGGCGCAGCCCCTTCGTCTGGCCGTCCACCATGTAGGGTTCGAGGGAGGCCTTCGCCATGACCGATTCCAGCCCGCCGATCCGCGCCAGGAGGGCGCGCTTGTTGATCTCGAACTCCGTGGGCGACATGACGCGCACGGCCTCGCGCGGCGCGGGCGCGCGCGCCGGCATCGTCCGGACGCCGTCCCCCTCCGCGCCCGACGCCTGCAGAGAACTGACCGCCAGCTCGAGCGTCTCCTGACGCCCGCCCACCAGCAGGACCACGCGGTTCCGCTGAATCTCCACAATCCGCGCCCCCTGCACCACGTCGTCAATGCGGTAGAGGTTCTGCGACTTCGATGCCGTCTCCTCGATGATCGCCCGCGCAAAGGCCGGGCCTCCCGCCACCGTGCCCAGCAGCCGCAACTGCAACTGCGTCGGGCCCGGCGCCGGCGCGGAGGAAGCCGCCGGCGGCGGCGCTCCCGTTCCGAAGATGTTCCGCCGCCCGATCGCGGCATAGTCCGGCGGCGTCTCAGGAGCGCCTCGCTCCGCGGCGCCTTCCTTCGGCGCGGACGGACGAAGGCTCCCCGTCGCGCGGCCCTCGCGCAAGGCCATGAGCCCCCAGATCATCCAGCCCAGCCACACCGCCAGGCCCAGATTGACCACCCACAGCCACCCGCGCAGGCCGAAGCGCCGCGCCAGCGACTGCGCCGCCGGAAGGGCTTCCGACAGGGCGCCACCCGCCTGCCTGGGATCGGTGGATGCCATGCCTACGCGCTCAGAAAAGACACTCCCGCTGCCCGCGCCTTGCCGCACGGCGGCGCACGTGACGCCGGGTCTTTGATTTGGACGCGCCGCGCGCCGGCGCAGTTCCCGCGTCCGTCATCCTAGCGCATCCCCCGCCCCTCCGCAAGCGCGCGCAACAGCGCGCGTCATCGGACAGTTTCGATGGGACACGCCGAGAGGGCCGTGTGTGGCATGGGCGTGGCTGCCGCAACAGGAGGCTCTCACAGCCGCGGGCGGCTGTGCCACATCCCCGAAAGACCGGCCGGCTGCCAGCGCGCCGGGCGTCTGCCATGCTTCGGAAAGGATGCGGAGACCGTGGCCGCGAGGAACGCCCCGGGGCCACACGCGCTTCGACAGGACCGGCCGGCGTTCGACGCGTTCCGCCCGACAGCCCGCCGCCTCACCCCGCCGCCGGAGCGACCAGGGTTGCCCCCCCGGCTGTGGCGGGGGCGTCCGGGGAAAGGCCCAGGCACAGAAGCGTCAGGTCGTCGCTCTGCGGAAGCGGCCCGCAGAAGGATTGCACCTCGGCGACCACCTTCTGCACGAGGGCTTCAGGGCGGCCTTCGGGAAGATTCAGACACTGCGCCAGGCGCTGCGCCCCGAAGTACGCCCCGCCTGCGCCCTCGGCCTCGGTGACGCCGTCAGTGAAGGCCATGAGGCAGTCCCCCGGCGACAGGGCAACTTCGTACTGCCGGTACTGCGCCCCGGCCACCGCGCCCACGGCGAAACCCACCTCCTCCATTTCCAGCGGCTTGAACCCCCCGGCGATCCCCCGGCGCAGCAGCGGCGGCCAGTGTCCCGCGTTGGCAATGGTCAGCGTGCGCGCCGCCGGATCGAGCGCCATGAAGAGCATCGTGACAAAGGAGGTGTCCCCCTCGCGTTGGGCGAACCCCTCGTTGAGCCGACGCAGGATGGCGGCAGGGTCGCGCTCCCCGGCGGCGATAAAGCGCATGTCGCTCATGATGCGCACCATCATCAGCGCGGCGGGCATGCCCTTGCCCATCACGTCGCCCACCACGATCCCCAGCCGTCCGTCGGCCACGGAGAGGAAGTCGTAGAAGTCGCCCCCCACCTCGCGCGCCGCGCGATAGGCCGCCGCGAACTCGAAACCCGCCAGTTTCGGCGGGGCGGAAGGCAGGAAGGAATGCTGCACCTGACGAGCCAGGGCCAATTCGTGCTCCATGCGCTGCCGGTCGCGCAGGTTCTCCTTGATGCGCGTGTAGCTGATGGCCAGCGCAATCTGGTTCGCCACGGCGGTGAACAGCTCGAGATCCTCGTGGGTGAAGCGGCGGTCCTGGTGGAAGGTGTCCACGTGAATAACGCCGAGGATCTCGTCCGCCGCCGTCAGGGGCGCGCACATCATGCTCCGGATGCGATTGCCGACCACGCTGCCGGCGTCGGAGAAGCGCTCGTCCTCCATGGCGTCGGCGCTGAGGATGCCCACGCGCTTGCGGCAGGCTTCGCTGATGATGTGACGGCTGACGGCGATCGTCTGAGCGGCGGCCCGGCCGCGCTGGAGCGCCAGGCGCACTTCCAGGGTGCTCGACCCCGGCTGCCGGATCATGACGAAGCCCCGGTCCATCTGCGGGAAGACGCGAAAGAAGCTGTCCATGACCTCGCGCAGGAGGCTGTCGAGCTTCTTGTGGGCGCGGACGGCATTGCCTACCTCGACGACGATCTGCAGGCGCCGGTGCGCCCGACCGAGCGATTCGGCCGAATCGCTCGCGCGCGCCGCGTGCCCGTCCACGCCCGCCCCCTCGACAGAGATGGCGTCCGCCACGCCGGAGGGCGTCGCCTCGAGCATGGTCACCGTCGTCGAGGACGCCTGCTCCTGCGCCACCGATTCCTCCGCAAAGAACCGGAAGATGCTGGTGTGTACGCGGATCAGGTCGCCGTTCTTCAGCAACACCGCCCCTTCGGTCGCCTTCTCGTTGACAAAGGTGCCGTTGCGGCTGCCGAGGTCCTCGATGGTATAGCCCTGCGGCGTGCGCCGGATGCGGCAGTGACGGCGCGTGATCATCAGGTCGGCGATCTGGATCGTGGCGTCATCGGCGCGCCCGATCACCGCCTCCTCTTCCAGTGGGAAGCGCTGCCCCCGAAGCCAGCCCTCTGTGACCATCAACAACGCCATGCGAAAGTCCTCGATCCGAGTCCCGAATGTCCGCTGCGACGACGCCATGATGATAGAGTGCGGGGCAACGAGATGCAAGGGGACGGACACCGGACAGGACATTGCCGCGCCCCGCTTACGGCCAGGCCCTCTTAACCTTTCTTTCTCTGCCTGCTATGATGACGCCCGGCGGACGGTTTTCATCGTTTTCGGAGACATGCGCATGGCCCGAGGCGACACCTTCTCGATGCGGATGACGACCCTTGCCGATGCGCGAACCGGACGCGCCCTCCGCAAGATGACCGGTTGGGACGACGCGCATTGTGTGGCAACCTACATGTACCTGCAAGCCCTCAGCCGCGACGAGCGCTACCTCTTCTTCGCTTCCGACCGCACGGGCGTTTACCAGCTCTATCGCCTCGACACCGCCTCCGGCGAGACCACCCAGGTTACCGACGTCTCCCCCGGACCGAGCCTGGAACTCAGCGGCGTCATCGCCTGGTGCTCCGTCCACCCCGAATTGCAGGAGCTCTTCTACTGCTGCGCCAAGGGTATCTTCGCCGTCAACGTCGCCACCCTCGAAGAGCGCTGTGTCGCCCGCCCCGACCCCGCCCGCGTCCTCTTCGCCTATCCGATGGCTTCCTTCATGGCCGACGGACGCCACGTGATCGTAACCAGCCGCCTGCCCGACGGCCATCCCGCCATCGCCCTTGCCGATGTGCGCGGCGGACCGCTCGAAGTCGTCCTTCGCTGGCCCGACCCGAAGGGCAGCCTCGATCATCTCCTTGGCGGACGCCGCGGCGACCGTCCGGTGATCACCTTCGCCCCGGCCCCCCCGGCAACGCGCCCGAAACTGGCAGCTGGACCCCGCCACCGGGAAGGCCGAGCCCTTCCTCGTCATGCCCCCCGGCTTTCGCGCCACGCACGAAACCTGGGCCGCTCCCGACCGCCGCCGCCTCTTCTACCACAAGAAGACCGTGCCCTCCTGGACGCCCGCCTCGATCGAATCCATCGCCGGCGACGGCAGCGACCCGCGCGAACACTTCCTCTCTCCGGACCGCAAGCTCGGACACTCCTGCGTCTCGTCCGACGGCACGCGCCTCGTCAGCGACGTCCAGGATCCCGCCGGAAATGAACTGCACCTGGTGGACCTGCGCACCGGCGCGGCGGAGGTCCTCTGCTGGCCGAATGCCAGCATCGCCAACGGCCTCAGCGGGCACGCGCATCCGTTCTTCAGCCCCACCGGGCGTTCGGTCGTTTTCACCTCCGACGTCTCCGGCAAGGCCGCTATCTTCATGGTGGATGTGCCCTGACGCTCCCTTGCGCCGAAGCCGCTTTGAGATAGAATGACGCCGTGGCCGCGCCGCGCGCGCCGAACCGCCCCGGACAGCTTCTGCGACCCGAGCTTCCCATGCCCGCCAACCTGACGCCGCAATACCACGAGGCCGAGAAGGCGTTCAAGGCCGCCCGGTCCGTGGACGAAAAGATCGTCCACCTGGAGAATATGCTGCGGTTGATCCCCAAGCACAAGGGGACCGACCACATGCAAGCGGACCTCAAACGCAAGCTCTCGCAGCTCAAGAAGGAGCAGCTCGAAGGCAAAGGCAAGGGCAAGAAGAGCGGCCCGGTCTTCAACGTCGAGAAGGAGGGCGCCGGCCAGATCGTCCTGCTCGGCGCGCCCAACGCGGGCAAGTCCCGCGTCCTCGCCGCCCTGACCCACGCGAACCCCGTCGTCGCCGAGTACCCCTTCAGCACCCACGTCCCGCAGCCCGGCATGGCGCAGTTCGAGGACGTGCAGATCCAACTGGTGGATACGCCCCCGATCACCCCGGACTTCTACGAGCCGTGGATGACCGACATCGTCCGCCGCGCGGACGCCGCATTGCTCGTGGCCGACCTCGGCGACGACGGCCTCCTCGACGCCATCGAGGTCATCCTCAAGCGACTGGAAACGGTCAAGGTCAACCTCGTTGCGGACATCCCCCCCGATGCCGATATCCACCTGCACACCTGGCGGCGCGCGGCCATCCTGGCCAACAAGCTGGATCTACCCGATGCCGGCGACCGGCTGGAGATTCTGCGCGAGTACTACGGCGGGCGATTCGAGATCTGGCCCGTCTCTGCCGGGATGGGTACGGGCCTGGACGCCCTTCCCGCGCGGCTCTTCCACTTCCTGCGCCTCATCCGCGTTTACACCAAGGAACCCGGCAAGAAGGCCGACCTCGAACGCCCCTACACCCTCCCCGCCGGCAGCGCCGTGCTCGACCTCGCCGTCCGCGTCCACCGCGATTTCGAGCGCCTGCTCAAGTCCGCCCGCATCTGGGGCAGCGGCAAGTACGACGGCATTCACGTCAAGCGCGACCACGTCCTTCAGGACAAGGATGTCGTGGAGCTGAACGTGGGCGGATGACGGCCTTCCCCGGTCAGGCGGCCCCGATCGCCTCCAGGATTCGCGGCGTGATGATGCGTTGCGCGCCAAGCGCGTTTGGATGGATGCCATCGGGACAACAGGCGTCGAACGCGGCGCGATCCGAGGCCAGCAGCGCCTTCCAGGAGGGGTAGAGGTCCACCAGCGGCAGGCCGCGCGCGGACGACGTGTCGCCGTACATTCGGTAGTACTCCTCCAGGCGCGGGCGGACCTCGCGGTGTTGCCCCACGCACTCGTTCATCGTCATGAGCAACACCTCACATTCCGGCAACGCAGCGGCGATGCGGCGGAGCATCTCCTCCAGATTCGCACGCGCGCCGGCCACGGACGTCTTGTACGGCAGGTAGGCGTCGTTGATGGCAAACTCAATGAAGACCGCGTCGGGGCGAAGGGTCAGCACGCGCTCGTCAAGGTTCTCCACCCCCCACTGCGACCACATACTGCCCTTGCCGCTGTTGGTGACGGCGACCTGCCCGGGAAAGCGCGCCGCCAGCGCCGCGCGCACCTGTTCCACCCACGCCCCGCCGGCGGTCAGGCTGGTGCCATAGGCGACAAGGCGCTGCGCCCTCCCCTCCTCCAGCCGCCGAACCAGCGTCGTCTTCGCCAATCCACTCCCTCCCTCCGCGCGGCGCCTGGGGTCGGCCATTCGCCCACCGCCGGTCCCCGCCCCGCAACGGGCCGCACGCAAGGCGTTTATCGTCCACGTTTGCCGGCGCGGGGATACTCCGTGCACAGGAGGAACTGCGCCGGCTCGTCCTCCTCGATCTTCGGGAACCGCCCGAGCGGATCGTAGAAGCGGTTGTCGTTGCGGTCGTCATTCACCGCCGACACCTCGCCCAGGAGCACCGGGCCGCCTTCGGCCCAGAACTTGTGATAGACGTGATGGGTGAGGGTGATGCTCTCGCCGGGCTTGAGGCACAGCGTGCCGCCCGCGCGCACCCGGCGCGCAACGCCATCGGTGGACACGCGCACGTCGCCGCGTGCCAGTCCCTCGCTCTTCGAGGCGTTGTAGAGCTGAATCACCAGCGTTCCCCCCCCGCGGTTGATGATGTCCTCACTCTTGAGCCAGTGGAAGTGCATCGGCGTGTACTGGCCCTCGGCCTGGACGAGCATCTTCTCACAGTAGCTCTTTGGATAGCGGCGATTGTTGTAGCGCCCGTTGCGGAGGGTAAAGAGCACCAGGCCGCACGTCTTGAACAGCCCCGTGCCCATGTCCGTCACGTCCCAGCCGAGCATGCAGTCGCGGATTTCGTCGGCCTCATGCCCCTTCTTCGCCCACTCAGCGGGGGTCCAGAACGCAAAGGGCGGCAGCGCGAACTTGTGCCTGGCGCAGAAGCGCATGGCGTTGCGGATCAACGCATTAATCTCCGACCTCTTCATGACGGCTCCTCCCTCCCAAAGGCGGCGCGCAGCGTTCAGGGCATCGGCGCGCCGAAGACATCCTCCGTTTCGCTCCACAACGGCGCAACGTACGGCTCCATGCACGCCGGCACACACGGCGCATAGAGCAGCGCGGGGCTCTGCTGTTCAAGCTCGATCCAGTTCACCGCGTCGGGCCGGAAGGCCTCCACCGGCAGTCGCACCGTGCAGGACACGTTCCCCGTAGCGTCCGGACCGGTCGGAGGCCACGCGCCCAGGTCGTGAAGCGACCGCCGCCACGCGCCCACGCGCACGAACAGCCCCCGTCCGGTCGCCTCGGAGAAGTCGCTCACGCGCGTCGCCCCGAAGTTGAAGAGCGCCTCGATCCCTTCGCAGTCCTCCAACCCGCCCAGCCAGACCGACTGCCGCAACTTCTCCCCCGTGCGGAAGGGGTGATAAAGAAAATCGTGGCTGATAGCCTCCTTCTGCTCCATCCGCAGCGGCAAGGCGGCCTGACGCAGCGCGCGCAGCGGCGCGTCGTCGAAGGTCCGATTCACGCGCGGATAGAAGAACCCGACGCTCCGCACGATCACCGGCAGGCGCTTCGGGTCGCGCGTGGTCACACCCCAGCGCCGCTCCTGCGGATAGAGCGCGTACGCCGACTGCGCGGCGTAGTTCAGCGTCATCGAGGTCAGCCACTGCCCCCCCATCAGGTGGAACTGCGGGTTCGGGCGCTTCCACAGCCCCTTGCGCATGTTCTCGTCCAGCGCCTTGCCGTGCGGCCCCATCGGGTCGAGAATGCAGTCCATGTAGCTGCCCTCGAAGTAGAGGTCCAGGCCCTTGTGCTTTTCATGGCGTCCGACGCTGTCGGCCATGTGCCACTTGCCGCCGGCGAAGCTCTCCGCCACCACGTGGCCCGGCATTCCGATCACGCGCGTCGGCAGGCCGCAGGCATCCGCCAGGGCGGCGTAGCCCATCGCGCATCCCGCGCAGAAGGATTGATAAAGCACCCCCTCCACCGCCTGCTCCAGCGCCCGCGCCTCGTCCGCCGGAAAGGTGGGGCACAACGGTTTGTCCTTGAAGTAGCTCCCCGCGCCGTAGCTCTCCGCCATGCACCGCGCCAGCGCTTCCGGCGGGCTTTGAAGGGTCAGCCCGGCGTCGCGCAGATACCGGTCGCGCGTGGCGATCACCACCTCCCACTCCCGCGCCGGGTCCCTGACCGTCAACCCCTGATGCCGCGGCGCCTTCTTCGACGACGGGGGATACTCGATGTGGAAGCGGCGGTCCACGTGGCGGTTCCAGTACACATACTTCACCTTGTCCCGGTCGGGGCAGTCGGCAGCGGGGTCCTTCTGCGCCTTGAAGAAGTCGGGGTGGCGGATCTCGCCGTCGGGGCAGCGGTGCAGCGCCGTCACGTCCCAGGCCGGCTCGCAGTTCCAATGCTTCGCCAGCGCCGGTTGATTGCCGTGCGCGTACAGCCGGATCGCCTGCCACTCCGAGTAACGCTTTGTCATCGTGCCCTGTGCCTCGCCAAGGTCTGCGGGAGCCGTTGCCTGCGTCCAATATCCGCAAAATGCCTCCCGGAAGCAAGCGGCCTTCTGGCGTCGTGCGCCGGATCATGTTAGACTCCCGCCGTCAGTCGTCGCCCTGCCCCCAGGAACCCAGGAGGCGCCGATATGGCCGCTCCGATGACCGCCAAGGAACGCTGGCTGGCCGCGCTGCGAATGCAGGCCGTGGACCGCCTCCCCTTCTGGCCGAAGATCCTGTCGGCCTACCCGCCGGCACAGGCGGAGCCCTTCCGCTCCATGCCCCTTGCCGACATCCATCGCTGGATCGGCAGCGACCGGCATGAAGGACTGGGGGCCGTTGCGACGCTGCGCCAGCGCCGCTACCGAACGGAGACCCTCTCTGTCCCGAACCGTCGCGAAGTGCTTTACCACACCCCGCACAGGACCCTTCGGCGCGTCTCCGTCTTCGACGCCGATTCCCAGGCCTGGCACCCCGTGGTCTTCCCCGTCGCCAACCGCGACGACCTCCTGGCGCTGACGGAGTTCTACGCCGACGCCTGCGTCGAATCGGACCCCGAGGCCCTTGCCAAGGCCCGACAGCGCGCCGCCGCAATCGGGCAGGACGCCCTTGCCGCCTGCAACATCGGCACCTCGGCCCTCATGGACTGGGTCGAGCACACCGCCGGCGTCGAGAATGCCCACCTCCTGATGGCCGACTACCCCGATGAGGTCGCCGCGCTCTTTGCCGTCTTCGACAACCTCCTGGTGCGCAAGGCCGAGATCGCCCTCCGCGAATCGCCGGCCGACGCTTTCTACCTGACCGAGAACACCTCGACGACACTCATCTCCCCCGCGCAGTTCCGCCGGCACGCCCTGCCCACCCTCCGGCGCTGCGGCGAAATTGCCCGCGCCGCCGGCAAACCCCTCATCCTTCACATGTGCGGCCACCTGCGCGAACTCCTGCCCGACCTCGGCACCCTGCCCGTCGCCGCGTTCGAAGCCTTCACCTCGCCCACCCTGGGGAACACCACCCTGCTCGACGGACGGACCGCCTGCCCCGACAAGTGCCTCATCGGCGGCACGAACGCCATGCTCTGGCTGGAACCGGCCGAGCGCATCATCGCGCAGATTGACCGCGATCTCGCCGCCCTGCCGCACCTCCGCGGCATCGTTGTCACCTCCGCCGGCGTCATGCCCCCCCTCTGCAAACCCGACACCCTCCGCCGGGTCTGCCGCTGGGTCCAGAGCCGGCCGCTGGCCTGACGCGCCTCGGCCCGCGTTGCCCCCGGATTCCGGGGCCGGTAGAATGACGCGGGGCGGAAGGAGAAGGCGCGTGCGCAGAGGGATCGCCATCGGGAGGACGCTGGCGTGCCTGGCGGCGGCGTGGGCCATCGCGGCTGCGCCGGCGGACGAGGAATGGCGGCGCATCGTCGTCAACGGCCAGGGCGTCTTCGCCGTTCCGCCCCCTGTCGCCAAGGCGGCGGGGTTGCCTTGGGAGGACCTGCCCGACGCGGACAATGCCGCCCTCCCCTATCTGCGCGCCTGCGAACTGCCCCTCGACGCGCCGCCGGAGTTCCAGCAGGCGGTCGAAGGTCCGTGGGGCGCCGATTGGACGGCCTTCCACGCCTGGTTCCGCGGAACGGCGGCCCTGCGCGCCGACGCGCGCGACGGGGCGGCCCGCCCGCGCTGCCAGTTCCCCTGGCTGATCGGAACGCCCGGCGCGGTAACGCTCGGACGCCTGGAGGCCCCCCATCTGCCGGCGATGCGCCGCCTGGCCCTGCTGATGACGGTCGAGGCGAACCTGGCCGCCAAGGAAGGCCGCCACGGCGACGCAACGGACGCCTGCCTGACGGCCCTGGGCATGGCGCGACACGTCGGCAGCCAGCCGACGCTGATCGCGGCGATGTCCTCCATGAGCATGGGCGACAGCGCGATCGCCGCCCTGCGGCGATTACTGGCCTCCGAAAACCTGCCGGAGAACGTGCTGGCCTCTCTGGCCGCGCGGCTGGCCGACGCGGAACGCGGTGTGCCTGACTTCCTCCGCGCCTTCCGGGCGGAGCAGAGTGTGGCCGCCCGCACGCTGGGACCGGAGGCCTTCCTGGGAATGGCCGAGGAGGCCGACAATGTCCGCCTGGGGCCGGTGTCGGAGGCCTTTCTGCGCAGCCGGGCCTTCGCCATCCTCTTCCCGGACCGGACACTCCGGCGCGACGCCGAGCAGGCCGCCGAGGCGCTGATGACGCCCTTGGAAGGGCCGACAACGTGGGAGAGCGCGGCAGCCGCCCGGCGAACGTTGCGCGGCGCGCCTGCTCCGGGAAAGGACTGGAACTTCCTGCTGACGGGGGTGCCGCAATCGGCGTGGCGGGTGAACGCCGGCCTGGCCGTCCTGCTTTGCGACCTGCGCGCGTTGCGCATCGAGATCGCCTTGCGCCGTTACCGCGCCGCGCGCGGCGTCTGGCCCGATTCCCTTGCCGCGCTGACGCCGGCGTTCCTGCCCGCGCTGCCCCCCGATCCCTTCTCCGGCGCGTCCTACGTCTATCATCGCGCAGATGCGACCTGTGCCTTTTACTCCGTCGGCCCGGACCTCAAGGACAACGGGGGACGGGAGGGCCGTCGGCCCCAGCTCTACGAGAACGGCGATATCCTCTACCGGTGCGAGGTCAGGAAGTGAGAACGGCAGGAACGACGGCCCGGACGGTGGCAGTTCTGCTCGCCGCGGCGTGTCTTGCCGCAAGCGCCCAGGAGGCGCGCCCGACGTCTCTGTTGAGCCTGACGCCCCCCGAAGCGCGCCTGCTTCTTCGGGTCCGTGACACGCCGCGCCTGCTGGAAAGGACAGAAGCGCTTCTGGCGGCGCTGCGGCCCGAGGCCGTCGGTCCCGACCCCGACGCCCCGCGCCTGGCGGCAGACGCGCGCGCGCTGGCCGTCGGCGCGGCGCTGGCCGCCTGGTCGGAGAAGGAAGGCTGGTTCTTCGCCATCGAAACCAAGGCCTCCCGCGCGGAACTCGTCGCGCGGCTGCGCGAGTACGGCGCCCTGAGCGAATGGCGCGACGCATGGACTCTGCGCCTGCCGCGCTCGCGGACGGTCCTCCACGCCGCCCTGCGCGACGGAACCCTGGCGCTGGCCTCCGACGCCGCGCGAGTCCGGGGCTTCCTCGGCGCCGCAGTCCCTTCCGGCACGCTGAAGTGGACAGCGACGCCCTACGCCGAGTGGATGGCTTCGCCCGCCGCGCAAGGCGCGGACCTGGCGCTCTACCAAGTGTCCGGAGCGGCGGAATCGCTCCTGGCGGACGCCTTCGCCACGCCGCCGCAACGACGCTTGGCGGCGGCCTTCGGCCTTGGAGCGGCGGCTCGCGCTCCGGCTGCTCTCTTCCTGCGCGTGGAGGAAGAAGGACTCCGTGCGGACGTCCTCGCCGCCCTCCCCAAGGCCGCCGGGGTCCGCCGCGCGACGATCACCCTTCCGCCGGGAATGGACGGATTCCGGCTGGCCGTGGCTGGATTCAACCCCGCGCAGGTCATCGAAGGAATCGGACGCGCCCAGACGCGCTTCGACCCCGATGCCGGGCGCGAATTCGCGGAGGAACTGACCGAGCTGAACCGCGACCTCGGCTTTGACCTGGCGCAGGACCTCCTCGCCCGACTGGGGGACTGGACCTTCTCGATCAGCCCCAAGGAGGAGGGAACGCCCGACTGGGCCGTCACGGCCCGCCTCGACGCGCGGGAAGCGTTCCTCGCGCGGGCGCAGCGGCTGGCGGAGTTCGCGGAGACCGGCTGGGCCGAAGCGCCCGAGCGCGCCGACGCGCGCCGCTTCACCAGCCGCGCCTTCAACATGCCCCTCTTTCTGGCCGCCCGGTCGGATCACGTGGTCCTGGCTTCATCACCCGAGGTGGAGGAACGCCTGATCGCCTGGACCCCGTCCGCCGGAGCGCCGCAACCGCCCGAGGACGCTCTCTGGCGCATCGAGGCGCAGTTGGACCTCGACCGCCTCGGACCGCTGGCCATCCAGTGCCTGCCCTTCAAGCGCCTTCCGCCGTGGCTGGGGGCCTTTCCTCCGGGCAGCCGGGCGATCCTCTCGGTTCGGCGAACGGAGACGGCCCTCGTCGCGCGGGCGCAGTTGACGGGCCTTTCCCCGCGGCAGCTCGCTGCCGTCTTTGTCCGCGCCGCGCCCGCCCCGAGACCGCCCAAGTGGGTTCTGGAGCAGCCCGTGGAGAAGATAGACGTCAAGACGCGCGAAATTGTCGTGCGGAAGATCGCCGAGTGGCAGGCGCTCGGACCGAACCCCGAGGGGCTCTACCGCAATCCGCGCACCCGCGAGTTCACCATGACCTCCGCCATGACGTGCGCCGCCTGCGGACAGAAAATCCCCACGCCGCCCATGCCGCCCGAGGCCGCCGGCGGCGGACCGGCGGCGCACGAGGCCTGGATGAGAACCGCCCGCTGCCCCCTGTGCGGCAGAACCCCCTTCATCGTCAGGCAGGAGAACCCATGAAGATCCGCGCCTTCCTTTTCGACCTCGCCCGCACCCAGTGCCCCACCCTCGATCAGATGAAGTCCCTCGTGGACGAACTCGCGGCGCTGGGCTACAACATGATGACGGTCAACCTGGAGCATCGCTTCGATTTCCCCTCCTGCCCCGGCATCGCCCCGCCCGGCTCCCTGACCCGCGCGACGGCGCGCGCACTGACGGACTACGGGCGCGCGCGCGGGGTGACGGTCGTCGGCCAGCCGAACCTGATCGGCCATTGCGAGGGGATCGGCGCAACGGAGCGGCGCGCGCACCTGACTGCCGACCCCTTCCAGCAGGCCCCCTGGGGCGGCTATGAGCAACTGAACCTCGAGCACCCCGAGGGCCGCGCCCTGGCGAAGGCGATGCTTCTCGACGCCCTCGATGCCTTCCCCGGCGAGTACATTCACATCGGCGGCGACGAAGTGCGCCGCATGGACCACCTCTTCCCCGCCGAGCCCCAACGCCGTGTGCCGGCGATGCTCGAACAGTTCCGCTTTCTGCTCGGCCTGGCCCGCGACGCCGGACGCCAGGTGATGATGTGGGGCGACATGCCCCTCCACCACGAGGAACTCCTGCGCGCCCTGCCACGCGACGTCATCATCTGCGACTGGCACTACGGCCCGGCCGGCTCGCGCGAGACGCTCGAACGCTACCGGAGGGAGGGCTTCCGCGTCCTGGCCGCCCCCAGCACCGGCTGCCACGCGGCCTTCTGCTCCTCCCCCGACGCCGCGGCGGAGAACATCCGGCGCATGGTCGGCGACGCCCGTGAACTCGGACTCGAAGGCTTCCTCCTGACGCAGTGGGAGGCCGGCTTCGGCGCCGGGTTCGACCTGGTGTGGCCGTGGATCGCCCTTGCGGCGGAGGCGGCGGATGGGAAGCCCCCGCGGACACCGGAGGAGTTCCTGGCCGCCTTCGCTTCGGAGCGCTACGGCGTCGAGGGCGCCGACTTCGCCCGCCTGCACATGCTCCTGCGGCGCGACTTCGAGGAAGCCGTCCGACTCGGCGGCGCGGGCTTTCCCGCCCGCTGCGGCGTTGCGCTGCGCAAGGCCCTCTTCCGCGCCGCCGACCCCTTCCCCAACCTTGCCCGTCCGGAGGGACTCGCCCCCAACAACCACCAGCAGGTCTGGGAGCCGTCGCCCTTCCACCCCTGGCTCTACCTGCGGCCCATCCTCAACGACGCCATGCGCGCGCGCTTCGCCGCAATCGCCGGGGAGGCCGACCTTCTGGCGGAGCGCTTGCGCCGCACGGCCCGCCGCCGCAACGGCGAACTGGAGGCCCTCTTGACCCTTGCGCGCGCCTTCGGGATTCTCGTCGAGCGTCTCCAGATCCTCGATGAAGCCAAGGCCCGCTACCATGCCGCCGCCGAGGCCCAGGGGCGCGACGACGCCCGCTTCCGCGAGGAATTGGCCGCCACAGCGGCAACGCTCGAAAAGGTGCGTCCCGGCCTTCGGGCGCTGCGGGAAATGATCGAACGCCTCGACGCCGTCCGTGGATTCGACCCCGGCGAGATCGAGTGGCTGCGCATTCACGAAGCCAGCCTCGACGCCCACCTTGCGGCCCTGCGCGAACGGCGGGCCGGGGACGATTGGCTGATCGAGTTCGGGGAGTTCCTGCGGCGGCCCGCGCACATCACGCCGAGGCTGACCTGGCGATAGGGGCGTCATCGCGCCACAGGCTGAAAAGCAACGCCAGAAGGACGAAGGCCGTCCCCGCCAGAAGCCCCATCGCCAGGCTGCGGAAGAGCGCCGGGCTCTGCGTTGCCGCGCCGGTGGCGGCGCTGTGCCCCCCCACCACTGCCCCGGCGATCGCCATGCCGCATGCCATGCCGATGTTCCGCATCGCCGCCAGCAGCCCGCCGCCGACGCCCAGGCTCTCGCGCGGCACGGCGCTCATCGCCGCACTGTTGTTCGGCGACTGGAAGACCGCCACGCCCACCCCCGCCAGGAAGAAGGCCGGCAGCGCCCACGCCAGCACCTCCCCCCGCGACAGGGGCATCGTCGAAGCCGCCCACACCGCCGCCGTCGCTCCGCCCATGCCCGCCAATGCGATGCACAGCCCTGCCACGGACAACCGCCGCGTGCCGAAGCGGTCCGAAAGCGCCCCGCTGGCCGGCGCAATGAAGACGATGGCCGCCGGGATGACGGCATAAATCAACCCGGCGTGCGCGGCGGAGAAGCCAAGCCCCGTCTGAAGGAAGACCGGGAAGAGGAAGGAGGCGCACATCTGCCCGGTGTAGTTGGCGAAGGACGCCAGGTTCGCCCCCAGGAACACCCGCCGGCGCAACAGGGCCGGGTCGAGCATCGGCGAGGCCGCCCGTGCGCCGCCAGCGCAAGACCCGCCCCCGCCGCCAGCGCCAGCAGTCCCAGGATCGGCATCGAGGTCCAGCCCCAGGCGTTCCCCTCCGTCACCGCCAACAGCAGCGCCCCCAGCGCCACAACCGCCAGCGCCCCGCCCGGCAGGTCCGGACGCGCCCGCGCCGTGGGCGCCAGCGCCGGCAGCGTCCGCCCGCAGAAATACAGCCCGAACGCTCCCACCGGCAGGTTCATCAGGAAGACCGCCCGCCAGCCGAAGGCTTCCGCCACCAGTCCGCCCACCGACGGCCCCGCAATCGAGCCCAGCGCCACGGTCATCGCCACGATTCCCATCGCGCGCCCGCGCTCATTCGCCGGGAAGATCGCCGTCGTGATCCCCGGACTCAGCGCCATCATCATGCACGCCCCCACCCCCTGCAACGCCCGCGCCGCGATCAGCCAGCCCAACCCCGACGCCAGCGCGCACAACACCGACGCCGCTACAAACAGCGCCCCGCCCCCCAGGTACATCCGACGGAAACCCCACAGGTCGCCCAACCGGCCCATCGGCAGCATCAGGCCCGCGATCACCGTCAGGTAGGACACGCTGACCCACGCGATGTCTCCCAGACGTTCGATCGGCAGGTTGAACTCGCGCTGGAGAACCGGGAAGAGGATGTTCACGGCGCTGGCGTCCAGCGGCGCCATGAACAGGAGGCTCAGCATCGCCGCTTGAATGCGCCGCCGATTCGGATGGCTGCAGAGGGGTTCGGCAGACTCAACCATTGCAGCGCGACTCCCCCGTCGAACGCCGCGACACGGCCTTCCAGAAGACCCGATTCCCCGGGCCTCCGCCACCCTCTCCCGTGCGCGCCGGAATGCATGGGTCCGAGAGAGCGTTCATGGCGCTACGGTAGCCGCGCCGGGGGTGGGCGCTCGTGCTCGAACATGTCTCCTGGCATGGCGTCCTATACCGATTCCAGCGCCGCGCGGAAGGCTCGCGCGCGAGCCTTGACGCGGGGAAGAGTGTCCTTGAAGGGCGTGGCGATGAAGAGCGTGCGCGACAGGACGTCCGTCGTTCGAGGACACATGTCCGGCGTGTAGGTGTACCGGCGGCCGGTCAGCCGGAAGGCGTTCAGGGCGGGGTGGTGTGCCGCCCGCTGGGCAAGGATCGGCTCCCAGTTGCTGTACACGTGCATGCCGCTGTCAATCGGCGACGAGGCGGACAACCCCCGCTCCTTGAGCGTTCCCTGCACCGCGCGCAGCCGCGCCAGGCTCTCCACTTGGACCGCCGTCAGTACGCCGCAATCGCCGGCGGCGTCGTGCACCGGCGCCAGGACGTAGCCCTTGCCGCCGCAGAGGACCGACGTCATCGCCGCCTTGCGCGCGCGCAGCCGCTTCAGGATGCCGTCGAGCCGCTTGAGCTGCACGCGCATGATCGCCCCGAGAACCTCGGAGGCGCGCATCGTCTGCCCGGCAAAGATCGGCTCGTTCAACGTCCCCGCATGGCGGCGGAAGGCGCAGCCCCCGTCGTGCGCGATCAGGGCGCGCTCGTAGATGCGCCGGTCGCTGGTGATCACTGCGCCCCCCTCGCCGCAGCTGATGATCTTGAACTGGTTGAAGGAGAAGGCCCCCGCGTCCCCCAGCGTCGTCAGCCGCCGCCCCTTGTACGAACCGCCCACGGCCTGGCAGGCGTCCTCCACGATGCGAATCTTTCCCTTCCGCCCCAGCCGCAGCAGCGCCGCCATGTCGCACGGCAGACCCACCATGTGGACAGGCATGATCGCCCGTGTGCGCGGCGTGATCTTGCGCGCCGCGTCCCTGGGGTCCATCAGCAGCGAATCGTCCACCTCCGCGATGACCGGCACCGCCCCCACCGCCAGAACTGCCAGGGGCGACGCCATGAAGGTATAGGCCGGTACGATGACTTCATCGCCCGGGCCCACCCCCGCGCCGACCAGGGCGCAGATCAGCGCGCTGGTGCCGCTCGTCAGGAGCAGGCTGTGCTTCGCCCCGAGCTTCGCGCAGAGTTCACGCTCGAACCGGTCGCACTCGCCCCCTTCGCCCCCCCGATAGCGGAAGAGCTGGCCCGACTCGATTACGCGCGCGACCGCTTGCGCCTCTTCCTTGCCGATCAGGTACATGGCGAACCTCTCATGAAAAGTGACCTCCGTCCGCAAGAAGCAGTGCCATGATTATGGAGAAGGGACGGGACGAGGTCAAGCGCGCCCCCGCGGACGCGGCGAGGCCCCCTTTCCTCCGCGCCGTCCAGCCGATACAATGAGCCCATGTCTGCCGAAGCGCCGGAAGGAGAGGCATGGACGAAGCCGCCCTGAAAGAACGCATCCGCGCCGCGCGCGGGAAGTTCCTGGCCATGGCGTCCACCTACGCCCTGGGGACCTTCAATGACAACTTCTTCAAGCAGGCGCTCATGCTCCTGGCTCTCCGCGCCGGGAAGGGCGACCTTCAGGGCCAGGCAACGGTCATCTTCTGTCTGCCCTTCCTGATCTTCGCCGGACACGCCGGCTGGCTGGCGGACCGCTTTCCGAAACAGCGCATTGTCGTCGGCGCCAAGGCGCTTGAGCTGGGCGCCATGATCGTCGGCGCCGTCGGCATCTGCACGGGGAACATGACCCTGGTGCTGGTGATGCTCGGACTCATGGGCGCGTGGGCGGCCTTCTTCAGCCCCGCGCTCAACGGCTCGATCCCCGAGTTGTACCCCGCCGAATACGTCCCCACGGCCAACGCATTCGTCAAGGCCGCCACCACCGCCGCCATCCTCCTGGGCATCGCCACGGCGGGGATCGCCCTCGACCTGAAGGGGCCGGAAATGGCCGGGATTCCCTTCGGACGCGTTGCGGTGGCCGTCACGATCATCGCCATCGCCCTGCTTGGCCTCGCCGCAAGCCTCTGGGTGCCCCTTCGCCCGGCGGCCTCCCCCGCCGCGCCCTTCCCGTGGACAGGCCCCTTCGACGCCCTGCGCGAGCTATGGATGACCCGGCGCGACTTCGCCCTGGCGGCCGTCATCGCCCTCGACGCCTTCATCTGGTTCGCCGGCTCCACCCAGGCCCTGCTCATCAACAAGATGGGGGTGGACCAACTCGGCGTCAGCGACACCATGACCAGCGCCTTCCTGGCCGCCGAACTCATCGGAATCGCCATCGGCGGCGTCCTGGCCGCGCGGCTCGCCCGCC
>JAKJEM010000042.1:27172-28325 GCA_022705425.1 Planctomycetota bacterium
GACTGGCGAGGTCTCCTGGCGCCCGCCACGGCAGGTATGGGCCTCCTGATGGCGCTCATGGCCGCGCTGCCGGGCGTCGGCGCGGGCCAACACGCCCTCATCGGCCTGACCATCGGCGGGATCGGCGTCTGTGGCGGGCTGGCCCTCATTCCCTGCGAGAGCTTCATCCAGGTGCGCCCCGCCCCCCACAAGAAGGGCGCGGTGATTGCGGCGGGCAACTTCGCCGCCTTTGCCGCCATCCTTATCTCCGGCCCTGTGGCCAATGCGCTGAACCGGAACATGTTGCCCACCTCCGCCTTCGCCCTGATCGGCCTCGCCGCCGTCGCCGTCGCCATCGTCGTCGTCCTGATCAAACCTCGCATGATGAACGACGCCCCCTGAGAGCCACCGTTATCCGTCGTCCGTCGTCCGTCGTCCGTCGTCCGCCGTCCATCGCCCCCCGTCCACCGCCGGAGGCCCCTGTGCTAACCCCCATCGCCCGCATCGCCGTCCGTGGACTGCTGGCCCTGCGTTACCGCATCCAGGTAACCGGGCTTGACGACGTCGCCGCCCGGGGCGACCGCGGCATCCTCTTCCTGCCCAATCATCCGGCGCTGATTGACCCGGTGATCCTGGGCACGGTCCTGCACGGACGCTTCGGGGCGCGCTTCCTGGCCGACCGCGACGAGATTGACCGGCCCGTCATTCGCGAGCTGGCGCGCCGCGTCCGCGTGCTGCCCATGCCCGACCTCGCCAAGCACGGCCCGCACGCGCGCGCGGAGGTCGAAGCCGCCGTGCAGGAGATGATCGCCTCGCTCCGCCGGGGGGACAACTTCGTGCTCTACCCGGCAGGCCACATCTATCGCAGCTACCTCGAAGACCTGCGCGGCAACAGCGGCGTGGAGCGCATCCTCGAGGCGATCCCCGACATTCGCATCGTCCTCGTCCGCACAAGGGGGTTGTGGGGCAGCGCCTTCAGCCGGATTTCCGGCCGCGCCCCGGACGTGGCCGGCGTCTTGCGGCGCGGCGCGCGCGCCCTCCTGCTCAGCGGCCTCTTCTTCATGCCCCGCCGCCCGGTGACGATCGAGTTCCGCGACGCCCCCGACTTCCCCCGCCGCGCCGGGCGCGACGCGATCAACGCCTGGCTCCAGGCCTTCTACAACGAAGACGCCCC
>JAKJEM010000043.1:0-28005 GCA_022705425.1 Planctomycetota bacterium
GACCTCGCCCATTCGACACGGCGACACGCCCGATCCCTTCAGCGCAAGGAACGCCTGCTCCGCGCCTTTCTCAAACATACCCCACTCTCGTTACGCCTAACATAGGACATTGATTATGCAGTGGTCAATAAGGCGGGAGAGCGCACGGCATAGGAAACCGCGCCGCCGTATTCCTTAAGGAATCGAAGTCGGAGATTATCGCGCAGGCGCACGTCCCGCGCGGTGGCGGCCGGGGCGGGAGCCGAAGACTGCGGGCGGTGCTCCGTGACGCTCACCGCGTCGAAGCCGTTGGTGGCGAAGAGGTCGGCGCGCGCGGGACAGGCGATGGGGGGCCGCTTCCCCGGCGGATCGGAGAGATGGTCGCTGTGGCAGTGCAGGTTCGTCTTCAGGCCGTGGATTATCGCGCGCTACGGACGGCAATGACGCTGAGCGGCCCCGGCACGCCGGCGGAGTTGACGCAGCGCGCCTCCAAGGTGCTCGTCCCCGCGCGCAATGGCCACAGGACTTCCGCCTTGCGGCAGTTGCGGTGCGTCGTCCAGGCGTGTCCGTCCGTGCGCGTCATCAGCGCGCCGTAGTTCGGCATGTTGTGCTGGAAGCGCGCCCACAACGCTCCTTCGCGCTGCAGCAGAAAGACTTCGGTCTGATTGATCTTGTAGTCGAGTTGTCGCGGATCGGACTCCTCGACGACCATACCTTTGCAGAGGTACTTGTCGCCGCGACGCCGGGTGATCTGGACGCCCTGGCGCCAGTGGCCGTTGCGATTCCAGCGGTCGCGGGGCATCAGCAGAGGATGGATGTGGTCGCCGGGCGGGAAGTCGAAGAAGTTGTTGTGCATGTAAACGACGTACCAGGCGAAGTCGGCGCAGTGGGCGGGGCCGAGGTCGCGGCGGCCGCGGCCCCAGACCGCGCGAACACCTCGCGCGCCGTTGCGATGATGTTCCTCGCGAATCTCGCGCGCGGAGAGGGGCAGATGGTCGCGCTCGTAGTGCATGTTGTACAGCGAATCGTGGAGCACCCACTTGTTGTAGTCGTTGCTCCAGATTTCGTGGACCATGTGCTTCATGATGTTGACGAGGCGCGCGGTCCAGCCGAACGCGGAGGCGAGTTCAACGGAGGCCATGGCCTTGTAGGTGCAGAAGTAGGCGCGGCCCTCGCGCCGGGCAAGGGTGAGCATCCGGTCCACGTGGTCCTCGTGCACGAGGGGCGGGAAGGGAACGCTCGGCTGGCCGGCCGCCCAGGCGGCGCAGACCCAGTCGCGCAGGGCGAGCTGGCGGTCGAACTCAGCGTTGATTCCGGACGCGATGCGTCCCAGCCGGTACTTGCGCCGCAGGCGAGCGAGATCGGGGTGGCGGAAGGACTCGTGGGCGAAGCCGTGACGCGGCGGCAGGACAGTGTTGTTGACGGCGGCGGTCACGCGACAGGGACGGCCGGAAATGGAGAAGGCCGCGCCTTCGCGCGTCGGAACGGGCGTCCAGCGGCGGAGACAGTCGTCGCACTCCTGCTCCGGTCCGCGCCGGGCGGGGCCGTAGGCGTAGCAGAAGGGGCACTTGACCTGTGTGGCGACGCTCATGAGATCATTCAGCCGACGTACCTGAACTCAGGTCGGAGGTGGAAGAGGGGGAAGTTGCGGATGCGGTTGATCGTCTCGAAGTCGAGCCGGCCCGCAATCCGGGCGTGGCCGGCGTTCTGAATCGGCGCGGACTTGCGCACGAGGGCATGGCCGCCGCGCTTCCAGCGGAAGGAGTATGCGCGCCCGTTGTCGGTGCGCCCGACGCCGGTGATGGAGTCAATCTTCCCCAAGTCGCCGCGCGAGGCGATGTGGAGGAATTCCCGCAGGAGGGGAAGGGACATGAAGTCCCAGAACTGAACGCGCAATTCCGGCAGGATGTCCCCCGCCACGACGACGGGGTCCTTGTCCGTCGGGACGCAGCGCGGGCTCTGCCTAGTGCCTGACATCAACTCCGTACCTTTCCGTATGGTACCCCGGCCATGGCTTCGCGCGCCGCTCGGCCTCGGTGTCGCCCATCACAGGGCGGCCAAGCAGCCGTCCGTCGGCGACGAAGGAGGAGTTCCGGGCTTGCTGGCGTCGGATGATCTCGCGCTGCAACTCGCGGCGCTTCTCCTGGTGTTCCGGCGCGCCGGCGAGGTCGCGCAGTTCGCGCGGGTCGGCGGCCAGGTCGAAAAGCTGCTCGGCGGGGCCTTCGGGGAACCAGGAGTATTTCCATCGGCCGTCGGTGATGGAAAGGTGTCCGCGTTCGCCGTCCGGGGGAGCGATACATTCGAGGTAGGGTCGAGGCGCGCGTTCGCCGCGGGCGAGTGACATCAGGTCCATTCCCGTGCACCCGGCGGGGGGCGCGCCGCCCGCCGCCGCGACCAGAGTGGGCAGGATGTCCGCGTGCGTGACGAGGTGCGACAGCCGTGCGCCGGCGCAACGGCGGTCCCAGGATGTCGGCGGCTTCAGCGCGAAGGGAACGTGCGCGGAGCATTCGTGGAAGAAACACTTGGATCCGGAGTGGTGATCGCCGAGGTACTCGCCGTGGTCGGAGGTGTACAGGATGAGAGTGTCGTTGAACATCCCTATGTCCTGCAGGGCGGAGAAGATACGGCCCATGTTGTAGTCAATCTGCGTGATGAGTCCGTAGTAGGCGGCGCGGGCTTCGCGCAGCACGGCCAGAGGGATGCGGTCGTAGGACTGGCGCTGGCGCATGCGCTCAAAGGCGGCGGGCGCGCGACCCGGCGCCGCCCAGTCGCCGGCGACGGGATCGGGAATGGAGCAGTTGCGGTACATCGAATAGTACGGCTCCGGGGGATCGAGCGGTGGATGCGGCTTGGAAAAGGAGCACCACAGGAAGAAGGGGACGGTGGGATCGCGGCGATCAAGGACGTACTCGACGCACTGTTCGGCGATCCAGGAGGTGAGGGTCTGCGATTCCGGCACGGTAGCCATTCCGGGGTAGAGTTCGTTCTGCCCCAGACCGTGGCGCATCGGCTGGAGGGGCGATCCGGAGAGCGCCATGCGGCGGTAGTAGTCGGCGGGCAGGACCATCTCGTCAAAGCCGTGGCGCGCGCGTTCGGGGGTGAAGTGCATCTTGCCGATGGCAGCGGTCTGGTAGCCGAGGGTGCGAAGCACGGCAGGGAGCGTCTCCATGCGTCCCATGACACGATCGGTGGGCCCATTGCCGAGCATGCCGTGGTCCTGCGCGAGCTTGCCGGTCATGATACTGACGCGGGCGGGAACGCAGAGGGGGCAGTCGGAATAGGCGGAGGTGAACGTGATGCCGTCGCGGCAGAGGTGGTCGTAGTGAGGGGTGCGGAGGAAGTCCGGCCGCCGGTCGCGTCGAAACGCTGCTGGTCGGTGGTGATGAGGAGGATGTTCGGGGGCGGCATCTGCAAACTCCCTTCCAATAGAGTATCCAAGCCCCCATTATGGCGGTCGGCAGCGTGAAGTCAAGTGAACTATGCAGCCTGGCGTGTTACGACATGACCTTGACGCGCTTCTGCCCCCGATGGTACCATGCCCACGATAGCCTGAATAGTTCAGATACTTTCCGCATCTCTTCTCGAGAGGCAGGGTGTGATTCCTGTGCGGAACCGCCCATACCCGGGCGACGCCCGCTGCTTCTGGAAAGCTGGAAAACCCTCGACGCCATGACGCGCGCACAGAACGAACCGGGACGCTGCACTGAGACCCTGCGCGGGAGGATGGAATGAAGATCGTCCTGATCGGAGCCGGGAGCCGTTCCTTCGGCTTCAAGCAGGTCATGGACGTGCTCCTTTGCCGCGAGTTGCGCGGGCGGGGGGTGACCTTTTCGCTGGTGGACGAAGACGCAGCGCGCCTGGAGACGATGATGCGCGTGGCGCGCCGCGCGCGGGTGGCGGCGGAGACCGATATCGCCGTCGAAGGGCATATCCAGCGGCGCGACGCCCTCCCCGGCGCGGACTACGTCATCATTTCCGTGGCGCGGCGGCGGATGGAGTTGTGGGAACAGGACTACCGTGTGCCGCTGGCGTATGGCTTCAAACACGTCCTCGGCGAGAACGGCGGCCCCGGCGCGATCTTTCACGCCCTGCGCAGCTTTGAACTCGTCCTGCCGATCTGCCGCGACGTGGAGGCGCTGTGCCCCAAGGCGTATGTGCTGAACTTCACGAATCCCGAGGCGCGCGTGTTGCACGCGATCAAGCATCTCACAGCGGTCAATGCCTACGGCTTCTGCCACGGCGTCTTCCCGGCGTTGAAGAAGCTGGCCGAGTACACCGGTCGTCCGCAGGAGTCGCTGGACATCGTCTCCGCGGGCATGAACCATTTCTACTGCATTCTGCGCTGCCGCGACCGCGCCACGGGGGAGAATCTGCTGCCGCTTGCCGTCGCCAGGGCGGCCGCAGACGCCTCCGGCAAGGTCGGTCCGCTCTTCCGCAAGTTCGCCGAAATCTTCGGCATCTTCACCTTCCCCTCCGACGACCACACCGGGGAGTACCTCTCCTTCGGGTCGGAGTTCCACGGCGCGTTGTGGAAGTACGGTCGCGAGTGCAAACCCGTGCGCTCCGTCGAGACGCCAACGCCGGACCTGGTGGTCGAGTACGCCGAGGGTCGCCGCCCCGCGAACGATCCGCTGCTGCTCAAGCGCAGCGAGGAACTGACGACGCCGATCATCTGTGACATTGAACTCGACCGTAACGCGGAGCGCCCGGCGGTAAACGCGCTCAACCGCGAAGGCTACATCGCGAATCTCCCGCGCGACATCGTCGTCGAGGTGCCCGTGCGCGCGGATGCCGGAGGAATCCATCCCATCGCGGTGGGAGAGGTTCCGGAGACCTTCGCCGCCTTCATGCGTCCGCACTTCACCATTCACGGACTCCTGACAGAGGCCTACCGCACGCGCTCGCGCAAGGGGCTCCTTCAGGCGCTCCTGCTCGACCCGAACGTGGACAGCATCGTCCGCGCGGAGAAGATGCTCGACGAGATGCTCAAACTCCAGGCCGACTTCCTGCCCGCATTTGAGTGAAGGACCCCGGATGCCCCCCGCCGTCATTTCCCGTCCGCCCGACGTGCCGAACTGGTCCAACCCGCCCCTCGAAGACCACAAGGGCAACCGCCTCGAAGTCGCAGGGACGCCGGACTTCTTCGCGAAGGGGACAAAGACCTTCTTCGGCGATCTGCACGTCCACACCAACTACTCCCGTTGCGGCCGCCCCAATAATGTGGACCTGCCGGATAAGCTGGCCTGGACTCGGCGCGAGGCGAAGCACGACTTCATCGCCGTGGCCGACCACGGCGAGCACATGACCGACGCGGAGTACGCGGAGTACTGTCGCGTCATTGACGCCGCCGATGCGCCGGGGAAGTTCGTCGCTCTTCCGGCCTACGAGTGGTCCGGCCGCGGGCATCCCGCGAGCGGACACCGCAACGTCATGTTCCGCGACGCCTTTGGCCCGGTGTTGCGTGGCACGGAGCCGGCGACGGGAACGCCGGGCCGATACCCGCGCCATGAACAGTTCGAGTTTGCGGAGCCGCGCGCCGCGGGGGTGGCGCGATGAAGACCGGAACACCTGTCCGCGGAACGCTCTTCTTCTCCGCAGGGGAAATCCGTTCGGCCCGACGCCGGTTGACGCAACCGGGCGCACTGGGCGACCAGGCGCGGGCGCTCATCCGCCAGGCCGATGAGCAACTCCGGTCCGCCGCGCCGGCATCATGGATCGAGGCGGACCGGCCTTTGAGTCCGGCGTGGGTGTCGGCGGCGTGCCCGGCGTGTTCGCGGGTGGACCGCTGGTGCGGGTGGACGACCGCAAGTCCTCTTGCGCTCCACTGTAACCACTGCGGGGAGGTCTTTCCGAGCGCGCGGTTCCCGGAGGCGCACAAGGACGTCGTGGGCGGACGGGAGTATCCGTACTATCTGTCGCCGGCGGGATTGCGTTACTACTTCAGCGGTGTGGCGCGGGGGCATCGCCTCATGCGCGCGGTCGAGATATTCCATTCCCACTTGCCGATAGCCTGGCTGCTGACGGGGGAGGCGCGATATGCCGAACCGGTAGCGGCGGCGCTGCGGCAGATGGGCCGCGTCTATGGGGGTTGGCCGATGCTCCATGACGCGGTCAATGCTCCGAGCGGGGCGGGCGTCCGCGCCGAAGTGCGGCAGTACGACTTCCCCGAGGCCACCTTTGCGTATCGTACGCGCCTGTGGCAGTGGGCCGAAGCCGTGCTCCTGAAGCACGCGCTGATGGCCTATGACGCGGTGAAGGACGCGTCGCTGTTCACCCGTGATGACGTGGAGTTGATTCGCGACGGTTACGTCCGCGAAGCACTGGAAGGGTTCGTCGTCAACAAACTGCTCTTCATGCACAACCGGTTCCACAACTCCTTCGGGGACTATCTTTCGTCCATGGTCCTGGCGGGGCGTCTCTTCGGGACGCACTTGCGCGTAAGGGACCTGTGCGGTGGACGCTTCGTGCTTTCCGGTCCCGATCTGATTCACGAGGCACTCGACGGGGCGGCGGGCATCCGCCAGTTTCTGGAGAATGCCTACGGTTCGGACGGCATGTACTTTGAAAACACGTATTCCTATCACGTACACGCGCTGAAGGTGGTCCTGCCGGGAATGCTGGCGCTTCGCGGATACAGCGATCCTGTCGGCTACCGCCCTTCGCCGTGGTTGCAGCCGACGCCGTCGCCGGGGGCGTTGAATCTGCGCGCGTCGCTGGGCCGATACATAACGGCGTTGCGGGGATTCGACCGGTTCGTGCGCGCGGACCTGCGGGGTATTCCCGAGAATGATTCCTTCGGCGACTCGCTGGCGGACATGTCGGCCAACCTTCACATCGCGGCGTGGCGTCTGTGTGAGTCGCGATGGGCCGGCGACAGGGCGGCCGGGCTGCTGGCGCGCGGCGGAGGGCGCGAGCGGGCGGAGAAGATGGGCGCGGACCGGATCTTTTTCGACAACTACTTCCTCTTTGGCGGACGGTTGCCGAAGAGGGGCATTCTGCCGCGGCTGCGCCCGACCGTGGTGGGCAGCGGGTTCGCGGCGTTGCGCTGCGGCGGGACTTCCCTTCACATGTCCTGGGACGAGCCGCGCCAGTTCCACAGCCACGCGGACCAACTGGCCATCCAGTTCTTCAGCCAAGATCGCGAGATGCTGCTTGACCTCGGGTATATGGGGGCGGGGCACGTCATGCGCCACGTCTGGATGAACCGGACGGCCAGCCACAACACCGTTGTGGTGGACAAGCGGAATCAGCGCGCGTGGCCGGACGCGCCGGCGGGGCGGCTGTTGCGGTTCAACGTGACGCGGTCCTGCTCCGTCGTCGAGGCGGAAGCGCCGCAGTGCTACGCGGGCGTCCACGAGTACCGGCGCTTGTCCGCGCTGGTCCGCGTCGGCGCGAAGAAGTGCTACGTCGCGGACTTCTTCCACGTCCGCGGGGGAAGACAACATGACTACGCACTGATGGGAAACGGCAACGAATGCCGCGTGAAGGGCGTGGCACTCAAGTCCGTCCCAGGCACGCTCGCCGGCCCGCGCACAGAGTACGCCTGTGCGGAGCAATTGTCCCGCGCACAAGTCAAAGGCGAAAACGGCTACCGGTTCATTGACGACATGGCGCAGGGCGTCGTCCGGCAGGACCGTCTCGTGGCAGAGGCGCTGTGGAAGATACACCAAGGGGGAGAACTGAAGGCGTTCATTGCGGCGGAGCGCGGCGACCGACTGGTGTCGGGGCGCTATCCCGTGCTGCGCGGCCACGCGTGGCACGCTGACCCGGAGCGGTTGCGCAAGGCGCGGACGATGATCGTCCGGCGTAGGCCGCGCGACGGGCGAAGCGCCTTTATCGCCGTCCTTTCGCCAGGGAACGACGGCGTCGTCCGGTCGGTCGAATACCTGTTCAGCGGTCCCTCCGGTCAGGTTCTGCGCGTGAACCATGCCGGGGGCTACGATATCGTCCTGTGTGGCGCGCCGGGCAAGGGCGGGGTGGAGTGGGAGGACTATGCCACCGACGCCTCCCTTGCGCTGGCCCGGTATGACGCGCGCGGACGCCTGCGGGAGGTTGTCGCTTTTGGAGGCAGCCGCCTGGAACTGCCGGGCGCGTCCGTGCCAGTCCCGCCGGGCATGGCGCGCCGCGTGGTCGAGACCTTTGAGTTGGAGAACCGTCTGCGCCTGGACCGCCCTCTGGCCGACGCCGCTGCTCTGGTCGGCGAAATCGTGACCGTTCAGTCCGGCCCGGCGCAGCACGTCTTTTGTGTGAAGCGGGCGCAGGGCGCCATGCTCTGGGTGGACGCGGACCATGCCCGATTGATCGGCGGGGGCGGGGTCGTGACCGAAGTGCTATCGCCCGACACCTTCTTCACCGCCACGCCCATGATGGAAGCGGTCCAGCCCGGATGTTCAATATGGATCGGCGGACGGCGCTTCCGCGTCCGGCGCTTCGAACGGACCGGCACAGGTCCGGACTTGCAGGGAATCTATCACTACAAGGGCCGGCGCGGGTGCCGGATTACCGTCCACGGCGGAGGGCTCCTCGGTGCGCTGTGCGGCGCCGAATTCCGCAGCGGCGTCGTCAGTACGGGCAGCACGCTACGGGTCAGCCGCTGCCGGCGCGTCACGTTCGATCGTGACGGCGTCGGCCGTCTCGCCGGCGATTGAACCTTCGAACATTTCCATGCCCCGCACATCAACTCCCTCTTCGCGCGCACGCCCGGCCTGACGCAGGCGAAGCGGTTAGTTGTCCCCGTCGCTCAGACACCGGCTCCGCGCGCGCAAACCCGCTCCACGCGCGCCATATACTCCCGGTGCGTGACCAGCCCGAACTCCCGCGCGATCTCGGGAATGCTCACGTCGGGGGCGGCCGGTTCGAGGGCGAACCATGCCTCCTCTCCAAAGGTCTCGATACGCACCCGCGCGCCGTACTTGGCCCGCACCGCGCGCAGTTTCTCCCCCTGGAAGTCCCAGTGGAAGACCGTCCGCTCCAGGTCGAGCGTCGCCGACACCCACCAGGAAAAGCGGTCTGTGCGCGCCAGCCACCGCCCCGCGCCGTCGAGGATGCCCGCGGGCATCATCTGTACTGAGGCCACAATCGGCACGTGGTACAACAGGGCGAGCGATTCCAGCACCCGTCCGCCGGGATAAGCGGAGGGGAAGAGGATGATTTCCGCCCCCTGCGCCGCCAATCGCCCCCACTCCTCCGGCCAGTTGGCATCAAAGCAGGTCCGCACACCCACGCGCCCTATGTCCATGGCGACGGGCTCATGGTCGGCGGCCCCGCAACGTCCGCCGCGCGCCAGGGCCGGTTCGGTCTGGTGGACCTTGTCATAGCGTCCGACGACCGCGCCGTCGCGCCCGACGAGGAGGGTCGTGTTGTAGCAGCCATCGGCGCGCCAGTCGAAAATGCAGCCGGCGACGTTGACGCCGTACTTGCGCGCCAGGCCGCAGACGAACTCCGCGTCCGGCCCCGGCAACCACATCCGCTCCGGAAGGTCCGACACGGCAAAGACTTCCGGCAGTACCACCAGGTCCGGGTGCAGCGGCGCGGCATCCTCGAAGACCGACGCGATGTAATCGTAGTTGTCTTGGCGGCACTGCGCGCGACGCAGCCCGCGGGCCATCGAGACGGCCACCACTCGCACCGGACGCGCCACGGCCTTCCTCCTATTCTCTGCCCAGCCACCGCACGCAGTTCAGCAACAACTGCAACTGCGCGCCGGACGGCGGGGTTTCCATGAAGCGCGGGCCGAGCCCGAGCGCCGGGGCCGCCAGGACCACGCGGCCGCGGCCCATCTCGCCGGCGACCACCGCCCCTGCCGCGCGCCCGCTGTGGGTCAGGACCGCGCGGCCCTGCGGGCCGGGCGCGACGTCGGGCATGTCAAACAGCACTTTGGCGATCTCCTCCGGCAGCTTGGCCGCCAGCGGGTGCGCCTTGTCGGCCACGGTGAGGGAGACGTAGCGCGCCGTGCTCGGACCGACGCCGGAGGTCGCTCCGTCCAAGTACGGGTCTCCCTTTCCGCCGGCGGTCCCGATCTCCGGGAAAGGGGGCCGCTGCGCCATTCCCCTGCGCCAGCCGACCGACTCGTTGGTCAGCAACACGCCCCCGCCCGCCTCGACGAAGTTGCGGAGATGCTCGCGTACACGTTCCTCCGGCCAGGCCCGGGGATAACCGTACACGCACGGCACGATTAGCACCTTGAAGCCGCGCAGGGCCTCCGGCGTCAGCTCCCGCACATACGCCACGCGCTCCTCGTAGCCATTCTCCTCCAGCGCGACCTTGATCCCTTCATGTCCATAGACGAACTCGGTCTTGTCGGCGCTGGGCCGGTAGTAGATGCCGATGTCCGCCGCGCCCAGGGCCGCGCCGCAGAGCGCCGCTGCGATCACCGCCGTCAGCGTCCTCACGCCGGGTCTCCCCATTACAGCTTCCCCGCAGCCCACAGGATCGAGTTGAGCATCATCTGCAATTCTCCGCCGGTAGGGGGCCTTTCCATCTCGCGCGGCTTGAGGGCTTGCCCGGCCAGCGGGCCGAAGAGGACCACCCGTCCCTTGCCGAGGGTCCCCACGATCAGCGCGGCGTAGTCCTTGTCCAGCGTATAGTCCGCCCCGCGCACCACGGCCTCGCGCTTGAGGAGCACCAGCGCGCGCCCCTGCGGCCCGGGGAGCATGGGCGCGCTGTCGTACTGCATCTTGAAGGCCGCCGGCAGCGTCCGCGTGATGGGGTGATCCCGTTCGGCGGGGACCATGTCCGTGCGCTGGACCGGCGCCCACAGGTCGCCCTTTGCCCCCAGCGCCACGCCGCGCCCGATCTCCGGGAAGGGGGGCATCTCCTTGAACGCCGGGGCGCGCCAGCCGACCGATTCGTGGAAGAGCACCAATCCCTTGCCCGATTCGACCCACTGGCGCTGCCAGGTCTTCACCTGCCCCAGGTCCCACGCCTTGGGATAACGCTTGACCGAGGAGATCAGCAGCACGTCAATCCCGCCGAGCTTGGCCGGGTCGAGATCCTTGACGTAGGCGACCTTTTCGTAGCCCTCCTCTTCGAGGGCCATCTTCATCCCCTCGAAGCCGCAGCCCTCGGTGTTCTCGCCGGGTATGGGGTTAACGTAGATGCCGATGCATAGCGTCGCCTTGGTCTCGTCGAGTCCGCCGGCCTGCGCCCCGCCGAGGCCCAGCAGGACCGCCGCCGCCACCGCCAGCCAGCGCCGTTTCATGGCCTGTCTCCTTTCCGCGCCGAGGGTCTGCCGCTCACGCTCAGAACGCCACGTGCGACTCCGGGTCCCAATCGAGCGCGGGCTGCTGATACAGCGGGCTTTCCGCCAGCCGGGGAAAGCCCTTCTTCGGCACGCGCTCAGCATACCCGGCCAGCCATTCCTCCGGCAACCCGAAGGAGGACACGCCCGTCGGGTCGGGGCGAACCGTGCTCAAGCCGCCCAGGTTGCTCAACACCGTCACCCACAGGCGGATGACCTTCGACCGTTCCCAGAAGCCCTCCGCGCCGACGTACCGGTCGTGGGCGATCTGCAAGATGACGAGCTTCCCCTTGCCCACAGAGACGGCCGCGGCAACCCCGTCGGGACTGACAACCGCCGGTGCGCCCGCGACGGCGGCAATGAACGGCCCCTTCTGCACCTCGCGCAGATAGAGGTCGCTCATTCCCAGCCCCGCAAAGGCCGGATCGGCCGGCAGGGCGGGGTTGAAGAGTTCGCGCGCCGCCAACTCCACCTTGACCGGAAGCCGCGCCGCCTGCTCGGCGGTGGCCAGCGTGGTGACGACATTCCCGCCTTGATCCAGGTAGGCCCGGAGTTCCTCCGGCCGGATGGCTTCGAGGTCCGCCGGGAGCAGGAAGGCGACCCCGCCCGTCAGTCCCTTGGCCGTGGCCATGCGCAGTTCTCCCAGCGCGGCGGCGGCGGCGGGGCTGACCGCGCCCACCGGCGTCAGCGCCCGCGCCTCCGTGCGCGAGTATTCCGCCAGGATGCGCCGCACCAGCAGCGCGGCCACAGGGTCCATGCCGCATCGCTCCACCAGATCGAGCTGACACAGCAGTATGCGCCCCTTTCCGGCCTGAAACTCGACCAACGGCGTGTAGAGCAGGTCGAAGCCGCCGTCGAGCAGAATGCGATAGTTCCCGAACTGCGGCTTCTCGAAGGTGAACGTGTTCACCATCGCCTTGTTCGTCCAGTGCCAGGCTCGCCGCTGGCGGAAGCGGTTCATCTGGCCCTGGTAGGAGTAGCCCGCCGTGTACCAGAGGCTCTCGGTATCGAAGGAGGGGTAGTCCGGCAGCATGGCGCTGCGCCCGCGCCAGTCGCGGAGGTCGGCATCGGCCAGCCCTGCCGTCAACGGCGAGTCGGCGCGGCGGATGAAGGCCTCGCGCAGATTGAAGTTTTCGGTTTGCAGGCCCATCACGTGCCGGTTGCGCTGGGCCAGGACGACGACGTTCAGCCCCCCCTCGATGGCGGGGAGGATGTCGCGCTCGCGGAACCACTTCGCGGCGGTGAGGTAGGAGTTGCGCCCCACGATCAGCAGCCCCGCGCGCACGGCGTCCAGTTCCTCCGGCGCGGCCAGGCGTTTCAGGCGGGCCAGGCCGTCGAGCGCGCGCGCCGTGTCGCCCGTGTCGTCAATCAGCCACGCCTCGACCGGCGCCGCGTTCGGGGCGGGGGGATGAACCTGGAATTCGAACTCCCGGTCGGCGGTGTAGCGCGCGCCCGCTTCATCAACGCAGGTGGCGCGCAGGACGAAGGCGCTCCGTTGCGCCGCGTGCGGCGCGGGGAAGCGCACCGGGAAGAACCCCACCCGGCCCTGTCGCACCTCCAGGGGGCCGCCCCCTTCGGCCACCTGACGACCCGCGGCGTCCGTCACCGTGAAGGCCACCGCGACGCGCGCGTCGGAGGGAGAGTCGTTGATGAAGACCGCGCTCTTCGACACCGCCTCTCCGGGGCGGAAGGCATGGTCCTTGCTGACGAAGTCCTCCTCCGGTCCCGCCAGCCAGAAAAAGCGCTCGGCAAAGAGGCGTCGGCAGATGTCGGCCATGGGCGAGGTCTGACGCTGGCGCTCTTTGTCAATCGGCCGCGGAGGAAGGATGTTCGTGTGCCCGTCCACGTGCAGGAGCATGTGGCCGTTGCCCCACGTGCGCCACGCGGGCATCACTCGTCCGTAGATGTGTTCCTTCTGCCGGAAGAAGAGGTCGGTCCGGACTTCGTTGTCGGGGTAGCGCACGCCGGGGCGGCAGCTCTTGATCGTGTCCGGTTCGCCGGCGAGACGGTAAGCCTCGTCGCCGATGTAGCGCGCGAACTGCTCGACCAGACAGGCGCGGCCGAAGTGCCGGTCGTAGTTGACCATGTGCGACCCCATCCGCATCAGCGCGAACTCCTGGGCAAAGAAGGGCTCGACCTTGCCGCGGTTTCCGGCCCAGTAGCTCAGCCACTCCTCCATCTCCTGCGCGTGCGTTCCCCACGAAAGGTCCCACATCAGCGACCGGAACTGCGCCCCCAGCCCCCGCTGGTAATAGCAGCCGATCCGCGTGGGGTCGAGCGCCTGGATCGCGCGCGCGTGGACGCACGCCTCCTCCTTCTCGTACTGCTCCGGCGTGATGACCCACCCGATCTGCATGGGGTGCCCCGCCGGCGCGGGCATGAAGACCGGCCCGTAATACGAGTAGGCCACCACCGAGGGGTGGTTCCCCGCGAGGAATTCGCGCTTGTCCTTGGTCGCGGCGCTCTGGTAGAGGAACTCGCGCTTGTCCGGCGCGACCCACCAGACGTTGTAGTGCCCCGCCGTGTCGGCCAGATCGAGCGTGCCGACGATGGCGGCATATCCGCCGCGCACGGTGTCGGCATTGATGTTCGCCCATTTCGCCAGGCGCATCTCTTCGGGGGTGCGACGGCCGTTGTGGTTGCCGCCGCGGAGAAAGACGGCCTTGCCGTTGAGCAGGAAGCGCCCCTCCTCGACCCAGAGCTGGCGGTAGCCGAACCGCGCCTGCGCCCGCGCGGTCTGCCCCGCGCCGGTGATCTCCAGCTCGAGCCGGTACAGCTCCGGCGTCTGCGCGGACCATTCCTTCAGCGCGCCGGCCGGTACGGTGACGGTCTTCTCGCCGCTGAACTTCGGTCCCAGCGACACCGTTCGCTCAGGGTAGGCCACCCGCTCCTTCTCGTCGGCGCAGCGCACCGCCGTGGCGGCCAGCCGCAGTTCGACCTCCCGGTCGCCCCGGTTCTCGACCAGCAGTCCGATCCGCAACTCCCCCGTCCTGCGAAAGGGCTCGACGAGCGGCCCGGCCTTGACGACGACCGCGCCCATCTCCGCCACCGGCGCGGCCCTGAGCGACAGCGCCGCCAGGGCCCACGCCGCCACGACGACGCAACAAACGGTGATGCTCTTCATGCGCTCTCCTTGATGGTAACACCGGACAGCTAGTCCCCGCCGCCCCCCGGCGCAGGCTCTTCGACCGCCGGTTCGGGCGCAGAGACGCCGTAAAGGTCCGGCACGCGCCGCCGCAGCGTCCGTCCGTCGGGCAGGCGCAACGTGACGAGCGCCTGGCGCGCGCGCAAGACGTCGCCCCGGTAACGGTTCAGCGCGAACTCCGCATCGAAGCGCCCGTCCGGCTTGAGTTCGGGCAGGGTGAACTGCGGCGCAGGGACATCGCGCAGCAGCGTGACCGTGCCGAAGCCGCCCCCGGGATCGGCCACCGCCAGCACGCTGCCGGCCGCCAGGGGCGTCTTTCGGGGGTTCGTAACGGTCACGCGCAACGTGTAGTGCCCGGTCCGCTCGTCCAACGCGGACTTTGCCTCGATCAGCGCAAAGTCCGAGGTCTCCAGCGCCCGCAGCGCGGCTCGTGCGGCGTCGAGCGCCTCTCTTGGGCCGGCGAGGTAAACCAGCGCGCTCGATATCAGCGCCGGACGGTCCGCCGGCAGCGGGTTGCCCATCAGGTCCAGCGCGCGCACCCCCGGCAGCAGGGGGAGGCGCGCCTCGAAGAGCGCTCCCTCCCGCGCGCGCAAGGCCAGCACCCATCGCGCGTCGTCGGCCAGCAGGAAGGTCTCCAGGCGGGGATGCAGGTCGGGCGCGTTAACCCCGCGCAGTCCGTCAACCAGTTGCGCGGCGATCGCGTACGCCACCGCCGGGGGTTTCAGCGCGCCGTCGTACTCGAACAGCGACTTGAACTTGTCAATCTGGGTGAAGTCGCCGCCGGGATAGCGCGCATCGTAGCGTCCGAAGCCCTCGCCGCCGGCCCAGCACATCGCCGCGAGCGCGCCGGCCACCACGCTCTCCGTGTTCCCGGGCCACCAGGGCTTGCGGCGATTGCCGGGGTTATCGGGGGTCTCGATCCACTGATAGCGGCTGGCGTGCCACCCATACTCGACGTTGCGAACGAACTTGCCGTGGCGCGCGGCGAACTCGCGCAGCAGGCGGCCCTGCTCGGGGGTGCGCGCGTAGTCGCTGATCCCGTCGAAGCTCCCGACCGCCCCGGCCTTCTCGAGGGCCGGCAGCCAGTGGCTGTAGTAGCCGCCGTGAGTCAGCACCCGGCAGTCGGGATTGCCCCGCTTGGCCGCGGCAAAGGAGACTTTGAGCAACTCGGCATATTCCGACGCCTTGAAGTAGTGGTAGGGCTCGTCAATGAAGAGCCAGTCGCGGATGCTCCCGCGGTAGTGTCGCGTGACGTTCTCGACGAAGCTCGCCCACGCCTTCTTCGAGAAGCGCACCTTCTCCTTCATGCGCGCGCCGGTCGCCGTGAAGGCGTCCTCCGGGTCGGCCGGATCGAGCGCGAAGCGTGGGATCGCGCCGCGCCCGCGGGAGATTGCCAGGTCCAGATTCGCCAGGATGCGCATGTCGTGCGCCGCCGCGTGGGCCACACGCTGGTCCGCCCAGATGAACTTCCCCGGTTCCGGCTCCATCTTCGACCAGACCTGGAGGAGTTCGTTCGAGCAACTCAGGGTGGTCGTGGTGCGAATGCCCGCGCGGGCCATGATCTCGATCGGCTCGGGGGCCACGGTGATGTAAGCTCCCAGCGTGCCGGCCATCTGCCTGGGCGGGCGCGGCAGGAGGCAGAAAACGTACTCCTGCGGCGGCAACGCCACGGTGCGCCCCCCCACGCGCGCCTCGCCGTCGAGCGCCAGCCGGAAGACGCCGCTCTTTCCCCGGTTCACGTCGAGCACGCGGCGTTCCGTCTTCCCCGGTGTCACGCGCCAGCCCGCCGTGACCTCCTCCTGCACCACGGCGTCGCCGTAGTCCATCACCCGCGCGCGCAACCGCACCTCCGCCGCCTCGCGCGCCGACGGGGCGCACCAGGCCAGCAGGGTGAAGAGGGCCGGCTCGTCGAGGTAGAAGACCTTGCCGGGGGCCGTCCAGTGTGCCCCGACCTCGACCTCCGCCGCCGGAACGAACCCCTCCGGTTTCGCCGCCGACAGGATCAGACCGTCCATCCACAGCGTGGCCGGTCCCTTGGCCTGCGCCAGGAACTGCAGATAGACCCCGGGCGGGTTGTCGCCGGTCTTCAGGCGCATCTCCAGCGGCGTCCAGGTCGGGCCGATCTCCGCGCGCGCCGTCCCGATCGGCGGCGCCTTGGCGGCCGTTGCGTCGTCGTCAAAGTACGCCATGACCGCCGAGGCCGTCAGCGTCACCGGCGCGTCGGAGCGAAACAACCCCCGGAAGAAGTACGTCGCGTTGGGGCGCAGCTTGAGCACGCGGTGCATCAGGTTGAACTGCGTGGGCAGCGCGGGGTCGTCCTCGCGCCAACGACGTTCATAGGGGAAGAGCTTGAGCGCAAGGCTCCGCGGTCCCTCCGCGCCCTGCGTCTCATCCCAGAACTCCGGGCGGAAAGCGTAGCACTGCTGGTAGCGCGCCGACCAGTCGTAGTTGCCCGGCCCGACCTCGAAGCTGCCATTGGCCAGCCAATTGGGAGGCTCGGGGCCGCCATCGAGGGCGGGGGCCGCCTCGGCGTCCATGCCCGGGACCTTCAGGTCGTTGAGCCGCCAGAGCTTCAACGTCCGATCGTAGCTCACGTCCTCGGGCCGGGAGGAGAGGAAGAAGAGGTCCAGCCAGAGCGGCTGCGAGGGCGTGCGCACCGCCAGCGTCACCGTATCGAAGGGCGTGCGCGCCTCGATGACCGCCGCCGAGTCGTGCCACTTGGGACTGCGCCGGTTGACGGAGACCGTCCCGCGGCTCGCGCCGAGCGCGGCTTCGATTTCGACCTCGGCCGGACCCTTGGCCGTGTCGCCGGTGGCCTTGATGCGCAACCAGAGGGCGTAGCGGCCCGCCGGCAGCGTCCGTTCCAGTTTGAAGGCCAGCCGTCCGCCCTTCGCCGACGAGGCCTCGTCGCCAAACCCGCCCTGCACGAGCGCGCCGCCGCTGTAGCGCGCGTCGTTGCGAACGACGTAGCCCTTCCCCTCGACCGTCATCTCCTCGCATTCGACGAAGCGCCGGTAAGGCTCCGCGCCCCACGCCGCGGCCGCCAGGGCCAGCGCCGCCAAGGACGCTGCGCCGGCGCGCCGCAAGTCGCCTGCGACCATGGATCATCCTCAATGCCGCCCGCCCCGCCGTCCGACGGGACGAGTGGATCTTCGGGCTATTGCTCGTTTCCCGTGTATCCCGGCCAGCGCGGCGCGTTCACGTCAATCCCCGCCGCTACTTCCATCAGGTGAAAGATCTTGCGCGCGCCCTTGCCCTGGTCATAGTTCTGGCCCCAGCCGCTGAAGCTCTTATCGCGCAAGGACATGATTCCCGGGCCGTGAAACTCCAGCCCGCCGCAGGACAGTCCGGCCAGATAGCTCCACCAGTACACGAGGCGCTGCTCACTGTCGGCAAACCAGGCGGTGTGGCCGTCGCCGTAGAGGACGTTATAACCGTCGCGATGTGCAAAGGCGCCGAAGCCCATCAATCCCTCGGAGCGGGCCTTGTCCGCCGCCGGGCAGGCTACCGGCGCGTTGCCCGGCCCGTTGTCGAAGTAGTCGTCGAGATTGCTCGGACCGCTGATGTTCGTCCGGATGCCCGAGGAGAAGGTGTCGCTGGCCAGCGCGCGCCCGCCCAGTTGCTTGTCGGTCTTGAATACCGGCACCCAGACCTCGTTTGCCACGTAGCGGTACGGCGCGGTGTAGCAGATCGGGCGCTCGGCCGCCCCGGCGTTGGTCACGGGCATGAGCTGATAGTTGTAGTGCCCCTGAACCACGGCTTGCACCAGGGTACCGCCGCCGTACGTGCCGGAGGCGTTGGTCGAGGAGACGTGCGCCCACTGGCCGTGGGTCAAGGTGCGCCCGTCAAAGCCTCCCGCGCGCACCCAGTCTCGGGGGCTGTTGCCGCGCCTGGCGATCAGTGCCCGGTCGTTAATCATGTCCGCCGAGGAGGCGCAGTAGAACATCTTGGCGTCGGAGAGGTATCCGCCCACCAGCAGGAAACCCAGCCCGTACGGCCCCATGCGCAACTGGCCGTTGGCGCGGAAGTCGCGCGCGGAGGGGCTCAGGAAGGCCCCCACCGCCAGGTTCCGCAGGAAGTGGCTGCCCATGTGGCTCGACGAGGCGTCATAGGCGCGGTAGTTCAGGTCCGTGAAGACCTTCATCCCCGCGGCGTCAGCGTATTCGCCCGCCATCCACACCGTCTGTGTCCCCGTGCCCACGTACTGCTGGTTCGGAACGGGCACCCCGTAGCCGCAGTGGCTGGGGTAGTAGCCGTTGTAGTCCGCGACGTAGCTGCCCAGGGCTGTGCTCATCTGCTGCAGGTTCCCCGTGCAGGCCGCCCGGCGCGATTTTTCGCGCGCCGACGCCAGCGCCGGCAGCAACATGGCCGCCAGAATGGCGATGATCGCGATGACCACCAGCAACTCGATCAAGGTGAAAGCCCGCGACAACCGCCGCCAATTCCTCAGCATGGTCTCCTCCCTTCTTGATCTCCTGTCACACCCGCATCAGCGTCTCGCGCCCGGCAGCACTTCCCGCGCCGTGCCGGCCACCAATCGCATGTCCGACCCTGTCATCAAGCACGGGACCGTCGCGCGCGGCAACACCTTGTACGGCACGCGCACCCGACCCGGCGCGTCCATGCCGTACCGCATCGCCGCCAGCCGCCGCAACGACACCTCCGCCAAGTCCTCCATCGAGCAGAAGACCTGGTCCACGCCCGGCAGATCCAGGGGGTGTTGCTCCAAGTCCATCAGCACAAGGTCAGCGGTCTCGCCGTTGCTGAAGAGGCGGCGGATGGAGGTGGCGATGTGAAGAACGTTGCGGTTGCGGCAAAGGATGCCCACGCGCGCATGGCCCGCCGAACGCGACCATTCCTGAACCTCGCGTTCGAACTCCAGCGGCGACTGCACGCAGTCGTTCGCCGGCAGAAAAACCTCCACCCCGCCGCGTTCTCCGAGGACCGACAGCGCCCCCGCGCGCGATTCGCACACCCACGGCCAGTCCGGCTTGGTCAGGAAATTCACCAGCACCACGCGCTCGACGCCCCTTGCCAGGAGGCGCTGCGCCGCGAGCTGCCCCCCCTGGAAACCGTCGCCGGTCACGACGGGGAACTCGACCAGCGGCCGCAGGCTCAGCCCGTCGCCGAAGAGGACCCAGGGATGCGTCACCCCGGCCAGATAGCTCGCCACCTCGCCGGATACGCAGCCGCTGACGACCACGCCGGGGCATGACGCGTCCTTGGCGGCAGCGGACAGGACCGCCCGGAACCCCGCCAGGTCCTCGTGGGCCACGTGCACGGCGCGGCACGGCGTCCCCTGTCGGCTCGTGACCGACACAAAGGACGCCAGGCCGTATTCGCGGATGCGCATGGCCTGGGGGTTGTCGAGGTAGACCAGTTGCACCACGCGAGACGCCGCCGGCGTCCGGCCCCGGACGAATATGCCCTTGCGCGGGGTAACGTCAATGAGATTCTCGCGTTCGAGGTGCCTCAGGGTCTGATGCAGGGTAAAGGTGGTGACATCGAATCGGGCGCAGAGGTCCCTTTGCCCCGGCAGAGCCGTTCCCGGCGGGAGCGATGAGACCAGACGCCGCAATGCGGTCAGAAGTTCCGGTGTCTTCATGACGCTCCAGATGCTTGAAATCCATGAGCCCATGTAATGATTACATCAGCGTAAACCATTTGTCAAGCCCGCTGAATGATATTTTCCGACGTCAGCGAGTGCGCCATAGTGGTTTATCTAATCAGCGGGGATGCCATCCCGGCATCCGGTCTTCGCGAACTTGGACAGTACGACAGGCCCCCTCTCCGTCCCGCCCCCTCCCAGCGAAAATGCGGAATATCGGCCTCCGGCTTACCGACGCCTGAGATAGACGGCCTTGGCCTCCCGACCGTCGGCGGCGTTGATCCACTCAAAGGGGACGCGCTCGCCGTTGACCTCCATGCGCTCCGGATAGGCCTCGACGTGAGCGGTCACCCCCTCGATCAACAGCCCCGCCGGGGCTTGGATACGCAATACCCCCTCGCTCATCTCGGCGCGCAGCTTGTGTAGCGTGTACGCCCCCTGTTCGTACGCAAAGCTGACCCCGTCATCTTCGTAAAGGTCGAACTCTGCAACGCCGTCTTTGCGCAGGTGCGTCTCGAGGGTGTAGCCCTCTGCCGACGGTTCGCCGACATAGTTGACGCACGGCCCCCAGGGCAGGAGGGAGTTTTCGCGAAGGAAGAGCCCGCCGCCCCGGTTGGACGGCCAGGCGCACTCGACCTCTCCGGGCCCGTTGAACACCTGTCCGCTCCACAGGTCGCACCAGCGTCCGGCGGGCAGGACTACGCGCCGCGCGAAGGCCGCCACCATCAGTTCCCGCCCCAGCAGGTACTGCCCCCGCGCCGAGCGGCAGGCCGGGTCGTTCGGATACTCCAGGGCCAGCGGCATGAGGAAAGGCACACCGGTAACGTGCGCCGCGCGCGCGTGTGTGTAGAGGTACGGCGTCAGGCGAATGCGCAGCCGTGCGTAGTCCCGGAAGACCTCCTCCAACTCCGCCCCCAGCAGCCAGGGCTGGCGGAAGTAGGCGAAGGAGTTAACGGTGGCCCACGGCAGCAGGAAGCCGTAGTGAATCCCTTCCTTCGTAGTCACGTCCATGTCGCACGTGGTCAGGGTGTGTCCGGAGAGGGCAAGGTTGAGGCAGGCGCTGAGGGTGGCCGGCCCGCCCCCGGTGTCGCCGGCCCAGGACCCAGTGTAGCGCTGCACGCCGGCCCAGCCGGACGCCGTGAAGCCGCACGGGCGGCGTCCAGTGTGTGCCCGGAAGCCTTCGTACATCTGCCGGCTGTACATCAGGGGATACAGGTTGTGCATCTCGCGGTCGGTCCGCCCGTTACCGCAGAGCCGGTCGGGGTGCTCGCGGACCTGATTGGCGGCGTCCTGTTTGAAGAGGTCCGCGCCGTCGTCAACAAACTTCTTCAGGTGCTCGAACCACGGCTCCTCAGGGCGGGTGACGGCGTCAAAGCGCACGACCTTGGCCAGGCGGGGGTCGCGCTCAACGTCCTCATTCACAAAGCCCTCCGGCCGCGACGGCTGGGCAGGACGCGGCCGTCCGGAACGTCGCTCTTCCTCGTGGCTGAGGTCGTAGTCGTTGCACAGCCACAACTCCAGCTTGAAGCCCATCCTCTTCAGCGCCGGGACCATTCCGGTGCGCGGACGGTAGAAGCGCTTCGCGTCCCACTGCTTCTCCACGCTGTAATCGTAGAGCGTCTCCATCCAGCCCGGTTCGAGGCCGATGACGTCGCAGGGGACGCCCCGGTCGCGGAAGGAGCGGGCAGTGTGGATGACCTCGAACTGGTCGGCGTCGGAGTGGCAGAGGTACCAGAGGCCGAAGGACCACTTCGGCGGAAGGCAGGGCCGCCCGGTCACGCGCGTATAGGCGGCCAGTACCTCCTTGAGCGACTCGCCGCGGAAGAGAAAGAACTCCAGCGGCCCGCCGGGCAGCACCACGCGCAGCCGATCGGGCCGTCCCGCGCCCACGTCCCAGTAGTGGCGCAGCGTGGTGTTCAGGAAGATGCCGTAGCCCCGGCTGCTCATCAGGAAGGGGACGGGGAGGTAGCTGACGACGTTGCGGACCCACATGTCCGCGCGGCATCCGCGCCGGTCGAGTGTCCCGCGCAAGAGGTCGCCCAATCCGTAGAGCGACTCGGTTGCGTCGAGGTCGAAGAGCGCTTCCCATCCCCCGTCCGCCGCGCGCGCAACGATCCCTTCGAGCAGCGGCTTGCCGTCGCGCCGGGCCAACCGCAGCCGCGTCCCCTCCGGCGTGCCGCTCGCGGCCAGGCCCTCCGCCTCCGAGGCCGTCCGCCGCTCGGGCCACTCCTCATGCACGAAGCCGTAGCGGCTCAGCAGCAGGTCCTCACGCTCCGCCTCCGCGCCGAAGGAGACGCGAAAGATGTCCTCTGCCAGCCTCACCGCCTGAACGCTCGTCGCTTTCGGGACCATGCCGACGGACTCCGTGTTTCCTTAAGACCCGGCGCTATACGCAGGCGCGGCCACAAACGTCGGCCACATCAAGCGTGTTAGATTCCATTGAACTCTTTGACAGCATCCATCATCGCCACGATGTTGCTCAGCGGTGTTCTGGCTTGAATGTTGTGGATGGCACTGAAGACAAACCCACCGTCAGGGGCGAAGATTTCGCACCGCTCCAGCACCTCCCGGCGGACTTGATCGGCGGTTCCGAATGGCATCGTCTTCTGCGTGTCAACGCCGCCACCCCAGAAGACAATGTGATCCCCATAGCGTTCCTTCAGCACGGCCGGGTTCATCCCCGCTGCAGAGCATTGAACGGGGTTGACGATATCGAATCCGGATTCAATGAATTTCGGGATGAAGGCCTCTACTGCGCCGCAAGAATGCTTGAAGGTCTTCCATGAAGTATTTTGGTGGACCCACGCATTGATCCTCTTGTAGTAGGGGGCATAGAGCTCGTCATATGTCTCGGTTGAACAGAAGCTGGATGTCTGTGTGCCGAAGTCCGTTCCACAGATGAACAGGACATCTATCGCGCCGCCCAAGACGGCATGAGCGGCTCTGAGGTTGTTGACGGCAATCTCGCATTGCCTCGAGAAGATCTGGTGCAGATAGTCCCGGCGAATTGCCGTGGAGATGTACCACTCCTGGACGTCCCGGATGCCTTTGGGGCGCTTGAGGAAGGGCGCCGGGACAAGGGCGATGTCACCGAAAGCGGTTCCTCCGATCCCGCCGACGACAGCGCGAGCTGAGGAGGCCAGGCGCATGGCCTGGGCTTCATAATGTCTTAGGTCATGGTCGGAGAGTGGCTGGAATTCCTCCAGGTTATCCTCCGCATGAAGGTGCTCGTCATCAACGCGTTCCTGCCTGATAATCGAATCGAAGAAGAACCCGCCGGTGGGCATGCGACCACTTGGCGGCACACTCATGTCGCCCTGCGGATATATCAGGAGGTCGCCGTTGGCGTCCTTCCGTGTGTTGAAGTGTTCCGATACCAAAAGGCGCTGTCCCCAGGGCGCGTCGAACTCCTTCCAGTTTTCGTTCCGAAACCCGAACAGGGTGCTGGCCGCCGGCAACGCAATCGTATCCACCCCCAGTGCGTCCAGCAGGTCATCCTCAATCTCGCCAAGCATTTGATACGGTTCGCACACCTTGACCGGCCGGTTCTCAAGGCCGTAGTAGTCCCGCAGCTCGGCAACGCACGAGACATGCATGCCGGTGACAGCCGTGCTGCCAATATCCACAACCACGCGATCCGGAGCGCTGTGGTTCAGAGCATATTGGACTCGTTCCCTGCTGTTCACGCTTCCATCCTCGCGACGGTAACACGTTACTCTGCACACGTCTCCACTTGCCGACGGACTCGGGATCAAGGAGCAAGCTAGCGTCGGGCAGAGGGCGTGTCAAGCGCGTCTTCAGGGCAGATCGTGACTCGACGGAAAGCGGTGGCCACCGTGTCGGCAGAGTGTGGATGGCAACACGCTCTGAAACGTCGCCGAGCGTCTTGTTGATCTGTCGTCCTTTGTGCACCCGCCGGAAGCGGCAACAGGGGCCTCGCCGGCACAATTCTTAGGACCAGTCCGGGGCGCGAGGATCGGCGCGAAGACTCCTGCCCATGGCAAGGCCTTGTGGGAAAGCTGCAGGGAACTTCCGCCGGGAATGACGCGGAAATGTCAGGAAGTAGCGGGGACTGGAACGGCGCCCATGCAAAGCGAAGGGCCTTGGTCCTCAAGAGGGCAAGACCCCTCGGTCAAATGCTGGCGGAGAGGCCGGGATTCGAACCCGGGGAGGAGGTTTTGGCCCCCTCAACGGCTTAGCAAGCCGCCGCTATCGACCACTCAGCCACCTCTCCGCAGAAGTACGCGCGACGGACGGGTCGAACTCCGCGCGCCGCGCCTCGAACTTCTTCGCCGTGCACGGCATGATCGAAACCACCACCAGGTCCTCCCGCGCCACGCGGTACTCCGCCGGGAGCGTCTCCTTCGCCATCGCCCCGAACATCTGCTGCGGCGACCGGCACGTGCTCAGGTTCGGCAGCAGCTCCGGATAGTACTGCTCCGCGAACTTCACCCACGCCGGGCAGCAGCTCGTGAACTGCGGCAGACGCCGTCCCTCCTTCCGGCGCGTCAGGAACTCATGCACCTCCTCCATCACCGTCAGATCAGCCGCAAAGCACGTGTCGAACACCTTCCGGAATCCCAGCGCCCGCAGCGCCGCCGCGATCTGCCCCGTGCTCAACGCCCCCGCCTCGAGCCCGAAACACTCCCCCAGCGCCACCCGCACCGCCGGCGCGATCTGCGCCACCACCGTCTTGCGCGGATCGTGCAGCGCCCGCCACACCTCCTCCGTCTCCGACCGCGGCGCGATCGCCCCCGTCGGGCACACCGCGGCGCACTGCCCGCACAGCACGCACTCCACCGCCGCCAGGTCCTTCCCGAAGGCCGGCGTCACGCACGCCCGCGCCCCGCGGTGCGCGAAGTCTATCGCCCCCACCCCCTGAATCTCCGAACACATCCGCACACAGTCGCCGCACAGGATGCACTTGTTCGGGTCGCGCACCAGCGACACCGTCGAACGGTCCACCGGCATCGTCCGCGCCGTCGGCTTGAAGCGGACCTCCGTCACCCCCAGCTTCCGGCCCAGGTCGCGCAGTTGGCACGCGTCCGCCTTGACGCACGTCGGGCACGCCTGCTGATGGTTCGCCAACAGCAGCTCCACCGAGATCTTCCGAATCTCCCGCACCTCGTCCGTGTGCGTCCGCACGCGCATTCCCGCTTCCGGCGGCGTCGAGCACGCCGCCGCCAGCCCGCGCCCCTCCACCTCCACCATGCACATCCGGCACGCGCCGTAGATGCTCAGGTCGCTGTGATAGCAGAAGGTCGGCAGGTCAATCTTCGCCTTCCGGATCACCTCCAGCAGGTTCCGCTCGCCGTCGAACGCCACCGCCCGTCCGTTCACCGTCAGCGTCTTATCGAGAGTCATCGCTCTGCCCTTCTCGAAGAAATGCCGGGGTTACAATCCCGTGATGGCGCTGAACTTGCACACCCGCGCGCACGCGCCGCACTTCACGCACCGCTCCGCGTCTATCCGGTGCGCCCGCCGCTTCTCGCCCTCGATCGCCGACACCGGACACACCCGCACGCACAGGCCGCACCCTTTGCACAACGCGGGCACAACCTCCGGCACGGCCAGCGCCTTGCACTGTCCCGTCGGGCAGCGCTTGCGCACGATGTGCGCCTCGTACTCCGCCCGGAAGTGCCGCAGCGTCGAAAGCACCGGATTCGGCGCCGTCTTTCCCAACCCGCACAGCGACGCCTTGCTCACCGCCCGCGCCAACTGCTCCAGCAACGCCAGGGTCCCCGGGTCCGCGCGCCCTTCCGTGATGTCGTCCAGCAGCGCCAGCATCTGCCGCGTCCCCTCCCGGCACAGCACGCACTTCCCGCACGATTCATTCTGCGTGAACTGCATGAAGAAACGCGCCACGCTCACGATGCACGTGTCCCGGTTCATCACCACCAGCCCGCCGGAGCCCACCATCGCCCCGATGCCGCGCAGCGAATCGAAGTCGAGCGGCAGGTCCAGGTGCTCGGAGGTCAAACATCCTCCCGAGGGTCCGCCGATCTGCGCCGCCTTGAACCCCTCGGGGTCTATCCGACCGCGCCGGTCCGTCACCCCCCCGCCCACGTGGAAGACGATCTCGCGCAACGTCGTCCCGAACGGCACCTCGATCAACCCCGTGTTCGCCACGTGCCCCGTCAGCGCAAAGGTCTTCGTCCCGGGGCTCTTCTCCGTTCCCGTCCTGCGGTACTCCGCCGCCCCCGTCTGCAGCACGTAGGGCGCCGTCGCCAGCGTCTCCACGTTGTTGATGACCGTCGGCTTGCCCCAAAGCCCCCGCTCCGCCGGGAAGGGCGGCTTGGGGCTGGGCATTCCGCGCCGTCCCTCGATCGAGGCGATCAGCGCCGTCTCCTCCCCGCAGACGAACGCCCCCGCGCCCTCCATCACCGCCAGCCGCAACGCGCGGCCCGTGCCGAACACATTCCCCCCCAGCAACCCCATCGCTTCCGCGTCGGCCACCGCCCGGCGCATCCGCTTCACCGCCAGCGGATACTCCGTCCGCACATAGACCCACCCCTCGTCCGCGCCCACCGCCCGCGCCGCGATCATCATCCCCTCGATCACCGCATGAGGATCCCCCTCCATCACCGAACGGTCCATGAACGCGCCGGGGTCTCCCTCGTCGCCGTTGCAGATGACGTACTTCTTCGACCCCGGCTGCATTCGCGTCAACTCCCACTTCCGGCCCGTCGGGAACCCGCTGCCCCCGCGTCCGCGCAGGCCCGAAGCCAGCACCTCCCGGCACACCGCCTCCGGCGTCATGTCCCGCCACGCCTTCCGCGCCATCGCGTATCCCCCGCCCGCGATGTACTCCCGGATGTCCTCCGGGTCAATCACCCCGCACCGCCGCAGCACCCGCCGCGCCTGCCGCGCATAGAATGGGATGTCCCCCACCCCCCGGCAGCGCGTCCCGTCCGTCGGCGAGACGTACAGCAGCCGTTCCACCGCCTGACGCCCGATCACCGTCGTCCGCACAATCTCCTCCGCGTCCTCCGGCTTCACCCGCGTGTAAAGCAGCCCGTCCGGCTCCACCGTCACCAGCGGACCCATCTGGCAGAAGCCCTGGCACCCGCTGCGCGAAAGATGCACCCCGCTGTTGTCCGCCTCCTCCCGCAGCTCCAGCGTCGCCTTTACCCCCGCCGCCGCCAGCCGCTCCGCCAGCGCCGCGTGGACCTTCAACGCCCCATTGGCCACGCACCCCGTCCCCGCGCACACGATCAGCCGGCGCTCCCGCCCCGCCGTTGCCGCCGCGTAGCCCTTCGCCACCACTCCCAGGTCCGTCGTTCCTTCAGCGATCATCGCTCTCTTCCATTCATTCCAGGTCTTCGGAAAACCGCCCCGGCGCGACGCCGTCCGCTCACGCCGCCCCCGACTGCGCCGCCACGTTCTCCTGCGCCGCAATCTCGTCTATCAGCGCCACCGCCCCCTCCGGCGTCACCGGCCCGTGTACCGCCTCGTTGATCACCATCGCCGGCGCCAGCCCGCACGCCCCCAGGCACGACACCGTCTCCACCGTGAAGAGCATGTCCGGCGTCGTCGTCCGTCCGCCCTCCAGCCGCAACCGCTTCCGCAGCGCTTCCAGGATCGGCAGCGACCCCTTCACGTGACAGGCCGTCCCGTCGCACAGCCGCACCACGTACTTCCCCTTCGGCTCCAGCGCAAAGTGCGCGTAGAACGTCGCCACCGCATACACCCGCGCCGGCGGCAACTTCAGCGACGTCGCCACATATGTGATGATCTCCTCCGGCAGATACCGGTACTCCTCCTGCACCGCCTGCAGGATCGGCACCAGCCGCGACGCCTCCCGCCCGTGCGCCTCCAGAATCTCGCACACCCGGGAGAATCGGGCCGAAGCGCTCGTCGGGTCTTTGGTCCGTGCAGTCATGCCTTTACTCCGCCACTCCGCTCCCCGAAGCGCGCAGCGCCGCGGAGAGCTTGGAAGAAAGAACGGCCAGGTTGCTGGCCAGATTCACATTCTCAACGATCATGTGCGGCGGCAGACGCAACGGCGTCGGCGCGAAGTTCAAAATCGCCCGA
>JAKJEM010000043.1:28015-28245 GCA_022705425.1 Planctomycetota bacterium
GTCATCGCCTCCGCCACGCCCTGCGCCTCCCGCGTCGGAACCGTCAACACCCCCACGTGAACATACATCCGTCGCGCCAGGCCCGACAGGCGCTCTATCGGCAGCACCTCCTTCCCGCAAACCCGCGTTCCGATCTTTGCCGGATCGTTGTCGAAGGCCGCCACGATGCTCAGTCCGTACCGGCTGAAGCCCTCATACCCGATCAGCGCCGCACCCAGGTTCCCCACTCC
>JAKJEM010000044.1:0-228 GCA_022705425.1 Planctomycetota bacterium
GGAGGTCCTGCTCGATGCGGACGACAGGGAGGCCCCGCCGAAGACGCCAGCCGATGACTTCATAGACGGTGTAGCGGGGTTCGCCGGTGCGCTTGGCGGCGATCCAGGTGTGGATGGCGAACCAGCCGCGCCAGCCGACGGTCGAGGCGCCGTACACGTGCAGGACAGCGTTGGGTTCCTGCGCGGGGTCCGGGGCAATGCCGGCCGACTCGCGGCTGGCGGTGCGCC
>JAKJEM010000044.1:239-24914 GCA_022705425.1 Planctomycetota bacterium
AACCTCCTCCCCTGTCTGCTCGCATTGCTGCTCCTGCCTGCGTGCAGCAATGCGAGCAGACAGGGGAGGAGGTTCTTCATTGCGGTCTCCGATCGTGCCCGGACTCCACTATCGCATGGGAACCGGGGAGGTGTCAACCGGAGGGCGCGGTTTGAATATCTGGACGGAGTGGAAGCGCGCTGCGGCGGTTCTGCGGGGACGGGGCCTGACGCCGTGCGGGGGAAGATGGAGACGACGCGGGCCTTGTGAACAGCGGTCAGAACCGCGATTCACAAGGCCCGGTCGAATGGCGACCCCGACGGGACTCGAACCCGCAACATCCAGATCGACAATCTGGCACTCTAACCAATTGAGCTACGGGGCCGGCGTGCTATGTCAGGCGGAAAGGAAGCGAACTCGGGCGGCGTGATTCGACAGCATTTCCGCGTTTCAAGCGTGGGCGATACCCGGTTCGAACGGGTGACCTCCTGCTTGTAAGGCAGGCGCTCCAGCCAACTGAGCTAATCGCCCGCCACGAAACATCAATATACCTTGAAAGGGGCGGGGTGTCAAACAACGCCGATGGAACGACGGACGACGGACGGCGGACGACGGACGGCAGACGGCAGACGACAGACGACGGACGACAGACGACGGACGGCGGACGGCGGACGACAGACGACGGACGACAGACGACGGACGGCGGACGACAACGGCGGAACGGGGCTGGGGGCGGGAAGGGTGGAACGCAGGGTGCGGGGGGCGGTGCGCGGGGCACAGAAGGGAGGGCCGTGCTCCGGTGAACGCAACGGGATGCCTTGCCGCACGGACGGGCGGCGGGTATTCTCTGGAGATTGCCCGCTGGTTCCGGGCGGGAGCGGCAGAGGTCTTGGTGGGATCGGCACGGTGGCGGACCTTCTCCACATTCTCCAGGAGTATCCCCTCTTCCAAGGGGTCGAACGCCGGTTGGCCGCCGGCGGACGATGCGAGGTGGAAGGGCTGTGGGGTTCTTCGTGCGCCTTCCTGGCGGCGGCGCTGGCGGAGCGTTCCGCGCGCACGATGCTGATGGTGCTGCCGCAGATCGAGTCGGCGGACGATTTTGCCGAGGATGTGAAGCTCTTCGCGCCGGAGATGCCGATGCTCTTTCCGGCCTGGGAGACGCTGGATGAGGAGGAGACGCCGGACGCGGAGGTGGTGTCGCAGCGGCTGGCGGTGCTGAAGTACCTGGCGGCGGCGCGCGCCGGCGCGGGCGCCGCGCCGGGGGCGCGGGTCATCGTGGCGCCGGTGCAGGCGCTGATGCAGCGGACGCCCTCGACGGCGCTGCTGGGGCGGAATACGATGACGCTCCGGGCGGGGCTTTCGCTGGCCCCGGAGGCGATCATGCGTTGGCTGGCGGAGCGTGGTTTCGAGGCGGTTCGGCAGGCCGAGGTGCCGGGGGAGTTCTCCCGGCGCGGGGGAATCCTCGATATCTACCCCTACACGGCGCAGGCGCCGGTGCGGATCGAGTTCTTCGGCGACGTGGTGGAGTCGCTGCGGACCTACGACCCGGAGACGCAGTCTTCCCGCGACGAGGTCCCGCAGGTGACGTTGACGGCCGTGCCGCGGCACGGGGAGGGGGCGGAGGCCGGGGACTGGGCGTCGCTGCTGGACCACCTGCCGCCGGAGGCCTGGATCGGGTTGCGCGAGCCGGCGGAGATCATGGCGCGCGCCGATGCCTTTTCGCTGGAACCGGTGGCGGGGCTTCTGCCGGACGGGCCGGCGCTCTTCCGGGCGGGTCTTGAGCGCTTTGCGCAGTGGCGCGCGGCGGGGCTGCCGGGGGTGTTCAGCGGTCGTCCGACGACCTTCCACGTGCACTCGATCGAGCGTTTCGGGCGCGACCTGGAGACGACGCTTCAGGAGGTGCGGCTTGTCGCGTCGGAGCGGCGGCGGGTGATCATTTTCTGCGGGGCCGCCGGCGAGCGCGACCGGCTGCGCGAGATGCTGACCGAGCGGGGCGGGGCGTTGCCGGAGAACCTGGAACTCCGGGTCGGGCGTCTGAATCACGGCTTCGACTGGACGGACCTTTCGCTGGCGCTGCTGACGCATCACGAGATGTTCCATCGGTACCGGGAGCGGCGGACGACAGCGCGCTACCGCCACACGCGGGCGGTGGACAGCTTCTACGATCTCGAACCGGGCGATTACGTCGTCCATGCGTCGCACGGCATCGGGCTTTTCCATGGGATGGAGTTAATCGAGCGCGACGGGGCGAAGGAGGAATGCCTCAAGATTGAGTACGCCGACCGGGCGATGCTGTACGTCCCGGCGTCGCGGATCGAGCTGGTGCAGAAGTACATCGGCCCGTCGGAGCACCGTCCGCCGATGAGCCGCCTGGGGACGCAGGCCTGGGCGCAGCGCAAGGAGCGCACCGAGGCGGCGGTGCGCGATCTGGCCGCTGAACTCCTGCGCATCCAGGCCGTGCGCGAGGCCACGCGGGGCATCGCCCACCCGCCCGACGCGGACTGGCAGCGCGAGTTCGAGGACGCCTTTCCCTATGAGGAAACGGACGATCAGTTGCGCGTGTCGGCGGAGGTGAAGAAGGACCTGGAATCCCCGCGCCCGATGGACCGGCTGATCTGCGGCGACGTGGGGTATGGCAAGACGGAAATCGCCATGCGCGCGGCCTTCAAGGTCGTCATGGGCGGGGCGCAAGTGGCCGTGCTGGCCCCGACGACGGTGCTGGCGGCCCAGCACTTGCGGACCTTCCAGGAGCGGATGGCCGAGTACCCCGTCCGCGTCGAGATGCTCAGCCGGTTCCTGACCCACGGCCAGCAGCGGCCCGTGGTGGACCGCCTGCGCGACGGGGAGGTGGACGTCGTCATCGGCACGCATCGGCTGATCCAGGGGGACGTGCAGTTCAAGAACCTCGGGCTGGCGGTCATTGACGAGGAGCAGCGCTTCGGTGTGGAACAGAAGGAGCGGCTGAAGCGCCTGCGCGAGACGGTGGACGTTCTCACGCTGACGGCCACGCCGATTCCCCGGACGCTGCACATGTCGCTGCTGGGCATTCGCGATATTTCGTCCCTCGACACGCCCCCGCGCGACCGGCTGGCCATCCATACGCGCCTGATGCGCTACGACCCCCACCGCGTGCGCCAGGCCATTCTGCACGAAATGGCGCGCGGGGGGCAGGTCTTCTTCCTTCACAACCGCGTCGAGACGATCGGACGGGTCGCGCGGGAGTTGCGCGATCTGGTTCCCGAGGCGCGGTTCCTCGTGGGCCACGGCCAGATGCCGGAGCGGGAACTGGCCGGCGTGATGCAGGACTTTGTGGCGCATCGCGCCGACGTGCTGGTGTGCACCACGATCATCGAGTCGGGCCTCGACATTCCGAACGCGAACACGATCATCATTCATCAGGCCGACATGTTCGGGCTGGCTGAGTTGCATCAGCTCCGGGGCCGGGTGGGGCGGTACAAGCACCGCGCCTATGCCTATATGCTTCTGCCGGCGGACCGTCCTCTGACGCCCATCGCGGAGAAGCGGCTGAAGGCCATCGAGGAGTTCAGCGAACTGGGGGCGGGGTTTCGCATCGCCATGCGCGACCTGGAGATTCGCGGCGCGGGGAACATCCTCGGCCCCGAGCAGAGCGGCCACATCGCCGCCGTGGGGTACGACATGTACTGCCGCATCCTCGAACATACGGTGCGTTCGCTTCGGAACGAGCCGCAGCCCGAGCGTCCGGAGGTCTCCATTTCGCTGGGCGTGGAAGCGCGCCTGCCGGAGTCCTATGTTTCCGATCCGGCGCTGCGCATTGACCTCTACCGGAAGCTCCACCGCGCCGTGAGCGGGGAGGACCTGGCGGCCGTCCGCCGCGAGATGGAGGACCGGTTCGGCGCGCTTCCGGTCGAGGCGGAGAACCTCCTGGCCGATGCCCGCCTGCGCCTTCTGGCCCAGCGCGCCGGGGTCCGGGGCGTTCACGTTCAGGAGAACACGCTGGTGTTCGAGACCGACCAGATGGCGCGCACGGCGACAATTCTGAAAGCCTCCGGCCAGCTCTGCCGTCCGGTGGACGACAAGCGCATCTACCTGCGCCTGGGGCGCGTTCGCAATTCCGGTCCGGCTCTGCTATCCTTCGTCACGGAGACGCTCGAATGCGCCTTCCGCAACCTGGCCTCGCGTGGAATGGAGCCGTGACGATGCCGCCGCTGCGCCGCACAATCCGGGCGCTGCTGCCGACCGCCCTGCTGGCGGGAGGGGCCCTGTTCGCCGCCCCTGCCGATGAGGGGCGGGATGTCGAGAGCGCCGTCATGGCCGTGGTCAATCGCGAGATCATCACGCGCAAGGACGTGCTCGACCGCGCCGCCCCGGCGCTGAGCGCCATTGCCGAGCAGCGGCTTCCGCCCGCCGACATCGCGCGCTATCAGGAGGCCATTCTGCAGGACGTCCGGCGGCAGATGGTGGAGGAGCGCCTGCTGTCGGAGGAGGGCCGGCGCATGGCCAACGCGAACGAGGCCTTCAAGAAGCGGGTGGACGAGCGGGTCCTCATCCGCATCGAGGATGAGAGCCGCAAGATCGGCGGCGAGGCCCTTCTGCGCGAGCGCGTCAAGGCGCTCGGCGAGACCTGGCAGCAGTACGTGGATCGCCTGACCTCCGAACTGATGCGCGAGGTCGTCATCTATCAGTTCGTCACGCGCGACCTGACCGTGGGTCCCGAGGAGATTCGGGAGCAGTACGAGCGCCGTCGGGCGCTCTTCACGACGCCGGAGCGCGTCCGGTTCCGGCAGGTTTTCCTGCGCTTTGGGAAGCCGGAGGAGCGGCGCGATGCGTATGAGCGGGCGCTGGCGGCGCTGGAGGAGGCGCGCAAGGGGGGCGATTTCGCCGCCGTGGCGCGGCGTTATTCGGACGACCCGCGCGATGCGGGGGAGGGGCTTTGGGAAACGGCGCGCGGCGCGCGCCCGGCGCCGGTGGACGAGAAGCTCTTTACCGCGCCGTTGGGTGTGCCCACGGAGCCGGTGGAGACGGAGCGCGGTTTCTACATTCTGCGCGTGGAGGCCCGCTTTCCGGCGGAGACGCGCCCCCTCGAAGAGGTGCAGGCGCGCATCGAGGCGGCCCTGCTTGCGGAAAAGCGCCAGGCCCGCTACAGCGCGCTGATCGAGCGTCTCGCCGCGCAGAGCTACGTGGAGTTTATTCGGTAGGGGATGGGCGTTGACACCCGCTGTTGGATGGCGTAGTATCCATATGCAGACAACGCAAACGGCTTGGCGCACATGGGGAAACTGCCGTGGAGTCCGTTTACATCGAGACAACAGTCTTGAGTTATCTTGCGGCGCGTCCGGGACGTAATGTTCTCGTCGCTGCGCGTCAGCGGGTCACGCGCGATTGGTGGGCCCGGAGACGTCCGGTGTTCGCCTGCGTGGCGTCTCAGGTCGTCTTGGACGAGATTGCGGCGGGAGACCCCGCGAGAGCGCGGCGGCGACTGGAAATCGCGCGCAGCTTGGACGTTCTGGCCGTTACGGAAGACTGCGAATCGTTGGCTCGCGCCATTCTGCGCGGAGGAGCGATCCCCTCCGATGCGCTCCGCGACGCAGCGCATATTGCGGTGGCGGCCGTCCACGACGTTGACTACCTGCTGACGTGGAACTGCGCGCACTTGGCTAATGCGCAGATCATGCGGCGCGTGGGCGCGATCTGCAACAGGGCCGGATATGGGATGCCGGTCATCTGTACCCCCGAGGAGTTGATGGGAGTGTGATCATGCGCGAGGACCCGATTGTGGCGGAGGTCCGTCGTGTGCGCGACCGGCTGGCAGCGGCATTCAACTACGACGCGCGCGCGGTGTTCGCCGACATCCGACGCCGGCAGGAGTCTCTTGGGGCACGGCTGATCCGCAAACGACGCACGGGAAAGCGTCCCGCCCGTTCAATGCCACGCCGCGGGCGATAGGGCCCACGGCCCCGGATGGCGCTTTGGCCGTTCGAAAGGGCGTCTGGCCCGGCGGCTCATCATCTCGCAGGGCTCTCGGGGTGTCGGCGCGTCCGGGCTTCCCACGCCAGTCGCGGCACATCCCCCCAGAGCAATTCAAGGTCGTAGAGCTTGCGCCACTCCGGGTCGAAGACGTGGATGACCACGTCGCCGTAGTCGAGGAGCATCCAGCGGCTTTCTCCGGCGCCCTCCGAGCCGATGGGGCGCGCGCCGGTCCTGGCGAGGCCGTCGCGGATGTTGGAGAGGATGGCCTGCATCTGGCGCGGGTTCCCGGCGCTGGCGATGACGAAGTAGTCGGTCACGTACCCCTGCCCGGTGAGGTCGAGGATGGCGATGTCCTCGGCCTTCTTGGCGTCCGCCAGGCGGGCGGCGGCTCGGGCCAGGGCGGCTGCGGCGGGGAGGGCGGGGCGCTTTCGTGCGACGGCCATCGGGTCTCCTTCTCCCTCGGAATGACAGACGACGGATGGGGCCGGAACCCGCATCCGTCGTCCGTGGTCGTCCGATTCCAGTCCGTTGCCGGACCGGAGAATCAACGGGGTCTTACGCCTTCTGCGACGCGCCCTCGTCCGGGATGCGCATGCCGTAGAAGGAACGCCACACGAAGAACAGCGCCACGAGGAAGAGGACGCCGCCGATGACGTAGCGCAGCTCGGTCTTGTCGTACATCGCCACGGCGATCTCCGTCGCCAGCAGCCCGAAGAGGGTGGTGAACTTGATCACCGGGTTCATGGCCACCGAGGAGGTGTCCTTGAAGGGGTCGCCGACGGTGTCGCCGACGACGCTCGCCTCGTGAAGCGGGGTGTTCTTGGCGCGCAGGTCCACCTCGACGATCTTCTTGGCGTTGTCCCACGCTCCGCCGGCGTTCGCCATGAAGATGGCCTGGAAGAGGCCGAAGAAGGCGATGGCGATGAGGTAGCCGATGAAGAAGTAGGGGTTGATGAAGGGCAGCGCCAGCGAGAGGCAGAAGATGACGGCAAAGATGTTCGTCATGCCCTTCTGCGCGTAGATCGTACAGATCTTGACGACTTCCTTGCTGTCCTTGATGTCCGCCGTGGCCGCGTCGAGCTTGATGTTCTCTTTGATGTACACGACCGCGCGATAGGCGCCGGTGACGACGGCCTGCGTGGCCGCGCCGGTGAACCAGTAGATTACCGCGCCGCCCATCAGCAGGCCGAAGAGCACTTCGGGCATGACCAGACTCAGCTTGGAGACGACGTTCCCGAAGCTATGGTCCAGCAGCAGGATGATGCCGAAGATCATCGTCGTTGCGCCGACGACCGCCGTGCCGATCAGCACCGGCTTGGCCGTGGCCTTGAAGGTGTTGCCGGCGCCGTCGTTGCGTTCGAGGAAGAGCTTGGCGTTCTCGAAGTCCGGCTCGAAGCCGAAATTCTTCTTGAGGTCTTCCTTGATGTCCTTGCGCGATTCGATCTGGCTGAGTTCATAGACGGACTGCGCGTTGTCGGAGACCGGCCCGAAGCTGTCCACGGCGATGGTCACCGGCCCCATGCTGAGGAAGCCGAAGGCCACCAGGCCGAAGGCGAAGATGGAGGCGGCGAAGGGATAGGCCACCGGCATCAGCGGGGCGATCTTCGGCGACAGCACCGCCGCGATGAACATCAACCCCATCATCAGCAGCCCCTGCCAGAAGGCGCTGAAGTTGCCGGCCACGAAGCCGCTGAGGATGTTGAGCGACGCGCCGCCCTGGCGCGAGCTGATGACGACTTCCTTGACGTGTTTGGAGTGCGTGCTGGTGAAGATCTTGGTGAACTCGGGGATCAGCGCGCCGGCGATCGTGCCGCAACTGATGATCGTGGCCAGCACCCACCAGAGCTCCTTGAAGCTCGATTCGCCCGCCAGGAGCGCCCAGCTCGCGGCGTAGGTGACGATGATCGAGACGATCGAGGTGATCCAGACCAGTTGCGTCAGGGGCTTCTCGGAGTCGAACTCCTTCAGGGCGCCGTAGGCGTTGCGCGTCATGACGGCGTTGATGAAGTAGGAGCCCAGGGAGGTGAGGATCATCAGGATACGCATGGCGAATATCCAGATGATCAACTGGCCGCAGATCATCGCCTTGGCCGCGTCCTTGTACGTGCCGTCGGGGTTGAAGGCCACCAGCGCCAGCGCCAGGAAGGCGACGAGGGCCACGCCCGTGACGCCGTACGTCTCGAAGCCGTCGGCCGTCGGACCCACCGAGTCGCCCGCGTTGTCGCCGGTGCAGTCCGCGATCACGCCGGGGTTCTTCGGGTCGTCCTCGGGCAGGTGGAAGACGATCTTCATCAGGTCGGAGCCGATGTCGGCGATCTTGGTGAAGATGCCGCCGCAGATGCGCAGCGCGGAGGCGCCGAGCGATTCGCCGATGGCAAAGCCGATGAAGCACGGCCCGACCAGTTCCTTCGGGAGGAAGACGAGGATGGCGATCATGAAGAAGAGCTCGACGCTGACGAGCAGCAGCCCCACGCTCATGCCGGCTTTCACGGGAATCGTCAGCGCGTCAATCGGCAGCGGGCGAAGAGCCGAGAAGGCCGAGCGGGCGTTGGCGCGCGTGTTGATGCGGATGCCGAACCACGCCACCATGTACGAACCCAGAATCCCCAGCACCGACGAGGCCAGGATCAGCAGAATGCTGCCGAACCCTTTATGCTGGAGGGGGCCGAAGTAGAAGATCATGCAGACGCCGATAAGGATCCACAAGCCCACCAGGAACTTGCCCTGCTGGATGAGGTAGGTCTTGCACGTTTCCCAGATCGTGTTCGAGACGGATTCCATGCATTCATGCACGCGCACGGCGCGAATCTGCAGATACTGCACCAGCCCGAAAATGGCGCCGAGGGCGCAGACGGCGATGCCGATGTACATCAGCGTGGTGCCCTTGAGCACCGTGCCGTGCGCGTTGAAGGTGACTGTACTGAGGTCGGGCAACTGGATGTCCGCCTCGCCCGCCAGCGCGTTCGGGGCGATGAGCATCGCCGTCACGGCCAGCAACACACTCCATGTCAACACCGATGACCATCTTGACCCGCGCATGTACCGATCTCTCCTACCAGCGGAAACGGAAGTGTCACAGGCCGGCGACCTTGGGGCTCCGGCCAAGCCCGGATTGAATCAACCGGGGACGTCCCGCCGGCGCTGCGGCAGGGGATACTGCTGCCCAGTCGCCTGCGGGGCCGGTATCATAATGCAGGAGGCGCTCTTTTGCAAGTCGAAAAGCGTTTGCCCGGCGGGGAGCATACAACAGATGGTGGAAGAATGAGGCGGCACGCCCCAAGGCATAGTTGCGCAATGGCAGGGGATGACACCTGGGTAGAGGGTTCACAGGCATCCGTGCGGACGGGTCCTCGGGAAGGGCGCCGGAAATCCTTGCAGGTAAGAGGGATATCCAAAAAAAAGAACCCGACGACCGCTCCGGTGTTGGCCGGGAGATCGCCGGGTTTCAGTCGAGCGGCGCGCTGAAGGTCAGCGCTTGGGCCCCGTGCGCAGCTTGGGGCGCCGACGGTGCAGCGTCGGCTTCTGCCCGTGGTTGGACTTGGTGAACTTGATGAACTTGCGCTGCCGTTCACGTTTCTTCATTGTACCCTTCCTTCTGCGCCCAGGAACAAGAAAACCCTGCCATGAGCAGGGTTTCTTGTGAGGCAAGGGGTGGCACCTCCGGCCCAACCATGGGCTTGGGGCCACATGGAAGTGGGGCACGGCCGGAGGTGCCGGGGGAAAACCCGCCAAGTGGGAGATGTAACTGACAGCTCCCACGTCACATTACATCAGCATTATACCAACGCCGGAGGATTTGTCAAGTGCCGAAATCGAAAAAAATGAGCTAGGCCGAAATGGGCCTTGCGGGCAGGGAGATCGTGAAGGTGGAACCGGCGTCGGGCGCGCTCGTCAGTGCGACGCTTCCACCATGAAGTTCAACGAGCCTTCGGACGAGCGCCAGGCCGAGTCCCGTTCCGGGCGTCGAGGCGGAGGCGGGATTGCGCGCGCGGAAGAACTCGTCGAAGGCGTGGGCCTGTTCGTCGTCCGACATGCCGATGCCGGTGTCGGCCACCTGGAAGACGGCGGAGTTTTCTTCGTGTCGTACGCTGACGTTGACGCGTCCGCCGGCGGGGGTGTATTTGATGGCGTTGTCAATCAGGTTCGACAGGACGCAACGGAGCGCGTCGTGGTCGGCTTCGATCTCCGGCGGCCCGTCGGAACGCTCGAGGTGGAGGGTCAGGCCCTTTTCCGCCGCGGCGGTTTCGTGGGCGGCGAGCGCTTCGCGCAGGAGCGCGTCGGGGGCGAGACGCTCGCGCCGGAGGATGAAGTTCCCGGCTTGCAGGGCTGTGAGGCTGAGCATGTCGCCGGCCATGCGGCGCAGGGCGCCGGCGCGCCGCAGGGCCCGGTCCAGGAGGGCGCGGTCCTCCTGCGAGAGACTTTGCGCCGAGGCGAGCACTGCGTCGAGGCAGCCCTCGATTGCGGCAAGGGGGCTTCGGAGTTCGTGGGCCACCATGGAGAGGAAGGTGAAGCGCGCCTTTTCGAGTTCCTGCCGGTGGCGTTCGCGCTCCTGGCGCAGGCGTCGCGCCTCGACGGCCAGCGCGCGGCGTTCCAGCCCGTGGCGCACGGGCAGGAGGAGTTCGTCGGGGGTGAAGGGCTTGGGGATGTAGCCGTATGCGCCGCGCTTGGTCGCTTCGACGGCCGTTTCGATGGCGGCGTAGGCGGTGATGACCAGCAGGAGCGCCTCGGGGTCGTGGCGGCGGATGTGTTCGACGAGTTCCAGTCCGCCCATGCGGGGCATCTTGAGGTCCACCAGCACGGCGTCGAAGTTCCGGCGCGCCAGGAAGAGGTCCAGGCCGGCGCGTCCGTCCTCGGCGGTCTCCACCTCGAATCCTTCGGCGGAGAGGATGCGGCGGCATCCTTCCCTCATGCCGGGTTCGTCGTCCACGACGAGAATGCGAGCGTGGCTCATGGGGCGGGGTTCCTGGCAGAGGCGATCAGATCGCGCAGGCGCGCGGCGAGGGCTGCGGCGGGCACGGGCTTTGCGAACCAGGCGTCCACGCCCATTTCGGCGAGGTCCTGCGGTCCGCGCGGCGCGAAGTTGAAGCCCATGCGCCCGGAGGCGGCCGTGACGAGGATCACGGGGATGGCGGCGGTGGCCGGGTCGGCCTTCAGTTCGCGGGCAAAGGCGAAGCCGTCATCGAGCCGCTGCATCATGAGGTCGGTCACGACGGCATCGGGGCGCTCGCGGGCGACGGCCTCGCGCGCGGCTGCGGGTCCTTCGGCGCAGGCCACGCGGAAGCCCTGCGTTTCGAGAACGCGCCGGTGGATGGCCGTGAAGTCCGCGTCGTCGTCCACCAGCAGCACGAGGGGCGGGGGGGTCATGGCGGTCCTCCGGAGGCGTTCCCTGCGGGCGCGGCGTCCATGGGCAGGGTGACGAGGAAGCGCGCTCCGTGTCCGGGGGCGCTTTCCACGCTGATGTCGCCGGAGTGCATCTTGACGATGCCATAGACGATGGCGAGGCCCAGTCCGGTGCCCTTGCCCATCTCCTTGGTGGTGAAGAAGGGGGTGAAGATGCGCGAGAGGTTCTCCGCCGCGATGCCGCAGCCGTTGTCGGCGACCTCGATTTCCATCTGGCGGCTCTCGTCGGAGGGGCGCGCGCGGACCGTCACGCGCCCGCCGGGGGCGGCGTCAATGCCGTTTTCGACGAGGTTGACCAGGAGTTGTCGCACCTGGGTGCGGTCGGCGTTGAGCGCGGGGAGATCGGCGGGGCACTGCGCCTCGACGCGGCAGCGCGCCGCTTCGGCGCGGGGGGCGACGATGGCGCGCACGTCCTCGATCAGCCCGCGCAGGTCCGTCGGTTCCTTGGTTACGCGCGACTGTCGGGCGAAATCGAGCAGTCCGCGGACGATGTTCTTGCAGCGGGTCGCCTCGGCCACGATCATCTGCAGGTCCGCCCGGTTCTGTCCCGTCTCGATCTGCTTCATCAGGAGGTGGGAGTAGAGGAGGATGGTGCCGAGGGGGTTGTTGATTTCGTGGGCGACCCCGGCGGAGAGCTGGCCCATCGAGGCCATGCGCTCGGACTGAAGGAGGCGGTTCTGTGCGGCGGCGAGGTCGCGGTGCGAAAGTTCGAGGCGGCGGCAGGTGTCTTCGAGTTCCTCGACGAGGTAGGGGAGGCACATTTCCGCCTCGGCGAGTCCCTGGCAGACGGCGATGGCCTTTTCGCGGCAGGAGGGGTAGCCGCAGGCGCCGCAGTTGAGCTGGTCGCGCGGCGTCAGCTTGCGCATGGCCGTCAGGGCGGCGGCGACCTCCGGCTCGGTCGGCTGTCGCAGGGAGAGGTTCTGGCGGGTGAAGCGGCGGGAGAGGTCCACGTTGCGGAACTCCTCGATGCTCCGCCAGAAGTCCACGGGCTTTTCGCGTCGAGCGCGCTCGCGCACGTAGTCGGCCACGATCTTCTTCCGCGCGATGACGCTGAGGTCGTTGAGCATCCGCGGTCCGCTGACGCAGCCTTCGCAGAAGAGGACGTCGAAAAAGCGCCCCTGGGGGCGTCCGTCGGCCTCCTCGCGGAGGGCATCGAGCACGCGGTCCTTGCCCTCGGTGACGACGACGTTGTTTTCGAGGATATCGGCGCTGATCCCGGCCGTGCGGAGGAGGCCGCCGGGGATGGGGAAGGCGCCGCCGATCATGGAGCGCGGGCCGTCGAAGTCCGCCTCGGCGAGTGCGGCGGGGAGGATTCCCGCGTCGGAGAGCAGCAGTTCGAACTCGCGGAAGGTGAGGACGGCGTCCACGGCGCCGGCCACGGCGGGGTCGCGGATTTCGTTCTTCTTGGCGATGCACGGGCCGATGAAGACCACGCGCGCGTGCGCGCCGTGGCGCTGCCGGACGGCGCGCGCGACGGCGATCATCGGCGACACCACCGGGGCGAGAGCCTCGTGCAGGGCCGGCATGTACTTCTCGACGTACGCCACGAGGGCGGGGCAGGGTGTGGCGATGACGCGAAGGCCGTCGCGCCGCGAACGATCGAAGAGGCGGACGTACTCGCGGCTCACCATCTCGGCGCCGAAGGCCACGTCCCAGACCTCATGGAACCCCAGCGCGCGCGCGGCGGCGATGACCTGCCCCGGCGTCATGCGGTCGAAGGCCGCCGGGAAGGAGGGCGCCAGGCAGGCCACGACGGTTTCCTCGCCGGCGAGCAGGCGGCGGACGCACTCCGTGCTGTCCTCGATCAACTTGGCCTGTTGCGCGCAGACCTTGACGCAGTTGCCGCAGGCGATGCAGCGTTCGACGATGACCGTGGCCTGGCCGCCCTCGACCTTGATGGCCTTGGCGGGGCACTCGCGCACGCAGGTGTAGCAGCGGCGGCACTTCTCCGGAATCGTCGAGACGATGCCCATCGGAGCCGTCCTTAGACAGGGTGGAACGCCGGTGCGATTATCCGGCGCGCGGGGGAGGGTGTCAAGGCGGAGGCGCGTCGCGAGTATCCGGTCAGTCTTCAGGGGGACGCACCGGGAGTGTCGTGTGTGGCACACCGGCTGCCCTGCGGCGCAACGCCTGTGGCGCCCTCGCTTGTGGTTGTCGTGGCAGGACGTTTCCACAGCCGAGGGCGGCTGTGCCACATTTCGGGAAGGCGGACGGGCTGCGCCCTCGGACGGGCTGCGGCGCGATTGACCCTCGTTCCGGTGTCGGGTAGAGTATCGGCGCGCGCCGGTACGGTTCGGTTGGAGGATAGGCTATGTTTCGCGTCAAGTGCCCCTTGTGCGGTGGAACGCTGACGATTGACGAACGGCTGCGGAAGGTGGTGAGTCATCTGTCGCAGGAGGAGGCCGTCCGCAAGCCCGAGGAGCGTCTGGAGGCGGCCTTGGATCGGGTCGAGAAGGCGCGGTCGGGCCAGGACGCCAAACTGGAAGAGGCCAAGCGCCGCGAGTCGGAGCGCAAGCGCCGGGTGGAGGAGCTGTTCCAGAAGGCGCAGGACAAGGCCAAGGAGGACCCCGAGGGGGGCAAGCCGCGCGGCCCGGTGTGGGACTGACGCGCCGGGGCGGGCTACGGCGTGCCGAAGAGATAGCGCAGGGTGTTGGCGTTGGACACGCGCAGCCGTTCGGCGGGGGTCAGGGCGTCCAGGGCGGCGCGCTCTTTGGCGTAGGCGCCGTGCAGGACGAAGTCCACGGTCGAGCCGTCGGTGTAGCGGCGCTTCTCGATGTAGGTGTAGGCCGGGGCGTCGGTTCCCCAGATCATCGTCCGGGGGTAGGCGCGCACGAGGTCGCGGAAGACGATGCGGTAGTCGCTGTAGTCCGAGGGGAAGCGGCGCTTCTTCGGGGCCAGGATGTCCTCCGGCTCGATCTGAATCTTCATGGCGGCGGAGTCCACCCAGACGTTGGGGAGGGCGTCGGCGGCTTCGAGATCGGGCCGGTCGAAGCCGAGGCAGTGGGCCATGCAGAAGCGCACGCGAGGGAAGGCGCGCGCGACCTTGAGGTTGAGGGCGTTGTGGCTGCACTTGTCGCCGCGGTAGGCGGTCGAGTGCAACTGGACGGGGATGTTCATCTCTTCGGCCAGGCGCATGAAGGGGGCGCCGCGCCCGATCAGGTGGAGATGGCTGCTCTGGACGAAGATGCCGGAGGACTTCAGGCCGTAGATGGGGTACTCTTGCGCCAGTCGCACGATCTCGCGCACTTGTTCGCGGACGAGGCGTCCGGGGTCTATGCAGAGGAAGGGCAGGATGCGCCCCGCCGCGCCGGGGGTCTTCTCGTAGATTTCCTCGCAGAGGAGGCGGTTATCCGGGATGTAGGGGGCGGGGGTCAGGCGCGGCGACCAGGGCACGCGGCGGCGGTCGCGCGCGTAGCGTCCGGCGTCGAAGTAGGCGCTTTCGCCGTAGGGAAAGGTCACGGCGTAGTCCACGTCGCAGGCGTCCATCTGGTCGAGCAGGGCCTGCGCGCTCTGGCAGTAGGGGTAGCAGCCGGCCAGGTACATGGAGAAGCTCAGCCCGACATGGGAGTGAGCGTCAATGACCTTTCCGGCGAGGTGATGGGCTTCGACGCGCTTGGCGGTGGTCACGGGGGTCCTCGGTGGGGGGGGGGATTATTCCAGGCAACCGGCGGCCTCAATGGGCCAGACGTCCTCGATCCGTCCCTCGCGCGCAATCCACAGTCGGCGATGGAGGTTGCAGGTCGTGCAGCCGTGGGAGGGGATGAGGCGGACTTTGGTTCCGACGGGTCGCGAGACGCCGTCGAAGGGGGTGTGTTCCTCGGCGATGTAGCGCGCGCGGGCCTCCGGCGCTTCGGCCAGGGCGGGGAGTCCGAACTCGTTGCCCATGCCCTTGAGTCCGACGTCAGCGACCAGGAAATCGCGCGACGAGGAGATCACCGTGGCGAGGATGGATAGGGCGTTGCGGAACTCCGGGCGCACCTTGCGGTAGTGGTTGTCCATCAGCGCGTAGGACCCGGCCTGTATCTCGTCCACGCCGGGGATGTTGCCGGTGATGTCGTAGGTTCCCGTACCGCCGCCGGAGAGGATGGGGCAGGGGAGGCCGGCGTCGGAGAGGGCGCGACGGAGGGCCAGGAGGGGCTCGAAGGCGGCCAGGACCTTCCGGCGTCGCTCGTCCGGATCGGGGGTCATCACGAGATGCCCCTCGTAGCCCTGGAGTCCGTCGAGGCGGAGGCCGGGCGTGCGGGCGATCGTCCGGGCGAGAGCGAGCGCCTCGTCGCCGGGGGGCACGCCGCAGCGGCGCATGCCGATGTCCACCTCGATCAGAACGGGCACGACGACCCCCGCCGCGACGGCGGCCGCGCCGAGGTCGGCGACGTTCGCGGGGCAGTCCACGGCGCAACGGACCACGGCGCGCCGGTTGAGGGCCGCGAGGCGCGCGGCCTTCTCGGCTCCGACCACCTGGTTGGCGATGAGGATATCCTCGATGCCGTTGCCGGCGAGGGCTTCGGCCTCGGAGAGTTTGGCGCAGGTGATGCCCACGGCGCCGCCGGCGGCCAACTGGCGTCGGGCGAGGGTGGCGCACTTGTGCGACTTGATGTGCGGGCGCAGCTTCGCCGGGCGGGCGCGGAAGCAGGCGGCCATCGTGCGGAGGTTGTGCTCCAGCGCCTCCGCGTCCACGATGAGCGCCGGTGTGGAGATCGTTTCGACGGGTCGGCCGATCCTCTCGCGCGGGTCCATTACAGCCCCCATCCCATCGGCGCGCCGTCGTGGCCGATCATGGCGCTCTTGCGCTTGCAGTAGGCCAGCAGCCCTTCGACGCCCAGTTCCACCCCGGTGCCGCTCATCTTGTGCGGGGGGACGGGAATCTGCGGGTAGCCGGTGAGCATGGTGTTGACCCAGACGATGCCGGTATCGAGGGACTTGACCAGGCGCAGAGCGCGCTCGGCGTCGCCGGTCCACACGGCGCCGCTGAGGCCGTACTCGACGCCGTTCGACAGCGCCACGGCCTCGTCCTCGTCCTTGAAGCGCACGGCGCTGAGGACCGGTCCGAAGATCTCCTCGTCGTGCGCTTTCATTCCCGGACGCACCCCGTCGAGCACGGTGGGCTGGACCCAGAAGCCGCCGGCGAGCCGGCCCTTCATGGGCAGGCGTCCGCCGCCGCAGAGAACGCGGCAGCCTTCGGCGGGGGCCTCGGCGAGATAGCGCAGGACGGTTTCGTATTGCGCGCGGGTGATCATCGGTCCGACGAGCGTCTTCGGGTCGCGGGGATCGCCGACGAGGACCCGGCGGGCCTTGGTTTTCAGGAGCGCCAGGAATCGGTCCGCCACGGAGTGCTGCACCAGCAGCCGGGAGCAGGAGACGCACAACTGGCCGGCGTTGACGAAGGCGCTGATGAGCGCGGCTTGCGCGGCGCGCTCGAGGTCTGCGTCGTCGAAGACGAGGAGGGCGTTCTTGCCGCCGCATTCCAGGTTCGCCATCTTCATGCGCTCGGCGGCGAGCTTCTGCACGGCGCGCCCGACGGCAGTGGAGCCGGTGAAGGAGATCTTGCGCGTTTCCGGGTGCGCGACGAGGGCGTTGCCCGCCGTCGAGCCGGCGCCGGTGACGACGTTGACGATCCCCGGCGGGCAACCGGCCTTCAAGCACAGGCGCGCGAAGGCGACGGTGGACAGGGGGGTCTCGACCGAGGGTTTCAGGACGATGGCGTTCCCCGCCGCGAGCGCGGGGGCGGCCTTCAGTCCGGCATTCACGAGCGGGTAGTTCCACGGCAGGATGCCGGCGACTACGCCGTAGGGCTCCCAGAGTGTCAGCGCAAGGGTTCCGTTCCCGGCGGCCTTCACGGCGCCTTCGATCTTGTCCGCCGCTCCGGCATAGAAGCGGATGATTGCCGCGAGGAGGGGAATCTCCCCGCCGCGAAGTTGGCTGATCGGCTTGCCGACGTCGGTCAGTTCCAACTCGACGAGTTCCTCGGCGCGCTTTTCGACCAGGTCGGCGAGGCGCAGGAGGATGCGCCCACGGTCGGCGGCGCTGAGGGACTGCCAGGCGGCGCTGCGGAAGGCCCGCGCCGAGGACTGGACGGCGCGGTCCACATGTTCCGCGTCGCAGCAGGCCTGACGCGCGACGACCTCTCCCGTGGAGGGGTTGACGACCTCCGCGTAGCCGCCGCCTGCGGCGCGCAGTTCGCGTCCGTCAATGACGGGACCGACGTTCATCGTTGGCATGGCGTTTCTCCAAGGGGACGACGGACGACTGACGACGGACGGCGGACGACAGACGACGGATGACGGACGGCGGGGGCAAGGGTTGTCTGGCGCGGGCTATTTCGGGCCGCGATAGAATTGCGTTCTGGGGAACTGATCGGAAAGCAAGCCGCCGTCCACGATGATGTGCGTTCCGGTGATGTACGCGCCGGCCTCGCCGGCCAGGAAGACTACGGCGCCGGCGACGTCGCGGGCCTTGCCGAGCTTGCCCAGGGGGATGTGCTCGCGCGCATAGTCCCAGAACTTCGCATCGAGGGGGAAGTCCATGGCGATCTCCGTCTCGATCAGTCCCGGCGCGACGCTGTTGACGGTGATCGCGTGCGGCCCCAGCTCGATGGCGAGGGACTTGGTGAAGAGCTCCATCGCGCCCTTGCTGGCATTGTAAGGAGAGAGGAGCGCTTCAGCGACGAATCCGTTGGTGCTGGTGATGTTGATGATGCGCCCGCCCTTGCCGCGCGCGATCATTCCGCGCGCGACGGCCTGCGAGAGGAAGAAGGGCCCCGTCACGTTGACGCGCAGTGTGCGCTCCAGGGTCTCGCGGTCCACCTGGAGGAAGGGGACCAGGTCGGCGATGCCGGCGTTATTCACGAGGATGTCAATCGCGCCGAGCTCCTGCGCAACGCGCTCCGCCACGGAGGGCAATGTGTCCACGTCGGCCACGTCCTGCTGCAGGGCGCAAGCGCGGCGTCCGAAGCGGCGGATGGCTTCGCAGGTCCGATCCGCCTCGTCGCGACGGCTGCGGAAGAGCACAGCGACGTCGGCCCCGGCCTCAGCAAGGCCGAGGGCGATGTCTGCGCCGATGCCGCGCGATCCGCCGCTGACGAGAGCGACTTTGCCGTCAAGAGAAAACCAGGCCACGTCGGGTAACCTCCCTGGAGGGCAGCGAAAAAGGGGTGCTCGGCAGCGCCACAGTTTACCGCGCCCGGCCCTTCCGGGCAAGTGTCCGATGGGGCCATTGGTAACCCGTCAGTCTTCCGGAGATGTGGCACAACCGCCCTCGGCTGTGGGAACGTCCTGCTGCGACAACCACGGGCGAGGGCGCCACAGGCGCTGCGCCACAGCGCAGCCGGTGCGCCACACACGACGCTCTCGGTGCGTCCCCCTGAAGACTGACCGGATACGGCCATTGAGGGGCCCCGATGGCGCGCAGGGCACACTGCCCGACCTATCCGGCAGGCAGAAGCGTGTCATGGACAGGATGCCTTTCGGGCTTCGAGTCGGCGCGCTATCTGGGCACTGGCTCAGGGCCTGGCGTGAGCGGCAAGCGGCGAAGCAGCGCGTCAGGCTGCGAGGGAAGCGCGTCCGTTCGTGAATGAGTCGGTCTGGCAGCGACGGAAGGGGGTGGAATGCTGAGCCCGGGCTGACGTAATGTGTTCTGGAATAAAGGTTTGTTGACAACGCGGCATCAGTACGCTATACTATGCTTTGTTTCGCTGCGGAGTGCATTGAACATTGATTTGTAAGGCCATGAGAAGGAGGTTGTTCAGGGATGGGTCGCGAGATGATGGAAGTGCTCAATCCCAAGGATGCGGCGCAGTTTCTGGGGATTCATGAGGAAACGTTGCGACGACTGGCGCGCGAGCGCAAGATCCCCGGCTACAAGGTGGGCGGGGTGTGGCGATTCAACCGCAGCTCACTGATGAAGTGGGCCGAGGCACAACAGGTAACGCCGCAAAGCCCGAGGATCCTTCTCGTGGATGACGAGGAATCCATTCGCGAGACGCTGCGTCGGCTGATGGAGGCCGTGCGGTTCACCGTCGAGACGGCGGCCACAGGCGCCGAGGCCCTTGCGGTGCTGAAGAAGGGAAGGCCTGACTTGATCCTTCTGGACCTGAAGTTGCCGGACATGAGCGGCGTGGCGGTCCTGAAGGAGGCGCGACATCTGTACGAGGGTGTGCCTGTCATCATCATCACGGGTTACCCGGAGAGCAACATGGTGACTGAGGCGCTCGAGTTCACCCCCGTGATGCTTCTGGCGAAGCCGGTGTCGCCGCCGAAGCTGCTGGAATCCATGCGGCAGACGATCGGAATAGGCAAGCGGGGCAGGTAGTTCGTTGGCGGCGGGTGCATCGTCGGTTTCCGTCTGGGGTGTCTGCCGGGTAACCCGTCCCATTGGACCCTATCGGGCGTGGGCGGTTGGGGGGGCTCCGTGACAGAAAGACGACTTGACAAGTCAACAAGCCGATGGTATTATACGACCTTGTGAGTCGTGTAATGTGCGGTGTGTCTGTGCTTGTCTGCAAATACCGGATGCGCGCCACACACCACAGGCACACGCAAACCAGCTATAGGCGATGTGGCAAGTCGTATAACGGAGGAAGTCATGTCATCGTGGTATTCCGACAACTCTATTTCGATCGGCAGGACGCCGCTGGTCCGGATCAACCGGATCGTGAAGGGCTTCAGCGGGCTGGTTCTGGGGAAGGTGGAAGGCCGGAATCCGGCATACAGCGTCAAGTGCCGGATCGGGGCGTCCATGATCTGGGACGCCGAGAAGCGCGGCGCCCTCAAGGACGGTGTGGAGATCATCGAGCCGACGAGCGGGAACACGGGGATCGCCCTAGCTTACGTGGCGGCGGCGCGCGGCTATCCGCTGACGCTGGTGATGCCGGAGACGATGAGTCTGGAGCGGCGGCGCGTTCTGGCCGCCTTCGGCGCGCGGTTGGAACTGACCGAGGGTGCCAGGGGAATGCGCGGCGCGGTGGAGCGTGCGGAGGAGATCGCGGCGTCCGATCCGGCGCGCTGGTTCCTGCCGCAGCAGTTCCGCAATGCGGCGAACCCGGCCATCCACGAGGCGACCACCGGCCCCGAAATCTGGCAGGACACGCAGGGGGCCGTGGATGTGCTGGTCTCCGGAGTCGGCACGGGCGGCACGATTACGGGGGTCTCCCGCTTCATCAAGAAGGCGCGGGGCCGGGCGATTCTCTCCGTGGCCGTGGAGCCGGCGAAGAGCCCGGTGCTGACGCAGAAGCTGACCGGACAGCCGCTGCGTCCGAGCACGCACCGCATCCAGGGCATCGGAGCGGGTTTTGTGCCGGAGGTGCTGGACCTTTCGCTGGTGGACCGGGTGGAGCAGGTGACGGACGACGAGGCGGTCGAGTTCACCCGGCGGCTGGCGCGCGAGGAGGGGATATTTGCCGGCATCTCCAGCGGCGGCGCGATGGCCGTCGCCGAACGACTGACCCATGAGCCGGAGCTGGCGGGGAAGACCATCGTGGTCGTCCTGCCGGACGCCGGCGAACGATATCTGTCCGTCCCCGGGCTCTTTGAGCTCAGCAACGCCTGAGTGGAGTCCTGGGGCGCCAAGAGAGAAGAAGGAAAGGAAGTTGACCATGTCGGCGAACTATCGTCTGGGTACGCTGGCCGTCCATGCCGGGCAGGAGCCGGACCCGGCCACGACCGCCCGCGCCGTGCCGATCTACGCGACGACGAGCTATGTCTTCAAGAGCACCGAGCACGCGGCGAACCTCTTCGGGCTGAAGGAGTTCGGGAACATCTATTCGCGCCTGATGAACCCCACGAACGACGTGGTGGAGAAGCGCCTGGCGGCTCTGGACGGCGGGGCGGCGGCGCTGCTTCTGTCGAGCGGGCAGGCGGCCATCACCGCCGCCGTGCTGACGATCACCCACGCCGGGCAGAACTTTATCTCGGCGACGAGCTTGTACGGCGGCACGTGGACGCTGTTCACGCAGACCTTTGCGAAACTCGGCATCGAGGCGCGCTTCTTCGACCCGAAGAACCCGGAGACGCTGCGCGGGCTGGTGGACGCGAACACGCGTGCGGTCTATCTCGAGACGCCCGGCAACCCGAAGAACGACGTGCCGGACTACCGGAAGATCGTGGAGACGGCGCACAGCCTCGGGCTTCCGACGATTATTGACAACACCGTCCTGACCCCGGCGCTCTTCCGACCGATCGAGCACGGGTTCGACATTGTGGTGTACTCGACGACGAAGTTCCTTTCCGGCCACGGCGTCCACATTGGCGGGGCGATTGTGGACAGCGGGCGCTTTCCGTGGGCCAAGGACCCGGCGAAGTGGCCGGAGTTCACCGCGCCGGACCCGGCGTATCACGGTCTGGTCTTCGAGGAGGCGCTGCGTCCGATCGGGAACATCGCCTACATCATCCACATCCGCACGCACTGGCTGCGTGACACGGGGGCCTGCCAGAGTCCCTTCGGCGCGTTCCTGACGCTGCTGGGGCTGGAGACGCTGCACCTGCGCGTGGAGCGCCACGCGCGCAACGCGCAGGCGGTTGCGGAGTTCCTTCAGAGGCATCCGTCGGTGGCGTGGGTGAACTATCCCGGGCTGTCGAGCCATCCCGACCACGCGAACGCGAAGAAGTACCTGACGCAGGGCTTCGGCGCGATCGTCGGCTTCGGCATCAAGGGCGGCAAGGAGGCGGGGGTGAAGTTCATCAACCACGTCAAGCTCTTCAGCCACCTGGCGAACATCGGGGACGCGAAGTCGCTGGTGATCCACCCGGCGACGACGACGCACTCGCAGTTGACGCCGGAGGAGCAGGCGAAGACCGGCGTTTCACCGGAGTACATCCGGCTCTCGATCGGGATCGAGGATGTCGAAGACATCAAGGCCGACCTCGATCAGGCATTGAGGGCCGCGCAGGGTTAGGCGCGTTCGGCGCGTCGGGCGGATCGCGGGGACACCTCTCGCGGTCCGCCGGCGTGACAGGAAAGGAGCCGTTTGATGGGTGAAACGTTCACCAGCAGCGACGCGTCTCGTTCGGCGCGACCGCTGAAGCACGCGCAGCGCGCGGTCTTCCGTGAGCCGTTGGAACTGGAGCTCGGAGGCACGCTGCCGGAGGTCGAGGTCGTGTATGAGACCTACGGCGCGTTGAACGCCGCGGGGGACAACGCGGTGCTGATCTGCCACGCCCTGAGCGGCGACTCGCACGTTGCCCGTCACGAGGCCGGCGACGACCCCGGCTGGTGGGATATCGCCGTGGGCGCGGGGAAGGCGATTGATACGGAGAAGTATTTCGTCATCTGCTCGAACGCCCTCGGCGGGTGCCGGGGGACGACGGGGCCGAACAGCGCCAACCCGGCGACGGGCCGCCCGTACGGCGCGGACTTTCCCCCGGTGACGACGGGGGACCTGGTCGAGACGCAGCGGCGGCTGGTGGATCACCTGGGCATTCGCGCGCTGCGGGCGGTGGTGGGCGGTTCGATGGGCGGACACCAGGCGCTGGCGTGGGCCACGCGCCACCCCGAGCGCGTGCGCAAGACGGTTGCGCTGGCGACCTCGCCGCGTCTGACCACCCAGGCGCTGGCCTTCGACGTCATCGGGCGCAACGCCATCCTGCGCGATCCGAACTTCCGCGGCGGGCAGTACTACGGCGGCCCGGCGCCCGGCGTGGGGCTGGCCCTGGCGCGGATGCTGGGGCACATTACCTACCTTTCGCCGCAGGCGATGAAGGAGAAGTTCGAGGCGGACCGACTGACGCCGCGCGACGTGCCGACGGAGTTCGAGAAGCGCTTTTCCGTGGGGTCCTACCTGGCCTACCAGGGGGACAAGTTCGTGGAGCGTTTCGACGCGAACAGCTACGTCACGCTCTCGCTGGCGATGGACCTCTTTGACCTGGGGGCCACGCCGGCGGAGTTGGCGGAGACCCTTCGCCGGGCGACGTGCGAATGGCTGGTGGTGAGCTTCAGCAGCGACTGGCTCTTCCCGCCGGAGCAGTCGCGCGAGATTGTGAGCGCCCTGCTGGACCTGGGCAAGCCGGTGAGCTACTGCAACGTGCAGAGTTCCTGCGGGCATGACGCCTTTCTGCTGGCGGACGAACTGGACGCCTACGGCGCGCTGATCTCCGCCTTTCTCGGTCGCAACGGCGCGCAGGGCGAAGCGCCTCCGAATGACGACGTGTACGCCGGCGATGCGGCCAGCATCTTCCATTCGCGCCGGCTGGACTACGACCGCATTGTGGACCTGATCCCGCCGGAGGCCTCGGTGCTGGACCTGGGCTGCGGGCAGGGGGGTCTGCTGGCGCGGCTCAAGGCGCGCGGCAACGGACGGCTGGTGGGGGTGGAACTGGACCAGGATGCCGTCATCGCCGCCGCCCGGCGCGGGCTGGACGTGGTGCAGGCGGACCTGAACAGCGGGCTGATTCCCTTCGGCGATCAGCAGTTCGACTACGTCATCCTGTCGCATACCCTTCAGGCGGTGAAGGACGTGGAGCGGCTCATGGCGGACATGCTGCGCGTGGGGAAGCGTTGCGTCCTGAGCTTTCCGAACTTCGCCTATCACAAGCTCCGGCGGATGCTTGCCGTGGACGGGCGCGCGCCGGAGTCGCCGGGGATTCTGCGCTTCAAGTGGTACAACAGCCCGAACATCCGCTTCTTCACGATCGCGGACTTCGAGGAGTTCTGCCGCGAGCGCGAGGTCCGGGTGCATCAACGCATCTTCCTCGACTTGGAGGAGGGCAAGGAGGTTGCGCGCGATCCGAACCTGCTGGCGGACATGGCGATCTTCGTCGTGAGCCGGTGATGGAGGGCCTCTACCTCGATCACGCCGCGACGACGCCCGTCCGGCCGGAGGCGGCGGGGGCGATGGCGGCGTGCCTGGCGGAGAACTTCGGGAACCCGGCCAGCCTGCACCGTGTGGGGCAGCGCGCGCGGCGGACGCTGGAATCGGCGCGCGAGACGGTGGCGGCGCACCTGGGCGCGGAGCCGGAGGAGATTCTCTTCACCTCCGGCGGAACGGAGTCGGACAACCTGGCGCTGCGGGGCGTCATGGCCGCCGCGCGGGGGCGGCGTCGGCTGGTGGTTTCCGCCATCGAGCACGCGGCGGTGCTGGGCCCTGCCGAGGGACTCCGGGCGGAGGGGTTCGAGGTGGTTGTGATTCCGCCGATGCCCTCGGGGGCGGTGGCGGTCGAGGCCGTGTTGGCGGCGGCGTCGCCGGGGACGGCGCTGGTCTCCGTCATGCTGGGCAACAATGAGACGGGGGTCCTTCAACCGGTGGCGGAGATCGCGCGCGCGCTGCGCGAGCGGGGAATCCCTTTGCATACCGACGCGGTGCAGGCGCTGGGGAAGATGCCCTTGCGTGCGGAAGCGCCGGGCGCGGATTTGATCTCC
>JAKJEM010000044.1:24957-26583 GCA_022705425.1 Planctomycetota bacterium
GAGGGGGGTGGGGGTGTTGTACGTCCGTGCGGGGGTGCGGATTGCGCCGCTGTTGCGCGGGGGGCACCAGGAGCGCGACCGGCGCGCCGGGACGGAGAACGTGGCGGGGATCGCGGGCTTCGCGGCGGCGATGGGGGCAGCGGAGCGGGAGATGGAGGCGGAGGCGCGGCGGCTGGCGGGGATGCGGGACCGGCTGGAAGGCGCTATAATGGCCGGCGTTCCGGGAAGTTGGGTGAACGGCGGCGGCGTTGCGCGTTTGCCGCAGATCTCGAACATCGGCTTTGACGGGATCGAGGGCGAGTCGCTGCTGCTGGCCCTGGACGTGCAGGGCCTGTGCGTTTCGACGGGATCGGCCTGCCGTTCGGGCGCGCCGGAGGGTTCACACGTCCTGCGCGCCATGGGCGTTCCGCCTGCCGTGGCGCGGGGGAGTGTGCGTTTTTCCCTGGGTTGGGGGAATGACACGGCGCAGGTGGACCGTGCGGCGGAGATCGTTATCGAAACGGTCCGGCGGCTGCGCGACAAGCGGCCCCGTCCATCGTAGCGCCGGCGCCTTACCTTCCCCGTCGTCCGTTGCCCGTCGCCTGTCGTCCGTCGTCTGTCGTCCGTCATCCCCCCTTCATTCCTCATCGTGCAGCGGAGTCTGAAGATGCGCGTTGTCGTGGGCATGTCGGGCGGAGTGGATTCCTCGACCGCCGCCGCGCTGTTGAGGGAGGAGGGGCACGAAGTCCTCGGCGTTACGTTGCGCTTCCCCGTTTTGCGGAAGGCCCCTGAGGCGGGCGGGTGCTGCGGCCTGGCGGGGATCGAGGACGCGCGGCGCGTGGCCGACCGGTTGGGCATTCCCTTCTACGTCCTCGATTACGAAGAGGTCTTTCGTCGCGAGGTGATCGAGTACTTCGTGGACGCCTACGCCGGGGGGCTGACGCCGAATCCGTGCGTGCGCTGCAACGAGCGCGTGAAGTTCGGGGAGCTCCTGCGCTATGCGCGCTCGATCGGGGCGGAGGGGGTGGCGACGGGGCATTACGCGCGCGTGGTCGAGCGCGGGGGGCGGCGGCTGCTGCTGCGGGGGCGCGACGCCGCGCGGGACCAGTCGTACTTTCTCTATTCTTTGTCTCAGGAGCAGCTTGCGCGCGCCCTCTTTCCGCTGGGGGAGCGGACGAAGGAGGAGACGCGCGCCCTCGCGCGGGAGTTGAAACTGCCCGTGGCGGCGAAGCCGGGGAGTCAGGATGTCTGCTTCCTCGAAGAGGGCGACTATCGTTCCCTCCTGTCGGAGCGGCGACCGGAGGCGTTGCGTCCGGGGGAGATCGTGGACATGGCGGGGCGGGTTCTTGGGAGGCATGGTGGGGTTGCCAACTATACCCTGGGCCAGCGGAGGGGTTTGGGCGTGGCGGCAGGGCGGCGGCTGTACGTGGTGGCAATTGACGTTCGACGGGCGCGCGTCACGCTGGGTCCGCCGGAGGCGCTCGATCGGAGGGAGGCGGCGGTGGGGGAGGTGAACTGGATCGCCTTCGCCGCGCCGCCGCCGGAGTTCGAGGCGGGGGTGAAGATGCGCTATCGTCAGGCCGATGCGCCGGCGACGATCCGCCTTGAACGGGACGGGCGGGTCTCCGTCCATTTCCGCGTCCCGCA
>JAKJEM010000045.1:0-1900 GCA_022705425.1 Planctomycetota bacterium
GGATCTACTTCGACCTGAGCCCCAGCACGGACGACCTGCTCGGCGGATATATCACCGTCCAGCTCCAGAACATCACCCTGACCCCGACGGGTACCCTGGCGGTCTATCGCTACGTGCCGCCGACGGTGGCCTTCGCGCTGCCGACCTGGACGCAGGACAACATCCGGAACGTGACCTACGACAGCAACACGCGGGTGCTTTCCTTCGAGACGCAGCACATGTCCACCTTCGGCGGGTGCTTCATCGCCACTTCGGCGTACGAGGCGTCGCGCGGCGCGGCGGGGCTCATCGAGATCAACGTGACCGGGCGCTACGCGCTCTCCGCCGAGAATCGGCTCCGGCTTGAAGAGATACGCTCCCTGCGCGATGGACTCCTGGCGCGTTGCGCCTCCGGGCGCGCGCTTGCGGCGTGGTATTACGCCGTGGGACCTTACGGGGCGGAGACCATTCGCCACAATGAGACGGCCAAGGCCGCGCTGCGCACGGTGCTTCTCGACCCCCTGGCGGCGATGTCGCGCGCCGGGGTCGGTCGGTAGAACGTCTTGTTTCACGACCGCCGGCGGACACGGGCGCTCCCGTGCGACCGCCGGCGGCGTCCTTTTCCGGAGAAGCGGCCATGACGCCCGATCCCTCTCTGCAACCGACGGTCCTCAACGGCGACCCCGGCCCGCAGTATGCCTCCGCCGTCCGTCTGTGGCAGGGCATTCCCGGCATCGAGCGCGCCCCCGGCGGCGCGTTGTGGGCTGTGTGGTACAGCGGCGGCAAGGGCGAAGGCCCGGACAACTACGTCGTACTGGCGCGCAGCGAGGATGACGGCCGCACCTGGCGTAACCCGCTGTTCGTGGTGGACCCGCCCGGCAAGGTGCGCGCCTACGATCCATGCCTGTGGCTCGACCCGCGCGGGCGGCTGTGGCTTTTCTGGGCGCAGTCGGAGGAGTGGTATGACGGGCGCGCGGGGGTGTGGGGCGTCCAGTGCGCCGACCCCGACTCCCCGCGCCCGGCCTGGTCCGCGCCGCGCCGACTGGCGAACGGGGTGATGATGAACAAACCGACCGTCCTCGCCACCGGCGAATGGCTGATGCCCGCCGCCGTGTGGGACCGCGATCCGCGCCGCCCCGACCTGGCGGCGGAACGGCACTCGAACGTGTACGTCTCGCGCGACGAAGGCCAAACGTGGACCTGGCTTGGCGGGGCGGAAACGCCGCAGCGGGCCTTCGATGAACACATGGTCGTCGAACGCCGCGACGGCTCCTTGTGGATGCTGATCCGGACGCAGTACGGCGTGGGGGAGAGCGTCTCCCTCGATCGCGGACGCACCTGGTCCGAGGGGCGGCCCTCCGCCATTCCCGGCCCGAACTCGCGCTTCTTCATCCGCCGTTTGCGCAGCGGACGCCTCCTCCTGGTGAATCATTACGGCTTCACCGGACGGTCGCACCTGACGGCGATGCTCTCGGAGGATGACGGCCGGACCTGGCCCGCCCGGCTGCTGCTCGACGAGCGCAAGGCCGTTTCCTATCCCGACGGCATCGAAGCGCCCGACGGACGCCTCTTCATCATCTACGACTTCAACCGGCAGAGCGACCGCGAGATTCTGCTGGCCGTCCTGCGCGAGGAGGACATCCTCTCCGGGCGCTGCGTATCGCCCGATGCGCGGTTGCGCGTCTGCGTGGACCGGGCGGGCTGACCTGCCGCCCGCAGGTTTGTCCGGACGCAATGCTCCTCCCGGAATCGCCTCGCGCGCCTCTGTTACATTTCCACTGCCAGGAAGCCGAAGGGCGGCAGGACGGCGCGGGGCGCGATGCGGTTTCCTTTGCTCAGGGTCAAGGGGGTGGGACGGGGCTCGGCCAGGGGGGCGAGGAGCGTGCCCCTGGGCCGGCGCGCCGGGGGCGCGGGGAGGGTG
>JAKJEM010000045.1:1910-26375 GCA_022705425.1 Planctomycetota bacterium
CTCCCGCCCGCCGCCCCGGAGGTGGAGGGGCAGAAGGTGGGGCCCGCCGGCGACAAGGGGCGATGCGAACCGTCTTCCGGCCAGGAAGCCCACCGCCCGCTGAATCAGGGTCTGGCGGTGGTCGCTCATGGGCAGTGCGGCGGGCGCGGTGGCGGCGAGGGTGACGACGCGCCCGCCGTGGCGATTCCGGAAGGCCACCAGCCCCGCGCCAAGGGAGCGGCGCGCGGGGGTGAGGATGCGCGTCCAGGCCGCTGCGCCGGAGGCCGGGCGCAGCGCGGCGAGCCGGCGCTGGAGGTTGACGCTGAAGAGGTGGCCCACGGGCGGGCCGGCGCGAGGCGACAGGACCTCTTCAAGGGCGTAAAGGCTCTCTTCGCGGTCGAGCATCGTCAGGGCGGCGAGGCCGATCTCGCGGGCGAAGCCGCGCCGGCGGAGGATCTCGGCCGCCTGGGCGTCGAGCAGCAGGCCGCCGCCGAGCATGCGGCGGAGTTCCGCATCGCTCCAAGCCCACGCCAGGGAGCCGAAGAGGGCGTTGACGGGCTGCATCTCGGCGGAGACCGGCACTCCCAGCGGCAGGAGCAGTTGGCCGGGTCCGAAGGAGTTGGCGTCGAGTTCGTCCATCGAGCGTCCGTGCTCGGTGCGGACGTGGGCCATGGCGTCCTGCCGCCACGGCAGCCCGACGCCGGCGGTGCGGAGATCGGGGGTGAAGCGCGCGGCGATCCATTCCAGCGCGGGGCGGCTGCGGTCCAGGAGCGCCCAGACGCGCGGCTCGCGGTCGGCGCGGTTTGCGCAGAAGGGAAAGAGGTCGAGCAGGAGGGCGTCGGAGCCGTAGAAGAGGGCCAGGGCCATTTCGGCCCAGGTCTGCGTGTCGGACTTGGTCCAGGCGGTGAAGGGGAAGTTCTCGATCTCGGGGGCGACCTCGGCCTGGGGCGGGCGGAAGGCGCGCTGAACGTCCAGCATCATCATGGCATGGGCTTCGGTGCGTCCGACGGTATCGCTGTAGGGGGCGAAGTGCGGGCGATGGGCGACGCGCCCGTCGAGGCTGAGCGCGGAGAAGAGGCGCAGCCAGTCGCGGCCTTCCTGGCTGTGGCGGGTGTGGGCGGAACTCATCAGGCCGAGGCGCGCGGCGTTGGGGGCGCGTTCGGCGACGGCGCGCGCCAGTTCCGCGGCGGCCTGGACTTGCACCTCGCGCCAGAGGGCCATCCACTGCGCGCGCCAGGGGTGGGGCTTGCCGGGCTTCAGCAGGTTCGCGACCACCTCCTCGCGCGAGGTCTTCCGCCCGATGCGTTCTTCGAAGCGCGCCAGGATTTCCGGTTCAAAGCCGCCGCCCCAGGTCAGGGGGGCGTGGTTGTGATAGCGGAAGTCGTCCTCGACCCACAACACGCGGAACCCCAGGGCCGCGAAGCGCCCATAGAGGTCGGCCGCATAGCGACGCCAGGCGGGGTCGGCAAAGGAGGCGCAGGCGCGGCTGACGCCGCCATCGGGGGCGACGAGGGGGCGGAAGGCGCGGTCGGCGGGGAAGCGCCTGCCGCGGTCGCAGTGGAGGACGGTCATCCACGGGTTCAGGCTGCACACCACGCCGGCGCGTTCAAGGACCGTCTTCGCCCGCGCGACGGCGTCGAACCAGGTGTCTTCGTCCTTTCGCGACAGGAGTCCGTTGTTCCATTCCTCGGCGGCGAAGAAGAGGACGACCTCTTCGACGCCGTGGCGGCGGCAGAGGCGCGCGAGAACGGCGGCGTCGCGTTCGACGCGCGGACCGGGGAGGATCTGGAATCGCAGATGGTAGCGAAGGGGCCGTCCGGTCCCGGACTTCTTTGGCATGGGGGGACTCCTGAAGAGGGGTAAGGCCCGGCAGAGACCTCGGGCCGCCGGCCTAGTCTTTGAGCCTCAGGGCGACGACGCCGTTGCCGCCCGTGCCGCCGCGCACGGCGAGGCGACACTCGGCGCCGGGGCGGCCCCGGATGAACCATTCGAGCCTTCGCTGGCCCGTCAGGCCGGCCAGGTGTCCGAGGTCCTGATGTCCGTGGAGGGACAGGAGTTCGACCCCCTCGTCGGTGCGGAACTCGACGCGCACGGCGGGGAGGCGACGGAGTTTGGCGCCGCGTGCGGTGACGTGGGTGGGGAAGACGCCGCGGTTGGCGATGCGCGCGCGGATGCGCCAGACCTCTCCGGCCACACGGGTGACGGAGGTGTCCTCAATGACCACGCGCGGGTGGCGGGCGGCATGGTCGAGGGTGAAGCGATAGGTGGCTTCGCAGCGCTTCCGCAGGTCCGGCAGGGTCATGCCGGCCCAGTCGCGGAGGACGCGTCCGCCGATCTCAACCGGTCCGAGCTGGGGGTGGCGGAAGGGACGCCAGGGGAGGAAGATAACGGGCTTGCGACCGCGCCGGTCCCACCAGCGCATGAGGCGGCGGGCGCCCTCCTGGCGCTGCTCGTCGGTCTGCCAGGACATGCATTCGTCGAAGCCCATTCCGGCGCTGTCCATGATCGTGCCGAGCTCGAACTCGAAGACGAACAGGCCCCAGTGCTGGTAGCCCGTGCTGGGGAAGTGGCCGTGGAGGGCGAGGTCGCGGGACTTTTTGCCGCAGTAGCGGTAAACAGGGACGGCGGGGAGGCCGGTGAGCTTGGTGGCGACGGCGCCGAGTTCCTCCATGCGGCGGACGTCGCCTTCATCGAGGGCGCCGTCGCCGGGAGCGGAGGGGGGGCGCAGGAAGGCGGCGGGGCCGGTGTGGTAGCCGAGGATGCCGAAGACGTTCGGGTGCGCGGCGATGAACTGCGCGAAGTGGCGCATCTCCGGCTCGCTGTAGGGGAAGTCGCCCGATCCCCATTGCTCCGGTTCGGGTTTCCAGTCGTAGGACCACTGGCGGTTCCAGTCAATGTGCCGGTTCTCGGCCTGGATGTTGTCGGAGCCGTCCCAGTTGAGGACCTCGCCTTCGGGGAAGAGCTTGTAGAAGGGGCCCTTGGAGTCGGCCTTGCGGCGGATGAGGAGGCGCGGGTCCTTGGGGTCGGGGGTCATGTCTCCGTCGGGACGTTTCACGCGCATGTTGACGATCAGGCCGTTACCGTCCATGTCCCTGGCGACGAGGGTGTTCGGGGGGAGGTCGGCGCGGTCGGTGCGGCTGCGGACGTTGTCGCTGAGAGTGGCGACGGCCTCGGCGCCGTCGGGGTTGATGCGCGGGATGATGTGGAAGGCGACGCGCGCGGGCAGGTCGGTGCGGGCGGGGTAATCGGCCAGGAGGCGTCGGGCGGTGTAGAGGGCGGCGTGCGTGCCGGAGAGTTCCGGGGCATGGATATTGCCGTGGATGACGTAGGCCGGCTTGTCCTCGGGCGCGCCGGTGCGGAGGTCGGAGACCGTGAGCATCCATTGCTCGCGTCCCTCGCGCGAGCGGCCCAGCGAGGAAAGACGCGCGAGGTCGGGGCGCGCGTCGGCCAGCGCGTGGAGCAGCGTCGTCACCTCGTCGTACGTGAAGAAGCGGCGGAAGGGGATTTCCACCAGGCGTTTCGGAGTCATCGGAGTTCCTTTCCTGGGCGTCGGCGTCGCGCGTGAGTCCGTGCGGCTACGGCATCCACGCCGGGGGGGGGAGGTCCGCCATGGTCTTCAGCCCCGGCTCGGAGGCCAGGACGGCGGCGATGGAATTGAGGACGATGGCGCAGGTGGCGGTGTCGCCGTTGACCCCGCCGGCGATGGTTGAATGAATGGGGGGATCGCCGGCAATCTCGATGCGGTCGAAGGACTCCGGTTCGCCGACGGCGGCGCGGAACTCGAGGACGATCACCTCGCGACGCCCGATGCAGGCGCGTCCGATCTGCTCGACGCCGCAGGCCATGCCGGGCTCGATGGGGGTGTAGCCGGAGGTGATGCGGCGGGAGGCCATGACGGGGTTGAGCGTCTCGACGGTGCGCGTGGTCTTCCATCCCAGGCGCGCGGCGATCAGGTGCATGGACTCGGTGAGGCCGACGTGGCGAAGGGTGCCCTCGGCCTTCTTTCTGCGGAACTCGGCGGGGGTCAGTCCGGCGCCGATCTTCTGCTGAAAGGGGATACGCCGGACGGAGGCGTCCTGGACGCGCTGCACGCGGATCTTCTCGACGGACTGGCAGACGCCGGAGAGGACCAGAGGCAGGAAGTCCATCAGGAAGCCGGGGTTGACGCCGGTGCTCAGGCAGGTGGCGCCATGTCGGGCGCAGGCGGCGTCTATCGCGCGGGCGAGGGCGGGGCGCGTCTTCCAGGGATAGACGAGCTCCTCGCAGGTGGAGACGATGTCCAGGCCGGCGGCGGCAAGTTCCTCGACCTGGTGGCGGATCCGTTCAAGGCTGGAGACGGTGGTGAGGAGGGCCACATGCGCCCGGTGGGCGCGTTGGGCGGAGGCGACATCGGGGTGTATGGGAACGCCCAGCCGTCCGAGGCCGCAGAGTTCGCCGAGGTCGCGTCCGGCCTTGTCGGGAGCGGGGTCCACCGCGCCGACGATCTTCAGTTCCTTGCGCGCGGCGGCATAGCGCGCCAGGCGCTGGCCCACGGGGCCGACGCCCACGTGCAGAACGCGGATCATGATGCCTCCTCTTGCGGGTGCGTTCGAGCGCTTAGCCGCGTTCCTCGGCCGGCGCGGGGGCCATGGCGTCCTGAAGCTGTCCCGCGGGGAAGCCCGCCGGGGCGCGTCCGTCGCGCGCGTACAGGTACACGGCGGCCTGGAAGATCGTCTGCAGCACGCTCTGCACCAGGCTGATGGCGATGAGGAAGAGGATGCCGAGGACGATCAACCCGAAGCCGAGAACGGTCAGGCCCTTGGCGAGCATCACGAAGCCGATCACGAGCGGCACGATGCCGGCCAGCGAAAGCAGGAAGAAGATGATGCCGAAACTGAAGTTGCCGACGATCTGCTCGCCCCAGGTCTTCTTGAGGAGGCGCGCGGATTCCTTGAGCGCCTCGATCGGCCCCTTCTTTTCGACGACGAGGATGGGGATCACCAGGAAGGTGACGACGGACCACGCCATCCCGACAAGTCCGATGGCGATGCCGGCAATCGCGCGGACGATCGGGTTCTTGATGCGCTTGGCCATTTCGTCGAGCAGGCGGAGGATAAGTCCGACAATGGCGGCGACGAAGGCCCAGCCGGCGATCTGCGGCAGGCGGGACATCGCGGCGTCGAAGCCGGTCTTCAGCGTGGGGTCTCCGCCGCGCATCCGGTAGATGGCGCAGGCGACGACGGCGGAGTTGAAGAAGATGATGACGAAGTAGTTGACGTAGTAAAAGGCGAAGACGATCAGCCAGTAAACGCCCGGGTTCTGATCGTACTTGGCGGACTGGAACATGTCCATGTGCGCCATCGGCAGCGCGAAGGACAGGAGGACCAGGATGCAGCAGATGCCCGAGACAAGCGGGAAGACGAGAAGCTCCTTGTCCTTCATCAGAACATCCCAGGAGGCCTTCATCATGCTGAAGGTGTATCCGATCCTTTCCATGCGCAGTCCTTTCCCTGAAAGACGCCTTGTCTTTTCGGTCAACATGGCCGCGGGCCTTCCGGCGGCATCAGCCCCATATATTGCCCGATTCGCCCGGCTATTTCAACGCGACCCACAGGGCGATGAGTCCTGCGGCGGCCACGGCGGCGGCGGTCAGCAGCACCCGGCCCAGGCGTCCGAGGGCCGAGGCCGGCTCGGAGGGCGGGCGTCCGTCCACGGTGACGAGCCGTTTGGCGCGGGCGTAGGTGATGGAAACCGGCCTGCGGCGCGCGGCGGCTTCGAGGTCGTCGCGCAGCTCGGCAATATCCTGGTGGCGGTCTTCGGGCTCCTTGGCCATCATCTTGCAGATGACGGCCGCCGTGCCGTCGGAGAGGCGGGGGTTGACGGCCTTGGGCAGGCGCGGGGCGAGAGCGACGACGTTGACGAGGGTTTCCTGCGGGGTGGCCGCGGTGAAGGGCAACTCTCCGACGACCATGTGATAGAGGGTGGCGCCGAGGGAGTAGATGTCGGAGCGGACGTCGAGTTCGCGGGCGCCGCGGGCCTGCTCGGGGGACATGTAGGTGGGCGTGCCGACCACGCCGAGCGTGAGGGATTGCTGCGGGCGGGCGGCGGGCAGATCGCGGAACTCCTTGGCGATGCCGAAATCGGCCAGCTTGGCCGAGCCCCATTTCGAGATGAGGATGTTCCCCGGCTTGATATCGCGGTGGATGATGCCGAGTCCGGCGGCTTCCTCGACGGCGCCGGCGATGTCCCAGATCATTTCGAGCGCGCGGCGCTCCGGGATCGGTCCCTCCCGGCGGATGAGGGCGGCGAGCGATTCGCCTTCGACGTATTCCATGACGAGATAACTGAGTCCCGGCGCTTCGCCGGCCTGAAAGACCTGGACGGTGTTGGGATGGGTGAGGCGCGCGGCGATGCGCGCCTCGCGGTGGAAGCGGGCCAGGTAGGTATCGTGGCGCGAGAACTCCGGGAGCACCAGCTTGATCGCCACGCGCTTGCCGATGGAAAGGTCCTCGCCCTCGAAGACGACGGCCATGCCGCCGCGTCCGAGCTTGCGAATGAGGCGATAGCCGCCGATCTCCTTCGGCAGGCGTTCGAGCCAGTCGTCCGTCTCGAGTTCCTGCACGGCCTCGTCGGAGAGGGCGCCCTGCTCGACGGCCACGCGCAGGGGGCTGCGGCTCCGCCCGGCGGCGGCAAGGCGCGTGTGTTCGCGCAGCGCCTCCTCCGTCTGCGCCGGGGTGAGCAGTCCACGCTCGCGCGCGCGTTCCAGCAGCCGCCTGTCGTCGTTGTCCGTCGCCATGCGCCCATCCTCCGGTTGGCAGGGACGCCGCGAGTATCATAGACGGGGCGTCCCTGCCGCGCAACCTCTTGCATTGCGGGGCGTTCGCCGACACAATAGTGAAGGAGGGCGGTCTGCGGTCCGACCTTCGTCCGCCCCGAGGACGCCTTGGAGAAGGATCATGCCCACCTATGTGTACGCGTGCGTCGAGGGGACCCGGGGGTGCCCCGTGTGCCTGGCGGGTTTCGACGCGCTGCATGGGATGAACGAGCCGGGCCCCGCGGCGTGCCCGCGCTGCGGCGGCAGAGTCGAGCGCCGCATCAGCGCCGCCGGGCTTGTCACCAAACACAATGAACGCGCCATGCTCAGCGAGGCGAACCTGAAGCGCCACGGTTTCACGACGCTGCGCAACGAAGGCGGTGGACGCCTGCGAGTCACCTGAGCCTTGGCGGAAGGCGGCCTTTGGAGAGGAGCGCGCCGATGACGGACGCCGGTCGCCGACGTCTGCTGGAGATTGCGCGCGCATCGGTGGAGGCGGCGGTCCGCGACGCGCCGTTGCCGCGCGTGGACGAGGCCGACCCCGAGTTGAATGTGCGGCAGGGCGCTTTCGTGAGCCTGCACACCGGCGAGGCGCTGCGCGGCTGTCTGGGCCACTTCACCAGCCGCCAACCGTTGTGCCGGCTTGTGAATGAGCTGGCCCGCGCCGCCGCGACGGAGGACCCGCGTTTCGCGTCCGACCGGATCACTCCGGACGAGTTGCCGCGCCTGCGAATCGAGATCAGCGTCCTGAGCCCGTTGCGCCGGATCATGAATCCGCTGGACATCGAACTGGGCGTCCACGGCATCTACGTCCGTCGCGGTTATACCTCCGGCTGCTTTCTGCCGCAGGTGGCCACGGAAACGGGCTGGACGAAGGAGGAGTTTCTGGGGTATTGTTGCAGCCACAAGGCCGGCCTGGCCGCCGACGCCTGGAAGGACCCGAAGACGGAGGTCCTCGTCTTCACCGCCGAGGTCTTCGGCGAAACGTGAGCGGTCGGCACGGTAGAACTTCTGCGGAGGTTCCATGAGCACGCGACAGATGGCATTGACGGCGGCGCTGCTGGCTCTGGCGTGGTTGACGGGTTGCGCGCACGTTCGCAATACGATCTACAACGTCGGCGCCGACGCGGCCGATCTCTTCCGCGCCGACGTCAGCTTCGGGTTCGGGACGGACATGGGCCTGCACCTGATGGCCACGAAGTACCTTCAGTTCAAGTCCTACAGCTACGAGGGGGTGACGCGCATCGGCTTCGGCACGCGGATGATCGGCGGCATCACCGAGGACCGCGAGGACTGGTGGGTCGGTTCGCGCGCGATCGGGAACTGCGTGTGGCGTCCGCGCGCGCGTCCGATGGCGGTGCTCCCGTCGCTGGCGACGAAGATTCAGAGCGGCGTGGATGCGCCCTGGGAAGCCTTTACGGAGAGCCGCGACGAGTTCGGTCTCGGCGTTCACTTCCTCGTCGTCGGGTTTCGGCTGGGGGTGCGTCCGTGGGAGTTCGTGGACTTGCTGGCGAACTTCGTGGGGCTGGACCCCTGCGGCGACAACATGACCTGGGAGATGCGGCGGGAGTGGGCTACGCACGGCGCGCCGGCCTTCGAGTGGCCGCGGGAGGTCACGCCCTGACGGCGCGCGGGCTTCCGCAGGGGCGGTCCGGTCTTCTGACGCCGCGCATGGACGCGGCATGTCGTCGTTTCCACCTTCTTTGAATCGGAGCGCACATGGCGGTTTTCGCTCATGAGAAGGACGCGCTCGCCCCCGGACGGGGCGGGACGCTCATCGGGCCGGCTCAGGGCGCAGTCGGCGGGTATTGCCTGGGGATCACCCGCTGCGATCGCGAGGAGTACTCCGCGCCGGGCGTTCATGAGGACCAGGAGGGATTCTACGTTCTCGAAGGGCGCGGCATGGCGCGCGTGGGGGCGGAGGAGTTCGAGATCGGTCCGGGGACGGCCTTTCTGGTGGCGAAGGGTGTGCCGCACACCGTGCGCAGGCTTCCCGGTTCCCCGACGTTGAAGCTTCTTTGGAGTCATGGGGCGGTGTAGGGAAGGACGTCGTTCGCGCGCGCCGGGGGCGGCTTCCGGGCGTTGCATTCGGGGCGGGTTTCTGCTTTGCTTGTGCGGTCTTGGGGCGGCGAAATCGCGGAAAGGAGAGGCGGATGCGCTTCGTGTCGGCGAAGGACCTGGTTGGACGGGCCGCGCGGGAAGGGTACGCCGTGCCCTCCTTCTGCGTGTGGAATGGGGAGACGATGCGCGCGGCGCTTCGGGCGGCGACGCGGCTGCGCGCGCCGGTGATGCTGATGAGCGGTCCGGGGGAGTTCCCGTTGTTGCCTGCGACCCTTCACGCGCGGGTGGCGCGCGCGGTGGCCGAGGACTTCGACCTTCCGGCGGCGCTGCACCTGGACCACGGGAATTCGATGGAGCAGGTGGCAGAGTGCATCGAGGCGGGGTTTACCTCGGTGATGCTGGACTTTTCGGCGCGACCGTATGCGGAGAATGCGGCGGCGTTGCGGCAGGTGGCGGCCCTGGCGCAGGGGCGCGGCGTGTGCGTCGAGGGGGAGATCGGCGCGGTCGGCCGCGTGGACGACGTGACGGTGGAGGGGGCGAAGGCTTCGACGCTGACGGAGCCGGACGAGGCGCAGCGGTACGCGGAGGAGACGGGGGTGGACTTGCTGGCGGTCTCCATCGGCAACGCGCACGGGATCTATACGCGGCTTCCGCGCTTCGACTTCGACCGACTGGAGCGCATCCACCGGGCGGTGCGCGCGCCGCTGGTGCTGCACGGGGGATCGGGGACGTCGCCGGAGGATTTGCGCCGCGCGATCTCCCTGGGCATCGCGAAGGTGAACGTGGCGAGCGAGCTGTGCAAGGCGGTAAAGGACCGGTTGGCGGAGGCATGGAGTTCCGGGCGCGCCCGCTGGGTCCCGGAGACCTTCGCGGAGGCCATGCCGGCATACGAAGAGGTCGCCCTGAAGTGGATTCGCCTTTGCGGCGCGGAGGGCCGGGCGTGATGCGGGTTTGCCACCGGGGTCGGGATGGCCGGCCCGGAGGACGGAACTGGAATGAAAGGCGCGACGATGGCGACGCTGCTCTATCGGGAGGATATTGACGAGGTCCGGGCGCGGCTGCGGACGTGGTGGGACGGGGGGGACATCGGGCGTCCGGTCCTGTGCCTGACGGCGCCGCGCGAGAAGCCGGTCGAGAGGATTGCGCCAGTGGCCAAGCCGAAGGGCTGGGTGACGGATTACTCGACGAGCGACTTCGACTATCGCGTGTATATCGCGGCGCGGGCGCACGTGGACAAGGAGCACCTCGGGGAGTCGGTGCCGGCGGTGGCGCCGCACACCGGGCCGGGGAGCGTGGCGCTCTATCTCGGTTCGCGCGGGGTGGAACTGCCGGGAACAACGTGGTTCGAGCCGTGCATCGAGAGGCCGGAGGCGGCGCGCTTCGAGTACCGGCGCGACAACTTCTACTGGGACTTCACCCTGCGGCTGCTGGAGGCGCAGGCGCGCGTGGCGCGGGGGAAGTTCCTGCTGGAGTACCCGGACCTGATCGAAGGGCTGGACATTCTGGCCTCGATGCGCGGCACGGAGCCGCTGCTGTTCGATCTGGTGGAGCGCCCGGAGTGGGTGCGCGACTGCATGCGCCGGATCACCGACCTGTACTTCCGCTACCACGACATGATCTACGATCGCCTCCGTGACGAGGTGGGAGGGTCGGTGTACTGGGTCTGGGCGCCGGGGCGGCTGGCGAAGCTGCAGTGCGACTTCTCGGCGATGATCTCCGCCGCCCAGTTCCGGGAGTTCATGTTGCCGGTGCTCGAGGAGATGACGGAGCGCCTGTCCTATACGCTCTATCACTGGGATGGTCCCGGCGCGATCCAGCACCACGACGCGCTGCTGAGCCTGCCGCGGCTGCAGGTGATCCAGTGGACGCCGGGTGCGGGCGTGGAGCCGGCCTGGGACCGGCGATGGTGGCCCCTTTTCCACAAGACGTTCGAGGCGGGGAAGGGCATCTTCATCCACCTTGGCGGGCGTTGTTCGGTAGAGCGGATCCGAACGCTGAAGCGCGAGTTCAAGCGGAACTTCAGGCGGTTCATGCTGGTGGGGGCCGCCTCGACGCCCGCGTTGGCGCGCGAGATCCTGCGCGAATCGGAGCTTTGATCGGGAGACCCCGGACCATGAAGAGCGCGCGTCGGATGCTGGACTTCGTGCGAGGGCGGGGCCAGGCTCGTTTTGCGGCCAGCCCCGTGTTCACGTCGGTGATGACCCAGGCGATACACGGGCACCCGTGGCTGACGACGTCGAACGATCCGCGGACGATCGAGGACATCGTGGCCGTGGGCCAAGGCTGCGGCTTCGTGCCCTTCTTCGAGGTGCTCTGGTTCGAAGTGGGGGTGATTGACTACGACGAGGTCCGCGACGAGATCCAGGGGGACACCTGCGACCGGGTGAAGACCTTCCGGACGCCGAAGGGGGAATACACGCTGGTGGACCGCTTCGCGCGGGGGCATTCGCGCAGCATGGCGAAGTACGCCTTCGCCTCGATCGAGGACCTCGACGCCTACGAGTACGTCATCCGCCGCTCGCTGGATCGGATCGAGCAGTGTCGTCCAAAGCTGCGCGAGGTCGTCCGCCGGACCGGCGACCGGGCCGTGCCCTACTTCACCGCGAACAGCCCGCTCAAGTTCTTCAACCTGATCGGCAGCGCGGAGCGCATCCTGCTGGTGATGGACGCGCCGGAGCGCATGATGGCGTTGTGCCGGTTGAACGAGGCGCTTTCGCTGGCGGCCACGCGGATCGCCTTCGAGGAGGGCTTTCGCGTCTTCTTCGCCGGCACGGAGAGTTCGCTCTATTCCCCGGACATGGTCGAGAGGTACGTCATAGACTTCCTCGTCGAGCGGCGGCGGGCGGTGCGCGAGATGGGGGCGCTCTTCTATCTGCACGAGTGCGGCAAGATGCAGAGCCTGATTGACGGGGGGTTTTACGAGCGGCTGAATCCCGACATCCTCGAGGGCTTCCAGCCGCCGCCGAGCGGCGACATCACGGACCTGGGGCGCGCGGTGAAGGGCTTGCCGGCCTCCATTATCACGAAGGGGAACCTCGATCTGAACTTCCTGCTTTCGGCGCGTCCCGAGGAGGTGCGGGAAGCGTCGCGGGCGGTCATGGCGGGCCTGGAGGGGCGGCGGCACATCATGGGCGGGTCGTGCAGCGCCCTGCCGGGCACGCCGCTGGAGAACCTGCGCGCCATCGCGGAGGCGGTGGACATCGCCAACGGAAAGGCCCGATGATGAAGAGAGACGACGCGCTGCGCGAGCTGATCGCGGCGGCCGAGGCGACGCCGGTGGTGGACGCGCACACGCACGTGCAGGACGACCTCCTCGACTTCGACGAGGCGCGGGCGCGGGGCAACCTGTCGGGCACGCAGGCGGCGGTCAACCGCTACCCGGAGAGTCTTATCGCCGAGGGGCTGAAGCGCGGGCGTATGGCGCGCCGGACGATGATGGACGCCACGCACGCGCTCTTCTACTCCTGGTTCGCGCAGATTGTCGAAGGAAGCGCGAACCGTCTCGACGACGCCCTGGCGCGCGTCGGCGCGAACAGCGAGGCGGAACGCCGCGAAGCCGGACGCTTCCTGCTGACCCAGTTGTGGGACAGCCGGTACTCCGAGTATGCGGAGTGGGTGCGCGACATGTTCCGTCTGTATGACGGCGTGCCCCGCGGCCTGGACCCGGTGGCGCCGGAGCACTTCGACACGGTTTACGAGGCCGTGCGCCGGCAGCGGCACGATCCCGATTTCGCGGCGCGCATCCTTCGGGCGCACAACGTCCGCGCCTACGTTACGAGCATCGAGAACCGCGACCGGATTCCCTCCGCGCCCCCGGTCCATCCCGGCGACGTGGACCTGGCCTACGCCACGCACCCCGAGGCGTGGAACATGTTCGACTTCAACGCGCTGGTCTGGCCGCAGCGCGCCACGGACTTCGGGCTCTTCACGCAGGGCCATAAGTTCCAGGCGGAGCGCTACCTGCTGCACCTGGAGGAGTACTTCGAGGCGGACATCCGTTCCGTGGAGAGCCTCAAGGACGCAACGCAGCGCTTCTTCTTCCGCATCCTGCGCAGCCCCCGGACCAACCCGACCAGCCGCTGCCTCTACGTGGACGGCTATCAGGCGCACGATTTCCGTTTCAGCGCCCCCTACTCGCGCGCCACGGTGGACTGGGCCATCCGGCACCACAAGGCGCAGTTGAGCGACGACCTCCGCCGCCAGGTGATCGCCGTCGTCATGGAGGCCATGCTGGAGGCGATGAACGACATCGGGCGGGAGTGGAAGGACGGGGGCGCGCGCTTCGGCTGCTGCCTGCAACTGTGCGGCGGCGCGCGGCACTTCATGGACTGGTCGCGCGAGATACAGTCCATCCCCGAGCCGATCCCGAACCTGGCCACGGACGAATACCCGGTGTGGACGCGTTACCCGCACGTTCAGTTCGAGTACATCTGCGCGCACGAAGCGTTGTACACCGATATGACCGGGGCGGCCAAACAGGTGGGGAACGTCAGCGTCGGACCATGGTGGCATTTCTTTCGACGCCGCCAGATCGCGCGGATGGTGCGCGACCAGCTGAGCCTGGGGCCGATCTCCGCGATCGCCTGCGGCTTCACCGACGCGCGGTTCGTGGAGATGATCGCGGCAAAGTACCGTTCGATGCGGCTCGGGGTGGCCGAGGCGCTGGCGGACCTTGTCGCCGATCCGTACTCGACCCTGTACGGGGACGTCGTATCCGCCTCGGGCGTCATGCGCGAGCTGCTCTTGACGAACCCGGCGGAGGCGCACCACATCCCCGTGGACACGAAAGCGTGAAGACGCCGGGGGCCGTCGGATGCGAGCGCGCGCCGGCGGCAATCGGCCAGTGTTTCGGAGATGTGGCACAGCCGTCTTCGGCTGTGGGAGCGTCCTGTTGCGGCAGCCACGGGCGAGGGCGCCCGTGCCACACACGGCCCTCTCGGCGTGTCCCCGTTGAAGCTGTCCGATTACGCGCCTGCGTTGACGCTGCCGGCGCGTTCGACTATCATGCGGACAGACGGGTTCTGAGTTCAGGGAGGAAATCATGTCCGACACCGTTCTCGCCGCGCAGTTGTACACGCTTCGCGAGTTCTGCAAGACGCCGGCGGATATCGCGGCAACGTTCAAGAAGGTGCGCGCCCTCGGATACGAGGCCGTGCAGTGTTCCGGGTTGGGGCCGATCGCCCCGCGCGACCTGCGCCGCATTGCCGACGGCGAAGGGCTGGCCATCATTGCGACGCACGTCGCTTTCGAGCCGCTGCTCAACGAGACGCCGCGCCTGATCGAGGAACACCAGATCCTCGGCTGCCCGAACGTGGCGATCGGCGGCATGCCGCGCGACAACCAGGCCAGCGCCGAAGGGGTGCGGGCCTTTGCGCGCAATGCGGACATCGTCGGCGCGCGCTTGCGCGAGGCCGGGCTCACCTTCTCCTATCACAACCACAGCTGGGAGTTCGAGAAGCTTGACGGACGGCTCGTCATGGACATGATCTACCAGGATACGAAGCCGGAAAACGTGATGGCCGAACTGGATACGTACTGGGTGCAGCACGGCGGCGGCGACCCGGCCGCGTGGATCGAGAAGCTCGGACGCCGCAGCGTCCTTCTGCACCTGAAGGACATGGCCGTCGTCAAGCGGACGCCGACCTACGCCGAGATCGGCGAGGGCAACATCAACTGGTCGCGCGTGCTGAAGGCCGCCGCCTCCGTCGGCGTGCGCTGGTACATCGTCGAGCAGGACGTCTGCCAGCGCGATCCCTTCGAGAGCCTGGGAATCAGCCTCCGGAACCTGAAGGCGATGGGGCTCAAGTAGGCGCTCGTCCGTCGAACGCGACCGCATCGTCCACGCATCCTTCGAGGCGGCGGGACTCCGCCATGCCGAAGCCACTGATCATTGCCCATCGCGGCGCGTCATGCGACGCGCCGGAGAACACGGCGGCTGCCGTACGCCTGGCCTGGGAGGGCGGGGCGGACGCGGTGGAGGTGGACGTGCGCCTGTCCCTCGACGGGCAGGCGATGGTCATCCATGACGCGGACACCGGGCGCGTGGCCGGAGTGGCGCGGCCCGTGTGCGCGCAGACGGCGGCGGAACTCCGCGCCCTCGACGCGGGGGTGTGGAAGGGGTCGTCCTGGGCGGGCGAGCGCATACCGCTGCTTTCGGAGATTCTGCCCCTCCGCCCGCCGGAAGGGCGGATGGTGCTTGAGATCAAGAGCGGGCCGGGTACCCTTCCCGTCGTCGCGCGCGCCCTGGATGACGCCCATGTGCCTCCCGAGGCGGCGGAGATTATCACCTTTGATATCGAGACCGCCCGCCAGGCGCGCACCCTGTGGCCGCAGCGCCGAATCCTGGGGCTGGCGGCCGTTTCCCGAGAACGGTGGGGGGCGCCTCCGGAGGAGTGGCTCGAGCCGTTCCTGGTCCTGGCGCGCGAGCTAAGGCTCGACGGCCTCGACCTGGGGGTCTTTCCCGGCCTGGACGGCGATGCCGTGCGGCGCGTCAAAACGCACGGGTTGAGCCTGTACGTCTGGACGGTCAATGACGCAGCGACGGCACGGCGTCTGGCCGAGGCGGGCGTGGACGGCATCACCACCGACCGGGCTGCCCTGCTGCGGCGGGAATGGAACGGGGGGTAGCGTCCGGCGCGTCGGTTGCGGCGGCGGGCGGACTATATGCTGGGCGCAACGAGCGACCTCGAAGCAGTGGAAAGGACAGACCATGAAACGACCACACGTGGCGGTGATGATGCGGAGGGCGTGCGAGCGCGGGGTGCTGATTCCGGCCTTCAACATCGCGTACCTGGGCATGATGAAGCCGGTGGCGCAGGCGCTGAAGGAAACGGGGGTCTTCGGGCTGGCGGAGGTGGCGCGCCCCGACGTGGAGAAGTTCGGCGCCGTGAGCTACGAGGCTGTGGCGGCGGCCTATGCGCGGGAGGCGGACCCGGAATGCGTGGGCCTGCACCTGGATCACACGCCGGTGATTGACGAGGACGGACGGCGCGTGGACTGGGCGTCGCTGATCCGGCAGGCGCTGGCGCTCCGTTTCGAGTCGGTGATGATTGACGGCTCGCGCCTGCCGCTGGCGGAAAACATCGCCGTGACGAAGGAGGTCGTGGCGATGAGCCATCCGCAGGCGGCGGTTGAGGCGGAGCTGGGCGCGGTCCTGGGCCACGAGGCGGGTCCGTTGCCACCTTACGAGGAGCTCTTCCGTTCGCGCAAGGGGTTCACCGATCCGGACGAGGCGCGCCGCTTCGTGCGGGAGACGGGGGTGGACTGGCTCTCGGTGGCCGTCGGGAACATCCACGGCGCCATCACCGGGGCGGCGAAGGACCAGGCGAAGGTGGCCGCGCGGCTGCACATCGAGCACCTGGGCCTTCTGCGGCAGGCGGCGGGGGTCCCCTTGGTGCTGCACGGCGGCTCGGGCGTCCAGCGCGAGTCGGTTCTGGCGGGCATCCGCAACGGTATCGCCAAGATCAACATCGGCACGGAAATCCGGCACGCCTGGGAGAAGACGCTGTCCTCCGGGGGCGGCGAGGCCGCGGCGTCCGATGCGGTGAAGGTTAAGGTGGTGGAGCTGACGACGCAGGTCTATGGCATCGCCGGTTCGGCGCGGGCGCTGGCGCAGGCGTAGCCGTTGCAGGTTGCAGAAAGCAAACCGGGCGACCGATCTCGTGTCGGTCGCCCGGTGCGTTTGCAGCGGCGGAGCGTTCGTCGTCGCGTCAGTCCGTCGCCGGTCCGGACTGCGTCCCGGTGGCGGCGGGCGGCTTGGCGCCGTCCTTGTAGGGGCCGGGCGTCTGGATGTGCGGTTTGGCGTCGGGGGCATCGGTCGGCAGGCGCTTGCGCTTCCACTGCCAGGTGTAGGGCCGCCAGACGCTGGAGTCGTCGTAGCTGTTGAAGGCGGTCTTGTACTCGATATGCCCGATGGCGCCCTGCACATCGAGGGCAATGCCCTTGGCGAAGCCGACCGGCGCGCCGAGGACGATACCGACCGGACTGACGACGAGAACGTTGAGAGACCATGCGATCGGGTACTGATCAAACCACTGGGGGTTCTCGCGATAGACCTGCGCCGGCGCGTCCACAGCGCCCGTAAAGGGGCCGGTCGCCAGGCCGGTCAGTGAGGCGCAACCCGTCAGCGCATAGAGTCCGGCGACCACGACCAGGATTCTGAGTACGCGCATAGTCCCTTCCTTTCCCGTGTGACCTGGCTAATGCCTGTCTAGAAAAGTCTAGCACGCGCCAAGAAAGCGCGCAAGAGCGCGCGGCTATTTTTCCGGCGCGGCGGGCGGCTTGGGCGCGGTGCTGCTCCCGTTGCCCCTTTCCCACGAGATGCCGCCGGAGACGATGAAGGCCAGGGCGTCGCTGCTGGGGGCGTTGAGGGGGGTGAGGCGGTCGCGGGGCACGATGAGGATGTTGCCGCCGAAGGTGAAGGCCATGGGGACATAGACGGCGACATGGTCGGCCATGCCCCAGACGTCGAGCGTCTTGCGGGTGACAAAGCCGACGAGCTGCAAGTCGCTGCCGGGAAGGATGGTGACGAGGACGGGTTGGTCGAAGGCCTTCTTGTCGCCGACGAAGGCGCCGAAGAAGTCGCGCAGGGAGTTGTGGAGGAGGCGCACGACGGGGAAGCGCTGCGTGAGGCGCTCGATCAGGTCGAACAGCCCGCGGGCCAGGATGTTGCCGGAGAGGAACCCGGCCAGGACACATACGGCGACGCCGCAGACCACGGCGATCAGAAAGCCGAGCCCCGGGAGTTCATGCCCTGTCAGCCACTTGATGATGCCGCGCAGGGGCTGGTCAATGAAGTTGAACACCCAGGCGAAGACGACGATGGTGATGGCGATGGGGGCGACGATCAAGAGGCCCTGGAGGAAGTAACGGCTGAGGCGGGACATCATGAGGCGGAACTCCTTGAAGGGTTATGTGCGCTCGCGTTCGATCTTGCGCGCGTAGTCGCTGCGGCGATAGGCCTCGAAGGGATCGGGGGGAAGCCCGTCCTCGCGGCGCATTTCGGCGAGGAGGGGCGCGACGTCGCTTTCGTAGGCGGCCTGCAGGACGCGCTCGGCGCCGAGGACATCGCGGCGCCGCTGCGCTTCGCGCAGCGCGGCGCGGTCCACCCGCAGCGCGCGGGCGTACATGGCCTGAAGGTTCATCACGGAGAGGATCATGGCCTCGATCTTTGGTTCGACGTTGTGCGACTGGTCAATCACGTAGGCGGCGGGGTAGAGGCCCTTTCCGCCGCCGGCGGCAACGAGTTCGTTGAAGATGAGGAAGAGTTCGTGCGGATTCAGGCTGCCGGTGGTGAGGTCGTCGTCGGCGTACTTGCGCGAGTTGAAGTGGAAGCCGCCGAGCATCCGCTCGTCGGCCAGTGTGGCAACGATCTGCTCGATGTTGACGCCCTGAGCGTGATGGCCGAGGTCCACGAGGACGGAGGCGCGCGGGCCGCAGGCCTTGCAGAGGAGGTAGGCAGCGCCCCAGTCGGGGACGTCGGTGCTGTAGAAGGCCGGCTCGAAGAGCTTATATTCGAGCAGCAGGGTCATGTCCGGGGCGAGGGCGTCGTGGACGATCTTGAGGGCCTCGGCGACGCGCCGGCGGCGCGCGCGAAGGTCGTCCTGGCCGGGGTGATTGGTGCCGTCGGCCAGCCACACACTGAGCGCGCGCGACCGGACACGGGCCATGATCTCAACGCAGTCGAGCAGATGCGCCAGGGCCTTGTCGCGCGCGGCCTTCTCGGGGCTGCCGATGGAGCCGAAACGGTACTCCGGCTGCTCGAAGAGGGTGGGGTTCACGGCGCCGAGGCTCAGACCCGACTCGCGCGCGTAGTCGCGCGCTTCGTCGGGGGACATGTCGGCGAAGTCCCATAACGCGTGGACGGCCACGGAGGGCGTGGCGCCCGTCAACTGGTGGACGATGGCCGCGTCCTGGAGCTTCTCACGAAGGTTCCGCGCGGCGCCCTTCTGGCGGAAGACCTTGAAGCGTGTGCCGCCGTCGCCAAAGGCCCAGCTCGGGACTTCGATCTTCCAGCGGCGGACAAGGGCCTTGATCCGGGCATTGGACAGGGACATAGGGACTCCTTATCGAGAATGGGCGGGCGGAGAGCCATCGCAGGTATTCTAACGGAGCGGAACGGTTCGCGCCACCCAGGGCGAAAAAAGCCCTTTGACAGCGCGCGAACGCCCGATTATAGTCTGCGGTGTTGCCGGACGTTGCGGTGTTCCCGTCGGCAGAATGAGGGATAGGCCCATGTTGGACAATCGCCCGCCGCGCAAGGAGTTGCTGTCGTTGGCTCGTCCGCAGCTTAAGATCGCGGCGTTGGTGGCGACGCCGCTGATTTTGGCCTGTGTGGCGGTCAGTGTGCTGCAAACCTACTTCTTCCTGAGCACGATCAAGGCGACGGACATTCTCCAGAGCACTCTGGCGCGGGAGATGATTCCTCTGGCGATTCAGGTGGCGCTGGTAATCCTGTTGCTGATGGCGCCGGTGTGCATTTGCGCGGCGGTGTGGGTGTCGCACCGGATCGTCGGGCCCCTGCGGCGGATGGCGAACGATCTGCTGAAGGTGGGGGAGGGGCGTCTGTGGGGCGGTTTTGTGCTGCGGGACGGGGACGACCTGGTTTTCATCGGCGACTCGATGACGCAGATGAAGGCGGATCTTCGCGAGCGCGTGGGGGCCATCAAGGGGCAGCAGGCGCGCCTGGAGGCGGCGCTGCGACGTATCGAGGCGGCGCTGCCGGCCAGTGCGCCGGGCGACGCGGTTGCGGCGGCACAGGAGTTGAAGGACGCGGTCGGCGAGATGGGCAAGCGCCTGGACGCCTTCCAGTTGGAGCCGCCTCCGCGCCCGGCAGGCGTCGAGGCCACCCCGCCCCCGGTGAAGCTCTGAGTCCGGCCAGGCGCGCTAACGCCGGTAGATGAGGCACAGGGGCAGGCCGCCGGCGGCGGGCAGGGTATTCACCCACACCGGCTCGCGGGTGGCCACGAGTTCCCGCACGCGGTCGTCCCACATTCCCTGGCGCGGAATGACCACCAGGTAGTCCCATCGGTCGCGGTCGAAATCCGCCTGCGAAATATCGGCGCGGGCGTCGCCGGTGATCAGGTAACTCCGCCAGACAAACTCCCCGAAGGCCACGAAGGCCACCGTTCCATTTTCGGGGACGTGGTGGTTCAGGAACTGAAGGGCCTTTCCGTCGAAGGTGTCGCCCCAGTAGGTCGTCTCGAAGCCCAGTCGCCGGGCGCCGGCGGGGCCGCCGGCCAGTTCGCCGTAGTAGGCCAGTTGGTAGGGGTGGAAGAGGAGCACGGGCAGGAGCAGCCAAAGGGCCAGCGCCCCGGCGCAGGCGGCGGAGAGCGCCTTCCGGCCCGGCGAGGCGCGGAGGCGGTCCCACAGGCAAAGCAGGCCCCCGGCGGCGGCTGCCGCCAGGAAGGGCAGCGCCGGCAGCATCAGGCGTATGCCGTCGTACTTGGGGACTCCGGGCATGGCCAGGAGCAGCACGGGGAGGGCGAAGGCGGCGAGGGTCAGGGCCTCGGGCGCGGCGTCGCGCCAGCGGGCGCGCGCCCGGCGCAGGGCACGGACCGCCGCCACGGCAACGCCGGCGAGGATGGGGAGGGGGGTTGTCGCCGCCAGCATGACGAAGGGGTAATGCCACGGCGCGGGGGTGTCGCGCCATGTCGTGCCGAGGTAGTGCACGGGGATGAGCATTCGCTGGGTCTTGTTGAGGAGATAGGCCTTCACCCCCGTGACGGGGAAGTGCCACAGGAGGGGCCAGCCCAGGACGAAGACCGCTGGGCCGATCAGGGCCATGCACAAGAGGTTGCGGAGGGACTTGCGCCCGTGGAAGAGGAGTCCCCAGGGGGCGAGGAAGAGGGGCAGGAAAGCGCCGTTGATCTTGGTCAGAAGCGCCAGGCCGAAGAAGAGGCCGCACAGAAGGCTCCATCGGCGGCTCTCGATGCCGCGCTCGAAGGCGGCCACAGTCAGCAGCCAGAGCAGCAGCGTCATCATCTCGAGGTTGGCGAAGTGGGCATCGGCGAAGACACGGGGCATCAGCAGGAAGAGGCCCGCCGCCAGCAGCCCGGTCCGTTCGTCGCGGCGTGCGGCGACCCAGAGGAAGAGCGCCGCGACGGCCAAGCCGAAGAGCATTGCCGCTCCGAGGCGCGCCGCCGTGATCATGTCGCAGAAGCTGCCGAAGACGGTGAAGGACGCCGCGATCCAGAGGCTTCCCAGGGGCGGATGGTCCGGGGCGGCCCAGGTGCGGGCGATGGCGACGGCGGAGAAGGAGTCGGCCGAAAGGTCCTGGAACCAGCGCAAGTATTGCGCGGCGCGGCCGAAGTAGATGGCTTCGTCCCAGGTGAGACCGGGGTCGCGCGCGGTGAAGGCGATCAGGGCCGCCGCGACGGCGAACACCGCGGCGGCGATGAGGGCGCGGCGCGCGGCGCGCGGGTTAAGGGGCCGGTTCATGGGCGTCCGGCGGAGGGGAATCCTCCATCTGGAAAAGCTCGTTCATCACGTGCCGCGCCGTGGGGGGGCGGCGCTCGGGGTTCTTTTCGAGGCAACGCAGGATCAGGCCGTCGAGTCCGGGGGGGAGATCGGCGGCGAACTCGGAGGGCGAGGGCGGTTTGGCGTGGAGGTGGTGTTGCATCAGTTCGGAGACGCGGCGTGCGGCGAGCTTCGGGTTGTCGGCCGGGATGGAGCTGGTGAAGGGAAGCCTGCCGGTGAACAGCTCGAAGAGGACGATGCCGAGGGAATAGAGGTCGGAGGCCGGATTGACGGGGCGTCCGGCGCACTGTTCCGGGGACATGTAGCTGGGGGTGCCGCTCTTCTCCTCGAAGGCGATTCCGCCGGGGGCGGCAAAGCCGAGGTCAATCAGCTTGACGGGCCCCTCCTTCATCACGAGGACGTTGTCGGAGCACAGGTCGCGATGGACGAAGCCGCGGTCGTGCATGATGGTCAGGGCGCGGGCGAGAGAGCGGGCGATGTCGAGCCGGCGCGCGCGCAGGAGGGGGTGGGCGCAGCCGACCATGCGTTTGACGCTGAAGCCGTCCACGTACTCGAGGACGATGTAAAGGCAGCCGTCGGGGTTGCCGAACTCGCGGTCGAAGGAGATGGTGCGGACGATGGGGTAGTCGGCCTCGGGGATTCCGGGGGGCGGGTTAAGGGTCATCCCCACTTCCCCCTCGTGGCGGAGGCGGTAGCGCTTGAACATGCGGCGGGCGGTGCGATGGTAGGAGGGCTTGTAGGCCTTGATGGCGTAGAGGCGGTCGTCCTTGGCGGAGCGGGCCTGGTAAACGAAGGCCTTTTCGCCTTCGTGGATGATCCGCACGATGTGGTAGTTGCGGAATCGGCGCGACTCCGCGCCGGGGGCGGTCCCGATCCGCAACATTCGTTTGAGCAACGCGATGGGCATATTCTCCACCCGTCTGAAGGTCAATGAAATGATAGGGGCGCGGGGGAGAAAATGCAACGGCGGGTTGCCGGGGGGGTCAGATCTCGGCGCGAAGCTTGCGTCCGCGGAGGAGGTGGTGATAATGGACGGCGAAGCGGTGGGCCTCGTCGCGGACATATTGGAGGAGACGCAGGGCGGGTGAAGCGCGTCTGAGGCGGATTTCGCGGGGCGGTTCGCCGGTGTAGAGGAGTTCCTCGCGTTTGGCGAGGGCGACGACGCAGGGGGCCTTGATACCCTGTGCGCGCAGTTGTTCCAGGGCGGCGCGGAGCTGGCCCTTGCCGCCGTCAATCAACAGGATGTCGGGAAGGGGGGGCTCCTCCTCGGCCAGCCTGCGGAAGCGGCGGCCGACGACCTCGGCGATCATAGCGAAGTCGTCAATCCCCGCCACAGCGCGGATGCGGAAGCGGCGATAGCCGGCCTTGAGGGGCTTGCCGTCGAGGAAGGTGACGAGGGAGGCGACGGCGTTCTCGCCTCCGAGGTGCGAGACGTCCACGCCCTCGATGGCGCGCGGGGGGGCGGGGAGGTCGAAGAGGAGGCGGAGTTCTTCGAGGCCGGCGCTCGGTTCGATCACCGGGGGGGCGACGGCCTCGGGGAAGAAGTCGGTCTGGCCGCGCTTGGCGAGGGATTCGAGGGCGCGGATCTGGTCGCGGAGCAGGGCGGCCTGCTCGAAGTTCAGCGCGCGGGCGTGGCGGGCCATATCGCCGGCCAGGTGGACGAGCACCCGCCGCCGCTTGCCGTCCAGGAAGCGTTGGAGGAGTTCGATCTGCCGGCGGTAGTCCTCGGGCGACACGCGGTCGGCGCAGGGGGCGGTGCAGCGGCGGATGCTGTAGAGCAGGCACGGGCGGTTGAAGCGCCGGCGGAGGTCCGCGGCGTTCAGTTCGAGGGCGCAGGTGCGGAAGCGGAAGACGCGCTGGAGAAGGTAGATCGCCTGGCGGAGTCCGGTGACGTCGGTGAAGGGGCCGTAGTACTTGCTGCGGGGGTGGTCGCGCCGGCGGGTGACGCGGACGCGGGGGAAGTCCTCGGCGCGGGTGATTTCGATGTAGGGGAAGAGCTTGCTGTCGCGGAGATCGGAGTTGTAGCGCGGCTGGATGTCCTTGATGAGGCGAGCTTCCATCAGGAGGGCGTCCACCTCGGAGTCGGCTTCGAGGCACTCGACGTCGTTCACCTGGGCCAGGAGGAAGGGGATCTTGGGGCGCGTGTCGCCGGGGCGATCGTGGAAATAGGCGGAGACGCGCGCGCGGAGGGACTTGGCCTTTCCCACGTAGATCACGACGCCGCGGGCGTCCTTCATCAGGTAAACGCCGGGCGCGTCGGGGAAGGCGGCCGCCTTGGCTTTGAGGTCTTCTTTGGACACGGGTGAGGGGCCGGATGCGCGGGAAGGAGGACTGGGCGCGCCGGCGCGCCGGATACGTCGCCGCATCCGGCGGCTTGGGCCGGGGCGGCGCTACGCCGGCATCACGAACTTGTGCTCGGGGTGGCGGACGCTGAGCACGGGACAGGGGGCCTTGCGGACGACCTTTTCGGCGACGGAGCCGAAGAGGGCGTGCTTCAGGCCGGTGCGTCCGTGGGTGCCGCACACGATGATGTCGGCCTTCGTTTCCTCGGCGCAGCGGATGATCTCCAGGAAGGGCACGCCCTTGCGGATGAGCGTTTCGACGCGGAACCTGGCGCGCAGGTCGGAGGCAATCAACTGCTCCATGGCCTGCTGGGCCTGCTTCTCGATGTCGGCCATCAACTGGGCGAGGGGCGGGGCTTGAAGCATGTCGAAGTAGAGGGCGCTGGAGACCTCTTCGATCACGTGGAGGACGCGGAGTGAGGCGTTGTACTCCTCGGCGAAGGAGAGCGCGTAGTCCAGGGCGTACTTGGAGGGCTCGGAGAAATCGGTGGGGTGCAGGATGGTCTGGATGCGGATCATCGGGCGTCTCCTTTCTGCGGGGCGGCGTCGGCGGGGGCCGGAACCGGGGGGGCGGGCGTCTGGCGGGTGGCGCCGACGGCGCCGAGAACCATGTTGGTGATGTTGACAGGCTTGACGTCGTTCGGGAAGTCGAAGTGGAGGGTGTCGGGCGGGAGGGGGACGTCGGTGCGGACCCGGGTGTAGGTCATCTTGAGGAAGGTCTTGCCGGCGCGGTCATCGAGTTCGATGCGGCGGGGGATGCCGTCCTTGACGGAGAGCCAGACGCGCGCGCGGGCGGGATCGGGCAAAGCCAGC
>JAKJEM010000046.1:0-12489 GCA_022705425.1 Planctomycetota bacterium
GTGCTGGGGCTGGGGCGTCATGCGGAGGCGCTGGAGCCGCCGGAGTTGCGCGACCGGGTTCGGGAGGCGCTTCGGATGATGGCGGCGCAACACGCGGGGCCGGGGAGGACGGAGGAATGACAACCCCCCTGCCGGCGCGGGTGACGCGCATTCTGACAATGATTCCATACCTTGACCGGCATCCGGGGATCCGGGTGCGGGAGGCGGCGGAGTACCTGGGGTGCGATGCGGCGACGCTGATGGCGGACCTGGATGCGGCGCTGTTGTGCGGGGTACCCCCCTACTTGCCGAATGACTACATCGGGGTGGTGCTGGAGGGGGAGCGGATTTACCTGTCCTTTGCGTCGCATTTCCGGCGTCCGGTGAATCTGACGGTGGAGGAGGCGCTGGCGCTGGGTCTGGCGCTGGAGGAGTTGCCGCTGACGGAGGGCGGGTTGGCGGCGGCGGCGCGGCTGCGGGAGAAGGTTGCGGGGCTTCTGCCGAAGGGGCTGCGGGGCGAGTGGCGCGCGGCGCGGGGCCGGCTGGCGGCGGGGCGTCTGCACGAGGAGGTGCGGCGGCGGATGGCGGTGATCGAGGAAGGGGTGGAAGCGGGACGGGAGTTGTGGATGGAGTATTTTTCGGCGGGACGGGATGAGATGACGGAACGGGTGGTGCGCCCGCTGGGGGTGGTGGAGCACGGCGGGGAGTGGTACCTGATTGCGTTCTGTCTGCTGCGGGATCGCGAGTTGCCGTTCCGGGTGGACCGGATTCGGAGACTGCGGCTTCTCGAGGGACGTTTTACGCCGCCGGCGGGGTTCTCGATCGAGCGTTACGACCGGGCGCAGATGTATTTCCCGACGCGGGGCGACGTGCGGGTGAAGCTGCGCGTGTCGGCGGGCGAGACGGTGCGCGGGTGGGAGGGGCTGCCGATGGTTTCGACGCGCGCGACGCGGGAGGGGGGAATGCTGCTGTATCTTCCGGTGAACAGCCGGCAGTGGATCGTGTCGTGGGTTCTGGAGCGGGCGGGGACGGTGGAATTGCTGGCGCCGGAGGCACTGCGGCAGGAGGTGGCGACGGCGTGCGGGCGGGCGCTGGGACGATACGGGTGAACGGAGGAGGACGGACGGGGCGGGCTATTTGACGCGCAGATAGACTTTGCCGCCGGGGGGCAGGTCGGCGATCTTCACCTGGACTTCGGAAAGGCCTTCGATCTTCCTCACGGGCAAGGCGCGCCACTGTGTCCGGTCGGCGCTCCACTCGACGCCGGCAAAGGGCAGGAGCAGGGCGGCATCGGCGTCGGCGGAGAACTCGAACAGCCCCGGCTCGATCCGGCGCAACACGGCGAAGGCGCTGAGGCGCAGTTCGTCGCCGACGCCGTACTCCCACACGCGCAGCGCGTTCTCGGGTCCAAAGTCGCCGGCGGCGACCGCGCCGGCGAGGGTGAAGGAACTGCCGCGCGCCTCGGTCACGCGCCAGAGTTTCGACGCGTCGTCGTTGGAGGCCGTCCATCCGCGCCGGAAACCGCTGGCCTGCAGGGGCACGGGCAGGGCGCATGTCACCGCCCTGCCGGCCTCATGGACGCCGGAGATTGCGGCGCGATAGAAATCGGCGCTGTGGAGAAAGGCGATTTCGGTCCCGGAGATCGTCGTCGTGGTGAAGCTGGTCTGCCATGCGCGCGCGTCGTCGGAGGGCTGGGTCTTGAGTTCGACCTGCCGCGGCAGCGCGCCGGCGGGCCAGGGGGAGTCGGTCCACACCTTCCGGGCGCGATAGTCGGCCCGCACGATCTTCGCCCGGTGTTCTCCCGTTGCGAGGGCGATCCCCCCCATCGGCGTGCGGAGCGTTCGTCCGCCGGTCAGCGCGAGCTGGCGCAGTCCCGTCGCGTCGGCGGAGTAGTAGGCGAACTCGCCCGACATCCGGCACGCGACCTCCGGGAGGTCGCGCGCTTTCTCAGGCCGTCCGTCGGCAAAGCACACGTCGGTGCGCCCGTTGGCCGTCTTCACGCGCAGCGCCACGGCCTGTTGCGCGTCCTCCTCATTCGCGCCGATCTTCAGGCGCGCGATCTCCTCGATGAAGGGCCGGCCCGAGAAGGGCTCGACGACGGCGGCGAAGGCGCTCTCGAGTGCCTCGCCCCGGCGCTGGACGTAGATGTTGGGGATGAAGTAATTCCACTGTTTGCAGTTGAGGTCGCCCTTCATCACGACGGCCCCCGCCGCGCCCAGCACATGGAGGCGGGTGAACTTGTCGGGGGCGTTCGGGTCGTAGATGAAGCCGGCCAGAAAGGACTCGGCGCCGGCGCGATGCACGCTGCGGGTGACGGGGACGCCGACGCGCTCCTTCTGAAGGCGGAAGGTGGCCGCGAAGTGCTCGGGGGCGACTCCGGCGTATTTCTGGTTGGCCAGGTCCTTGAGGTACTGCCCTTCGGGGGAATCGGGCAGGGCCGGCGCGACGGCTTCGGCGTTGGTGCGGGGCTGGAAGTTGCCCTCCGCGCAGGGGAGATCGTTCACGTGCGCGTGGAAGCAGTAGGTATGGATTCGTCCGCCGGCGACGCGGAAGACGTCGAAGACGTAGCTGTTGGGCGTTACGACGTCCTTCGGGAGGTTCTCCGGTTTGGGGCCGAAGGCGTCGGGGCCGAGGCGCTGCGATCCGCGTCCTTCGTCCACGTCAATCAGCGCGACCTGGCGTCTCGCATAGGTTGCCAGCGGGTTCGCCGCCACCTGCGCGGCCATGTAGCGCGCCCCTTCCATGTCCGTGAGCGTTCGGACCCAGGAGTTCGTCCCGCCCACGTGATCGGAGGGCCAGTCCTTTCCGTCCACCTGCACGGTGTTGTGGACGTAGGTGCGCGCGTCGTTGGGGGCGGAGTAGCCGGGACGCTGTCCGGCCTCGATCGTCATGGGGAGGCCGTGGGCGTTGATCTGCATGTCGAGTGTGTCCTGGTGCGCGTGGCCGCTGCCGGTGCCGACGCGGAGCATGACGGAGCGCCGGAAGCGCATGTCGTCGTGTTCGAGTCCGGTTTCGAGGAAGGCGGCGTAGTTCGGGAGGACGCGGCTGGGGTTGTCCATCCACGGGGCGCGGCGCAGGGCGGTTGCCGCGCGGTCCATGTCCGTCCATTCCTGCTCGGAGAACTCCTCTTTCTTTCCGTAGTGGCGCAGGATGTAGGCGAAGGCGGGGTCCCGGGTCCATTTCCACGCCAGGGCCGTGTCTTCTCCGACGAGGGTGCGCCAGGCTTTGGCGTAGCCCTTGTCGGGCCCGCTGACGCTGCCGATGCGCATGGTCCAGAGCCCGGCCGAGTGGGCGCGAATGGGGAAGTAGAGGGCGGTGAGGGCCTTGGGGAAGCGGGTGAAGTCGCAGAGGTTGAAGCGCGGGTTTCCGCCGTTTTCGATGTATCCTTCAACGGAGCGGGCGATGGTGGCGGCGCATTCGTCGCCCATGACGTAGGAGGAGGAGCCGATCGTCCCGCGTCCGTCGCGATCCATGGCCGACACCATGAAGTCGGGCAAGCCCGCGAGGGGCCGTGGATAGTAGAAGGCCCGGCTGAAGAGCCACTCCATCCAGGGGTCGGTTACGGCGTTATCACCGAGCACGGCGGCAATTTCGGAGAGGACGGCCGGTTCGCGCCCATCGCCGTAGTACTGGTAGCGGAGGTGGCGCTTGGCGTGGACTTGCAGGAGGTAAACGTCGAGCAACTGGACAACGTCCCTGGGGCTCTTGACCCACGGGACGAAGCGCCCGACGGACTGCGCGAGCGTTTCGCTTGCCGCGATGTAGGTGTAGAGGCTGTCGTAGTCGCCGTGGAGGCGGAACTGGAAGCTGAAATGCCCGAGCGCCTGGCCGCAGGTTTCGCGCGAACGACAGCGGTGTCCGCGGTTGAAGGCGCCGGGGTCGTGCAGGACGGCGTGGAGGGTGCTGCTGTCCTCGATGGCGGGGAAGGCATAGGCAAAGCGGACGAGCTGGACGGCGGCGTCGTGTGCGGCGTCGCTATCGCCCTTGGCGATCCAGTCCTCTGCGCCCTGGTGAAAGGCGGTCATGTAGCGGCGCACGCGGTCTTCGAGGACGGCGGCAATCGGCGCCCAGACGCGCCCCTGCGCGGGGTTCTGCGCGTCGGGGAAGGTCAGGCCGAGGCCGTCATCCTTGAAGGGGTAGGGGTCCGGCAGAGGCCGCCGCGCGCGATAGTCCTCCATGGTGTAGCGCAGGCCCAGTTTGCGGTTGACCATCAGCAGCGCCGGGTCGCCGGCGTTGCCCCAGTCGCCGTATTGCTCGACGATCTCCTTGCCCGTCATGCGGTCCGTGCCGGGCGCAACGCCGGGGATGGCGCCATAGCCCGACTCGGGGATGCGCCCGCTCTGGTAGTTGAGGGGCGGAAAGCCCTCCCAGAGGGCGGCGTCGCGCGCCAGGCGTTCGGCGGCGGACACCTTCGGCGCGGAGACCTGCACTCCGGGGTTCGGACGGCGGATGGCGCGGGACTTGATCGCGCGCTTTACCGTGCCCGCGAGGCAGTCGTCGAGGGTGATGTTATGCACGAGCAGGTCCACTTCGCTGCCGGCGTCCACTTGGAGCGTGGCCTGATAGCGGCGTCGCTCGACGGCGTGGAAGTAGATTTCGGCGACGCTGTAGAACTCGTCCACATACCCCAGCCGCTGACGCGAGACGGTCGTTTCGCCCTTGAGTCCGTCGTTGATCGCGGCCTTCAGGAAGAGGGCTTTGCTGAAGGGGCGGATGTCCTTCGTCTCGACGGCTCCGATCACGCGCAGCGCGTAGAGGCCTGCGTCAAGTTCGCCCAGGTCCAGTTGGATCACCGGCCCCTGGGGACGGCAGCGCACCACGGGGACGGGCGCCCAGAACTTGTCGGTGCGTTCGGAGTTGCCGTGGCGCATGCCGCGATAGACCGGCGCGGCGTAGTCTTCGGCCGCCTGGGCGCCGGGGATCGTCGGCGCCGTCCAGTTGCGGAGCTGGCTCTGCGCGTCATAGGAGCTGCGCACCGGGCAGTACTTGAACCAGTACGCGCGAAAATGTTCAACCGCGCCCGGGTACAGTTCCACCTCGGGGGGCAACCCGTCATTGCTTCCCTGCGGGTCGAACCAGCCGGGATAGCCGGGCCGTTCGCCGTGCTGGGTGGGAAAGGGCGGGAGTTTCACCCCGGCCAGCGGCCCGCCGATCTCGTACTCCGCCGCCGCCGCGCCCGCCAGCAACAGCGCCGCAACGCGGCCGATCACGAACTGCTTCACGCCGGGCCTCCTTGCCTCGATCCCCTACTTCAGCCTGACCTTCTCGACGACGCCGGTCTTTTCGATGATGAGCTTGTCCTCGCGCGCGAGCCAGCCGAGGGCGCGCTGGAGCACGTCGCGCGGGGCGTCAATGCGCCGCGCCAACTCCGCCGTCGTCGTCTCGCCGTTCGCCGCCAGATACTCCCACACCTTGCCCGCCGTCGCGCCGATGCGGTCCATCATGTCACACCTTCCTTTCCGCGCCGCCGGGAGCCCCCGCCTCCTCGCGGCTTGCCGCCGTTCGTCCCACCCCCCACGCCGCCAGGGCCGATATCCCCAGCGCAAGGGCGCATACAATATACATTACTTCGACGCGGTTTGTCTTCTCGATGAAACCCTCGCAGACGAAGAGCCCCGCCACGGAGCCCAGCCCCACCAGGCACTCGTTGATCCCGATGTTGCGGGAGCGGTGTCCGGCGTTGCCGGAGTAATAGACGGCGCAGAAGTAGGCGAAGCCGCCCCACAGGCCCAACACCGACAACCCCGCCGCCGTCACCCAGTACGCGGGGTGGAGCCACATGACCGCCAGGACGGCCGCCGCGCACAGGTGTACGGCCACGAGCGGCCCCGGACGGTAGAGCCAGGCGCGCATCCGCCCCATCCACAGCCCGCCCAGCCCCTGAATGAACATGTGCAGGAACGGCGGCACCGCCGCCAGCACCGCCGCCGTGCCTGCGCGGCCGCATGCCGTCGGGTAGAAGGTCAGCAACGGGCGCTGGACGAACATGGCGGTAAAGATGACGATCCACGCCACCCAGACGTAGCGCAGGTGCAGGCGGGTGGCCCCGTCGGGCGCGCCTTCGGTGTGCTCATCGGCCGAAGCTTCGTGGTGCGGACGACGCTCGTGGAACCAGAGGATGACCCCGACGGCGCCTCCGACCGCCGCCGCAACGCCGATCAGGCCGTAGCGTCCCAGTTCATACACCAGGCCCGAGCTGATGAGTCCGAAGCTGCTGCCGACGCTCCAGGCCAGGGTGTAGAGGGCCGTGGCCCGCGCCAGTCCGCCGGGCGGGGCTTCGCCGCGCATGAAGCTCTGGAAGGAGTTGAAGAAGAAGGCCGATGCCACGCCCAGTGCGGCCATCCACACCATCAGCGGCGCAAAGGAGCGCGTCACCAGGCACAGGGCCGCCGCCGCGACCGAGGCGACGGTGCTGGCAATCAGCAGCGCCAGGGCGTTGCGCCGCGTGAGCAGAAGCCCCGAGCCGACGCTGGCGAGCATGTAGGCCACCTGCATGGCTCCGCCGAGCCAGGCGACTTCGCCCATCGTCATGCCGCGCTTGCCGGCGCCGTAACTCACGGCAAAGATGACGAGGAAGAGTATCCAGTCCAACAACGCCGGACAGGCATAGACGCGCAAGGGGTTCTCCTGATGCTGAACCGGTCGGACCGCGATGCGGGAGCGCTCTACATAACCGATAGCGGCGGCGGCGTCAAACGGATGACGACGAACGGCGGACGACAGACGGCGGACGAGAGACGACGGACGACAGACGACGGACCACGAACGGCTGACGACAGACGACGGACGATGGACGACGGGTGACAGACGGCGGACGACGGACGGGGGTTGTGGCGGATGATTTGACCCCGGCCCGAGTCGCGCGCTGTTCCCAACCCTCTTCGCAAGGCAAGACAGAGTGGCTCCTGCAACGCCGGAAGCCCGCCGCCCTTGATTCTCTTCGCGGGGCAAGGGAGAATGCCTCCGGGAACGCCCGGACCCGCCCGCCGCGGACAATTCCGGCATGAGATCCGCTGTCCACACCTCCCGAGGACCGCCATGACGCCGCATCCGCAGTGCATTCGCCCGCTGGCCGACGAGTTCACGGTGCTCTACGAGTCGCCCGATCCGGCGCGCATCTACGCCTACAGCCCCGGGATCTTCCGCTTGCCGGGCGGACGCCTGGTGGCCACCTTCGACCTGGGCGGGCCGGGGGTGCGCGAACTGCCGGGTGTGAAGTGGTCGCGCGGCGAATCGGGTTACGCATGGCAGGGGCGCGTGCACACCTCCGACGACGGCGGGCTCACGTGGCAACACCGCACGGATTTTCCCTTCATCCACGCGCGGCCCTTCGCCGCCGGGAAGTCCCTCTACGTCCTGGGGCAGGCCGGCGACCTGACGATCATCCGTTCGGAGGACGACGGCGAGACGTGGTCGCCTCCGGTGCGCCTGACCGAGGGACAGCACTGGCATCAGGCTCCGTGCAACGTGCATTACGCCCACGGCTGCGTGTATCTGGTCATGGAGCGCCGTACCCGCTTCGAGGTCAAAGGGTGGTACGTCGCCGAGATGGCGCCGGTGCTGATGCGCGGATCGGTGAAGGACGACTTGACGCGCCGCGAGGCGTGGACCTTTGCCTCGGAGCTGACCTTCCGCGATGTGCTGCCGGAGTCGTCGCTGGAGGGTTTCGGGGTTCCGGTGTATGCGGCCGATCGCGTCCGGGGCGTGATGGTGGCCCCCGGACGCCATTGCAGTCCCCTCGGCTGGCTCGAGACGAACGTGGTGCAGTTCGCCGACCCCGACCACCTCTGGCACGATCCCGACGGCAAGACCTTTCACCTCTGGATGCGCGCCCACACCGGCGGGACGGGCTACGCCTGCATCGCGAAGGTGGTCGAGGCGGGCGCCGCTCCCGGCACAGGACCGATGACCACCATGCCCCAGAGAGCGCCCTCGGGCAGAACCCTGCTCTACGTTCCGTGCCCCGGCGGCCAGATGAAGTTTCACGTTCTCTACGACGACGCGACGCGCCTCTACTGGCTTCTTTCGACGCAAGCCACCGACAGCATGGTGCGTCCCGACCGCCTTCCCCCCGAGCGCTACAACCTGCCGAACAACGAGCGCCGGCGGCTGCAACTGCACCTGTCGAAGAACATGCTCGATTGGCGCTTCGCCGGCCTGGTGGCGGTGGGGCCGGAAGAGAAGGCGTCGCGCCACTATGCCGCCATGGTCGCCGATGGCGAGGACCTGGCCATCCTGAGCCGGTCGGGCGACGCGCGCGCGCGAACGCCGCACGACGGCAACCTCATTACCTTCCACCGGGTGAGGCGCTTCCGAGAACTGGCCTACTGACCCGGCTCCTTTCTTTGACTTCGCCCCGTCCGGGGGCCTATACTAGGGCCACCCCGGCCGGCCCGTCCGGCGCGGGGATACTTCATTGGCAGGAGGCCTCTCGACATGGCAAAGATCGTCCTGGCTTACTCCGGCGGGCTTGATACGTCTGTGGCCATCCACTGGTTCCGGAAGAAGCATAACCTCGACATCATCGCCTACTGCGCGGACCTGGGTCAGAACGCCGACCTTCCGGCGGCGCGCAGGCGGGCCGTCTCGGCCGGGGCGGAGAAGGTCGTCGTCAAGGACCTCCGCGACACGTTCGTCAAGGACTACGTGTGGCCGGCCCTGAAGGCGAACGCGGTGTATGAGAACGGCTATCCGCTGAACACGGCCGTCGGCCGTCCGCTCATCGCCAAGGGGCTGGTGGACGCGGCGCTGGAGTGCGGGTGCGAGTACGTGGCGCACGGCTGCACGGGGAAGGGGAACGACCAGGTGCGCTTCGAGGCGACGGTGGCCGCTCTGGCCCCGCAGCTCAAGGTCATCGCGCCGCTGCGCGAGTGGGAGTTCAAGACGCGCGAGGAGGAGATTGACTACGCGCTGGCGAACGGGATTGACGTGCCGGTGAAACGCGACAAGCCCTACTCGATTGACGTGAACCTGTGGGGCGCGAGCATCGAGTGCGGCGAGCTGGAGGACCCCTGGCGCGAGCCGCCGCGCGACACGCACCTGCTGACATGCGCCCCCGAGCAGGCGCCGGCGAAGCCGGTGGAGGTGGAGATCGCGTTCGCGGAGGGCGTGCCCGTCAAGCTGAACGGCAAGGCGATGAACGGCGTGAAGCTCATCGGCGAGTTGAACGCCATCGCGGGGGCGCACGCGGTCGGGCGGATTGACATGATCGAGAATCGCACGGTGGGGATCAAGTCGCGCGAGGTGTACGAGGCTCCGGCGGCCGTCGTCCTCCTGACGGCCCACCGCATTCTCGAGGAGATGACGCTGAGCCGGGAGGTCAACCGGCAGAAGGCCGCGCTGTCGCAGTTGTACGCGGATTTGATCTACACCGGCAAGTGGTTCACCGACCTTCGCGAGGCGCTCGACGCGTTCATCGCCGTCACGCAGAAGTACGTCACGGGGGAGGTGCGGCTCCGCCTGCACAAGGGGTCCTGCACCGTCGTGGGGCGTCGTTCGCCCTATTCGCTGTACGACAAGAAGCTGGCGACGTACGGCGAAGGGGATGCCTTCGACCACCGGGCGGCGGCGGGCTTCCTGACGATCTACAACCTGGACATCCGGGCCCAGGGCGCGCGCCGCAAGCGCTACGAGGCCAAGGGCGGAAAATGAACGCCGCCATATTGTCCATCGGCAGCGAACTCATGGAAGGCCGCATTGCCGACACGAATGCGGCCTTTCTTTCGGAACGCCTGACGCTGCTCGGTTTCCGCGTGGAGCGGCATACGGCGGTGGGCGACCGCCGCGAGGACGTCCTGGCGGAGTTGCGCGCCTGCGCTCCGCGCTTCGACGCGGTCATCGTGACGGGCGGCATCGGACCGACGCCGGACGACCCGACCCGCGAGGTCTTCGCGCGCTTTTTGGGCGTGGAGCTCGTCGAGAACGCCCTCGCCGCCGAGGACCTGCGCGCGCTCTTCGCCCGGCGCGGCGGCATCGTGCCGCCGGCCTCGAACGCCATCCAGGCCTGCCTGCCCGCCGGGGCGGAACTGATCCGCAACCCCGTCGGCACGGCGGCCGGCTTCTCCTGCCGGGCCGGGCGGTGTCTCTTCTTTTCCCTGCCGGGCGTTCCGGCGGAGATGAAGGAGATGTACCGCCTCAGCGTGGAGCCCGCCCTGCGCCGCATGAGCGACCGGGTGATCCTGGTCCGTTCGTTGCAGACCTTCGGAATGCCCGAGTCGCTGATCGGCGAGCGTTTGTGTGAGATGATGACGGAGGGGCACGAACCCGCCGTGGCGACCCAGGCGCGCGAGGGGGTCATCACCGTGCGCATCACGGCTACGGACACGGCGGAGGCCCCGTGCCGGGCGCGGCTGGAGGCCGCCGAGGCCTCGGTGCGCGAACGCCTGGGCGACTGCGTGTACGGCGTCGAGGGCGACTCGCTGGCCGACGTCGTCGTGGCGCGGCTGAAGGCGCGCGGCCTGACGTTGGCCGTCGCCGAATCGTGCACGGGGGGGAATCTCTCGGCGCAACTCACCGACATCCCCGGCGTCAGCGCGGTCCTCATCGAGAGCGCCGTCGTTTACTCGAACGCCGCCAAGGTCCGCCGCCTCGGCGTGGCTCCGTCGCTGCTGGAGGCCTTCGGAGCGGTCAGCGCGGAGGTTGCCCGGGCGATGGCTGTCGGCATGAGGTTATCCTCCGGGGCGGACCTTGCGTTGAGCGCCACCGGAATTGCGGGGCCGGGCGGCGCGACGCCGGAGAAGCCCGTGGGCCTGGCGCATATCGCCCTGGCGTGGGCGGGGGGCGTCGTCGCGGAGGAGGCGCGGTCCTTCGGTGCCTTCCGGTGGCAGATCAAGGACCGCGCGGCGAAGCGCACCCTGAACCTTCTGCGTCTTCACCTGGAACGAGGCGATCCTCATGGGTGATATCAACGACGGAAAGATCCGCCTGCGCTGTCCGGGCTGCGGCAAGCGCGTGAAGTTCCCCGCCGGCTATCCCGGCGGGACCTTCCGCTGCCCGCTGTGCCATACGACGATCGTTGCGCCCATCGGCGCCGGCGACGCGGGGATGCCGGGCGGAGAGGAACTGGAGGCGGCAGGGACGGCCGCCGCGCCCCCGCCGCCCCCCCCACCGCCCCGGCCCCGCCCGCAAGCGCGCCCCGCCGTGGAGCAGCACGCGGCCCTTGCGGACGATCCCGTGGCGGACGTGCGCAATGCGCCGGCCCTGGCGCGGATCAACGCCTTCCTCGTGCGCGAGACGCAACGGACCGGGCGCGTAGCGCTTGACGTGCTCTGCGACGAGAAGATGCCCCTTGAGGAGCAGATCGCCTACGTGAGGGAATTGCGCCGGGGGAAGGCCGTCCGCTTCAAGGTTTACGCGGAGTCCCTTCTGAAGGATCTGGACGGCGAGATCAAGGCGCTGCGCGACAACCCCGCGGTGGATACGCCGACGATTCAGAAGCGCCTCAATGCGCTCCTCGCGGAGCGGCGGGGTGTGCTCATCTACCTCAACGTCATGTTCGAGTTCCGGCCGCCGGCCCCCGCCGCCAAGCCAGGAACTCCCGCAGACGGATCGGCACCGCCCAGCCCGCCTGCGCGACCAGCCCCTCAAACTCCGTCAGGCACTCCATCCGGCGCCCCCGGCCCAGCAAAGCCAGCCCCAGGTAGTAGTGCGTCTCGACCATGCTGAAGCCGGGTTCGGTTCCCGCGCGGAGCAGCGTTTCCGCCTCCTCGTAACGCCCCTGCATACAGGCGAGGCGTCCGGCCAGGCGCAGCACCTCGGGCGGCTCGGGCGTCGCGTTCGCCTCCGCCGCCTTCTCCCCGGAGCAGAGGCGCTCGATGCCGCTCACGATAGCGAGCACGAAGCGCGCCACCAGGCTCAACGGCCCCGCGCCCCCGCCGGAGGCCAGGAGGCGGCGCGCCTCGGCGAGTTCGGTCTGCGCTTCGGCGTAACGCTCGGCATCTGTGAGACGCCATGCCAGATCGAGCCGAAGCTCGCCCGAGGTCGGCGATTCCTCCGCCCGCCGCCGCGCCTGTTCGAGGCCGGCCTGGCGGCATTCCCTGAGCAGCGCCATCGCCGCGGGGTGTCCCGGGTGCATTTCGCCGATCATGGCGGCCCATTCCTCGGCCTTTGCGGTGTCGCCGCGCTTGCGGGCCATCGCGGCGCGCCAGAGCATGTAGGCCACGCGGGGACGGTCGAGCAGCGGCGTGGGACGGCCGGGTTCGACATACTCGGCGCTGCACCCCTTCATCTCCAGTTCCACCTGCATGAGCAGACGCGCCAGGAAGGCGTTGCTGTCGGGCAGGTTGGCCGGGTCGAGGCGCTCGGGGGCCGACAGGTCTCCTGCGGCCCAGGCCGTGAGCGTGCCGTAGGCGCGCGCGATGTCATTCTCCGCGTTCAGTTCCAGCGTGCGGCGGAGTTCCTCCTGGGCGGCGGGCCATTGTCCGGCGTCGAAGCGGATGCGTCCGGCGAAGAGGCGGAAGGCGGCGCTCTGGGGACGCAGTTCGAGCGCGCGGGCCAGCGGCGGGCCCGCCT
>JAKJEM010000046.1:12513-25700 GCA_022705425.1 Planctomycetota bacterium
AGCGCCCCTCCCCCGCCAGCGCGGCGGCCAGATGAAGGAGGGCAAAGGGGTGCTCGGGGGCACGTTGCAGCGCCGCGCGGAAGCGCTCCGCCGCTTCGCCGCGCCGCCGTTGGCTTTCCAGTCGAACGCCCTCGCGGACCAGGTCGTCCGCCTCCGCCAGCGTCTGCGCGTTCACGCTCATGACGGTCCTCCCGAACGCTCGTTGCGGGGATGTGCGGTCTTTTCAAAGACGATGCCGACATATCCGACGGCATGGTTCCCGCGATAGTCCTCCGTGACGTCGGCGCTGGTGGTGTATTCGAGCACGCGCCCGCGCGCGGCGCCCAGCGCGGCGGCGGTCGCCGTGGCTGCCGCCATTGCGCCGGCGCCGCAGGCGTTGTCGTGCTCCTCGGCTTCGGGGATGATCTCCTCGGCCAGCAGCTTCTCGGCGAGGCGTATGATGCGCGCGTCGTTCGCCCGCATCCAGGGCAGCCCGGTCTCGAGGGGGCCGCGCGCGGTGAGACCGTAGTCCATGCCGTAGTGCGTCAGGTCGGTGCTGCCGACGAAGACGGCGGGGGAATTCCAGCGCGCGATCACGCGGGCCACGGCCCGGCCGAGCTCGGTGGCGGCGCCGGTCATGGGGACGGCAATGGGGAGGATGCGCGCTTCGGGCGAGAGGGCCTGGATGAAGGGCACCTGCACCTCGATGGCGTGCTCGCCGCGATGCGCCTCGGGGGCGGCTTCGAGGAGATCGGGGGCGGTCTTCAACAGCTCCGCCGCCAGGGCGGCGTCTACGGCGCAGTCGCCCAGGGGTGTGCGCCAAGCGCCTTCGGGGTAGAGGGACGCCTTCGCCGCGCCGGGGCGGTGCACGGCCCCGAAGAGCACGTAGGTCGCCGGGGCGGCCAACCGCGACAGCACGCGGAAGACCTTTCCGGCTGTGGGACCGCTGAACATCCATCCGGCGTGGGGCACGATGCCCCCCACGGGGCGCGTCAGGTCTGACGGAGGATGGTACCCCCCCGCGCAGGTCTCCACGTCCTCGAGCAGCGCCGCGCGGTTCGCTTCGTAGAAGCGGCCCGCCGCAATCGGCTCGCGTGTCAAGAGATTCCTGTTCACGGCTTTTCTCCCGCGCCTTGCGGGCGCTCCGACGAAAGGCCGAAGTCCCCGAGCGCCATCACGGCCTGAATGTGGACCAGGACGCCGACGATCAGAAAGACCATCCAGGAGCCGCGGTCCATCCACGCGGCGAAAAGGCCGTAGGACAGCAGCGCGGCCTCGGCGACTCCCAGCGCCCAGGCGCGCCCGGCAAAGCCCACCCGCGCCAGTCCGCGCGCCGGCCAGAGGACGCCCGCCGCGCAGAACGCCGTTGTCCGTCCCTCGGCACCCTCGTCGGAGGGGGGCAGGAAGCCCAGGCGGTCCATGTCCGGGTTTCGCGCCGCCGATTCGTCGAGGGCGGCGGCGGCGTGTGCGCGCCCGGAATGCCGCGCCAGCGCCCTTTCGTCAGCGCGCGTCAGCACCCGTTCGAGCGACTCGCGCCGATAGAGGCACAGTCCCTGCGCCATGAAGCGCAGGGCGGGCATACTCAGCCGCCCCGCGCCGGTCGCGCCGCCGTAGCGTTCGGCCAGCGCGCGGGCTTCGGCCAGCATTGCCGCGCTTTCGGCGTCCCATCGCGCCGCGAAGTCGTTCGGATGTTCGTCGGGACGGACATCGAGGCGGGCCAGCGCGGCCAGGGCCGTTTCGCCCTCCCAGTCGCGCAGGGCGCGGCGGGCGGCCTTCATTGCCTCGCGCGGAGCGAGCCCGACGGCCCGCTCGACGGCAGCGGCGAGGTCCGCCGCGCGCACCGGCTCCATGAGCAACGGCCCGCGCAGCCAGTCCTCAACGCTCGTGATGATCCAACGCAGCAGGTAAGCGCCCAGCGCCACGATGCCCACGCGCACCACCGGGTCCGCCACCGTTCTGGAGGAAAGCACGGCGATCCCGAGCGCAAAGGCCGCCGCCAACCCCAGGAGGTTCCAGGCCCCGCGCCGAAGGGGATGGGGATTGACGTCTATCGCCGCCTGCGCGGCGCAGACGGCCGCCAGCGCCGCCGCCAGTTCAATCGCGTGCCACATCGCAAGGCCTCATCTCAACACCCGCATATCGCCGCCGCGCACGATCCCGCGCAGTTCCAGGCGGAGTTCCTCGGGGTTGTCCGCCGAGGCGAGCGCGTCCTCCTCGGCGATTACCCCCCGATCCAGGAGCGCCTTGAGCGCTTGTCCGAACGTCTGCGTTCCGAAGTAGCCCCCCTCGCGCAGGGCCGTACCGAGCTGGCGCGTGCGGCCCTGCTGGAGCATCTCGCGCACGGTCGGGGTGGCCATCATGATCTCGGCGGCGGGCACGCGGCCCGGTCCGTCCTTGCGCCGCAGCAGGCGCAGGCTGACGACGCCTTCGAGAACCATGGCCAGTTGCATGCGCACGAGGTCGTGCATGTGCGGCGGGAAGTAGTTGATGATCCGCTCGACGGTCTGGATCGCGTTCACCGTGTGGAGGGTGCTGAGCACGAGGTGCCCGGTCTCGGCGGCGTTGAGGGCGGCTTCCATCGTCTCCTGGTCGCGCATTTCGCCGAGCAGAATGACGTCGGGGCTCTGGCGCACACAGTGTTTGAGCGCCGTGGCGAAGGCGGACGTGTCAATGCCGATTTCGCGTTGTTCGATGAGGCACAACTTATCGTCGTGGACGAACTCGATCGGGTCCTCGATGGTGACGACGTGACGGCGGAAGTTGGAGTTAACGTAGTCAATCATGGCCGCGAGGCAGGTGGACTTTCCGCTGCCGGCGATGCCGGTCACGAGGACGAGCCCGCGCTGGCGGGCGGCGAGTTTGCGCAGCTGTTCGGCGGGAAGCGCCAGGTCTTCGAGGGTGGGGATGGCGCGGGGGATGTGACGGAAGACGAAGGCGGCGGCGCCGCGCTGGTGGAAGGCATTGACGCGGAAGCGTCCGGTGTCGGGCAGTTCGTAGGCCGCGTCGGCCTCGCCGGCGTTCTCGAAGGCCGCGCGGTCGCGGGCGTCGAGGACCTCCGCCGCGACGCTCTCCATGAAGGGCGCGTCGGCCGGCGGGGCGCCGGTGGCCCGGCGGAGGAGGCCGTCCACGCGAAAGGCGGGGGGCGCCCCCGTCTTGAGGAAGAGGTCGGAGGCCCGCTCGCGCACCATCGTTTGCAGGAGTTGTTGCAGGGTCATGGCCATATTCTATCACTCCGCGGCGCGCGCTTCATCCGCGTTGGAGAGGAGTTCCGTCGAACCTTCGGCGAGCCGCCACGCGGAATCGAAGTAGCCCGCGCAGAGGACGTCGTTGGTGGTGAAGGAATCCACTCGTCCGGGCGTCTGGGCGCGGTAGAGGATGAAGTCGGGGAGGAGGTCGAGCTTGTGGTTGGGTTCGAGGCGCGGCCCCCAGGCCGCCCCGTGGGCCACCACGACGTAGCGCGCGGGGTTCAGCGGGTTGGGGTAGATCATCATCATCCCGTTGCCCGCCGTGGGGAAGGCGCGCTTGCCGAGGACGTAACGGTCCTTTTCGATGCGAAGCGGGAGTTGGTCGGCGATGCGCGCCAGGACGCGGTTGGTCGCCGGCGAGCCGCAGAGGATCAGGTTTCGCTCGGCGATGTGGGCCTCGGTCACGCGCGTATCGGGCAGCGCGGGGGCGTACCACTGCGCGAACTGACGCCACTCGACCATCAGCCGCCGCGCCGTGTCGCGGTCGGGCGTTGTTTCCGGGGTGTCTTCGGACGGGAAGACGATCAGGAAGGGGGCGTCCCAGGCCTCACGGATGGGGCCGCACAACTGGGGGGTCTTGCGCAGGGGTCCGTCGGGCGCGGGTTGAAGGCGCACGCGCAGCACGCCCCCCTCGGCGGTCTCGAAGGCTGTCTCGCGCCCGTTGACGCTCACGGTGGGGCGTCCCCCCGGCGGGATCGTTGCCTGCGGCATTCCCGGCCCGAGGACGAAGGCCGCCACGTTGCGGCATTCGACGTCAATGCGCCCGGTCTTGGCCACGGCACGAATGTCGGCGGCCTGTCCCCACGCGGCGATCTCCTCGATGCGCGCCCAGTAGGCGCCGGGGTATTTCGTCGTGAAGGTACGATAGACGACCTCCGCCGGGGCCACAGGCGCCCGCGCCGCGCGCAGCGTCTCCGCGAAGGTCGGATGGAGCGCGGTGGGCGTCCACGTGTCGTTGTGCCCGGCCCCGGCGTGTTCCACGTACTCGACGCGCTGCCCGAGGCGCCGCAGGAGGTCCACCATCGTCCGCGACTGCGACCTCGGCACCAGCGTGTCCTGCCCTCCGTGAAAGACCGTCACCGGCACATGGCGCAGGTTTCCCACCAGTTCATAGGCGTAGTCGGTGTCCACCTGCGCTTGCTTGAAGCGCGGCAGGGATTCCTTCGGGGCGCCCATCCAGGCGTAGTAGTCGGCCCGGCCGGCAATCGCCATCACCGCCGCGAAGAGGTCGGGGTAGTGGCAGGCGATCGAATAGGCCCCCGAGCCGCCCATCGAGGCGCCCGAAAGGATGATGCGCTGCGGGTCCACCCGGAACTCCGCCCGGGTGTATCGGAGGGCGTTGAGGACGTCGCTTTCGCCGATGCCCATGAACTCGGTGTTGCTGCGCCCGTACGGGAGCATGAAGAGGACGCCCTCGCGCTCGCAGACCTCCTGCCAGGCGGGGCAGTACATGTAGTCCAGCCAGTTCGTCACCGTCAGATAGGGGTGGTAGCCGTGGAGGAAGACCAGGAGGGGCCAGGCACGGTCGGGGGTGTAGTTCGTGGGCACATAGATGACGTAGGGTTCGGGCGAGCCGTCAATCCTGGAGATGTAGGCGCGCTCCTGCAGGCCCGTGGCCGGAGGCACGGGGGCGGCGGGGTTCTTGAGTCCGGCCAGTCCGCGCCGGACCTGGGCGAGGGCCGCCTCGACCTGTTCGGGTCCGGGCGCCCACCAGCCCTGGTTGTCTTCGAGCAGGATCGCCAGCTTGCGCAGTCCGAGCTTGGCCTCAGCGAGGGGACCGGGCCCCACGCGGCGCTCCGGGGGGAGGGCCGCCTCGATGCGGTCCAACTCCGCCTTCAGTGCGCGGGCCTTCTGCATTGCCTCCGGCGTGCGGGTTTCCTGCCCCGCCGCCGCGCCGGCCAGAAGCGCTGTCAGAAACAGTCCCCACGCCGCCGACGCCAATGGCGTTCTCATCGCCCCTCCTCCTTGCGCGCCGTCCCCAGCACCGTCCCCAGCGCCAGCACGAGCGCCAGCGTGACGCCGCCCCCGCGCACGAAGGGGCTGGTGAAGACGCAGGCCACCGCCAGTGCGGCCAGCGCGCCGAGCACGCCCGCCGCCAGCCCGCGGTCCACGGGCGCTTCCAGGGCGGCCAGCCCCCGCGCGGCGCCTGTCGCCGCTCCGAGCGCCATCGCGGCGCAGATCAGGAGGAAGGGGATTCCCGCGCTCGCCGCCCAGACGAAGTAGAAGCTCAGCGCGTCGGGCTCCATGAGGTTCTTCGGGTACTTCGGCATTTCATAGTAGAAGGCGTTGACGTTGCGCTGGTAGGCGCCCGCCCCCACGCCGAAGAGGGGGCTCCGCGCCGCCATGTTCAGGGCCGCCTGCCACTCCTTGTAGCGCTGTTGCCACTTCCAGCTATACTCCCCCTCCTGCACGAGGTCGTCCTCGGACACGGGACGTCCGGCCATTACCTTCGCCCCGAGCGCGCGACGCTTGTCGGTGAGCTTCTCCTCGATGCCGCGCACGTCGTCGCGAAAGACGCCGGCGGGGTCGGACTCGATCTTTGCCGCCGGGGCGGCGGACGGCGGGCGCGAAGGGGCCTGGCGGTCGGCGGCCATCGTATCGGCTACGGCGGCGGCGCTGCTGCTGGTGGCGTTGGTCGTGGTGCTGGTGATGTTCCGCGACTGGGGCCGGCCCGAGGCGCCGAAGCGGTCGGCGCCGCAGACGCTGCCGCCGGCCACGGCGTCGGGGGGCGGGCCCTCGGGGACGCCGTCCGTTACGGTTGAAACGCGGTCGCAGGCGGCGGCGCGCGACTGGGCGGGGGTGCAGGAGCAGGTGGCGCAGCTCAAGGGGCTGGGGAAGTACGACGAGGCTCTCGGCGTGCTGGGGCGGTTCCTGTCGAAGCATCGCGATAGCTATGTGGGCCCCTTTGCGCGGAATGAGGCCGCCGGGGTGCTGACGGCCAAGGCGGAAGCGTTGCTGGCCGCCGGGGACGTGCCGAAGGCGCTGGAGAGCTGGCGGGCTGCGGCGCGCGAGTATGCGGGAACGGAGGCGGGTGACGAAGCGCTGCTGCGCGCCTCGGAGGCCCTGTATGAACGCGCGCTGCGGCAGGAATCGCGCGGCGAACTTGAGGCAGTCCTCTCGACTCTCGACCTGCTGACCGCGCAGTTTCCGTCTTCGCCGGCCGCGGCGCGGGCGGTGGAGCGTCTGCCGCAGCTGCGGTTGAGGCTGGCACAGGCGCAACTGACGACGCAGCCGGACAAGGGCATTGCGCACATGCAGGCGGCGCTGAAGGCCGGGTTGCCGGCCGGGGAAGCGGCGGCGACGCGCAAGGCGCTGGCGGCGGCCTTGTATGCGCGGGCGGAGACCCTTCTGCGGGAGAAGAAGCCGCGCGAGGCGCTGGGGGATCTTCGGGAGGCGGCGGGGTTGGACGCCGCCTACAAGGGCCGGGTCCAGTTGCGGGAGCCGGAGGCGCTGGTGGGGCTGGCGCTGCAGTTGAAATCCGAAGGACGCCTTGCCGAGGCGGCGGCGGCGTGGAAGGAAGCGCGCGAGCGGTTCCCGTTCTCGGCCTGGGTGGGACGGAACAAGGAAGAGCTTCAGCCGCTTCTGGAGGTCGCCCCCGCGGGCAAGGTCGCGGAGACGGGGGCGGCCCGGCCTGTCGAGGCGTCGGAAGCGCCCGCTGCGCCGGTGGCGCCGCCGCCTGCGGGCATGGCGCTGATCCCCGCCGGGGAGTTCGTCATGGGCCTTTCCGAGGGGCGCAAGGCGGAGGTGATGCGGGACCTGCGGATTCCGCCGATCATGGCGCCGAAGTGGCTGGACCCGCAGACGCCGGAGACCCGGTTGCGGCTGCGGGCGTACTACATAGACCGCCACGAGGTTACGAATGAGCAGTACAAGGCCTACATTGACGCGACGAAGACGCCGCCGCCGCCCAGTCCCTTCTGGGACGGGCGCAATGTCAAGCCCGGGGCGGAGCGCCTGCCGGTGACGCACGTGACGTGGGAGGAAGCCGCGGCCTACGCGCGGTGGGCGGGCAAGCGCCTGCCGACCGAGGCGGAGTGGGAGAAGGCGGCGCGCGGCAGCGATGGCCGGCTTTTCCCGTGGGGCAACGTCTTCGATCCGAAGCGATGCGTCATTTCGCAGTTGGGCGTGCGGACGGTGGAGCCGGTGGACATGCTGCCGGAGGGACACAGCCCGTACGGCGTGGCGGACATGATCGGCAACGCGCAGGAGTGGACGGCGGACACCTTCCGTCCGTACCTGAACTCGCCTTCGTCCGAGGGCTGGGTGGACGACGGGCGCAAGGCGGTGCGGGGGGCGAGCTTCGAGGAGATGGACGCGGTGCGCTGCCTGACGACGTGGCGCGACGGCGTGTTGCCCGCGACGCGCTCGGGGATGATCGGCTTCCGTTGCGTGAAGGACGCTGAATAGCGTAGCATAGAGCCGTTTGACGAGGGACACGGCCGGTGACCACTATCAGGAAAGGATGTTCTCCATGGCCAAGAACGGGACGGGCAAGGCGCATCTGCGCAGCGAATTTCTGTCGCAGGGGGTCGAATGGATGCCCCATCGCGCGCTGATGTTCGCCACGGGCGTCAGCCGTTCGCAGATCGGCCAGCCGATGATCGGCATCGCGTCGAGCTTTACCGATCTTATCCCCGGCCACGTCGAGATGCGCTCCCTCGAACGGTTCATCGAACGCGGGGTGGCCGCCGGCGGGGGTTCGCCGTTCGTGTTCGGCATCCCCGGCATCTGCGACGGCATCGCCATGGGGCATTCGGGCATGTCCTACAGTCTTCCCTCGCGCGAACTGATCGCCGACATGGTGGAGTCCATCTGCAACGGGCACGCGTTGGATGGCGTGGTGCTGCTGACGAACTGCGACAAGATCACCCCCGGCATGCTCATGGCGGCCGCGCGGATGAACATTCCCGCCATCGTCATCACGGCCGGTCCGATGCTCACCGGGCGCATGTCCTGCCCCGGTCCGATGGAAGGGAAGCGGCTCGATCTTGTCAAGGACACCTTCGAGGCGTGGATTCAGTACGAACGCGGCCAGATCACTCGCGAGGAGATGGTGGATTTGGAGACGAACGCCTGCCCCGGCGTGGGCTCCTGCCAGGGGCTGTACACGGCGAACACGATGGCCTGCCTCACGGAGACGTTGGGCATGTCCCTGACCGGCTGTGGGACGGCGCTGGCGGCTTCGGGGAAGAAGAAGCGCCTGGCCTACGAGACGGGCTGCCGCGCGGTGGAACTGGTTCGTCGGGGTCTTCGCCCGCGGGACATTCTGACGCGCAACGCCTTCCTCAACGCCGTGCGCGTGGACATGGCGCTGGGCGGTTCTTCGAACAGCGTCCTGCACCTGACGGCCATCGCGCGCGAGGCGGGGATTGCGCTGGACCTGGGCATCTTCGACGAGTTGAGCCGCACGACGCCGCAGGTCATCAGCCTGCGTCCCGGCGGCGATAACTTCATGGAGGACATGGAGGCGGCCGGCGGCATTCCGGCGGTGCTGAACGTGCTGGCGCCGAAGCTCAAGAGCAGCCCCACCGTCAACGGCGTGGACATACTGGAGGTGGCGGCGCGGCATCGCCCCATTCAGATCGAGTACCTGATAGAGACCGATCCGGCGACGAAGCAGACGATATCGCACAAGCGGACGGTCATTCGATCGCTGGCGGATCCGGTCCGGGCCGAAGGCGGCATTGCCATCCTCAAGGGGAACCTGGCGCCGAACGGCGGGGTCATCAAGGCCTCCGGGGTGGACCTGTCCCTTCACCGGTTCTCCGGGCGCGCGCTGTGCTATAACTCCGAGAAGGAGGTCATGACGGCCATCCGGTCGCTGCCGAAGCTGCTGGGCAAGAGCGGCAACCTCGTTCTGGTGACGCGGTACGTCGGGCCTCGGGGCGGGCCGGGGATGCCGGAGATGCTCTCGCCGACCGCCGCGCTGGCCGGCTATCCGAACGAGATCAAGAACCGCGTCGCCCTTGTCACGGACGGACGTTTCAGCGGCGGCACGCGCGGCCCGTGTGTGGGCCACGTGGCGCCCGAGGCCGCGGTGGGGGGGGCGATTGCCCTGGTGCGCAACGGCGACGTCATCGAGATTGACATTCCGGCCCGTTCTTTGAGCGTTCGCGTCTCCGAGGCCGAGCTGGCGAAGCGCCGCAAGGCCTGGAAGCCGGCCGTTACGCGCAAGCTCAGCGGCTACCTGGCGCGGTACGCGCGCATGATCGGCGACGCTTCGATCGGCGCCACGTATCCCGACTGACCGCAGCGGGCGGCGCGCGACCTTGGCGTCCGCGCCGCCCGTTGTCTATCCGCTCCGAGGATTCATCGCCCTGTGGAACTGAAACGCACGAAGCTCGCCGTCGCTCGCGAACGGGCCGTCCTTGTCGGGGCTTCGACCGAGGAGGCCGCGCTGGCGGGGGAGTCGCTCGACGAGATCCGCCGGCTCGCCGAAACCGCCGGGGCGCAGGTGGTCGGCACGCTGACGCAGCACCGCAGCGCCGCCGATCCGGCCACGCGCATCGGACGGGGCAAGGTCGAGGAACTGGCCGCCCTGTGCCGCGAGCTTCAGGCGGACCTTATCATCATGGACGTGGATCTCTCGCCGGGGCAGGTGCGCAACATCGAGAAGGCGACGGATCGCAAGGTGGTGGACCGCACGGAGATGATCCTGGACATTTTCGCCCAGGGCGCGCGCACCTCGGAGGCGGGCGACCAAGTGGAGCTTGCGCAGCTGGAGTACGCGTTCCCGCGCCTGAAGCGCATGTGGACGCACCTCGGGCGCATCGAGGGGGGCATCGGCATGCGCGGGCCGGGCGAGCGGCAGCTGGAGACGGACCGGCGGCTGATCCGCAAGCGCATCCAGGCCCTGAAGGGCCGCATCCGCGCGAACCTCGAGCGGCGCGCGCGCGAGGTCGAGGCGCGCGCCGAGGAGGTCACCGTCTGTCTCGTCGGCTATACCAACGCCGGCAAGTCCACCCTGATGAACGCCCTCACGGGGGCCGGGGTCAAGGCGGAGGACAAGCTCTTCTCCACCCTCGACACGCGGACGCGGGTTTGCGGCCTGGGGGAGGGGCGTCGCATCCTCTTGAGCGACACCGTCGGCTTCATCCGGCACCTGCCGCATCACCTTGTGGCGTCCTTCCGGGCCACGCTGGAGGAGGCGCGCCACGCCGACCTGCTGTTGCATGTGGTGGATGCCTCGGCGCCCTCAGCGGAGCACCAGATGGACGCCGTCATGGAGGTCCTGCGCGAGCTCCAGTGCGCGGAGCATTCGATTCTGTCGGTGTACAACAAGATGGACCTGGTTGCCGATGAATCGCATCTGCCGCTGCTGCGCCGGAAATTCGGGGATGGCGTGGCTCTTTCGGCGCGGACGGGCCGCGGGCTGGACGACTTGCGCGCCCGCATCCGGGACTTCCTCGACCGCAACTCGCTGACGGTCACCCTCGAGTTCCCGGCCAGCGACGGGCGCATCCCCGCGTACGTGGCCGAACACGGCGAGACGCTTTCGGCGGACTACACCGACACGCACGGGCGCCTGCGCGTCCGGATGCCCCCCCGGTGTCTGGGCGTCGTGCGCAAGCTCGGCGCGAAAGTCAGCCGTCTGCGGCCCCCGGCGGAAACGGACCTCCTGCGGCGGGAATAACGGTGATTCCTTCCGGCGACCTTCTCGTGGTGGAGCGCACTGCCGGCCCGGAAGTTGCCGGGCTTCGGCTGGACCGGTTCCTCGGCCTCCTCTTCGCCGACTACTCGCGCGCTTTCTTGCAGCGCGCTGTGCGCGAGGGGCGCGTTCTCGTGAACGGGCTGGCCGCCAAGCCGGGGCGTCCGCTCCGGGCCGGCGACGTGGTCCGCGCGGAACTGCCGATCCTGGTCGAGGACCGTCTCGAAGCGGAGGCGATCCCGCTGGAGATTCTCTTCGAGGACGAGCACCTTCTGGCGGTCAACAAGCCGCCGGACCTTGTCGTCCACCCGGCGCGGGGCGCGGCGCGCGGCACCCTGGCTAACGCCCTGCTGTATCACTGCCGGCAGGGGATCTCGGACCTGAACGGTCCCCTGCGTCCGGGCATCGTGCATCGCCTGGACCGCGACACTTCGGGCGTTATCCTGGCCGCGAAGAGCAATGCGGCGCACCGCGAGCTTGCGCGGCAGTTCAAGGACCGCGAGGTGCGCAAGGAGTACCTGGCGCTCGTGCGGGGGCGTATGACGCACGACAGCGGCGAGGTGGCGCTGCCGATTGAGCGGGACCCGCGCTTCCGCGAGCGTATGCGCGCCCGCGAGGGGGCCGGGCGGACGGCCCGGACGCGCTGGTTTGTCGAGGAGCGCTTCGCGCGCTTCACGCTGCTGCGCGTGGAGCCGCTCACCGGGCGCACCCACCAGATTCGCGTACACCTGGCCGCCCTGCGCCACCCGGTGGCCGCCGACGTGCTGTACGGCGGGGGAGAGGGCCTCCACCTCCACGAGGTTACGGGGCGGGGCGCGCCGGGCGGCGAGCCGTTGATCGCCCGGCAGGCCCTGCACGCGCGCCGCATCCGCTTCGCGCACCCGGCCGACGGGCGGCCCATGGACCTTGTCGCGCCGACGCCGCCGGACCTGGCCCGTGTTCTCGACGCCCTGCGCTCTGCAGAAGGAAGGGCATGACATGACCCGACGCGAACGCCTGATGGCCACCCTGCGCGGCGAGGCTGTGGACCGGCCCGCCGTCTGTTTCTACGAACTCAACGGGCTGGACCAGAAGCCCGAGGATCCGGACCCCTATAATATATTCAACGATCCGTCGTGGAAGCCGCTGCTGGATCTGACGCGCGAGCGGAGCGACCGAATCGTCCTGCGCGCCGCCGCGCTCCGGGATGCGCCGCCCGATCCGCTGGCGTCGCTGCGCCGGACGGAGACGCGCGTCGAGGGCGACAGCACCCACACCACGCTGACTCTGCGCGCGGGGGGGCGGACGCTCACATGCCGCACCCGCCGCGACCGCGACGTCAACACCGTCTGGGTCACGGAGCATCTGCTCAAGGACGCCGACGATCTTCGCGCCTGGCTCGATCTGCCGGAACGGGCGGGGGGAGGACGGGCGCACACGTCCGCCGTCCTGGCCGCCGAGGAGGCGCTGGGCGACAGCGGCATCGTCATGCTGGACACGGCCGACCCGCTCTGCCAGGTGGCGGCGCTTTTCGACATGGGCACGTACACCGTCATTGCGATGACGGAGCCGGAGCTTTTCCACCGCGCCCTGGAGCGCTGCGCCCGTGAACTCCACGCGCGCACCGCCGCCATCGCCCGGGCGCTGCCGGGACGCCTGTGGCGCATTTACGGGCCGGAGTACGCTTCGCCGCCGTACCTGCCGCCGCGCCTCTTCGAGGAGTACGTCGTCCGGTACGACCGGCCGATGGTGGAGGCGATCCAGCGTCACGGGGGCTTTGCGCGCATCCACAGTCATGGACGTCTGCGCGATATTCTGCCGCACATCGCGGCGACGGGGGCCGTGGGATTGGACCCGATTGAGCCGCCCCCGCAGGGGGATGTGCAGCTTGCGGAGGTCCGCGAGGGGTACGGGCGGCAATTCGTTCTTTTCGGCAATATCGAGGTGAGCGACATCGAGAACCTGGCGCCGCGCGACTTCGCCGCCAAGGTGCGGCGCGCGCTGGAGGAGGGGATGGCGGGGGCGGGGCGCGGGTTCGTGCTGATGCCCTCGGCTTGCCCCTACGGACGCCGGATTACGCCGCGTACGCTGCGGAACTACCGGACGATGATCGAGCTGGCGGAGGGGATGGGCTGACGGCGGACGACGGACGACGGACGACAAACGGCGGACGACAGACGGCAGACGACGGACGACGGACGGCGGACGACAGACGACGGACGACGGACGACGGACGACAAACGGCGGACGACGGACGACAGACGGCAGACGGCGGACGACAGACGACGGACGGCGGACGGCGACGGCGGACGGGCGGCTTTGGGTGAAGTGCCGGC
>JAKJEM010000047.1:0-23475 GCA_022705425.1 Planctomycetota bacterium
GCGGGCGGGCTGGCGCACACTTTTACGGGGGATACGTTGTGCGAGGGGCCGGAGCCGATTCTGCTGGAGCCGATGCAGTTTCCGAGCACGGTGGTGAGCATGGCGATCGAGCCGCGGAGTCAGGCGGACCGGGACCGTCTGGCGGAGGCGCTGAAGACGTTGACGCGCGAGGATCCGACCTTCGAGGTGAAGAACGATGCGGAGACGGGGCAGTTGGTGGTGAGCGGGATGGGGGAGCTGCACCTGGAGGTGATCAAGAACCGGCTGCTGGACGAGTTCCGCGTGGCGGCGAATGTGGGCGCGCCGCGGGTGGCGTACAAGGAGACGATTGCGTCGGAGCGGGAGGCGGAGGGGCGGCTGATTCAGCAGACGGGGACGCGGGGGGCGTACGCGGTGGTGCGGATGCGGGTGAGTCCGGCGGCGCTGCGGGGGAAGGTGAGCTTTTCGAGCGAGGCGCCGGCGCAGAAGGTGAAGCGGCGGTTTGTGGCGGCGGTGGAGACGGCGGCCTACGACACGGCGCGCGGCGGGGTGGTGACGGGGTATCCCCTAATAAATGTTTCGATGACGCTGCTGGATGCGGAGGAGCATCCGACGGATTCGGACGAGGTGGCGTTCGAGGCGGCGACGGCGCTGGCGATCCGGCGCGCGGTGGAGGAGGCGGGCGCGGTGCTGCTGGAGCCGATCATGTCGCTGGAGGTGGCGGCGCCGGCGCAGTATCTGGGGGACGTGATTGCGGACTTGAACAGCCGGCGGGCGGAGATTCGGCACATGGAGGAGCGGGAGGACTTGCGGGTGGTGACGGCGCTGGCGCCGTTGTCGGAGATGTTCGGTTACGCGACGGCGTTGCGTTCGTTTACGCAGGGGCGCGGGACGTACACGCTGGAGCCGAGCGAGTACCGTGCGGCGCCGAAGAAGGTGTACGATCGCTGGGTGGTGTGAGGGGGGCGGGGCGGGCGTCGGGCGGGGGCGCGGCCGCCCCCAGCGGTGGTGCAGGGGTTTGCGGGGGACCGCTAGGGACGGGGTGGCGGCGGTTGTGCGGGGCGATGTGTGAAGATTTCGATGGGAAGTGGATTGACAACATGCCGGGAAGTCATTATACTACCGGTCTTTGCGCTACTTGCAGAAGCTGAAAGTGTGCTCGCGTCGCGCGTCGCGACCGCCGGGCATAGGGAAATTGTACGTCATGACGTGGAGTGAACGCGCAGCGCGTCATCAGGGAAACAGCCGGCAATGAGCAAAGACAGAATCCGCATCCGGATGGAGGCGTACGATCACCGCGTGCTTGATCTCTCGGCGGCGAAGATCGTGGAGACGGCGAAGGACACGGGGGCGCGGGTGAGCGGTCCTGTGCCGCTGCCGACGCGGATCGAGCGCTACACGGTGCTTCGGTCGCCGCACATTGACAAGAAGTCCCGGGAGCAGTTCGAGATTCGCACGCACAAGCGCGTGATCGAGATCATTGATCCGACGGCGAAGACGATAGACGCGCTGGGCCGGCTGGAGATGCCGGCGGGCGTGGACATTCGGATCAAGGCTTGAGGCCCAGAGGAGAGGACGGATGATCGCGGGATTTATCGGGCGGAAGCTGGGGATGTCGCAGGTGTTCGCCGAGGACGGGACGTTTACGCCCGTGACGGTGATCCAGGCCGGCCCGTGCCAGGTGATGCAGGTGAAGACGCCCGCGCGGGACGGCTACGCGGCGGTGCAGTTGGGGATGGACGACCGGAAGCGGAAGACGGCGACAAAGCCGGCTTCGGGTCATGCGCGCGCGGCGAAGGCGGAGCCGAAGCGTTTCCTGCGCGAGATTCCCGTGGGGGCGGGGGAGAAGTTCGAGTTGGGTCAGACGGTGACGGTGGAGGTGATGCAGGACGTGTCGGTGGTGGACGTGATCGGGACGTCGAAGGGGCGTGGGTTCCAGGGGGGGATGAAGCGGTACGGTTTCAAGGGTCATCCGGCGTCGCACGGGGCGTCGAAGGACCATCGGGCGCCGGGTTCGATCGGCGGGAACACGGATCCCGGGCACGTGTGGCGCGGGACGCGGATGGCGGGGCACATGGGCGATGCGCGCGTGACGACGCGGAACGTGAAGGTGGTGCGGGTGGATATGGCGCGCAATCTGCTCCTGCTGAAGGGGGCGGTTCCGGGGCATAACGGCAGCTACGTGATTCTTCGGTCTCGTGCCTGCGCAAAGGGTAAGAAATGATCTCGGTACCGGTTTTCGACAAGCAGGGCCAGAAGCTCGCGCCGGTCGAGGTGGATGAGTCGGCGCTGGGCAAGCGGGTGAAGAAGTCTCTGCTGCGCCAGGCGGTGCAGATGTACGAGATGAACCAGCACGTTTGCACCAAGGGGACGCTGACGCGGGGGATGGTGAGCGGCAGCACGCGGAAGCTGTATCGGCAGAAGCACACGGGGAACGCGCGGATGGGCCAGCGGGTGACGCCGCAGCGCCGGGGGGGCGGGGTGAACTTTGCGCCGATGACGCGGGACATCAGCTACCACATGCCGAAGCAGGCGCGCAAGGTGGCGACGCGGTCGGCGCTTCTGTCGCGTCTTTCGGACAACGAGGTTTCGATTCTGGCGGAGGCGAGTTTCGAGGCGCCGAAGACGAAGGGCGTGGTGGCGCTGCTGAAGAGCCTGGGCGTGTCGGGGCGCTGTTTGATCGTCGTGGAGGGGGACAACGGGAATCTTTGGAAGTCGGCGCGGAATCTGCCGCGGGTGACGGTGCGTCGCGCGGCGGACGTGAACGCCTATGACTTGCTCCAGCCGGACCGCCTGGTGTTTACGCAGGCGGCCTTCAACCGCGTGTTCGAGGCGCTTGGATCATGAAGAAAGACAGCTACCGCATCGTCAAGCGGCCGCTCATCACCGAAAAGGGGATGCAGGGCGTCAACGCGCTGCATCAGTATCCGTTCGAGGTGGAGATGAGCGCCGGGAAGGCGGAGATCAAGGCGGCGATCGAGGAGATATTTTCGGTGCACGTGCAGAGCGTGCGGACGATGATTCGCCGTGGAAAGCCGCGGCGCTACAAGCACTGGAAGGGCGCGACGATGCCGTGGAAGCGCGCCGTGGTCACGCTCGCCCCGGGCGAGACGATCGAGTTCATCTGAGCGCCTGAGCGCGGTGAGATAAGGACGGGACGATGGGAATCAAGAGTTACAAGCCGACTTCGCCGGGACGCCGTCTGGCGACGGTGTCGGACTTTGCCGATGTCACGAAGAGCAAGCCGGAGTGGAGTCTGACGACGCCGGTGCGCCGGAAGGGCGGGCGGAACAATCAGGGGAAGATCACGCACCGGTTCATCGGGGGTGGGCACAAGCGGCGGTACCGGGTGATTGATTTCCGTCGGGACAAGGACGGGATTCCGGCGGTGGTGGCGGCGATCGAGTACGATCCGAACCGTTCGGCGCGTATTGCGTTGCTGCACTATGCGGACGGGGAGAAGCGGTACATTCTGTGCCCCGAGGGTCTGACGGTGGGGCGGAAGGTGATGTCGGGCGCGGAGGTGGAGCCGCTGTCGGGCAACTGTATGCCGTTGCGGAACATTCCGCAGGGCGTTACGGTCCATGCGATTGAGATGACGCCGGGTTTCGGCGCGAAGGTGGCGCGGTCGGCGGGGACGGTGGTGCAGATTGCGGCGAAGGAGGGGGAGTACGCGCATCTGATCATGCCGTCCGGGGAGATGCGGCGGATTCATCTGAACTGCCGGGCGACGATCGGGCAGGTGGGGAATCTGGAGCATCAGAACGTGCGGTTGGGGAAGGCGGGGCGCATGCGGTGGTTGGGGCGCAAGCCGCACAACCGCGCGAGCGCCATGAATCCGATTGACCACCCGATGGGCGGCGGCGAAGGTCGTACGGGCGGCGGCGGTCGTCCGCAGGTCGGGCCGACGGGCGTTCTTTCGAAGGGCGGCAAGACGCGGCAGAAGCGCAAGCCGAGCACGCAGTTTATTGTCCGGCGCCGCAAGACGGGCCGGTAAGTTCTGCGGACCAGGAACGGAGTCAGCACGATGAGTCGTTCGATCAAGAAAGGGCCGTACGTTCCGGCGAAGTTGGCGGCGCGCGTGGAGAAGCAGAAGCGGAGCGGGGCGCGTGAGCCGCTGAAGACGTGGTACCGGGCGTGCGTGGTGGTGCCGGACTTTGTGAACCATACGTTCCTGGTTCACAACGGGAAGACGTTCATCAAGGTGTTCGTGACGGAGGACATGGTGGGGCATCGGCTGGGCGAGTTTGCGGCGACGCGGACCTTCCGGGGTCACAGCGGACGGAAGGCGAAGGAAGCGGCGGCAGCGGCTCCGGCGGCGGGTTAGGATTCAGGGATAGAGAGACATGGAACTGAAGGTGGCTTATCGGTATGCGCGCATCGCTCCGAGCAAGGCGCGTCCGGTGCTGGAGCTGGTGCGTGGGGCGTCGGTGGATGACGCGCTGAACACCTTGCGCCTGACGCGGAAGCGCGCGGCGCCGATGGTTTCCAAGCTGCTGAAGTCGGCCGTGGCGGCGGCCTCGGACCGTTTTGACGTGGCCTCGGAGCAGATGGTGGTTTCGGGGGCGTGGGCGGACCCGGGCCCGATGCGCAAGGGCTGGTTTGCGCGGCCGCGCGGGATGGCGGCGCGGATGCGTTACCGGAGCAGCCACATTCACCTGGTTATCTCGGCGCCCGAAGACGCGACGGCGCCCGTGCAAGGGAAGCGGCGCTAGAGCGCCTTCGTGGAGGAGACATGGGTCAGAAAGTTCACCCCACATCATTCCGCATCGGCGTCATTGAAGATTGGCGCTCGCGGTGGTATGCGCGGAAGAAGGAATTCGGGGGCCTGGTCGTCCAGGACAAGCGGGTGCGCGATTTTGTGCGCGAGAACTACGGTTTTGCGCTGATTGCGCGCGTGGATATCGAGCGGACGCGCGAGGAGGCCCGGATTACGCTGCATTGCGGGCGTCCAGGGGTGATTATCGGGCGGAAGGGTTCGGAGGTGGACCGGCTGCGGGCGAAGCTCGAGGAGATTGTGAAGAGCAAGGTGGACATCCGGATTCAGGAGATTCACCACCCGGAGTTGAGCGCGCAGCTTGTGGCGGAAGGGATTGCGGAGCAGCTGGCGAAGCGGGCGTCGTTCAAGCGGACGGTGCGCAAGGCGGCGGAGGCGACGATGGGGGCGGGCGCGAAGGGGGTGCGGGTGCGGTTGTCGGGGCGTCTGGGGGGTGCGGACATGTCGCGGCGCGAGATGATCAGCGTGGGGTCCATTCCGCTGCACACGTTGCGGGCGCGGATTGACTACGGCTTTACGGAAGCGAAGACGACGATGGGGCGGATCGGGGTGAAGGTTTGGATTCATACCGGGATCGTTCCGGACGCCGGGAACGGCGAGGCGCCGGCCGCGACGGCCGGGGCGGCCTCGGCGTCGCGTACGCCAGCAAAGGAGAGCAGCCGTGCCGCTGATGCCAAAACGAGTTAAGTTCCGCAAGTCCCAGCGCGGGGTTCTGCGGGGTTTCGCGACACGCGGGAACAGCGTGGCGTTCGGGGAGTACGGGCTTCAGTCTCTGGAGCCGGCGTGGCTTGCCGCGCGTCAGATCGAGGCGGGGCGCGTGGCGGGACAGCACTTTCTGGGCCGCGAGGGGAAGCTCTGGGTGCGGGTGTTCCCGCACAAGCCGGTGACCGGGAAGCCTGCGGAAGTCCGCATGGGCAGCGGGAAGGGCGAGCCGGTGTACTGGGCGGCGGTGCTGAAGCCGGGGAGCGTCATCTATGAGATCGGCGGGGTGCCGGAGGAGTTGGCGCGGACCGCCCTGAACCGCATGGCGCACAAGCTGCCGATTCGGGTGCGCCTGATCAAGCGGAGGCCACGACTGTGAAAGTAGCGGAGATTCGGGAGATGACGCGCGAGGATATCGAGCGCGAGATTGCGGAGAAGAAGCGGGCGCTCTTCAATCTGCGGTTCCAGCGCGAGACGGAGCAGCTCGAGCGTCCGGCGGAGTTGCGGAAGCTGAGGAAGGATATCGCGCGCCTGTTGACGGTGCTGGGCGAACGGGCCCGGTCCGGAAGCGGCGCGACGGTCCAGGCCGTTGAGGAGACGCCGAAAGCATGAGCGAGACAAGAAAAGCGCGCCGCACGGCGACGGGCAAGGTGAACCGCGGCCCGAAGGGCAAGACGATTGTGGTGGAGGCGACGGAGCTGGTGCGGCATCCGAAGTACCATCGGTATGTGCGCCGGACGACGGTGTACCGGGCGCACGATGAGGCCGAGGAGTCGCGTCCGGGGGACACGGTGGAGATCATGGAGACGCGTCCGATCAGTAAGACGAAGCACTGGCGGCTGGTTCGGGTGGTGAGCCGGCCGTCGGGCGAGGGAAGCGAGGTTCGCTCGTGATCCAGGAACAAACGCGGCTGGACGTGGCGGACAACACCGGCGCGAAGGTGGTGTACTGCTTCAAGGTTCTGGGGGGGACGCGGCGGCGGTATGCGAGCATCGGGGACGTGATTGTCGGCTCGGTGAAGAAGGCGGTTCCGGGCGGCGACATGGAGGAGGGGACGGTGGTTCGCGCGGTGATCGTGCGGACGAAGGCGCCGGTGCGGCGTGCGGACGGTTCGTATGTGCGGTTTGACCGGAACGCGCTGGTCATTATAGACAACGAAGGCAACCCGAAGGGGACGCGCATCTTCGGCGCGGTCGCTCGTGAACTGCGCCAGAAGAACTTCATGAAAATCATCTCGCTCGCCGCCGAAGTGGTGTGACGCGGGAAGGACAGGCTGATGATCATCCGAAAGAATGACCAGGTTGTGCTGTTGAAGACCATCACCGGGGCCGAGGGCGTGGATCGCCGCGCGATCGGCAAGGAGGAGAAGGGGTCCGTGGCGCGGGTGTTGCGCGTGGACCGCGAGACGGGTCGTGTGGTGGTGGAGGGGGTGAACTACGTGTATCGGCACGTGCGTCGGAGCCAGAAGCACCCGCAGGGCGGGCGGGTGGCGAAGGAGGCGCCGATTCACCTGTCGAACGTGGCGTTGTACTGCGGGAAGTGCGGCGGTGCGGCGAAGGTGCGGTTCAAGATCAACGAGAAGAAGGACGCGGCGGGCAAGCGCCGGCGCGAGGTACTGCGGTTGTGCAGGAAGTGCGGCGAGGCCGTGGGCGGCGCGCGCTGAGCGCGTACCGGACCCCCCTCCACCTTGAGGATCGTCAACGATGGCTCGATTGCTGGACGTGTATAAAGGGACGGTGGTTCCCGAGCTGATGAAGAAGTTCGGGTACACCAATCGGATGGCCGTGCCGCGTCTGGAGAAGATTGTGGTGAACATGGGCGTGGGGCGCGCCGTGGAGAACAAGAAGCGGATGGAGGACGCGGTCCGCGACCTGGGGACGATCACCGGGCAGAAGCCGCTGATCACGCGCGCGAAGAAGTCGGTGTCGGCCTTCAAGTTGCGTCAGGGTCAGGAGATCGGGTGCAAGGTGACGTTGCGCGGGAAGCGGATGTATGAGTTCTTGGACCGGGCGATCAGTCTGGCCATGCCGCGCATCCGGGACTTCCGGGGGTTTTCTCCGGATTCCTTCGACGGGCGGGGGAACTATTCTTTCGGTTTCGCGGAGCAGACGGTCTTCCCTGAGATCAACATTGACAAGGTGGAGTTCGTGCAGGGGATGGACGTGACCCTGTCATTCACGGGCGGTTCGGACGAGGCCTCGCGCGAGTTGATGCGCCTGATGGGCTTCCCGTTCCGCCGCGAGGAGAGCAAGGAAGGCAAGGCGCGCGCATGACCAGAACATGCTTGATGAACAAGACGCTGGGGACTCCGAAGTACGCGGTGCGGCACCGGAACCGGTGCATGTTGTGCGGTCGTCCTCGGGCGTACTACCGGAAGTTTCAGATTTGCCGCATCTGCCTGCGGAAGCTGGCCTCCGAGGGCCTGATTCCGGGCGTGCGCAAGGCCAGTTGGTGACCCTGGAGGAAGGACCGAAGATGAGCGCGACGACGGACCCGATCGCCGACATGCTGACGCGCATTCGCAACGGGGTGCGCGCGCATGCGAAGAGCGTGGATGTGCCCTTCAGCAAGGTGAAGGCCGGGATTCTGGCGGTGATGAAGCGGGAGGGGTACATTGCGGATTTCCAGAGCGCCGGCGAGGAGGGGGCGAAGAAGCTCATCCGTGTGTATTTGAAGTACAGCGACATCGGGGAGCCGGTGATCGCGGAGATTCAGCGGGCGAGCACGCCGGGCCGCCGGGTGTACAAGGGCGCGGAGGCGATTGAGCCGGTGCTGCGCGGGATCGGGATGGCGGTGGTTTCGACGTCGCGGGGTATTTTGAGCGATCGGGAGTGTCGGAAGGAACGCCTGGGCGGGGAAGTGCTGTGCACGGTGTGGTAAGTCCGGCTGCGCGGATGGAGTGAGAAGGATCCCATGTCACGAATCGGAAAACAGCCTGTGGCGCTGCCGGAGAAGGTGAAGGCGGCGGTGTCCGGGAACAAGGTGTCGGTGGAAGGCCCGCTGGGGAAGCTGGAGCGCGCGGTGAGCGCGGAGATTCAGGTCGGGCTGGACGAAGCGCAGCGGCGGATCGTTCTGACGCGGTCGAGCGACGCGAAGACCGTGCGGATGCTGCACGGCCTGGAGCGAACGCTGGTGAACAACATGGTGGTGGGGGTGACGAAGGGGTATCGGAAGGATCTGGAAGTGGTGGGGGTGGGTTACAACGTGCGGGTGGACGGCAGCGTGTTGGCGATCGAGCTGGGTTTTGCCGAGGCGGCCAAGTTTACGGTGCCGGCGGGCATCAAGGTGGAGGTGCAGCAGCAGACGAACCCGGGCAAGCTTTCGATCAGCGGTTGCAGCAAGGAAGCGGTGGGTCAGTTTGCGGCGTTGGTTCGTTCGGTCAAACCGCCTGAGCCCTACCAGGGCAAGGGTATCAAGTATGCGGATGAAGTGATCCGCCGCAAGGCCGGGAAGGCCTTTGTCGGGGCCGGCGGCTGACCCCGCGGGACATTGAGGACAGATAGAAGCGCGCCATGAATACGCTGGAACGGAAGAGAAAGTCGCTGGAGCGGCGGCATTTGCGTGTGCGCCGCAAGGTGGTGGGCACGGCGGAGCGTCCGCGCCTGTGCGTGGTTCGGACCGAAGCGCACATTTACGCCCAGGTGATTGACGACGCGACCGGCCGGGTGCTGGCGGCGGCGTCCACGACGGCGGGGGAGGTGCGGTCGGGGCTGAAGAACACGAGCAACTGTGCTGCGGCGAAGGCCGTGGGCAAGCGTGTGGCGGAGGCGGCGCAGGCGCACGGGATCAAGAAAGTCTGTTTCGACCGCGGCGGGCGGAAGTATCACGGCCGTGTCAAGGCGCTGGCCGAGGCCGCGCGCGAAGCCGGGCTGGCCTTCTAAAACCGGGAGGGTAGCACTTGAGAAGAGATGCAGTCATTGACACGCGGCAGATCAGCCTGGAAGATCGCGTGGTGGAGAAGGGGATCAACCGGACCACGAAGGTCGTGAAGGGCGGGCGCCGCTTCAGTTTCAGCGCCATTGTCATCAGCGGCAACCGGGAGGGTGTGGCCGGTTTCGGCTTCGCCAAGGCGAATGACGTGCCGGGCGCGGTGGAGAAGGCGACGCGGAAGGCGCATGCGAGCCTGGTGCGGGTGAAGGTGAGCGATGGGACGCTGCCGCACCCGGTGCAGGGGCGTTACGGCGCGTCGAAGGTGGTGCTGATTCCGGCGGTGCCCGGGACGGGGATTGTGGCGGGATCGTGTGTGCGGGCGGTGGTGGAGCTGGCCGGCGTGCGGAACATGTTGAGCAAGTCCTTCGGGCGGAACAACCCGGTGAATCTGGTCAAGGCTACCTTCGACGCCCTGCGGAAGCTGCGCACGCGCGAAGAGGCGGCCCGTCTCAGAGGAGTGCCGTTGGAATGAAGCTGAGCGATATCAAGAAGGTGTCTCTGGGCCACAAGGCGCGCAAGCGTGTGGGGCGCGGGCCGCGTTCGGGCCATGGGAAGACGGCGGGCCGCGGGCACAAGGGCGCGAATGCGCGTTCGGGTCACAGCGGTCAGATCGGGTACGAAGGGGGCCAGACGCCCCTGTTCCGGCGTTTGCCGAAGCGCGGGTTCAGCAACGCGCGGGCGCGGCTGGAGATTTCGATCGTGAACGTGGGGGATTTGAACGTGTTCCCGGCCGGTACGGAGATCACGCCGGAGGCGCTGGTGAAGGCGCGGGTGATCCGCAAGGTCGGGGATGCGGTGAAGGTTCTCGGCGGCGGGGCGTTGGACGTGCCGCTGAAGGTGAGCGCGCACCGGTTCAGCGAGTCAGCGGCGCGGAAGATTCGCGAGGCCGGCGGCGAGGTGAAGGAACTGTAAATGTTCGATACGCTCGGCAACACGATGCGCGTTCCGGAGCTGCGGCGGCGGATTCTGCTGACGATTCTGCTGCTGTGTCTGTGCCGGATCGGCGTGTACATTCCCGTGCCGGGAGTGAACCTGGAGGCGCTGAAGGCGCTCTTCGAGCGATTCGAGGGGGGTTCGGCGCAGCCGCTGATGAACTTTGTGAACATCTTCTCGGGCGGCGCGCTTCAGCACTGCGCGGTGTTCGGGTTGGGGGTGATGCCTTACATCAGCGCTTCGATTATTTTCCAGCTTCTGGTCCAGGTTGTCCCGAGCCTGAAGAAGATTCAGGAGGAGGGGGAGTCGGGACGGAAGAAGATTCATCAATATACGCGGTACGCCACGGTGCTGTTGTGCTTCTTCCAGGGGAGCATGATGATTCGCTCGCTGCGGGGGATCGGCGGCGACATGGGGGCGGATATTTTCCCGGACTTCGGTTTCGGGATGATGGTGATGGCGGGGTTGTTGCTGACGGCGGGGTCGCTGCTGCTGATGTGGATCGGGGAGCAGATTGACGAGTACGGGATCGGCAACGGGATTTCGCTGATCATCATGACGAACATTGTGGCGCGTCTGCCGGCGGCGGTGGAGATGCTTTACGGCAAGTCGCGCTTTACGCTGACGCCGAGCGCGGATGAGATCGGGATTCTGAAGATCGGCTTTCTGCTGGCGTCGTTCGTGTTTGTGGTGTTTGCGATTATCTACATCACGCAGGGGCAGCGGCGGATTCCGTTCCAGCAGGCCAAGCAGATGCGCGGGCGGCGGGTGTACGGCGGGTTGAAGCATTATCTGCCGATCCAGGTGAATGCGGCGAATGTCATCCCGATCATCTTCGCGCAGTCGCTGTTGATGTTCCCGTGGGGCGGGGCGAAGGTTCTGGAGGGCGCGACGCGCCCGGATGGGGCGATGGCGAGCGGGTTGCTGCACGGGCTGGCGGTGGCGGTGGTGGATGCGCTGACGCCGGCGACGTTTGTGTACACGTTGATTTATGTGGCGTTGATTTTCTTCTTCTGCTACTTCTGGACGGCGATCACGTTCAATCCGACGGATATGGCGAAGAATCTTCAGGAGCACGGGTCGTTCATTCCGGGGATTCGTCCGGGGAAGCGTACGGCGGAGTACCTGGAGCGGGTGATGACGCGGATTACGCTGCCGGGGGCGGCGTCGCTGGCGCTGATTGCGATTGTGCCCTCGATCATGGGTCGGGCGATGGGGCTGCCGTGGCTGGTGACGGAGTTCTTCGGCGGGACGAGCATTCTGATCGCCGTGGGCGTGGCGCTGGACCTGGTGAAGAAGGTTGAGGCGCAGTTGCTGGTCCGGAATTATGAAGGATTCACGCGGGGAACGCGGAGGCGATTTTGATTATTGTTCTGCTGGGACCGCCGGGCGCGGGCAAAGGCACGCAGGCGAAGGAGATTCAGGCCCGTTACGGTGTGGCGCACGTCAGCACGGGGGACCTGTTCCGTGCGGCGTTGAAGGAGGACAGCGACCTCGGGCGCACGGTGAAGGGGTATCTGGAATCGGGCGGGCTGGTGCCCGACGACGTAACCTGCGCGATGGTGGCGCAGCGGATCGGGCGTTCGGACTGCGCGAAGGGTTTTATGCTGGACGGTTTTCCGCGGACGGTGGGCCAGGCGCAGGCGCTGGACGTGCTGCTGGGTTCGCGGGGTCTGCGGCTGGATGCGGTGGCGTATTTCGACGTGACGGAGGCGACGGCGGTGGAGCGCCTGGGCGGACGGCTGACGTGCCGTTGCGGCGCGGGCTATCACGCCAAGTACATGCCGCCGAAGGAGGCGGGGAAGTGTGATCGTTGCGGCGCGGCGCTGACGCAGCGGACCGACGACCTGCCCGAAACGATCCGCAAACGTCTGCGGGTGTATGAAGAGCAGACGGCGGCGTTGATCGAGGAGTACGGGCGTCGGGGTCTGCTGCGGCGGGTTGACGCGAATGCGGCGCCGGAAGCGGTGACGGCGGCGGTGTTTGCCGCGCTGGATAGTTTGTGATGCGGAGCCGCCCGTGATAGTGCGCCGATCGGCCCGCGAAATCGAGTGTATGCGCGCGGCCGGCGCGATTGTGGCGGAGACGCTTGAGGTGTGCCGCCGGATGGCGTTGCCGGGTGTGACGACCGGCGCGATTGACGCGGAGGCCGACGTCTGTATCCGCAAGGCCGGCGGGACGTCGCTGTTCAAGGGATACCGCGGGTATCCCGGCAACATCTGCGTCTCGGTGAACGAGGAAGTCGTCCACGGGATCCCCGGGACGCGCGTTCTGCAGGATGGAGATGCGTTGAGCGTGGACGTGGGCGTGCGTCTGGGCGGTTATTGCGCGGACGCGGCGGTGACGATTCCGGTGGGCCGATGGACGCCGGAGACGACGCGGCTGGCGGAGGTGTGCCGGGAGTCGCTGGATCGGGCGATCGGCGTGCTTCGTCCGGGCGTGAGCTTGTCCACGGTGTGCCGGGCGATTCAGACGTATGTGGAGTCGCAGGGTTTTTCCGTGGTCCGGAGATATACCGGTCACGGCATCGGGCGGGAGATGCACGAGGACCCGCAGGTGCCGAACTTTTTCGCGCGTTCGATGACGGACGTGACGCTGCCGGAGGGCGCGGTTCTGGCGATCGAGCCGATGATTAACGCCGGACGCCCGGAGGTGGAAGTGCTGAAGAACGGATGGACGGTGGTGACGAAGGATCGGGCGTGGTCGGCGCACTTCGAGCACACCGTGGCGATCCGCGAGACGGGTCCGGACATTTTGACGCTGAGAAGGACGTGAATGGCCATGGCGAAGGAAGAATCAATTCGGGTGGACGCGACGGTGAAAGAGGCCCTTCCAAACGCCATGTTTCGTGTGACGCTGGACAATGGCCACCAGGTGCTGGCTCACGTTTCGGGACGGATGCGGATGAACTGGATTCGCATTCTGCCGGGCGACCGGGTCACGCTGGAGATATCTCCGTACGACCTGGGACGAGGCCGGATCGTTTACAGGAGCTGAGGCGCGCGGCCGCAGGCTCCCGTGGGAGGTGGACGTGAAAGTACGCGCATCAATTCGCAGAATCTGCGAGGGTTGCAAGATCGTCCGGCGCCGGCGAGTGGTGCGGGTCATCTGCAAGAATCCGCGTCACAAACAGCGTCAGGGTTAGGAGAGAGCAGACATGCCCAGAATCGTCGGCGTGGACATTCCGGCGGAGAAGAAGATTTGCGTGGCCCTGCGTTACGTGTACGGGGTGGGTCCGAAGAACGCGCTGGAGGTGCTGAAGGCGCTGAATATCAACCCGGAGGCGCGCGCGAAGAGCTTGACGGATGACGAGCTCAGCCGTATCGGCGCGTATCTGGAGGACCACCTGGTGATTGAGGGGCAGTTGCGCCGCCAGGAGCAGCAGAACATCGGTCGGCTGAAGGAGATTCGGTGCTACCGCGGGATGCGGCACCGGGTGGGCCTGCCGGTGCGCGGGCAGCGAACGCGGACCAACGCGCGGACGCGCAAGGGTCCGCGGAAGACCGTCGCCGTCAAGAAGGGCGTCAAGGAAACCGCCCGCGGCTAACGCGTGGTGCAGGAGAGAAGGAGAGCGCCGGTGGCGAAGACTCGGAAGCGGAAGGTGCGCCGCAGCATCGCGAAGGCGGTGGTGCATATCAAGGCGACGTTCAACAACACGATTCTGACGGTGACCGACCCTGCGGGCGAGGTGCTGTGCTGGGACAGCGCCGGGACGATCGGGTTCAAAGGTTCGCGCAAGAGCACGCCCTTTGCGGCGCAGCGCGCGGCCGAGCAGCTTGCGGAGAAGGCGCGCAAGCTGGGGATTCGGGAGGTGGAGGTCAAGGTGAAGGGCCCCGGGTCGGGGCGCGAGTCGGCCGTGACGGCGTTGCAGGCTGCGGGCATTGCCGTGCGGACGATCGAGGATGTGACGCCGCTTCCGCACGACGGATGCCGGCCTCGGAAGAGACGGCGGGTGTGATGCGGACGAACGCGGTTCAACAGGACTGAGGACATAGCATGGCGAAGCGAGAGACGGCGAAGTGCACGTTGTGCCGGCGCGAAGGCACGAAGCTCTATCTGAAGGGCGCGCGCTGCGACAGCCCGAAGTGCGCGTTCCAGCGGCGCGACTATCCGCCCGGGATGCACCCCTTCCGTCGCGGGAAGATTTCCGAGTATGGCGTGCGTTTCCGCGAGAAGCAGCGGTGCAAGCGGACGTTCGGGCTGCGCGAGGCGCAGTTCCGGCGGTTCTTTGCGGCGGCGGAGCGCGCGCCGGGGAACACGGGGGAGAATCTGTTCGGGTTCCTGGAGCGGCGGCTGGACAACGTGCTGTATCGTTCGGGGCTGGCGATTTCGCGTCGTCAGGCGCGGGAGATGATCGCGCACGGGCTCGTGTTCGTCAACGGGCGTCGTCTGAACCGTTCAAGCTACGTGGTGGAGGCGAACGACGTGATCCGTCCACGGGCGAAGGATAACGCTGAGGCGCTGTTCAAGGGGAACCGGGACCTGACGAAGAACCGGGCCGTTCCTTCCTGGCTGGAGGTTCAGCCGGAGCCGCTGGAAGTTCGGGTGATCGCGGCGCCGAAGGGCGACGAGATCGGGCAGGGATTCGAGCCGCAGCTCATCGTGGAGATCGCCGCACGGTAAGCTCCCCGGTTCGGAGCGCCGCCCACCCTATAGGGAGGACTGCTAATGCGCATTCGATGGAGAGGTTTTGAGTTGCCGACCCGCGTGGTCTGCGACGAGGCGACCAAGACCGCGAAGTATGCTCGTTTCACGGTGGAGCCGTTCGAGCGCGGTTTCGGGGCGACGATCGGGAACAGCCTGCGCCGGGTGCTGCTTTCGTCTCTGGAGGGGGCGGCGGTGACGAGCGTCCGGTTCGAGGCGGCGCTTCACGAGTTCAGCGTGATTGACGGGGTGATGGAGGACTGCGCGGACATTCTGCTGAACATCAAGCAGTTGCGTGTGCGGATGCAGAGCGACCGTCCGACGACGCTGCGGATAGACGTGAAGAAGAAGGGGGCGGTGACGGGCGCGGACATTCAGTGCGACGCGGACGTGGAGGTGGCGAACAAGGAGTTGCACATTGCCACCTTGACGAAGCCGGCGTCCTTTGTGTGCGAGATGACCGTGGAGAAGGGGCGGGGCTACCGGGCCTGCGACGAGAACGAGAAGGAAGGGCAGGAGGTCGGTCGGATTCCGGTGGACTCGATTTTTTCGCCGGTGGTGCGGGTGCGGTATCGTACGGAGGACACGCGGGTCGGGCAGCGGACGAACTACGACCGGCTGGTGCTGGAGATCTGGACGGACGGGACGTTGAGTCCGGAGATGGCGCTGATCGAGTCGGCGAAGATTCTGCGGAAGCACCTGAACCCGTTCGTTCAGCAGTCGGAGCTGGGGGCGGAGTTGAAGGAGCCTGAGGCGGCGGGGAGCCTGGCGCCGACGCGTCCGGCGCTGGCGGAGGACTTGAGCGCGAAGCTGGCGCTGCCGATCGCGGAGCTCGAGTTGAGCGTGCGCTCGTCGCATTGTCTGGAGAGCGAGAGCATTGCGACGGTGGGGGACCTGGTGGGCTATACGGAAGAACGGTTGATGCTCGTCCGGAACTTCGGACGGACGTCGCTTGAGGAAGTGAAGAGAAAGCTCGGCGAGCTGGGATTGACCCTCGGGATGCAGGTGGAGGGATTTACCGCGCCGCCGGCGAGCCAGGAGGAGGAGAAGTAAATGCGTCATCGGAAGCGTGGACGCCATCTCAAGAGGACTTCGGCGCACCGCAAGGCGATGCGGCGGAACCTGATCAGCAACCTCTTCCTGGTGGAGCGGATTCGGACGACGCCGGCGAAGGCCAAGGAGTGCCGGGGTTTTGCGGAGAAGCTGATTACGATCGCCAAGGCGGGGGATCTGGCGTGTTTCCGGAGAGTGCTGGCGGAGCTGGACGACAAGTTCATTGCGCGCAAGCTGGTGAAGGAGATCGCCCCGCGTTTCAAGGATCGTCCGGGCGGGTATGTGCGCATCCTGCACCTTTCGGCCTCGGAGAACCGGCGGGGCGACAACGCGCCGCAGGTGATTCTGGAGCTGTTGCCGAAGGACGCTCCGGCGGCGGAGAGCGCGCCGGGGGCGGCGGCGCCGGCGCCGGCGGCGAAGAGCTGACCGGAGGGCTTCGGCGGGGCGTCGTCGCGGCGGGTGCGCGGCGACGCGTGCGGGACGTGTGCGGCGAATGGAAGGGGCGGCGGTCCCGGCTTGTGGTCGGGGAGTCCGTCGCCCGGACGTGCGCAGTCTCCAGTGTTGAGGAGCCAACCGGATGCAAGTTCGCGATTACTCGCGCATCAAGGATGTCTTCGGCGTGCCGAACCTCGTCGAGGTCCAGACGCGTTCGTACGCCCGGTTTCTGCAGGAAGGCCCTGCGCCGAAGAGCCGGAAGCCGGTGGGTCTGGAGGCGCTGTTCCGGGAGATGTTCCCGGTCAAGAGCTATGACGGGAAGCTGTCGCTCGACTATATCTGCTACGAGCTGGGTCGTCCGCGCTACTCGCCGGAGGATTGCCAGCGGCTGCGGCTGACGTACGGTCGTCCGCTTCGTGCGCGGCTGCGTCTGGTGCGTCCGGAAGGGGCGATTCAGGAGGACGTGTATCTGGGGGATGTGCCGATCATGCTGGGGGGGGGCGAGTTTATCGTCAACGGCGCGCATCGGGTGATCGTGGCGCAGTTGCACCGTTCGCCCGGGGTGGATTTCCAGGAGGACACGCGCACGACGGAGAAGCGGCTGCACTCGTGCCGGATCATTCCGGAGCGCGGGAGCTGGATCGAGATAGATGTGAGCCGGAAGGACGTGTTGTACATCCGGGTGGACCAGAGCGGGCGGTTTCCGATCACGTGCTTCATTCGGGCGCTGTGCCCGGAGTATTCGACGAACGCGGACCTTCTGCGGTTGTTCTATGAGACGGAGTTCGAGGAGATTCCGCAGCGGGGCGGGGCGAAGCTGCGGCACCGGTACGCGGCGGAGGAGATCGTGGACCGGGCGACGGGGGAGGTGGTGATTGCGGCGGGGCAGCAGATCACCGACGAGGCGATTCCGAAGATTCTGGCGCTGGACCGGAAGCGGATTCGCGTGGTGAGCAAGATGGACGACGCGCTGATATTGAACACGCTGAACGAGGATCCTTCGAAGACGCACGAGGACGCGTTGCTGCAGATTTACAGCCGCCTGCGTCCGGGCAACCCGCCGAGTCTGGAGCGCGCGAAGGAGCTTTTCCATGAGCGGTTCCAGGATGCGGAGCGGTATCGGCTGGGGGCGGTGGGGCGTTTCCGGCTGAACCGGAAGTTCCACCAGAGCGTCAATGCGGATCTGATGACGCTGCACGTGGACGACATCATCAACGCGATCCGCTACATTGTGGGTCTGCGGCGCAACGAAGGCCATGTGGACGACATTGACCACCTGGGGAACCGGCGTCTGCGGACGATAGACGAGCTGGCGAGCGACGAGATGCGCAAGGGGTTCCTGAAGCTTCGGCGGACGGTGCAGGAGCGGATGAGCATGGCGGAGCCGACCGACCTGACGCCGCGGCTGCTGGTGAACAGCAAGACGATTTCGGCGGCGATCGAGTTTTTCTTCGGGCGGAGCGAGCTTTCGCAGGTGGTGGAGCAGACGAACCCGCTGCACCAGTTGACGCACGAGCGGAAGCTCAGCGCTTTGGGGCCGGGGGGGCTGAACCGGAAGCGCGCGGGGTTCGAGGTGCGCGACGTGCACATCAGCCACTACGGGCGGATTTGTCCGATCGAGACGCCGGAAGGCGCGAACATCGGTCTGATTACGTCGCTGGGGATCTATGCGGGGGTGGATGATTACGGGTTTATCATCACGCCGTACCGCAAGGTGCGCAACGGGGTGGTCACGGACGAGGTCGTTCAATTGCGCGCGGACGAGGAGATTGACCGGTGGATGGGTCCGGCGGACCTGAAGCTGGGGAGCAGCGGGCGGATTCTGGACACGCGCGTCATGGCGCGGCGCAACGGGGACTTCCTGGAGGTCGAGCCGAAGACGCTGGAGTACGCGGACGTGGCGCCGCACCAGTTGATGGGGGTGTCGGCCAGTCTGATTCCGTTCCTGGAGCACAACGACGCGAACCGGGCGTTGATGGGTTCGAACATGCAGAAGCAGGCGGTGCCGCTGCTGCAGACGGAAGTGCCGATCGTGGCGACGGGGATGGAGCGCGAGGTGACGCGGGATTCGAGCATGCTGGTGCGGGCCGAGGAGGCGGGGACGGTGACGGAGGTGGACGCGGCGCAGATCGTCATCGGTCGGCGGACGTACCGTCTGCGGAAGTTCCAGGGGCTGAACGAGAAGACGTGTCTGAACCAGAAGCCGATCGTCCAGGTGGGGCAGAAGGTGAAGAAGGGCGACATCATCGCGGACGGCGCGGGGACGTGCGGGGGTGAGCTGGCGCTGGGGCGGAATGCGCTGGTCGCCTTCATGCCGTGGGACGGCTACAACTTCGAGGACGCGATTCTCATCAGCGAGAACGTGGTCAAGGAAGATCGCTTTACGTCGCTGCACATCCAGGAGTTCGAGTTGGAGTGCCGGGAGACGAAGCTGGGCAAGGAGGAGTTCACGCGGGACATTCCGAACGTGCCGCAGCGCGCGCTGGCGAACCTGGATGAGGACGGGGTGGTGTGCGTGGGGACGCACGTGCGTCCGGGGGATATCCTTGTCGGGAAGGTTTCGCCGAAGTCAAAGACGGAGCTGACCCCTGAGGAGAAGCTGCTGATCGCCATCTTCGGCCAGGCGAGCGAGGACGTGAAGAACGAGTCGCTGGAGGCGCCGGCGGGGACGGAGGGGATCGTCATTGCGACGGAGAAGTTCAGCCGCAAGGGGATGGCGTCGAAGGGGCAGCAGGACGCTTCGGCGGCGCGGAAGAAGGCGCTGGACAAGATCGAGCGGGCGATGGCGCAGATCATTCGCGACATGATTGCGGATATCACGAAGGCGGCCGGGAACAAGCTTCGCCATGCGGACACGGGTCAGGATCTGTCGTTGCGTTCGCACGCGACGGTCCGGGAGATTCTGCAGTACGAGGAGCAGTTCGACGCGACGGAGGTTGACGCGCCGACGGCGTCGGCGCGGGAGCAGATTGGGAAGATTGCGGCAAGCGCGCGGGAGAAGCTGGAGCCGCTGAAGGACGACCGGGATGCGCTGGGCGTGGATCCTTCGCAGGCGGACGACCTGTTGCCGAGCGGCGTTCTGGCGATGGTGAAGGTTTACATTTGCACGAAGCGGCGGCTGTCGGTGGGCGACAAGATGGCGGGGCGCCACGGGAACAAGGGCGTCATTGCGCGCATCATGCCCGTGGAGGACATGCCCTTCCTGGCGGACGGGACTCCTGTGGAGATCGTGCTGAACCCGCTGGGCGTGCCGAGCCGGATGAACGTGGGGCAGATTCTGGAGACGCACCTGGCGCTGGCGGCGAAGATTCTGGGTTTCCGGGTTATCACGCCGGTGTTCAACGGCGCGAGCGAGGGGGATATTCGCAAGGCGCTGCAGGAGGCGCACATTCCGGAGGACGGGAAGTCGGTTCTTTACGACGGGCGTACGGGCGAGGCCTTCGAGCAGAAGGTGGCCGTCGGGTACCTGTACATGATGAAGCTGGACCACCTGGTGGACGACAAGATTCACGCGCGGGCGACGGGCCCGTACTCGCTGGTCACGCAGCAGCCGTTGGGGGGCAAGGCGCGGTCGGGCGGTCAGCGGTTCGGGGAGATGGAAGTGTGGGCGATGGAGGCCTACGGCGCGGCGCATGCCCTGCAGGAGCTCATTACCGTCAAGAGCGACGATATCGAGGGGCGCGCGAAGATTTACGAGTCCATGGTGAAGGGCAGCAACGTTCTGGAAGCGGGGACGCCGGTTTCGTTCGAGGTGTTGATGAACGAAGTGCGCGGTCTGGGCCTGAAGCTCGAGATGCTGCGCGGGACGAAGCAGTTGCGGTAGGTCCCGTCGGCGCGGAGGGCGGTGGTGTCGCGTGCGCGCGTGAATCGTCCGGACGGATGTCCATACGTCAGCAAGGGAGGGCTGAAGCTCGACTTCGCCCTCTCGCGCTTTAAGGTGGACGCGGGGGGGCTGACGGCGGCGGACCTGGGGTGCCATCGCGGGGGGTTTACGGATTGTCTGCTTCAGCGGGGGGCGCTGCGCGTTTATGCGGTGGACACGGGGTACGGGGTGCTGGACTGGCGTCTTCGGAACGAGGGGCGGGTGGTCGTTCAGGAGCGCACGAACCTGCTGCACTGGACGGCGGCGGAGGCGGTGGATCTGGTCGTCATAGACGCGGGGTGGACGCCTCAGCGGCTGAGCCTTCCGGCGGCGTTGCGTTCGGTGAAGAGGACGGGGGTGATCCTTTCGCTGGTGAAGCCGCAGTATGAAGCGGAGCGGCGTCTGCTGCGGGGCGGGGTGCTTTCGTCCGAGGGGATGGAACCGACGGTGGAGGGTGTGCGTCAAATGGTGCGGCGCATGGCCTGCCTGGCGGATGAGGCGGAATCGCCGATTCCTGGAAGCGGCGGGAATGTTGAGCGTTGGTTCCTGGTGCGGCCGTTCTGACGGTTCTGTCGGGAAGGGCCGCGGTCTTGCGCCCTGGGCGCGAGGAAGTATTCGCAATCGGTCACTCTCGGGGATGTGGCACAGCCGCCCGCGGCTGTGGGAGCGGCTCGACCAGGCCAGCACAGGCGGGGCGCCTGTGCCACATACGGTCCAGTTGCCGAGTCCCTCCCCAGGACCGATTGGAAATATTCCGGCGCGCGCGTTGCAGTCGGTCCAGGGGAAGACTATACTTCCGATCAAGTGCGGGTCATTTGGGGAGCGGGCGGCCTTTTTCGGGAGGGAGCCATGTTTCGGGTCCTGTTCGCCGTGGTTGTGTCGGCGGCGGCGCTGGGTCTGGCGGGCTGTGAGCCGTTGGAGACGGAGTTGACGTTGAATGCCGATGGAAGCGGCACGCTGACGCAGCGGGGGAGGTTGTCGCCGTCGGCGCGGATGATGCTGTTGCAGGGGTGGCGTCTCGCGCAGCCCTATCGTACGGTGTTGCAGCCGGAGCCGATCAAGGACTGGAACGCGGGGAATCCCGACGCGGGGGTGAAGGTGGTCGTCTTCGACGCCAAGGCGGAGGAGAACGGGCAGATGCCCTTCCGCCTGGAGGCGACCTTCGAGAGCTTGGAGAAGCTGACGGCGTGCATATGGGGGCAGAGCCTGCAACTGGGGGTGGAGGAGGCCGGCGGTACGTTGAAGCTGCGGTGCGACGATCCGTTGCGCTTCATCGTCAACGCGACGGCGATGCGCGAGATGCGGCGGGAGGATCGTCCCGCAAGCGCGAGGCGCGCGGTCGAGTTCCAGGCGATGATGGAAATGCTCGTCACCGGACTGAAGGGAACGAAGGTGCGCACGGTGCTGAAGCTCCCCGTCCCGGCGGTCGGCGTCGAGGGGGCCGCGCTTTCCGAAGACCGCCGGCAGGTCGTTTACGAGGCCGTCGTGGGCGAGACGCTGGAGGCGGTGGAGGGCTGGTTGAAGACGCCGGCGATGGTGGTGACGCTTCCGGCGGGGTACGCGGGGTTGAGGGCCTTTGCGCCGCCGGCGGCGCCGACGCAGCCGAACTTCGGGCCGACGGCTTCGGCCAAGCCTGCGCCTGCCGCGCCAGCGAAGGTCGGCGAGGGCTTCTCGGCGCGGCTCAACCAGATCAACTGGAGCGTTAACCGCTATATCCAAGTCGAGGGGGGCGGCAACGCCGAGCCGCAGCGGAATGAGAACCTGAGCCTGAGCTTCGGCCTCTACGGCCCGGAGCGCCCGAACATTCTGCGGCAGGATACCCATTATCGGCACGACCAGACCCCGCCGCACGTCGTGACCACGGCGAAGGACAACGAGGGCAATGACCTGCGCCCGGATAACCGGCAGTACATCTGGGTGCATACCTACGGAGGGGGCTTCGGCGACACCTTCCAGCGTCCGAAGGACCAGCCGTTCGGCAACGTATCGGTGAACCTGAAGACGCCGGGGAAGGAGGCGAAGACGCTGGCGAAGATTGAGGGGTATGTCGTGTTGACGCAAGTGGCGGAGGTGGGGACGCTGGAGGTCAAGCCGGTCAAGGAGAACCTGGAGAAGGAGTACGTACTCGGCGCGCAGACGATTCGGTTCCTTTCGGTGAAGGACCGGACGATTGAATATGCGCTTACGGTGCAGGAGCTTCCTGTGCAGGTCAAGTGGCTGGGTCCAGACGAGAAGGTTCTTCCGACGTTGTCGCAGAATCAGAGCACGAGCCAGAACAAGACGACGGTAACGCAGCACTTCAAGGAGCCGTTGCCGGAGAACGTTTCGGCGGTTGTGACATATGCCGCGAAGGTCGAGCCGGTGAAGGTGCCCTTCTCCTATGAGAATCTGAGACTGCCGTAGCCCGTCCCTCCCAGGAAGGAGTTTGGTCATGACGCGGGTGCTGTGGATGCTTGCCGTGTGCCTTGCGGTTGCGGCGGTGACGGGGTGCGACCCCTTTGAGACGGAGATCAAGCTCAATGCCGACGGGACGGGGACGGTGGCGTATCGGGGGCGGCTGTCGCCGGGGGCGCGGTTGCTTGTGCGCGACGGGTTGCGGCGGAGCAGCCCGCTGCGCGCGGTCTTCGCGCGCGATGCCGTGCAGGAGTGGAACGCGGCGAACGCGGCGGCGACGGGCGTGAAGGTCCTTGCGGCGGAGGAGGCGCTGGAGGAGGACAAGCGCGTGTCGCTGCGTGTGGAGGCGGCCTTCGAGAGTCTGGAGAAGGCATCGCAGACGCCGTGGGGATTCCTGCTGCAGGCGGGCGTTGAGGAGGAGGATGGGAAGCTGCTGCTTCAGTTCGACGACCCGGTTCGCGCGGCGATCAACCGGCTGGCGCTGCGGGAGTTCCGGTCGGAAGGGGCGCGGTCGGGGCGGCGACAGAGCGAATACGCGGCGCTGATGGAGGCGCTGGCGGCCGGGCTGGGGGGGCAGAAGAGTCGAGTGGTCTTCCGCTTGCCGGCGCCGGCGCTGGAAGTCGAGGGCGCGACGCTGTCGGCGGACAAGATGACGGTGACCCTGGAGAGTGTGGCGCCCGAGGGGGAGGCGGGGGTGACGGCGTGGCTGGCGCGGCGTCCGGCGGTGATCACACTGCCCCCGGAATTCGCGGGGCTGAAGCTCTTC
>JAKJEM010000047.1:23501-25650 GCA_022705425.1 Planctomycetota bacterium
GGCCGCGGTTACGCGGGCGCTGCCAACGCCGGCGCCGGCGACCGCCAAGGCGGCCGAGGAGTTCCGGTTCCGCCTGATGAGTCTTTCGATCAGCTCGAACCGCAACATCAACCTTCTGGAAGGCGATCTGGAGCCGCAGCAGAATGAGAACTTCTCGCTGCAGATGCAATTCTACGGGCCGGAGCAGGCCAACCTCGTTCGCCCGATGATGCGGGGCGGGGAAGACCCCGGCATCTGCGTCATCACGACGGCGCGCGATTCGGAGGGCAACGACCTGCGCAACGCCGACGTGCGGTCGTACTTCAACCTCTACGGCGGGTTCGGGGAGAGCTACCGGCGGAATCGCGACCAGCCGATGGGGAACCTTCAACTGGGGCTGGCGGTTCCGCCGAAAGGCGTGAAGAGCATCGCCAAGCTTCGGGGGTATGTGAACCTCCTGCAGATCGCCGAGGAGGGCAAGGTGGAGATCAAGCCGCTGAAGGACAACCTGGAGAAGGAGTACGTTCTGGGGGAACAGACGATCAAGTTCCTCTCGATCAAGGGGACGTCGGTGCAGTACGTCGTCACGGTGGGGGAGTCGCCCATCAACTTGAAGTTCTACACGGCGGAGGGGAAGGAGCTTCATTCGGGGGGATATTCGTCGTCGGGGTCCGGGGATGGTCGGATGACGTACACGCGCAGCACGAATGAGCCGATCGGCGACGGAGGATACGTCATCGTGCGGTATCCGCTCAAGACGCAGCAGTTGCGGGTGCCGTTTTCCTTCGACAACATTCCCGTGCCGTAGGGGGCGGGGAGCAGGAGGGCGCGATGGCGGGTGCGAGGGAAGTGGCGTGGCACAGGGCGGAAGGGCGGTTGCTGAGGCGCTTTGACGAGGTGGGGCGTGCGCTGGCGTTCCGGGCGCGGACCGCGTCGGAGGCGGCGGTGTGGCGTCGGCGGCTGACGCGCCGGCTTCGCGATCTGACGGGGTACGACACCTTCCGGGCGGCGCCGCTTCGGGCGAAGATCACCGGGGAGGAGCGGCTGGAGGACTGCGTGCGGCAGCGGGTGGAGATTCAGACGGAGCCCGGCGTGATCATGCCGCTGTATGTTCTCATTCCGATCGAGGGGCGGGGGCCGTTTCCGGCGGTCATCGCGCCGCACGGCCACGGCAGCGGGGGGAAGTTGTCCACGGCGGGCCGCCGCGACATTCCGGAGATTGCGGGCGCCATCGAGAAATACAATTACGACTACGGTCGGCAGTTCGCGCGGGCGGGGCTCGTTGCCTTCTGTCCGGACGCGCGGGGGTTCGGCGAGCGGCGGGAGCGGCTGTCGGAGGACGGGCTGCTGAAGTCGTCGTGCCAGTGGTTGAATAACATGGGGTTCCCGCTGGGGCAGACGGTGACGGGGATGTGGGCGTGGGAGCTGGGGCGCGTGGTGGATTACATTGCCACGCGGCGCGATTGCCTTCCGGGGCGCGTGGGGTGCGGGGGGCTTTCGGGGGGCGGGCTGCAGACGCTGTGGGCGACGGCGCTGGACTCCCGGATCCGATGCGCGGTCGTGAGCGGGTACCTGTATGGCTACAAGGAGTCCCTCGTGGTGCTGCATGGGAACTGCTCGTGTAATTATGTTCCGCATCTTTACGAGACGGCGGACATGGGCGACGTGGCGGCGCTGATTGCGCCCCGGCCGCTGCTGGTGGAGACGGGCGACCGGGATCCGCTGAACGGTCCGAGCGGGTTGCGGAATGTGCGGTCGCAGACGCGGATCATCCGCCGGGCCTACGCGGTTCTGGGGGCGTCGGATCGCTTCCGGCACGTCGTCTTCGAGGGGGGCCACCGGTGGCGCGGGGTGGAGGCGGCGCCGTGGATGCGACGCTGGTTGACGGAGGGGGCGGCCTGAGAGGGGACGCGCCGGGGCGGGGCGCGGGCGGTGCTGGCCGGGATTGACGAGGCGGGCTATGGTCCGGTACTGGGTCCGCTTGTCGTGGCGGGGACGGCCTTTCGGGTTCCGGAGTCGGAGGCGGATTCGGACCTTTGGAAGGCGCTATCGAGCGCGGTGACACGCGGCGGGCGTGAGGCCGGGGGGCGCGTGCGGGTGGCGGACAGCAAGCGGGTGCATCGGGGGGAGGGCGTGGGCGCGCTGGAGGGGCATACGCTGCCGTTTCTTC
>JAKJEM010000048.1 GCA_022705425.1 Planctomycetota bacterium
CGCCGCGCCCATGGCGCGCGCCAGCGCCTCGATGTTCGGCCAGGTCAGTTCGACAGGGAAGTTCGGCGGACAGAAGGTGGTCCCGCGCGCCCACGAGGTAGCGATGAGACCCAACTGGCCGGACTCGCGCATCGCCTTCGCCCAACTTGTGATGTTGTCCTGAACGGCCAGAAAGGGCGGCAAGACCGCGCCGTGCGAACTTCGGCGGACGTGCGACGCGCCCAGGACGCGGAAGCCGAGTTTCGCAAAGAACTCCACCCCGAAGAAGCTCTTCACCCCCCGCCCGCGCCGGTACGGACGCATCGCCTCCTGCGCAGCGGGCGACAAGTCCTCGAAGAAACGGCTCCCCGCCCGGACCGGGGGGGCATCGGGATGGCGCGGTTCGTTCGCCCATTCCCGGCTTATCCGCCATCCTTCCATCCGCCCCGCCGCCGTCGTATCGCCGACGGTTGCGTAGTCCCACAGGCACAGAACGACCCGCCCCCGAATCCGCTCAATCACCGGCAGGTCGAAATGGTCCTCGAGCATGTCCGACCAGATGATCGGCGTCTTCCCCGCGCCGGCGACGAGAGGAACGAGTTCCTCCAGATAGTCGGAAAACAGCTTGATAACGCTCACGCCCAGTTGCCGGGCCGTCCGCGCCAGACCGTGCGCTTCGTCCATGCCCAGATGAACGTAGCGGCTTTCAGGATGCGCAGCGATCACCTGCCGCAGCATCTCGCGCACCAGCGCCTTCCCCTCGGGTTTCAGCAGGTCCAGGGTGCAGGGCTGCACCGTATCCACGGCCAGGGCGGCATACCGCGGCCAGCGGAAGACATACTGCAAATGCCCCACGCACTGCTGTAAGGGGATAATCTCGATGCCGTGCGCCGCCGCCTCCCGGCGGAAGCCAGCCAGGAGAGCGGGACTCCATACCGTCTCGGGATCGTACGCCACATCAATTCCCGCAAAGGGAAAGACGTCCTCGTATTCGACGAGCAGCGTATTGATCTTGAACGCAGCAAGATCGGCAAGGAACTGCGGCAGGTACTCCGGACGCCAGGCGCAGCCCTTGAGGTCCAGATGCGCTCCGATGATCGGCCCCGGCGTCAGTCCCACAGCAGGGTCTCCCGAAAGAGGATGTCCTCCTTGCGGTTCTCGAAACTCGGCGTGTCGCCCTCCCGCGCCCACCACAGGGCGCGTCCCTCGCGGAGCAGCCAGATCGTGGTACGGAGGGTCACCTCCAGGGGCGTTCCGCCCGGCAGGAGTTCACCGTTGTAGCACACCCGTCCGCGGACCGGGTCGCGGAACTGGATGATCTGGCGCAACTTTTCGAGCGTTGGCGTGGCGCGACCTTCATCGAGCAGTTCGCTCAGCAACGCGCGGCGTCGGTCGCCCCCGCGCCAGTAGTGTGCGTCGTCGCAGTCCGGGGGCAGGCCGCGAGTCTTCAGCGACTGCGCCCGTCGGTCGGCCAGCCAGGCGTTCATGGCCGGTTCCTCGGCCGTCATGGCCGTGATGAACCCGAAGCCATCGGGGCTGCGCCGCACCCCGATGCGGCAGGCGCTCTTTTCGATCATCGCCACGCCGCGACGGCGGTCAATCACGATCAGGTTGCCGGGGCCCCAGAAGTAGTTGTAGCGCCGGAGCATCTCCACCGCTTCGTCGGTACTGCGGCAATAACGCGCCAGCAGCTTGAAGACCGGAACGGGAAAGATTTCCGGCGACGCTTCGTCGTCGAAGACGCCGGAGGACACACCGCCGACGATCAGGTGCTCGTTGAGCGCGGGCCAGGCTGGCGGTCCAAAGGGTTCTCGCGGGGCGCTGTCCAGGTTGTTGGCCAGGATGGGGCCGTGGTCGCTCGCTGGGAAGAAGACATAGCTGCACCCCGTCGGCGGTCGGGCTGCGGCGCGCGCGCAACGGTGGAGATAGAACCCGCTGTCGCAGGTTGCCGCCCACTGTTCCTCCGTCAGCCCCGCGCCGTCGCGCGTACCCCGCCAGCCCGCTTCGACAAACGCGCGCATCCCGCGCAGTTCGGGATAGCGCGCCAAGTCCGGCACGGCGTCGAGCCGCTCGCGATTGGACGCCGCCAGAATGCGCACGATCTCCGCTCGGCTCCGTCCGCGGAGGTGTTCCTGCTCATAGCGGTCCAGCCGATAATCGGCCATCCTGCGCACCTGTTCACGGTTGCGCTCCGCCTCCTTCCGCGCATCGTCATACCATGAAGCAACCGTCCACATCGCTCTGATCCCCCTATCCCAGGCTCGCCAGGAACCCCGCCGGCAGTCTCGCGGCGAAGACCTGCGGGATTCCGTGCGGGTCGGCGTTGTAGATGACATAGCGGTTGTCCGCCGTCAGGTACGGGTGCGTATGCGTGCACTGGTTCCCGCCGCCGGTGCCTTCGGTGTCCTCGACCAGCGTGCGAAACTTGCCGGTTTCCAGGTTGCCGACGACCAGCGACACCGGCTTGCAGCGGCCGTTCTCAAAGAGACCGACGCCGGTATGCGAATCGGCCACAAAGTACCGTCCGCAGCGCGACGCGCAGACGTGATTGAACCGGTGCTGAGGGGCATCGAAGAGCGCCGGCTTCCGGTCCCCCGGACGCGCGGTGAAGAGGTTGCCGCGCGGGTGGAGCGGATCATGTCGCCAGTCGTAGTCGCTGTGTTGAACCCACCCGGCGCTGAAGAGCACCTTGCCGGTATCGGCGACGAAGCACTCGTGCCCGGTGATTCCGCGTGTGACCGGCGGACCCGCCGGCACGTATCGCAGGTTGCGCCCGTCGGCGTCTATGGCGAAAAGCTTGCAGCGAGTCGTGCGGTAGTCCTGCAACGATCCGTCCTTGTTCATCCGGGTACCGACGTTGTTCTGCACCAGAATCTGCCGTCCGTGAACGGGATTGAACTGCAAGTGCGGGTTGCAGATTTCGGGGTGCTCGAAGATGACCTCGCGCCGTTTCTTCTTCAGGTCGAGGCGAACGATCTGGAACACCGGAGCGCCGACGCCCTTCAGGCGGGGCGTCATCCAGATCAGGTAGCGCTGGTCGGGCGAGACGGAACTCCCCCCGCCGCCGACCGGCAGCGCGGCGCTCGGGTCCTCCTCCGCATAGACCTCCTTCTGCTCCAGGGTCATCAACGAAAGCTGCATGAGCTTCCGTTCCGGTGTCCAGTAGTACACCAGTCCGCTCCAGGCCGCATTGCAGACCCCGCGGACGCCCCGCGCCTTGCGGACGACCATGGTGATCCGCAGCCGGTCGAGTTCATGCACCAGCAGCGAACCTTCCTCGTCCCAGCAGAAGTCCTGACAGCGGGCGATGATGATGCGCTTGCCGTCGGGAGAGGTGTAGGGCTGTTCACCGTAGATGTTGTTGCTGATCGCCGCCGCGCTGGTCAGCTGGATGATCCGCGCGCCGCTGACCGGGTCGTCCCGGCGGTCCGAAGATTCCTGCGCCCACCGTACGGGCATTGGCACTCCTTTCCAATCCTCAAACCTTACGCAATGACGCAGGCCATTCGGCCAGGTAAACGCCGTGCTCCGGGCCGGGCCATCCGGCGTTGAAGAGCACACCGCTCCCGTCGGGGAGCACAAAAGGATAGGGGAAGGGCTCGTTGTTGACGCCGCGCGAGACCGTGCGCGGATAGGCGCAGACGGGGTGTTCGTTCCAGCCGGAGCGCAGCGCCTCGATCTCCACCGCGTACAGACAGTCGAAACCCGGCCCACCCGCGCAGACGGCGTACCGTCCGTCCGGCGTCAGCCCCATGTGGCCCCCCCACCGGCCGGGCGGATACCTCGCGGCCAGGTCTTCGCCGGTGCGCCAGTCCAGGGCGCTGAGAATCCATGGAAACCTGAAATGGTTGAAGTCGGAGCCGAAACTGTCCGGGTCGCCGGCGGTGAAGGTGGGTCCCCCGTCCTTGTCCGGGTTGAAGTAGCTGACGATCCGCCGCCCGTCGGCGGTCCAGAGGTAGTGATCGCGCATCCCCATCATTGAACCCGCGCGTACAGCCCTGGCGTCGAGCCTCGCCGGCGCATGAAACGAACCATCGAGCGAGGCCACGTGGATCACCTGTTCAATGTCGTCACGGCGAGGCGCGGGCCAGCGGTCGTAGGCGTAGAGATCCGGGTCGGTCGGGCAGCCTTGGATATGGTTGCAGAAAAACCCGGACGCCTCAAGCACAATGCGGGAAGGGCGTCCGGGCGTCAGAAGGTGAAAATGGGAATCCGTCGGTTCGCCGTGGGGCCGGCCCTTGAAATGACTGACCAGGGCGCGACGACCGTCGCACAGAAAGGACGTCCCCCCAAAGCGCCAGCCCTCCGTCAGTTCCGCAGCCAGTGTCTGCCCGGTCCGCATGTCCCACAGCTCCACCGCCACGTCCGGCCCGTCTGCGACAAGAAGAGCGGTCTGTGCCGAGTCCCAGACCTCGATGATCTGACGCCCCTCGGGAAAGGGAAAGCTCCTTTCCCCGGTCGTCAAGTCCAATACCACCTGGGTTCGCCCGCCGAGGCGAGCCCAGGCGGAACGGGAACTCGTGCGCAGCAGGACCTTGCGCCCCCCGTCGAGGAAGCAGCGGGACTGCTGGTACAGCGTCTGCCAGACGTCGGACTCGCCTCGGTCGCCGCGAACGTCGAGTCGCAGGACGCGCGCGCCGGTCACGGGGTCGGTCCAGCCCGGGAAGACGCGGGAGGCGAGATCAAAGACGGTCGAAGCGCCGGACGGGGTCTTCATAGCCGTGTTACGCCTTCGATCAGGTAGTTGCTGATGCCGATGCAGGTCAGGAGCCTTCCGCCACGGTCTGCTGGCGGACGGTCCGCGCTGCGCCAGCCGGGGCATTTCTCAACGAACGGCAGGCACCGGGCGTAGTAGGCCGTCAGGGGACCTCGGTACGCCTCGTGCGCCAGCGCGTTGTGCGCGCCGGAGAGGTCGCGCCCCTCGGCCAGACGCCCGTCCGGCAGGGTAACCATGATCCCGAAGGTCACATCGGCATACACCCAGCGCCCGTCCACCAGGACTTCCGTACACGCATGGCCGCTGACCGGCTCCGGCTGGTAGATGAAGCAGAGCCGCGCGGGAATCTCCATGACCTCGCACAACGCGATGAAGACGCGCGCCTGTTCATTGCACCACCCAATCCCGGAGGCGATCAACGCCTCCTCACCCAGCGCGCGGTCCGGCGGCGTATCGCCCGCCAGGTGCGGGTGCCGCACGCGCCGGGGCACCCACGCCAGCGCCTGTTGAATGCGCTCCAGCGCCGTTCTCGCGCGAAAGCCGGCGGCAACGTTCTCCAGAACCGGACGCCGCCCCCGCTCGTAACGAATACGCGCAGGCGAGAAGGCGCCTTCATAGAGGTACCGTTCCGTCTCCGGACACAGCCTCACTTGGCCGAGCGTCTGCTCGCGGTCTATCCCCTTGACACCCACCCCGGCGATGAGGGCGTCCAACTTGCCCGGGAATCCCCGCGCGATGTACGGCGACAGGTCCATCCGGCTGTCCCTCCTATCCTGGAGTCCTCGCATCGGCCCCCGACGTCCTCCGGAACAGCAGTCCGTCGCGTATGGCCAGGTCCTCCGGCACCAGCACGCCATCCGACGCGAAGGATAGCACATTGGGAATGTTGAAGAAACGGAGGGAACTCCGGTTCAGCAACAGCGCCGACCACACCTGGCCGTCCGTTCCCGCCGGAACGGGTATCGTCAAGTAGGAACCGTCCCCCCTCAAGTGGCAGTTGTTGCCTCCCGGCTTCGCCCTGCCCGCCGCCCCGACCCATTTGCCGTCGGGTTGCAGCACGCCGAACTTCTCCCCCCCCTTGTTCACATAGAGGACAATGCCCCGAATGCCCTTGGGGACATAGAAGAAGACCGTGACGTAGTTGTACACGCCGAAGCGCGTGTCCTGATCGAAGACGAACGCCCCCTGCTGCGTTTCGTCCGGCAGCAGTTGCACGCCGGCGGACTTGTCGTCATAGCGCAGGTAGTAAACGCCCGCAGCGGGGACCTTGACCTCCATGGCGTGCTCACCCTTGGGCAGCCTGCCCTGCGCGATCTCGATGCCCTCGGAGGAGGTGATGGTGTACTCGCCGTCGGGGAAGGTCTTGTAGATCGTCGCCTGCTGAAGGGTGAAGCGCAACGGCTCTCCGTTCACGCTGACGAGGGCCGTTTCGGGCAACCGTCCCTGGCACAGATACCCCTGCTTGGGTGGATATCCGCGGGACGGCGACTTCCCGCTTCCGGTCCGCCACGTCGGCAGGACGAGCCGCGTGCTGAAGCGTGTCTGGGGGATTTCCGGCACCTCGCCGTAGTCCTTCTTCATCTTGACGAACCAGGCGTCCGTCTCCCGCGCCAGAGAATCGGGAGTGACCTTTGTGTCGCGATATGGGACCTGGTCGAGCTTCCCCTTCCCGCGCATCTGGTACCATTCCCACGTCGGCTCACCGTGCTTCTTCGCCAGCGGATTGATGGTCTGGCTGCTGAAGAAGTCCCAGAAGGTCATATACGTGTTGCGGATCAGGTAGTTCCATCGGAGCAGGTCGAAGGCCGCCTGCTTCTCGACGGTCATCGGGAGGTCGTCGGGCAGTTCGCCGATCGGGGTCGCGCGTCGGAGTTCCGCCTCCTCGACGGCCTTTACGGCGTCGTCGCGACCGGCGCCGGACAGCCGCCCGCTCAGGTAGATGAAGACGTGGTAGGCTCTGAGTTGGTTGAGGCGGGCCACCACGTCGGGGCGGTCGGCGGCAACTCCCATCGCGCGTTCGAGGTCGTCCACGCACATCCGGTAGAATGTGGGCCCCACCAGCGGTTTCCGTCCCGCATCCACACGCTCATAGTAGGTCTTCATCGCATCGGCGGCCGGGCCGAAGGCCTTCTCGTAGAAGTCGTTCTTCAGCGCCTCAACGTCCGCCGAGGAGTTCCACAGGAGCTTCGCGCCCAGGTAGTACCCCAGGCCCTGCGAACCCCAACTCGTTCCGGACTCCGCGCACAGCGCACAGATGCCGCTGCGGGCGTAGAGCGGAATCTTCTCCGCCACGTACGTCATGTTCCCCGTCCGGCCCGAGGGCAGGCGGTCGCGGATCCAGTCATAGACGGCCCAGTAGTCGTACAGCCCGAAGTACTTGCAGTGTTTCGGCCATCGGACCAGGAGTTCGTCGAAGCCGAACTTTGTGTTCAGCAGGAGCGCGGTCGTCAGTTCCACGTAGATGTTCGGCTCCAGAGGGAAGTCCGGCGGGTCGCAGTGCCAGTTGTACGCCAGCAGTCCGACGAGTTTGCCGGGGTGGCTCTGCTGCACTGCCTTCGCCACGGCGTTCGCCAGGTGGAAGGCCTGGTTGCCCGGGTCGCCGAGCTTGACACACTCCGGACAGGTGCAGTACCCGCCGCCGTCGTCCGGTCCGACGCCGACCATGTCCGCGTCGGGGTTCTTGTCCAACTGCTCCCGCGCGTATTGGATCGCCATCTCGATCACGCGCGGGTTGGTGACGCACAACTGCCCCCACTTGCCCCTGCCGCGCTCGCCCTTGACCATGGCGTTGTACTCCGGGTGCGCATCAAACTCCTTCTGGAAACGCCCGCGGATCAGGTGCGCACAGTGCCCCGTGCCGGCCTTGAGCGACTTCCCAACCCGGTTCTTGCGCCACCACGTCATCAGCGCCTCCCCCGCCGGGGGGTCCGTCTTCTCAAAATGGTCGCCGCGCGGATATCCGAAGTAACGTGAGAGCACCTCGGGCCGGTCGGTCTCGTTCACATCGAAGGACAGGGTTGGGATACCGGGATAGACATCCCACACCGGGCTCTGAAAGAACCAGCGGCAGCCGAGGAGTTCCAGGAACCGATAGACCGCGTGCGACACGCCGAGGTCCGTCGCGCCCAACAGCTTGACACGGCCCTCCTCAACGCGGATGGCAAAGGCTTCCTTGCCGTCATAGACGTCGTATATCCTCAACCCCTCGGCGGCAGAGGGCGTAGGGAAGTGCTCGATCGTACCGACGTAGATACCCGGCCCGTCGCCGCCGACCCGCACGGCGAACGTCGCGCCGGTGATCCTGCCGAGAGCCGCGGCAAGTTCATCCGCCCGCGCCCGGACCTCCCTCCCGCCCGCCTCGGATACCACCACCGGCATCATCGCCCTCCTCCCCTCCGCCAGGAGAACTGCCTTCGGGGCGACGGAGCGGTTCCGCGTAGCAGCATCTATCCGCGCGGCATGGACGCTTGCGCACAGGCACAACAACCCCGTCACGCCGACGATGAGACCCACCGCCGTGCGTCGCGAAAGGCCGCCCTCATGCGGTCTCGTCTGCGTCATCTCTTCCACCTACTCCCTTCGTCCGCCGGGTTCCTCCGGCAAGGGTTCATCATATTCGAAAGGCTGCAAGGCAACGACGCCGGGCAGGTTCTTCAGACTCCAGGAGGTGTGGCTGAACTGGCAGACGATGACCTTGCCGCGCCACTCCGGCTTCACCTCGACCCGATAGAGGTTCTTGATGCCGACGGGCGCACCGGCGTTCTCCTTGCCCCGCTTCTCGCCGGGGGCGAAGAAGAGCCCTGTGGCGACCGTCCCGTCCGCTCGGAGTGCGATCATATCCTCGAAGATGATCTCCCGACACATCCGGGGCACATACAGGTAGTGCGGCGGATAGGCGTAATTGTCAAAATCGTCGCCGCCATGGGCGTTGTACACAATGACGTCGCTGTTCATCTTGAAGCGATTGAACCCGCCCTGGAGACGAACGGTGTAGCGCTTGCCCGCCTCTACGGGCAGGGTGAAGCGCTTGAGGCGCCAGGTTCGTCCATCGAGGGTTTCGGCATAATCGAAGTGGCCGACGCCGACCTTCTCATTCAGGAGGATGGCGTCATCGGTGAAGACGGAAAGGCGGCTGTCGCCAATCTCGCAGCCGGCATCGAAGGAGACTGTGCCGGCGGTTTTCGGCACGAAGTACACCGTCGGATTGCGCCCAAAACGCCAGGAAGAGGGCGACGCCGGTTCGGTGTACTTGGCGCGCGAGAAATCGAACCGGAACGGCAGCACCTCATACCGTCGCGGACTGCTCTCCAGGTCGGCGCGGAACTGCGCGTCAATCTCCTCCTCACTCAACCGCCGGTCCGTTCCCGCCGGGACAATGTTCCCCTTGGTCAGCGGGGCAATGTAATGCTGGCCCATGAAGGCCGCCGTCTGCACCATGCAGAGATGGTGGATCGAGTACAGGTACTCGAAGAGGCGGTCCTTGCTCTCCTGCGTTCCGTCGTGCTCGTAGTAGAGCTTCATGTAGTGCGCGTAGGCCTTCAGTTCATTGATGCGCTTCCACGCCGGACTCCCCCGCGCCACGAGTGCGTCCGCGTCGCGCAGGTCCGCCAGTGTCAGACTCACCTCGCCCGCACCTTGGGGGTTCAGGCTCCAGCGGTCGTACATTCGCTTCATGGCCGGCGCCGCCGCGCCGAAGCAATCGGCAAGGTATTGCGCGTAGAGGGTCTCGAAATCCTTGCTCATGTCGAACTGCAACTGCCCCGCGATCCACCAGGCGTGCCCCATCGGCCCCGCCGCTTCGGTGCTCTCGATGTAAACCCCGTCAACCTTGTTCTCGTGCCAGAAGCGCAACTTGTCCTTCATCCCGTGCAGATGGAACTGAGGCAGGCCGAGGGACCATTGCGTGATATTCCAGTAGTCGTACAGGCCCATGGTCCCGTCAATCGCCCCGGCCCACACCTTTACCATCTCCTGCGGCAAATAGGCCCGCTGGAAGGCGTAGGGGATAATGGTGGGATAGACGTTCCTCCGCAACCGGAACTTGGGGGCCAGCGCGTTCGTCGCGCCGTCGCCGTAGGCGTACATGCTCACCACAACGTGCCGGTCCTCTTCGGGGTACTCCTTGGCAACCTCATTGGCCAGCCACCACCACTTGTCGGCGTGATTCCAGCCGTTGATACCCGCAAAGCCGTCCGGCGGCAGGGGGTCGTCCATGCCGCCACGCCCGTCTTCGGGGTCAACGCCGATGTTGACGAAGCCGTCTGCGGCCGCCGCGTGCCACTTCGTCGCCCACGCCTTGAACGCCGCCACCGCCTCCGGTACCTCGATCTTGATCCGCCCATGCCTCTTGCCGGAAGCGCAGTTGAACCACTCCGGATGCGCGTCCAGGAGCGCTTTGTTGCTCAGGTAGAACGCCCCGCCGCAGTGCCCTACGCCGGGGAAATCGGCACTGAAGCGGTTACGCCGCTTCCAGGTGTGCCAGTTCTTCTTGTACTCATTCGTGGAGTCGAAGGCCGGCATCCGCCCGAAGTCGAGTCCACCCGTCCCGAAGAATCCGCGATTGCGGAACGCGGGCGCGTCCCACCGCCCGGCCAGGGGGGCGGGGTTCAATTGCGCCGGTTTGACGAACCAGTTCGCCCCCGGCCCGTACCAGCGAAAGCCCAGGTGGTCCAGCAGCGTGTAAACCGCGTTGTTCAAGCTGTTGACCGTGGTGTATCGGATCACCGTACGGTCGCCCTCGCGCGCGAGGTAGAACTCCTGGCCCGTCCTTCCGCCCAAGTCCGCCTTTTCGATCACGATAAGCCCGGCCGGGTACTGATCCTCCAAACAGGCGCGCAGGTCGGCGACGGCCTCAGATGCCGGCCCCTGGTACTCGATCACGGTCGGCGTCGCAGGAGGGGCCGACGGCGATTCCTCTTTCGATGCGCACGACAGGACCATCGCCAGCACCGTTGCGCAGGCCAAGCACCACGTGAACTTGCCGAGCCTATGCATCTGAGAACTCATCCTGCACCTCCTACAAGAACGTTCAGGTTACGGCTTCCGGCAATACATCAAGAAACAACAGCGCGTGGCACCGCCGCGATGACGGTCGCCGTCGCACACTGCGTCAGCGCGCTGGCGAGTGACCGCTTTGTCCCGGTGAAAGGGGCGCCTCGCGACCGGACGCGCCACCTCCGGCGCAAACCGCGTCCCTGACGGAGGACGCCTCTGCCTGAATCTCAACAACCTGGTGTGGCACACAGACTGTCTGCGTCGGTCGCAAGGGCTGCTCCAGACGTTCCAGGAGCATTCGCAGCGCAATCCTTTCGAAGATACCGCTATCCCACGTGACGCGCACCGCCGGATGACACAACCCCCTGCCCCGGAAGAACTCGCCGATGACCGCCATGTTCACCGGCGTTTGCCTTCCACACAACGCGCTCAGTACGTTGTTGAACAAGCCGGGATTCGCAATGACCCAGGCGTCTATCGTGCGCTCCTCCGCCAGCATTCGCCGTGCCGCATCCTCGGCGTCAGGCCGGGTGTCGTTCCATACGCGCACGCACGTTGCGCATCCGAACTCAGACGTCGCCTCGTCGTACCCACGGCGGATCTGGCGATACCAGTGCGTGTCCGTGTCCTTGCTCACCAGTCCAATCATCCGCTTCCCCCGCGCCGCCAGATGCCGCGTCGCAGCGAGTCCGGCCAGGCGCCCGTCGGCTATGGACATATCCACCCTCGCCGGCAGCGTCGCACCGTCCGTCGAATGCCCCACCGTGACCACCGGATGTCCCAACCGCGAAACCATCTCAACCAGACTGCCCGTGAACGACCCGGCCATGACAAAGCCGCAAGTGTCCTCAGCCAGATGCTCAATCTTCGCGCGCGTTTCATCGCCGCGGCGGGTGTCGAGCGCGATACAAGACATCGTGCGCGCGAGATCCCAGCACGCCCTTTGGGCATTGTGTACGACGTGCGCGTAGTAGGCGTCTGCCGGCGTCTCATTGCAGAGCAGAAGGCCCACGGCACGCTGCCCCTTCTCCCCGTCGCCGGATTCCCCCGAACGCACGGCAACCGTGCCATACCCCACCCGCGTAGCCACATATCCGCCGCGCGCCAGGTCCGCTATGGCGCGACTTGCGGTAGTGTAGCTGACCCCGTAGTCACGCATGAGAACGCGCAACGAGGGCAAGCGGTCGCCGATGCGAATGTCGCCGGAGTGCAACTTCTCGATGAGTATAGCGCGCAACCGGTTGTGCTTCCGGTCCGTTTCGATGCAGTTCTCCAACGCGGACTCCGTAACTGAATGGTGCATCGGTTCACCGACACTCTAGCGCGAAGTCCGGTCAGTGTCAAGGTATTATTGAGAGCACATGAAGGGCGTGCCGGGTACTCGGAATCACCGACGACCTCAGGCGTCGCCTGCGTGGGCACAACAGCAACGACTTGCCGCTCATGGCAAAGTGCAGACCCTGGGAACTGGTGACCGCCGTGGAATTCACTGCTGCCCCAAGGGCGGCCGCGTTCAAGCAGTACCGGAATCAGGCTCAGGGCGCGTCTTCACGGCAAGGCACTTCGGGTGATGCGTACCGATGGGGCACAGGGGCGGCGGGGGAACTGCGGACGGCTGGATTCGCGCGGGATATGCGCCACTCACAGCGTGGGGAAATGACTGGCGGAGAGGGCGGGATTCGAACCCGCGGTGCAGTTGCCCGCACACAGCGTTTCCAACGCTGCTCCTTCAACCACTCGGACACCTCTCCGCTTGAGCGGCAGACCCGACGTGATGATAACGCCCATTGCCTTGAAAGGCAAATGACCCCCGTCGGGCACGCGGCGGTCATTTCTGGGGTGTGTAGAGCGGATCGCCGATGACAACTCCCTGCCAGGAGAGATGCGGCAGGCTCATGTAGGCCACCTCGGCCCAGGTGTACCCGGCCTTGATGTAGCGGAAGAGGTTCGAGAGAACGAGGTAGTCCTTGCCGGGATCGTACACCGTTCCAATCGTTGCCGTCAGTCGTTCCTCTACCGCCGCCGCCACCCAGGAGGTCTTCGGGTCGCGCAACGTCTGGGCATTGGCCGGGTCGGCATTGACTCCGATGGCCCCTTGCGTCCAGGAAAAGACGTCGCGGGGATACTCGTGGTACCCCCATCCGAGGAACAAGAAGGTGTTGTAGGCCGATCCGGCGCGGAAGAAAGGCAGGGTGGTCCGTTCGGGCGGAATCACTCGTCCGACGAGACGCTGCTGCTGCGACAGAGGCCTGTAGTTGCCCAGGATTCCTGAGTTCAGCCGCTCCGCCGCGGGGTCCGGAACGGGGTTGAGGTCCATCCGAGCGAATCCGCGTGCGCCAAAGGAGCGGTTCTTCTCCGCCTCGGTGGCGCTGCGGATAAGGGCCAGCGCGCATTCGACCGTGGGCCCGTCGAGGCGGGTGACAAGATAGAAGCCGAACTGCGTCGAGTTGAACAACTCATCGCGGCTGAGGTAGGGGTTCGGCAGAGGGCCATTCAGCGGCGGATCGTTCCCGACCAGCGTCAGTTCGGAGTCCACCGACGCCTCCGTGCGCACCCCGGACGTCGGGGAGACCATCGGATCCGGCGCCACGCGCAGGGGAACACCCATCGTCGTGACGATGAATGAGATTCGTCGGGTCAACCACCGGTCAACAAGGTGTTGCCGCACCGGGTTGCGGATGTCCCGGATGAAGACGTGGCGCGGGATCGTCTCATCGGTCGGGCAGCGCACCCGGCAGATGTTCTCCGGCGGCACCCCGCGCGCCGCGGCGTACTCCTGGGCGATGCGGACGGACTCCCGCGACTGCTCGTTGACCACGACGAGCACGCCCTCGGATGTTCTCAGGGACCCCTCGGAACCGGTCCCGGCGGAACCTTCCGCGCCGTCGTTCGGCAGGCGTCCGACCCCGCGCGCGGTGAAGGCCCAGACCTCGGGGCCGTCCAGAAAGACGCGTAGCACTTCGTTATCGGTAAGGGCGGAGTTCGCGCGATGGAGGTGGCGGCGCGGCAGGCCGTCGCGGTCGCGCGCGAAGACGCCGCGGTCCGTGGCGAAGTACACGCGCACGCTTCCCAGCGCCAGATCGTTGACGCGCTCCTCAAGGACGGTCTTCCACTCGCCGCCGGGCACATGGTAGAAAGCGCCTGACTTCGTGCCGCCCCACAGGCGTTCGCCATCCCAGGCCAGGCAGGCGATTTCGTCCGAGGGCAGGGGCGAGTTCGCGCTTGTCAGTGTCGTCCATCGTCCGCTCGAACGTTCCAGCACGCTGATCCCACGGTCCGTCCCGACCCAGACCGTGCCTTGCCCCACGGCCAGCGCCCGCACCGGAACCGCGCGCAGCCCCCCCTGCTCGGGGGTCCAGGACTTCAGGTTCTGGCGGCGGTCATACAGGTGAAGTCCCGAACTGGTTCCCACCCACACCCCTTCCGGGGCGTCGGCCAGCGCTGTAATCTCTTCGCCGGAGAGGAGCGCAAAGCGCGAGACGTCGAGCGGCACGGTCCCCGTTGCGTCCCAGGCGCGACGGAAGTCCGCCGTCGGCGGGCTGGGCTTCTCAAAGAGCCCGGCGCCCCTTGAGCCGAACCAGAGGCCCGGTTCATGGAACCCGTGGCGGTCCACTGCACTGATGATGCCCAGCCGGTCGGGGCGGTAGGTGGAAGCCGCCAGCGCCGCAATCCGGTTCCAGGTCAACCAGCCGGTCCTCGGCGCGCGCAGGTATTGCTCGTAGCCGGTGAGGACCGATGCCCCTCCCCGGACGGCCAGCAGCCCCCCCTGCGTCGTCGCTGAACCGGCCACGAGGCGGTCTCCGTGGATGCGGTCGTCCACCGCCATCAACGCGCGGGCGTGGCCGGGTATGGCCGGCCCCAGCACGTTCCATGTCCGCCCTCCATCGCGAGTGACATTCAGGAAGGCCGTCAAGGACGGCGGGTCGGTCGGAACGCTCTGGACGCAGAGAAGATTCCCCTCCCCCCGGCACAGGCGGGTGACGCGGCCGGCCCAGAGGGTTTCAGCGGCAAAGCGCGCCCAGGTCTCGCCGGCGTCGCGCGTGCGATAGAGACCCGCGTCGGTTGCCATCCACACGTCGTCGCCAAGGATGAGCAGTTGATGCACGCGAGCGCCGTAGTGGGCAGGCACCAGAAGCGATGTCCAGGCGTCGCGTTCTACACTGCCGCTCAACACGACAAAGCGTCCTCGCACGTCGCCCGGATCTGTCGCAGCGCCGAGGACGGTTCCCTTCGTTTCGCACACGGCGTGCCACTCGCGCCCGGACTGCACGGTCCGCCATTCGTTCAGCCCCTGACGCAGCACGCTCAGCCCCCGGTCCGTCGCCGCCCAGACGCGCTTGTCGCCGAAGGCGATGTCGCGCACGTCCAATCCGCGCAGCCCATGGCTGCGGTCATAGCAGCGTCCGGACTCCACCCCATCCGCGCTCACCCAGACCCCGCCATCGGTGCCGGCCCAAACACGCTCCTCGAAGGAAGCCAGCGTCTGGATCACGTTGCTGGGCAGCCCGTCGGCCACGGTGTAGGTGCGCCACGTGCGCCCGTTGTCGCGCGTGCAGTGCAGTCCGGCGGTCGTTCCGAGCCACCAGGTATCCGCGCCGTACTCCCGGGTGCTGGTCATGGCCAGGATGCTCGACTTGGCGCTGAAGCTGCGGAGGTCGCCCCCCCTGCCGCGCAGAATGACGCCGCCCATCGTGCCCATCCACAGGTGCCTTCCGGAGACGGCGGACTGCCGCACGGGACAGCGCAGGGTTCCCGCGCGCCGCCACCGCCCGCCGCCGTCTTCGCTGAACTGCATCCCCTCGCGGGTGGCCGCCCACAGAGCCGAGCCCCACCAGGTCACGTCAAAGGTCTCCTCCGCCTCTGTGCCGCTCATTCCGCGCACGCGCGTCCAGGTCTCCCCGCCGTCGGTGCTGCGGGCCAGGCCGTGCCGCGTACAGGCCCACAGCGCTCCGCCCGCAAAGACGAGCCGGTGTGCCCGCGAGGAGACGACACGCGCCACGTCTTCAGCCGTTCCTGTCTTGAGCGCTGTCCAGGTGCGCCCGGCATCGTCGCTCCGGAGGACATCCGGCCCGCCGGCGTAGCGGGGCGTCGCGTCGAACCCGCTCAACCAGCAACTGCGCCCTCGAGGTCCATCGCCGAGCAGGATGGAGGAGACCATCGGCGGAAAGCTTCCCTCGATCCTCTGCCACGAGGCCCCCCCGTTCCCGCTGCGGAAGATTCCGTTTGACGCGCTGACCCAGGTCTCCCCCATGTACTCCGCCACAGCCCAGATGCCCGTCCCCAGTCCCTCGTGCTCCTGAGTGAAGAGGCGGTAGTTGCGCAACTCGTCGTCCACGAAGCAGAGTCCGTCCAGCGTTCCGATCCACACGCCGTTGCGACCGGCGCAGAGGCCGGTAATCGTGTTGCGCCGGAGCAACGCCTCGCCGGTGGGACGCCGGTCGGGGTTGACCCCTGCGCGCCGTCCGGGGCCGCGCGGGTGGGCATACGCCAAGTCCACCACATTCCAGGTCCGACCGAGATCGTTTGTCCACACCACCCCGCGGTCCGTTCCCACCCAGGTCCGCCCGGCCCCATCGGTGGCCAGGGCGGTAATGACGTTGGAGAGAAAGTCATCCTGCCGGAAGTGGGCGATCGGCTCCCATTGTCCGCCGGTTCCCGGGGCGCCCACGGCCGCTGTCCATAGCAGCAGCGCCGCCAGGGCGATGCAGGCTGCCACGGGGTTGCGATGTTCGGGCGTTGCGCTCATGGGACTCGTCACTTGCCGCAGAAGAATGCCTCTCTTGCGCCCCATTCTATCAACCGCGCGCGCGTCTGTCAGCCCGGCGGCGGTCGAAATCGCCCTGCAACCGCTTCGGCGCTCCGCAGGCCGTCCACGGCGGAACTTGTGATGCCACCCGCGTAACCGGCGCCTTCGCCGACGGGGTAGAGGCCGTCCACGTTGCGCGACACGCGCCGCGCCGGGTCGCGCAGGATTCTGACGGGACACGACGCCCGAGTTTCCGGTCCCGCCAGCAGCGCCGCCGGTCCCGAAAAACCGGGAATGCGTCGCTCGAACTTGGGCAGCGCAACACGAATTGCGACGGCAAGCGCCGGCGGAAGGACGTCCTTCAGCGCAGCGGGCCGGACACCCAGGGGATAGCTTGACTCGCGCCGCAGCGGCCCCGTGCGCCCGGTGATAAACTCCGGTGCGCCCTGAGCGGGAGCCGTGTAGTCGCCGCCGCCCAGCCGAAAGGCCGCGCGCTCCCATCGCCGCTGGAACTCCAGTCCGGAGAGGGCATCGGCGTTATCCGCCGGCGTCACCGTTCCCACGAGCGCGCCGCTGGTGTACTCGCCATCGCGCGCGCTGCCGCTCATCCCGTTCGTGCATACGCATCCCGCCTCCGACACCGCGGGCACAAGCGTTCCTCCCGGACACACGCAGAAGGCCGTGATCGTTCCATCGGAGAGGACGTAGTCCGCCGCCCCCAGACGCGGGTGCCCCGCAGAGGCGCCAAAGACCCCCCGGTCAATCAATTCGCGCGGGTGCTCGATGCGCAGTCCCATCTGGAAGGGTTTGGCCTCGAGGGCGACTTCGGCGTTGCGCAGCATGGCGAAGGTATCGGCCCCGTTCGCCCCGGTGGCCAGGATCAGGCAGTTCGTCTCGATGCGTTCGTCCCCCGCGCGCAGAGCCGCCAAGCGATGGTCCGATATCTCCAGCCCCGTCAGGCGCGTCCGCCAGCGGATAGCGCCCCCGAGGCGCTCGATTTCGCGACAGATCCACGCAACCACGGCGTGCAGGCGGTCGGTGCCCACGTGTGGACGCGCGTCAATGCGAAGGTCCTCCGGCGCGCCCCCCTCAATGAAGGTCTCGATGACGCATCGGACGCGCGGGTCGTGCGCTCGCGTGTACAGCTTGCCGTCAGAGTACGTTCCGGCCCCACCGGCGCCGAACAGGAAGTTGGAGTCCGGGTGAAGATCGCGACTGGAAAGGAACCGCAGGACATCGTCATGACGTTCATTCACGCTGGCGCCGCGCTCAAACACAAGCGGACGATAGCCCGCCCGCGCCAGCCGGAGTGCGGCGAAGAGCCCGGCCGGGCCGCATCCGGCGACCGTGACACGGCCCCGAAGTTCCTCCGTTCCCATCGGCAAAGCAGCGTCCGCCGGCGCAGGCGCTTCCGTCTCCGCCTTTCCGCTCGCCACGCAGTCCGCCTCCGCCTGCGGCGCACTCAGTTGCACCGACACGGAGTAGCATAGGCGCGGGCGACGTCCGCGTGAGTCCACCGACCGGCGGATCACGCGCAGGAAGGTCACGTCAGACGGCGAAAGCCCGAGCCGGGCGGCGACGCTTGATCGCAGCCCCGACTCGGGCTCATCCGGTTCCAGCAGGACGTTATGGACGCGGATCGGCAAGGCGCGTTCGTCACTCCACCTTCGGAAGATGCTTCAACGCCTCGGCGATGTCCTCCTCCGGGTGCTCGAAGTCCTCGAGCTTGCCGTTGAGGTAGGCGTCGTACGCCGTCAGGTCGAAGTGCCCGTGTCCGCTCAGGCTGAAGACGATCGCCTTCGACTCGTTGCGGGCCTTGCAGCGCAGCGCCTCGTCAATCGCCGCCCGGATGGCGTGCGCGCTTTCCGGGGCCGGCACAATCCCTTCTTCGTTGGCGAACATGACCGCCGCATCGAAGACCGGATTCTGCGAGTACGCCACCGCTTCGACGATCTTCAGGTCGGTCAAGTGACTGATGAGCGGCGCCATGCCGTGATAACGCAATCCGCCGGCGTGAATGCCCGAGGGCATGAAGGTGTGCCCCAGGGTATACATCTTGACCAGGGGCGTCATCCCGGCCGTGTCGCCGAAATCGTAGCGGAAGGGCCCCTTGGTCAGCGTGGGACACGCCGTGGGTTCCACGGCCACCATGCGGATTCCCGGACGCCCCTTGAGCTTCTCCGGAATGAACGGCAGGACCAGGCCGCCGAAATTGCTGCCGCCGCCGGTGCAGCCGACGAGGATGTCGGCCTTGTCGCCCACGAGCGCCAGTTGCTTCTGCGTCTCGAGCCCGATCACCGTCTGATGCATAAGGACGTGATTGAGAACGCTCCCGAGGGTGTAGCGGGTGCTGTCATGCGTGACGCAGTCCTCCACAGCTTCGCTGATCGCGATGCCGAGCGAGCCGGTGGAGTCGGGGTTCCTGGCCAGCACGTCGCGTCCCGACTTCGTGTCCGGACTCGGGCTGGCGACGACCTCCGCCCCCCACAGCCGCATCAACGACTTGCGGTAGGGCTTCTGATCGAAGCTTACCCGAACCATGTAGACCTTGCACTTCAACCCGAAGATCGAACAGGCAAAGGACAGCGCGCTGCCCCACTGGCCGGCGCCTGTCTCCGTGGACAGGCGTGTGATGCCCTGCTTCTTGTTGTAGTACGCCTGGGCCACGGCGGTGTTCGGCTTGTGGCTCCCGGCCGGGCTGACCGACTCGTTCTTGTAGTAGATGCGCGCCGGGGTCCCCAGCTTCTTTTCCAGGTTCACGGCCCGCACCAGCGGCGTGGGCCGCCAGAGCGCCAGGACGTCGCGCACCTCCGAAGGAATCTCGATCCAGCGCTCCGGGCTCATCTCCTGCTTGATGAGTTCCATCGCGAAGATCGGCGCCAAGTCCTCCGGCCCCAGGGGCTTCTTCGTTCCCGGATGAAGCGGCGGCGCCAGCGGCGTCGGCAAGTCCGCCAGGACGTTGTACCACGCGTTCGCCAGTTCCTTCTCCGGCAGGAATATCCTGCGCTCCATAGCCGTCTCTCCTCTTGGACAGAAAACCTGACTGCGCGGATGCTATCAGAACACCCCCCCGGCGCGCAAGAAGCCTTGCGCCCCGCCGCCGGGTCTGATAGCATCTGAACGTCCGGACGCGGGTCGCCTCAGGAACTTCCCAGGGGAAGGACGCCGATGAAGCCCACCCACGTCGAAATGGAAATGAAGCTCATTGCGCCCGATCCCGGCGCGCTGCATCGTCTTCCCGCCGTCCTCCGGGCGATCTGCGACCGCCACCGCGATGCAGGCGTCGTCCCCATCCTCGACATCTACTACGATACGTCGCGCCTGCGCTTGCGCGCTGCCGGATATGCCTGCCGACTCCGGCGCGAAGGGAAGAAGACCCTTCTGTGCATCAAGTCCCTTAAGCGTCCGCAGCGCGGCGTCAGTGTTCGCGAGGAATTCGAGCAGCGCCAGTCCCCGACCGCGCGTCGGCCCCGTCTCGTCGGACGGCTGGGCGCCAAGATTGCCGCTCTTGCCGGGGCAGAATCCCTGCGCGAGATCTTCCGCATCCGCAATCGTCGCCGAGTCTATTACACCCGCGCCAACGGCCTGACGCTGATTGTCTGCGCGGACCGCTTCTGCGTGACCGCCAACGGGCGGCGACGACGTTTTGCCGAAGTGGAGCTTGAACTCGTTGCGGGCACCGCCCGAGACCTTCGACGGTTCGGGCATCTCCTTGCCCAGCGCCTTCCCTTGCGCTCCGGCACGCGCTCCAAGTACCGCGAAGGGCTCAAGCTGGCGCGCCTCCAGCGCCCTTGAGCTTCCGTAGCCGTCGGTCTTCAGACGATGTGGCACAGCCGCCCCGGCTGTGGGAGCGGCTCCATCAGGTCAACACAGGTGAGGGCGCCGCAGCGCAGCCGTTGCGCGTCCGGTGTGCCATACACGGCCCGGCCACCAAGTCCCCCGGAAGCTGACCGGATGCGAGCTTCCCCCGTCCGTTTGACGCCTCCCGTGCCGACTGCTAGAATCCCGTCAGGCGGTTGGGAGTTCGCCCACATAGCCGGAGGCCGGGGTAATGGAACTGCGCTGTCCCAAGTGTTCGATCACAATAGCCCTGCCGAGTGGAGCCACCGAGCGCCCCTGCCCGAAGTGCGGAGAGACGCTTCGCTCAGACGCCGCCCCCGCCGACCCGAAGGCCCTTGTGGATTCACTCCTGGCGGAAGCGCGCCGGATCGAGGCGACCACGCCGGGCCTTCAGCCGCTGCTGTCCGCCGAAGCGGCGGCACAGCGCGCCCGGGAGCGCAAACGCCCCCCGCGCGACCCCGTCAGCCCCAACTGGGGCTATCGCTTCGCCATCCTCCTCGGCGTCCTCGGGGTGCTCCTTGCGGGCGGGCTCGTTTATTGGCTGGTGGATACGGGGCTGCGCAACGACGCGGCCGCCAAGTGCCTCCGCGCCATTGAACCGGAGGTCGCCCCCATGCGGCAGGCTTATGAACTAGGGATGACCGCCCGCGAGGCCCGGGAGTACGCCAAGGCCGGCGAGGTCTTCAAACGTGTCGCCGACCGTGGCGGCGTGCTGCTGCTGCGCCTGCGCGACGAAGCCGCCCCGCGCGACGCGGACTTGCAGCGCAAGTCCGCCGACCTGCGACGCGAGTTGGCCGACCTCGTCCAGAGGGCTGAAAAGGCTCTTGCCGCTCCCGATGTGAAGTACGGCGCACAGGGTATGGTCGAGTATGAAGGCGAGTGGGTCGCCCCGGAGGAAAAGGAAAAGCGTTTCCAGTCCCGTATGAAGGCCGAAGGCAAACAGCTCCACCAAGGCGAATGGCTCACCGAGGCCGAGATACACGAGCGCAAGGGCGAGGTCCTCTACCAGGGGCGCTGGATTCCGAAGGCCGAGCGAGACCGTCTGGAGGCTGCGTCCGCCGCCGTGGCCGCTGCAGCCGCCGCACCGACGACAACCCTTCCCCCGCGCCGCCCGCGTCCCGCTCCGGTCCGCATTGTCCCCATGCAGTTCGATCCCGTCGCCGATAGTTGGGCGATTGACAGCTTCCAGACCCCCGCCCTTCTCTGGACCAATGAGACCTGGGGCAACATCAACCCGGTCGCTCTCGAGGTGGAGCAGTACGAGGACGCCGGGGCCTTAAGCATCACCTTCAAGGGCGGCAAACACGACAAGTCCGCGATCGTCCGTCCCCTGGGTCTCAGCTTCGCCACCCGCGGGAAGCTGACGATGGACATCGTCAACGCCACGACCGGCTCCGTCAAGGTGGCCATCGCCCTCAAGACCGCCAAGTACTACGAGAGCCGCTGGGTGCCCCTGAAAACCGGCGTGAACAAAGGTGTGACCTTTGACCTGCGGGCCGGGGACTACAAGTCCGAGGCCACGCACTGGTCCCCGGCCACCAAGATCGCCAACATCGAGAATGTCGAGATGTTGTACATCCTGCTTTACACGGACCCCAACATTTCCGGCAAGGTTTACCTCCGCAACATCCAGGCCCTCCGCGGCGGTTGAGAAAGGCAGTCGGATGCCCGATTCGGTGGTCGTTCTTTCCGGGGGACTTGACAGCGCCGTTAACCTCAAGTGCGCCTTGGACACCGGTCGGGTCCTTCGTGCGCTCACCTTCGACTACGGTCAACGCGCCGCCCCGCGCGAATGCTTCGTATCGCGCGCCATGTGCCGGCGCTATCGGATCAGCCACGAGGTCATTCGCCTTCCCTGGTTCCGGCGCATCACCCACACCGCTCTGGTGGACCGGACGCGCGCGATTCCCCACCCCTCTTTCGCGGCGCTCGACAAGCCGGGCCAGACCGACCGCCTGGCCGCGCGCGTGTGGGTTCCCAACCGAAACGGCCTCTTCCTGGCGGTCGCCGCCGCCTTCGCCGAGGGACTGAGCGCCGACCAGGTCGTCACGGGCTTCAACGCCGAGGAGGCCCGCTCGTTTCCCGACAACTCCGAGGAGTTTGTCGCCCTCTACAACAAGACTCTCAAGCTTTCGACCCGGTCGGGCGTCCGTGTCCGCAGCTACACCAGCCACATGCGCAAGACCTCTATCATTGCGCTCGGGCTGGTCCTCCACGCCCCCATGGACCTGTCGTGGAGTTGTTACGAAGGCGGGCCGAAGCTCTGCGGATGCTGCGAGTCCTGCCGCCGCTTCCTCCGCGCCGTCCGTCTCTCCGGCGCCGGCGACTGGTTCAAGGCGAACTACCCCTTCTGGCCGCGCTGACATCGCGCCCCGCTCCCCGGAGGAACCGAATGAAAACGCGCTTCATCGAGGAGGATATCGCCTATACGGGCGAACAACTGCGCGCCCATTGGGCCTATCACCGCTTCGGCATTCTCGGCGACAGCCTCCTCGCCTTCGTCGGCCCCTGTGACGTGAAACTGGAACACATGAAGGACGTCGAGGACCTGCGCGACGGCGCGCGCATCTACTCCGAGCGGATGCTCCATTTCATTCTGGAGTGCTTCGACGCCGACATGGAACGCGGCATCCTCCGTCAACGCCTCCTCATCATTCTCATGGCCGAAGCCCTCCTGCGCCGCACGCCCGCCCTGCGCTTGCAGCGGCGCGGCTCCGACCTCTACGACGGCGCCGCCAAACTTACCGTTTCCGTTGCCTCGGTCTCCCCGGTCAGTTCTCTTGTCCATGCCGGGATCAACGTGGTCAGCCGGAATACCCCCGTTCCCACGCGCGGACTGGAGGACTACGGCATTCCGGCCCGTGAGTTCGCCCAAGCGATTCTGGCCGCCTGGGTGGAAGAAGTCAGCGCCCTCCGGCGCGCGCGCTGCAAAGTCCGCGGGTGCGACTGACCCATGCCCACGTCCGGCGAAATCGTCGAGGTGTTCAGCGGCATCCAGGGCGAAGGCCTCCGCGTCGGCGAACGCCACCTCTTTCTGCGCCTGGCCCGGTGCAACCTCGACTGCCCCTACTGCGACCAGCCGGAGGCCCGATCCACACCGGCGCGCGCGCACGTCGAGACCGCCCCCGGCCTCCGGTGTTTTGCCTCCCCCGCCAATCCCCTCGCAGCGGAGGACGTTGCGAGCGCCCTCCTTCGCCTGAACACTCCGCCCATTCACCGCGCCCTGGCCCTCACCGGCGGCGAACCCCTTCTCCAGGCCCCGTTCCTCGCGGCGCTCCTGCCCCTTGTGCGCGAATCCCCCCTCCAGGTTCTCCTGGAGACCAACGGCGTCCTGCACCGCGCGCTGCCTCCCTTGCTTCCCTTCCTTGACATCGTTAGCATGGACCTGAAGTTGTCCTCGGCTACGGGACGTCCCGCGCCGTGGAAGGCTCATCGTCTCTTCCTGCGCGCCGCGTTGAAGTCCGCCAGGGAAGTCTGCATGAAGGCCGTTGTTTCCGATCGCACCACCCCGCGCGAGGTCGCCTCTGTCGCCCGGTGGATCGCCGGTTTCGACCGCAGTCTTCTCCTGGTCCTTCAACCGCTGACGCCGCCGCGAAGGTCGCCGGCCTTGCCCCTGCGCCCCCCTGCGCCCGGACAACTTCTGGCGCTTCAAGCCGTCGCCCTGGAGGAGCTCGACGCCGTGCGCGTCATCCCCCAGACGCACCGAATGATCCGACAGCGCTGAGTGCAGCCCCCCGAGCGAGACGACCGAACCGTGCCCAGAAAGTTCCGATACTGCCTTCGTTGTCGGCGCACCATCACCGAGGACCAGATGTCCCGGGGGCAGTTTGTCGCCACGCCCTTCGGCACCCTGTGCCCCGAT
>JAKJEM010000049.1 GCA_022705425.1 Planctomycetota bacterium
CCCCCTCTGCGACGTCCGCCGCGCTCTGCCGGTGAGCATGACGCAGGTCATTCAACCCGCCTCATCGCCCCTCTCCGCTCAGCGTGCTCGTCGTCGTCGCCGTCGGAGCCGCCTTCTTCCCCGGCCACCAGTTCGGCGTCCCCCGGGTGTAGAGATGCCATGCCGCCGCCAGCAGCAGCAACAGCGCCAGCGCCCCCGCCGCAATCGGCCAGAAGCGCCGCTTCTCCGCATAGGGGTCAATGAACGACCGTTCCGCGTCGCGTGGAAGCGCGGCGATTCGCGTCAGGGTCCGCCCGAACGGCACATTCACCCGTGCCCGCGTATTCACCGCCCAGCCGTTGGCATCGAGAATCGGACCCAGGTTCCGCTGCCGCAGCTTCATCCACGCCAGCAGCATGGAGGGGCCCGAGATTCCCAACATGATGACGACCATCGCCACCGGAATCCAGATGCCCAAGTCCACAAACTTGGTGAAGATCGCTGCGGCAAAGGTCCCGATGCTCCCCAACGCCACGCCGAGCGCCGCAACCGTCCCCACGTCGAAGCGCCGCGCCGGCGAGGCCGCCGGCGCTACCGCCGGGGGTTTCGCCCCCTTGTCCGCCGGCGCCATGCTTCCCGCCACCGTCGCCGCCGCCTTGGCGTCCACCGCGCTTTCGGCCGCTGCAGCGCGCTTGGTCACCTGCTCCTCGATGAACCGCGCGATCTTCTTGTAGGGCGACCAGAAGGCCTGCCGGATGCTCACCGGGTTGTCTATGATCCGCGTGATCGTCGCGTCCCAGTCCCGCCCCTGGCGGTCATAGAACACGCCGTTGCGCCCCGCGAGCAAGTAGTCCGAATCGCCGTCCATGAAGGCCGCGGCGATGGTCATCTTCTCCCCCGTCGCGGGACGCGCGCAATCGCAGTACACCAGGCACGTCTTGGAGAAGGCCGCCAGGGCCGCGTGTTTGTCCGTGTTCTCCACCCGCACGCACAACTCGCAGCTCCGTCCGTCGAGGTACAACGTCCCGATCTGAAAGAGGGCTTTGCGCCGATGCGTGTAGAAATCGCGGAAGGACACGAAACTCATCAGCAGCGGATGCAGGTCCCGCCGGTAACGCAGCAGGCGCTCGATCTCCGCAATCGCCTCCGCGTCCGCCGCGTGCGCTGCATCCTCGGCGATCAGCGCCTCCACCGCGGCGCGCCCGTTTCCGGCCAGCAGCGCCCGAATGCGCTCCAAGGGCAACTTGGACACCCCCGTTTCCGGACGCGCCTTCACCCAGGCCGCATGCCCCGCCAGCCGCTCGCGGATTTGTTCCCACTCCTCAGCGGACAGCGCCTCGCGCTCACCGATCACGGGACGGACCACGCGCCGATCGAAGCGCTCCAACGCCTCGGCCCAGGCCGGATTCACCCCCGCCCTCAACGGCAACGCGCGCCCGGCTTCGACCCGCGCCAGCGGCAGCCCCGCCGCCTCGGGCGCCGAGGCCCCCAACACCCCCCGGCCGAGCGCCGCGAACTCGCCTTCCTGCCCGTTCAGCGCCCCGGCGGCGCGACCGTCATACGCCGCCAGCCGGCAGCGGGCGAAGAAATCCTCCACCTTCCCCCGCACCGCTTCATACGCCGCAAACGCTTCACCGGTCCCCTCCCCCAGCGGCAGAATGCGCTCCCCGCCCTCTTCCTTCGCCCGTTGCCACTCCGAATAGGCCCGGAGTTCATCAAAGAACCGGCGCACGGTGTCTGCGGAGATTCCCCCCTCGCCGCTCCGGTCGGCCACCGCCCCCATGCACCCCATGATCTCCTCCACCAGCGCCCGCGTCTCCGGTTCGCGTCCGGCCGAGGGCGTAATCACCCCGTCCCCGTTGAAGGGCGAACGCGTCAGCCGCTCCCCCGCGACCGACACATCCTCCACCGTCAGCGTGTCCGACTCCCCCTTGCCCAGGTCCGCCGCCACCCGCCGCGCGGCAACCAGCGCCCGGGCGCCTTCCGGCGTGTCCGGGTTCAGCGAGGACAACTGCAACGCCTCCGCCCCCTCGATCAACTCCCCGGGGTTCCGGTGCGTTGCGCACATCCACCGCACCGCCGCCACAATCTCCGGCGTTCGGATTCGCCCGTCCCCGTCCGTATCGAGCAAGGCCAGCGTCCGGGCATCGAACTCCACGCCCTTCGTCGGACACGCCAGCGCCACCCACAGCTTCTGATCCAGCTCCGGCAGATGAAGCAAGTCTTCCCCGCGGTCAAGCCGGACCTGGTCCACCCCTCCGCTGCGAAAGAAACGCCATCGGTGGCCCGCATCCGCCGCCTTGCTCTTCAGTTCAAGCACCTTGTTCTCCCTCCGCGTTCATTCGCCCGCCGGCTGCAGCTCCTCCCACAACCGTTTGTAGTACCGCAGCAGCCGCTCCGGCTCCGCGTTGCCCTGAATCTCCGCCAGCGTCCACCGGTCATACCCCGCCGACCGCAGCAGCGCAAAGAGCTGCCGCCAGGGATAGCGCGCGTCCGCCAGTTCGTTGATGTGGCAGGAGCGTATCCAGGGTTTCAACAGCGCAAAGCTCTTCAGGATCGAGCCGTCCGCATCCACCTCCGGCGGATTCGAGTTCCAGCACAGGCCGCACGCCGGACAGTCGCAGGCGTCCATGATCGCCCGCATATTCGCCGGCAGGCATGTCTCACGCCCGTGCACCTCCATCCACAACTCGACGCCGTGCTCCGTCGCGAAACGTCCGCACGCGGCAAAGGACCGCCCGATCTGCTCCAGCGTCTTCGCGGCCGGAACGCCCGCCGCCGCGTGCAGCTTGTTCGGGCGCACCTTCACCCCCGCCGCCCCCACGTCCGCCGCCAGCCGGATGAACTCCCGCGTCGTGTCCATCTGGCGACGCAGTTCCGCCGGGTCGGGGCTGTCGTACTCGCAGACGGACCCCAACCCCCACAGCGTCACCCCCGAGTCCTTGAACCGGGCCCGCACCTCGGCGCGCTGTGCCGGCCCCAGCGCCGGCTCCACCCCGTGCGCGTGCGTCGTCCGCAGTTCCACGGCTCCATAGCCCAGTTCCCGGCACTTGGCGATCAGCGTCGGCACATCCCAGGACGCCGCGATGTTGTAGGTCACCAGTCCCAATTTCATTCGATACTCCCTCCCGTGCCGCGCCTTCAGAAATTGACGCCCAAGCCGAAGATGTATGCCACGTCCGTGGACTTCTTCCCCGCCGGCGGCTTTGCGTTGTAGTCCACCGTCACCTTGAAGCTGGCGAAGATCGCCTGCGTCACGCTCGCCCGGAGTTCGGCGCTCGTCTTGACCTTGTAGTCCGAGAAGGCCTCCAGGTTCGGCACATACCGCGTGTCGTGGAGGAAGGTCAGGCGATCCGGGACCAGCGCCGCGTCGAAGTGATACCCCGCCTGCCCGACCAGCGTGTTCGTTGTCGTGGTGGGATTGCTGTACTCCTCGTGCATCGCGCCGAGACCGATGTCCGTGTTGAAGTTGAGCCGCTTCGACTCCACCCACTGATACCCGAAGCCCACGCCGCCGATCGCCCGCGCGTCCAGGTCTGCCACGCGGTCCTTCTCGTACGTAGTATTGACGAACACGTACGCCTTGCGGCTGAGGAAGTAGTCGTACTTCGCCAGAACATACCACTTGTCATTCGTCAGATTGTCGTTCCCTGCCGAATCGGTCTGCCGCCCATAGAGGTAGCTCGCCGCCGCCGTCAGGCGGTCCTCCTCTCCCCGGCGCACGAACTCGGCGTCCAGACTTGCGCTCGTCGTCTTCGAGTTCCCCGTCGTCTGGGTATATCCCGCGGTCACGTGCCCCTTCCACGCCGCCTTGGGCTTCTCCGGCGGGTTCACCTCGGCAATCGCTGAAATCGGGAAGGACTGCGCCGCCAGCACCCCGCCTTCGAGCGTCGCGACCTTCCCCTCTTCATCGGCCCGCACCGCCCGGTGGATCACCGTCCCGTCCTGGAACCGCACCACAATCGGCTCTTCCGTTGAGAAGGTGCGGACTCGGTCCAACTCGATCACCAGCGTCCCCATCGCATCCGACTTCAGCGTCAGCCTTCCCCCCGTCGCCGACACGACCTTCCCCGTAACGCAGTCGCCGTTCTTCAACAGCACCACATCCGCTCCCGCAATAGCCGCCAGAGCGGCCAGAAGAACGGCCGCCATCGCCGCGCGCAACATCATTGTGCTTCCTCCCTGAGATGCGTTCGGTGCGCCATCGGACCTCATGCTCGCGCCGGTATCAGTCTAGCCGATTCGCGCCTGAATGCAACCGACCCGCAACACGCGATGACGAACGCGGCCGCGCGGCGACGAAGGCCGCTCCGGAGCGCGGGAACGCCGCTGCCGCCGCCGCGCGAGGGGAAATCGGAATTGCGGACGCCGAGTCCGGGTTGCTTTCTGCGCCTGCGGCTGGCAGTATTCCGGTTGAGGCATCCGCGCGGGCCGCCGCGTGCCCGCCATACGTCAGACACCAACTTCGGGAGGCTGCAAGTGCTACCGCCCCTGGTTCCCGCCGATCTTCGCCGCGTGCGCTTCGACGACGGCTTCTGGGCGCCGCGCATCGAGGTCAACCGCACCGCCACGCTGCCGATCGAGTACGAGCAGTGCCTCAAGACCGGGCGTATTGACGCCTTTCGACTGGGCTGGAAGCCCGGCCAGCCCAACCCGCCGCACGTCTTCTGGGACTCCGACGTGGCCAAGTGGATCGAGGCGGCGGCGTACAGCCTCGCGACCCATCCCGACCCGGTCCTCGAAGGGCGGCTTGACGACGTGATCGCCCTCATCGCCTCGGCGCAGCAGCCCGATGGCTACCTCAATTGCCACTTCACCGTCGTGGAACCGGACCATCGCTGGACGAACCTGCGCGACCAGCACGAGCTCTACTGCGCCGGGCACCTCATCGAGGCCGGCGTCGCCCACTTCCGAGCTACGGGGAAGCGCTCCCTGCTCGACGTCGTCTGCCGCTACGCCGACCACATCCATTCCGTCTTCGGACGCACGAAGGGCAAGAAGCGGGGCTATCCCGGCCACGAGGAGATCGAGCTTGCCCTCGTCAAGCTCCACGCCGCCACCGGGAACGGGCGCTATCTCCGCCTGGCGAAGTACTTCGTTGACGAACGGGGGCGGAAGCCGCATTACTTCGAGATCGAAGCCGAACGACGCGGCGAGCCACCGGAGAGACGCCGCCGGGGAACGGGGCTGCCGTACTCATACAGCCAGGCTCACCTTCCCGTCCGGCAACAGCGCGAAGTCGCCGGCCACGCCGTGCGGGCGATGTACCTATATGCGGCCATGGCCGATCTGGCCGCCGCGTACGCAGACCGCGATCTTCTCGCCGCGTGCCGCGCCCTGTGGGATCACCTGACGCTCAAGCACATGTACCTCACCGCCGGCATCGGCTCCACGGCCTCGAACGAAGGCTTCACCTCCGACTACGACCTCCCCAATGAAAGCGCCTACGCCGAGAGCTGCGCAGCCATCGGACTCGTCTTCTGGGCCGACCGCATGCTCCGCCTCGAGCGCGACGCCCGCTACGCCGATGTGATGGAGACCGCCCTTTACAATGGGGTCCTCAGCGGCGTGTCGCTGGATGGGGCGAGGTTCTTCTACGTCAATCCACTGGAGAGCACGGGAAGCCACCACCGGGAGGACTGGTTCGGCTGCGCCTGCTGCCCGCCGAATATCGCCCGCCTGCTCGCCTCCATCGGAACGTATGCCTACTCGCAGGAGCCGGAGGCCGTCTGGGTCCATCTCTACGCCCAGGGGCGCGCGAGCCTCAACGTGGGGGACGTCAACGTCGGGATCACCCAGAAAACACACTACCCTTGGGACGGGCGCGTGCGCCTTGCCCTGAGTCCAGACCGCCCCGCCCGTTTCACCCTTGCCCTGCGCATTCCCGGCTGGTGTCGCGGCGCAAGGCTTTCCATCAACGGACGGTCCGTCACGCCGGCACGCCTCCTCCGCAAGGGCTACGCGCACCTGGAGCGCCTCTGGACCTCCGGCGACATCGTGACTCTCGACCTGCCGATGCCCGTCGAGCGCATCGAGGCGAACCCCGCCGTGCTTCAGGACTGCGGACGCGTCGCCCTTCGGCGCGGGCCTGTGGTGTACTGCCTGGAGCAGGCCGACAACGGCCCCCACCCCGGCGATTTCATCCTTCCGCGCGCCGGGAAGTTCAAGGTGCGGTTCCGCCCCGACCTCCTCGGCGGCATTGCCGTTATCACGGGCAAGGCGCGCCGACGGCAGTTCGCCGGGTGGTCCGGCTGCCTCTACCGGCACAAAGACGCGCGGCGCGAGAGCGTCCCCTTCATCGCAATACCGTACTGCGTATGGGACAACCGCGCGGCGGGAGAGATGGCCGTGTGGCTCCTGACGGAGTGAAGGGAACACGCCGGCCCCGGCGCGGAGGTCGTTGCGGGGGCCGGGCGCTCCGCGCCTTCCTCCGGCCCGCCGCTCGCCACTGGGCCATCCCGACCCGACGCACCACCTGCCGCGTTCAGAACTGACGGACGCACTTCGCAAGAGGGGCATCTGCGGTCGCCGCTTGTCGTCCATCGTCCGGCGTCAACCCATTGTCCCCCGCCTCCCCCTGCGCTACAATGCCCCCGGAAGCCGGGTGATCGCGCCCCTTGCGCAGGCTTTGCAGGCTGTGGGAGTTGCCATGTCCGCCGCCGACCTCATCTTTCCGCCGCCGGCCCGTGTCCTTGTCCGCCCCGGACGCGTCGCCCTGCCGCCGCGGCTGATGCTCGGGGCCGTTATTCCGGACTGGCTGCGCGCACGCCTCAAGCGCGCCTGCGCCGCCGCCGGGGTGCGCCTCGTCGGCCGGGCGCCGGTCGCTGTCCGCCTTCGCGTGGACGGTCGCGCCTTCTCCGACATCCCGGAGCCCGAACGCCGCGCCCAGGCCTATGAGCTTACCCTGGCCCCCGACGGGGGCGTTCTCATCGTCAGCCCCGGCGCGCCCGGACTCCAGTACGGACTGATCACCCTGGCGCATTTGCTCGAAGCCGCCGGCGCCGGGGCGGCCCTCGCGCCTCTGCGCATCCTCGACCGGCCCGCCTACGCCCTGCGCGGCGTCCAAGTGGACCTCGCCCGCCAGTTCTTCGCGCCCCCGGCCTACCTGCGCAAGGTGATAGACCGCCTCGCCGACCTGAAGATCAACACGCTCTGGCTCTACATCGAGAACCACTTCCGCGCTCCGGGTCTCGAACATCTGGCCCCGCCCCGATCCCTCACCCCCGCCGAGGCCCGCGCGCTTTCTCTCTACGCCGCCCGGCGCGGCATAGACCTCGTTCCCGGCGCGAACCTGAGCTGCCACATGGAGGGGTTCCTGCGCCTCGAGCGCTACAGCGACCTGGCCGACGGACGCATGCGCAGCTATCCCGTTCTGACCCGGCCCGAGGTCCTCGCCCTCGTCAAGCGCTACGCCGCCGAACTGGCCAAGGCCTTCCCCTCCCCCAACTTCCACGCCGGTCTGGACGAGTATCTCCTTACGGGAACCAACCCCGAGGCCGATCGCGCGCTGCGCCGCCACGGCAAGGCTGTCCTGTTCGGGCGCTACTGTCGCGAGGTGATCCGCTTCCTCCAGGCTCGCGGCAAGACGGTGTGGTACTGGGACGACATGGTGATGGGAAAGAACGTCCAGCGCCCCGAGGGCTTCAACGACGAGTACCTGAAGGCCCTTGACCTCTTCCCCAGGGATGCCGTGGCCACGCACTGGTACTACTGGACCGACGCCGACGGCAAGCATTCGCCCATTCTTGAACGCGTCCGCAAGGCCGGCCGCCCCTTTGTGATGGCCTCGGGTCTGCGCACCTACGCCTGCAACTACGCCAGCCTGCGCGTTGCCATGGAGAACGCCTCGTACATGGCGCGCGCCGGACGTCGCGCCGGGGCGTTCGGACACATCTGCACCCACTGGGAGGCCGACCGCGGAAGCGTTTTCGAGACCGCCTGGCCGCTGCTGGCGGCTTCCGCCCACCCCAGTTGGACCGGCGGCAAGCCGCTGGGCGCGCGCGCGCTCCGGGCGCTTTCCTTCACCCTCACCGGTGAAACCGGCGGCGCACTCGCCGAATACCTTGACACCTTCAGCCGCCTCGAAGCCGATCTGCTCCGTTATCGCGTCGGCAGCAAACTCCGCGGCCACCTTATCCCCGACAACCCTTGGAAGATGTGGCGCGCCTGTTCGCCCCTGCTCTCCCCTGCGCGCCGGACCGGGCTCCGCCGCCGGATCGCGCGCGCCGAGTCCGCCCGCGCCCGCCTGGGTCCCCGCGACACCGGACTCAACCGGGCCCTGCGCTACCCCGTCCGGCTGATGACACACATGCTCGACATCCTCGACGCCTTTGACGCCGCCTGGACCCACTATCACCGCGCCGCGCTTCTCCAGGGGCGACATCGCCCGTACGCCCCGGCCCTCCGGCGCGCCGCCGCCGCGCTGCGCAGCGTCCTCGAAGCGTGCGACGCCATCCGTCGCGAACTCAAAGCCGTTGAATACACCGGCCATGCGCCCTATGACGCCATCGCCCTGGGACGCCACCGCGCCGCCCTGGCGCGCGTTCTGCCCCTTCTCGATGCCCTGGCGCGCGCCGGGGACCCCCTGCCGTACTTCGAGAAGCTCTTCTACCTTCCGGACAGCTACTACACCTCGAACCTGGCCCAACTCCGCCTGATCAACACCTTCTTTGAGCGCACCCCCGGCCTGCCCTGGGCCCGCCGATGGAAGGACTGATCCGCGCCGCATCGTGCGCCATGCCGCCGCGCGTCCTGCGCGGCCTCCCTACCCCTCCGGGAACATCATCGCCGTCGTGAACTCCTGCTGGAAATCGGCCCGACCGGCCAACTCCAGGTACTCCGTCCGATCCGAGATCCGGTTGGCCTCGTCCTTGCACTTGCGCGAGAGCAGGGCCATGCGCGCCCCGGCGCCGGCGGCGTTGCCGATATAGAGGATCCGCTCGGTGGGCACGTCGGGCAGGAGCCCGATCCGTCGCGCCATGCTTCGCCGGATGAAGTTCCCGAAGGCTCCCGCCAGCAGGATGTGGCCGAGATCCTTCGGCTCCACCCCGAACTCCTTGAGCAGGATCGCCGCCCCCGCCGCGATCGCGCCCTTGGCGAGCTGCATTTCGCGGACATCGCGCTGCGTCAGCACCATCGCCCCCCCGGCGGACGCCTCCGTCCCTTGCACAATCACGAACTCCGTGCCCCGTTCCCCCTCGCGCAGGCGGGCGCGAATCGCCTCCGGCGTTCGCTCGGGCGTCTCCTCCGGCGGCAACAGCCGCCCCGTGGGATCAATCGCCCCCACGCGCAGCAACTCCGCCACCAGGTCAATCAGCGCCGTCCCGCACAGTCCGCGCGGCGTCGTCCCTCCGATCACCGTGTATTCGACGTCGTAGGTGATCACGAGTTTGTCAATCGCCCCGTCGGCCGCGCGCATCCCGAAGCGGATCCGCGCCCCCTCGAAGGCCGGCCCTGCCGCCGTGCTGCAACTGATGAGCCGGTCCTTGTTCCCCACGACCAGTTCGCCGTTCGTCCCGATGTCAATCGCCAAGGCCCGCTCCGGCGATTGATGCATCCCCGAGGCCAGCACCACAGCCGTCGTATCGGAGCCCACGAACCCGGCCATGTTCGGCAGCACGTGAACCAGCCCGTGCGGGTGAATGCGAACACCCAGGTCCCGCGCCCACACGTTGATCGAACGCCGCAACGGGCAGACGTATGGCGCCTGCGCGATGAACTCCGGCGAGATGCCCAGGAAGAGGTGGCTCATCGTCGTGTTCCCGGCCACCGTCACTTCGTAGATGTGCGTCGCCCCGAACCCGGCCTGGCGGCAGCAGTCCTCGATGATTTCGTTGAGCCCCTGGACGATACGCTCCTGCAGTTGCGCCAGGCCCTCCGGATGCGTCGAGGCATGACGGATGCGGCTGACCACGTCGTCGCCGAAGGGGATCTGCGGGTTCGCGCGCGCCGCCACGGCCAGCTCGCGCCCGGTCGTCAGGTCAATCAGGAAGCCCACCACCGTCGTCGTGCCGATGTCGAAGGCCATCCCGTAGTTCCAGCGCGTCGTATCGCCCGCTTCGATCGTCAGCACGCGGCCTTCGGCGCAGACGGCCGTGGCCTCGAAATCCCCCTGGCGCAGCGCCGCCGGCAGCGCGCGCAAGGCCCCCAGGTGCGGCGTCACGCCCTTCTGCTTCAGCCCGCCCAGCAGCCGGTCCTCGTCCGAGCGCTGGTCCTCGAGCCCGGGCGGCGGCAGTTTCATGAAGCGCTTCGTCACCGTGGGGTGCAGCGGCACGCTCCGCCCCTTGCCGTCGGTGAGGATCTTGTGCTCGAAGAAGCGCGTCGCCACGGGCACGTGCACGCACATCTCCTTCTGCACGCGCGTCTGGCACGCCAGGCGCATTCCCCGGCGGAGTTCCTCGCGCCCGAGATGCCGCCGGTCGGCCTCGCCCGGCGGCGGAGCGTTCTGCGTGATCTCCACCTTGCACTTGCCGCAGGTTCCGCGCCCGCCGCACGGCGCTTCGAGCACGATGCCGGCCCGGCCGGCCGCCTCGATCAGCGGCGTCCCCGGAAGCACAAGGACGGACCGCCCTTCGGGCTCGAAAATCACTTTGACCGGATCGTGGGAAACAGCGCCGGACATGGGGTCACTCGCCTTTCGATGAAAGTCCTCAGCGGGGGGGCTTGCGGCGCGTGTCCTCGCGCGCCTGGCGCACCCCCTCGTAGTACTCGAGCGTGGCCTTGACGATCTTCCGCTCGTCCGCGTCGGAGGCCGCCGCCAGCGCCTCGCGCTGCACCGTGATGGCCTCCTCCAGCAGGCATAGCTCGTAGTACGCCCGCGCCAGGGTATCGAGGGTCGGCGCGTCCTTCCGTTGCGTCAGGCGCGCCGCCTCCTGCGCCGCTGCCAGGGCCGTTACCGGGTCCCGGAGTAGCAGGTCCTGTTCGGTCACCAAGTCCCACGCCAGCCGGTTCAGCGCATCGGCGGAACCCGCCAGGTTCTTCAACGCCCCGCGCCGCAGCGCCCGAACGCCCTCGGCATCCCCCCGAAAGCGCAGCACGTCCGCCTTGGCGGAGATGTGCTCGTAAATATCCGGCTCCATTCGGATGATCTGGTCCAGCGCCTTGAGCATCCGCTCGGCGTCCTCCTCCTGGATCGCGCGCTGGAGCTCCGCCCGCAACTGCGCCAGGGGACGCGCCGTCTCGAGGTTGTACTTCCCCGTCATGATCCGCTCGACCGCCTCGCTCAGCCCCACGACCGAACGGCCCGCCCACAGCACCGTCCCGTCCTTCCCCACGACATAGGAATAGGGCAGGAATGCCGTCGCCGCCCCGTAGGCCGCCTCGCTCTTCTGGTCGCGGTCCAGCGCCACGCGGAAGGCGGGCTTCGTCGTCTGAACGAACTTCTCGATCTGCTCCGGCTCGTCGCTCACCATCGCCACGGCGGCCAGCCCGGCCGCGCGGTGCCGCTCGATCAACTTGTTGAGCGCGGGCCCCAATCGCTTGACGTCCGGGTGCCGAACGTCCATGAAGGACACCACGCACACCGTCTTGCCGTCTCCGGCGTCGGGCGCAATCGCCTCACCCCGAACCCAGCGTTCCACCTTGAGCGCCGGCGCCTTTTCGCCGATATCCACCCCCAGCGCCCCCGCCGCCAGGGCGCACAGCATCCCCGCCATCGCCAGGATTCTCATGGACGTCCTTCCGCCAGAGGACCGCCGAATCTTTCTTCCAACGCATCACAAACCTATCACGCCCGAACACCCCGGTCAAGACACCTCCGCCGCCCCCTGCCGCGCAGGCATCTCGCCGGCCCTCTTCACTGCCGTCCGCCTGCCCGCCGAAGCCCGCGCGAAGGAGGGACCTCCGCCATCCGTCGCCCGTCTTCCGTCGTCTGTCGTCCGTCGTCTGTCCTCCGTCGTTCCAGATTCCCACTTGACATCCGCCCTGGATTCTGGTATTGTCATACCTGAATACGATATTTCAGCCGTCGGCTTCATGGGAAATGAACCATGCCCCCCGTGATGAAGATCACCGAAGCGTCCTCCCTGGCGATGCACACCATGGTGCTTCTTGCCGGGCATCCCGGGCGCTCCTTCACCGCCCGCGAGGTCTCCGAGGCCTTCAAAGTTTCCGAGGCCCACCTCGCCAAGGTCATGCAGCGCCTCGCCCGCGCCGGCCTGGTCCATTCGGAACGCGGCCCCAAGGGCGGCTTCTCCCTGGCCCGCCCCGGGGACCGCATCACCCTCCTCGAGGTCTATGAGACCATCGAGGGCCCCCTGCCGAAGAAGACCTGTCTCTTCTCCCAGCGCGCCTGCAAGAGCGAGGACTGCATCCTCGGCAGCGTGCTGGTGGACTTCAATCGCCAATTCAGAAAGCATCTGAGCGAAAGCCGCCTGACCGACCTGGTCGGCGTTTACAGCAAACTTCGTTTCACGGGAGGTGTGCCATGCGCCGGAAGATCGTGAAGATTGACGAATCGAAGTGCAACGGCTGCGGCCAGTGCGCCACCGCCTGCGCCGAGGGCGCCATCCAGATCATTGACGGCAAGGCCCGCATCGTCAACGACTCGTACTGCGACGGCCTCGGCGCGTGCCTGGGCAAGTGCCCGGTGGACGCCATCACCATCGAGGAGCGCGAGGCGCCCGCATTCAATGAAGCCGCCGCCATGCAACATGTGGCTCGTACCCGGGGTCCGGGTCACGCCCATCCCCACGACCACGGCCATTCCCATCCGTCTGCCCCGGCACCCTTGCGCGCTCGCTGAACCGCCCCGCCGCCACGCCGCCCCCCGCCGCCGGTCCCGAGGCCGAGACGCCGTCCGAGCTCACGCATTGGCCCGTGCAACTCACCCTGGTCAACCCGGCCGCGCCCTGCTTCAAGGACGCGGACCTCCTGCTGGCGGCCGACTGCGTCCCGGTCGCGCTTCCCGACTTCCACGCCCGGTTCCTGCGCGGACGTTCGGTCGTCCTCGGATGCCCGAAGCTCGACGACGCCTCCTTCTATGAAGAGAAGCTCGCCGAAATCCTCCGATCGAACAGCATCCGCAGCCTCACCGTCCTCCACATGGAGGTACCCTGCTGCTTCGGACTCAGCCGCCTTGCCGAAGCCGCGCTCGAAGCCAGCGGCAAGGACATCCCCCTTCGCGACGTCACCGTCACGCTCGACGGAAAGGTGAAGAGTGAGCGCTAACCGCACAGTCCGGGTCGTCCCTTCCGCCACGCAGGGCGCCATCGAGGCCCTCTACGCCCGCGTCCACCGGCGCGAGTTCGTCGAGCCCGATCCGCTCCAGCACCTCTACGCCTTCGAGGAACTGACCGCGCGCGAGGCGGCGGCGCTCGTTGCCGCCTCACTGGCCTTCGGAAATGTCAAGACCATCGTCCGCAATGCAGCCGGGGCCCTTGAACGCGCCGGACTCACACGGCCCTCCCGCCGAATTCTGCCCCCCCGCGACCTCCCCGCGGCCTTTGCAGGCTTTCGCCACCGCTGGGTCGCCGGAGACGAAGTCGCCGCGCTCCTCCTGGGCGTCCGGAGACTCCAGAAGCGCCACGGGTCTCTCCTGGCGGCCTTCAGCAAGGGACTTCAGCAGAGCGACGCGACCGTCGTCCCCGCGCTCATCGCCTTTGTTCGCGAGCTTTCCCGCGCGGCCGAGGGGGGCTGCCCCTCGCTGATCGCCTCGCCCGCCGACGGCAGCGCCTGCAAGCGCATGTTCCTCTTCCTGCGCTGGATGGTGCGGCATGACGACGTGGACCCGGGCGGGTGGGAGCCCATTGGCGCCCACCGCCTGGTTATGCCTCTTGATGTCCACGTCCACCGCATCACCCTCAGACTGGGCTTCACCGACCGTCGCCACGCCTCCCTCGCCGCCGCTGTCGAGATCACTGACGCCTTCCGCGCCCTTGACCCGGAAGACCCGGTCAAGTACGACTTTGCCCTCAGCCGCCTCGGATTCAACCGCAACGCCGACGCGCGCGATTTCTTCGCCCGTTGCCGCCTCAAGGAGGACCGGACATGAGCGACCTCCTCCTGCGAACTCTTCTCGGCGCCTGGACCACCCTTTGCGCCATGGCGCCCTATCTCCTGGCCGGGTTCCTCGCCGCCGGCGTCCTTTCCCTGTTCATCCGTCCCGAGTGGGTCGAGCGCCACCTCGGCGGGCGCGGATTCAAGCCCATCGTCAAGGCCTCCCTCTTCGGCGTCCCCCTCCCCCTGTGTTCCTGCGGCGTGATCCCTGTTGCCGCCGGCCTTCGCCGGCACGGCGCCTCGCGCGGCGCGACGGTCGCCTTTCTGCTCTCGACGCCCCAGACCGGCGCCGACAACATCCTCGTCGTCCTCAGCCTGCTGGGTCCCGTCTTTGCGCTCTTCAGCCCCGTCGCCGCTTTCGCCACCGGCCTCCTCGGCGGCGCCGTCGTGACCCTGGCCGAGCGCGCCGACCCCGCCTCCGCCGCGCCTGCGCCCGCTTGCGCGGACGACTGTTGCGCCTCCTCCGGCGCGCGGCGCTCCTTTGCCGCTGCCCTTCACTACGGTTTCGTCACCCTCGCGCGCGACGTCGCCGCCCCCCTTGCCGTCGGTCTCCTGATCGCCGGACTCCTCACGACGCTCGTCCCGCCGGACTTCTTCACCGGAGCCCTCGGTACGGGCCTCACCGGAATCCTCGTCATGATCCTGCTCGGTATCCCGGTTTACGTCTGCTCCGCCGGCTCGATTCCCATCGCCGCCGCCCTGATGCTCAAGGGTGTGTCCCCCGGCGCCGCCCTGGCCTTCCTCATCACCGGCCCCGTCACCAACGCCGCCACGATCGCCACCGTCTGGAAGCTCCTCGGACGCCGCACCGCTTTCCTCTATCTCGCCACCGTCTTCGCCGCCGCCATCGGACTGGGCCTGCTGCTCAACGCCGTCTTTACGCTGACGGGCATATCCCCCGCGCCCCCGCTTGCCGACACCCACGTCCACTGCAAGAGTCCCGGCCTCTTCAGCGTTCTCTCCGCCGTCGTCCTCCTGGGCGTTCTGGCCGCCTCCTTCTTCGGACGCCGTTCCCCCCATGAAGACAAGCTCGCCGGACAGACCGAAACGACCCCCGCCGTCCGCCTCACGATCTCCGGCATGACTTGTGACCACTGCGCGCAAAGCGTTCGCAACGCGCTTCTCAAGCTTCCCGGCGTCCGTGAGGTCCGCGTGGACCTCTCCGCCGGGCAAGCCGCCGTGACCGGCGAGGGACTCGACACCGAATCTCTCTGCCGCGCCGTTCGCAGCGCCGGTTATGACGCAGCCGTCCTGGACTCGTGACCCCGTACCCGCGTCCGTGTTTGTTGTGCAGAAAGGAGACGCTCATGGCGAAGAAGACGTCGTGTCGCTGCTCGTGCGAGGGCGAGTGCGCCCCCGTCGCCCAGGCCCTCGACCTTGCCACGTTGGCCCCTTACGCCAAGGGGTCCATCGTCAGCCGCACCCTGGCCGAAACGAAGGGGGGCACCGTCACCCTCTTCGCTTTCGACGCGGGACAGAATCTCAGCGAGCACTCCGCGCCGTTCGACGCCCTCGTCCAGGTCGTTGACGGCGAAGTGGAACTCACCATCGGCGGCAAGAAGGTCCGCGCCGGGAAGGGCAGCCTCGTCGTCATGCCCGCCAACGTGCCGCACGCCGTCAAGGCCGTCAAGCGTTTCAAGATGCTGTTGACCATGCTCAAGGCAAAGGCCTGAGCGATTCTCTCTCTTCCAGGAAAGGAAGGCCGTCATGAGCAGCATGTTCTGCTACCAGTGTGAACAGACCGCCAAGGGAACCGGGTGCGTAGCCGGAGGCGTCTGCGGCAAGGACCCCGCCGTCGCCGCCGTGCAGGATGTCCTCATCCACACGCTGAAAGGCGTGGCGATGTACGCCCACCGCGCCGGGCAACTCGGCGTGCGCGACCGCGAGATAGACGTCTTCACCGTCCAAGCCCTCTTCTCGACGCTCACCAACGTGAACTTCGACGGTCCCGACCTGACGGGCTGGGTCAAGCGCGGACTCGCCCTGCGCGAAAAGGCCAAGGGCCTCTATGAAGCCGCCGCGCGCAAGGCCGGCCGCCCCGTCGAGACGCTGGCCGGACCCGCCGCCTTCCGTCCCGCAGGGGACACCGCCGGAATGCTCAAGCAGGTCCAGGAGGAAGTCGGCATCGCTCCGCGCATCAAGCGCCAGGGGGACACCGTCGCCGGGCTTCAGGAACTCATCGTTTACGGCCTCAAGGGCGTTGCCGCCTATGCGGACCACGCCCAGATTCTCGGCAAGGAAGACCCCAAGGCCTACGCCTTCTTCCACGAGGCCCTGGATTTCCTCGCCACCGACCCCGCCGACGTGCCCGCGCTGCTCGGCATGGCGCTCAAGACCGGCGAAGTCAACCTCGCCGTCATGGGCCTCCTGGACGCCGCCAACACCGGCGCCTACGGCAATCCCGTCCCCACCCCCGTGCGCATCGAGCCCCTCAAGGGCAAGGCCATCGTCGTCTCCGGACACGACCTCAAGGACCTCGAGGAACTTCTCAAGCAGACCGAGGGCAAGGGCATCAACATCTACACCCACGGCGAGATGCTCCCTGCTCACGCCTATCCGGCGCTCAAGAAGTACAAGCACCTTGCCGGCAACTACGGCGGCGCGTGGCAGGAACAGCAGAAGGAATTCGCCGCCTTCCCCGGCGCCATCCTGATGACGACGAACTGCCTCATGCGGCCCCAGGACTCCTACAAGGCCCGTCTCTTCACCTCGGGCGTCGTCGGATTCCCCGGCGTGCGGCACATCGGCGACCGCAACTTCAAGCCCGTCATTGACGCCGCGCTCGCCGCGCCGGGCTTCGCACAGGACGGCCCGAACCGCACCCTCCTGACCGGCTTCGCCCACAACGCCGTCATGAGCGTCGCCGGCGCGGTCATTGACGCCGTCAAGGCCGGAAAGATCCGCCGCTTCTTCCTCATCGGCGGCTGCGACGGCGCCAAGGCCGGACGCAACTACTACACCGACTTCGCCCTCGCCGTCCCCAAGGACTGCGTCATCCTCACCCTGGCCTGCGGCAAGTACCGTTTCAACAAGCTCGATTTCGGCGACATCGGCGGGATTCCGCGCCTCCTCGACGTCGGCCAGTGCAACGACGCCTACTCCGCCATCCAGATCGCCGTCGCCCTCAGCAAGGCCTTCAACGTGCCGGTCAACGACCTGCCCCTGTCGCTCATCCTTTCGTGGTACGAGCAGAAGGCCTGCGCCATCCTCTTGTCGCTGTTGCACCTGGGCATCAAGAACATCCGCATCGGGCCCAGCCTGCCCGCCTTCCTCACCCCGGCGGCCGTGGACGTCCTCGTCAAGAACTACAGCCTTACCCCCATCACCACCGCCGAAGCCGACCTGAAGGCCATCTTGAAATAACTCCCGCCTTCCGGTTATGCTGGTTGTGGAGCCTGGAGCGGCAGGGAAGTCCCAAAGGCTTCCCTGCCGTCTTCCTTGCTCCTCCGGCGCGGCACGTCCGCTGTTCGTCGTCCGTCGTCCGTCGTCTGTCGTCCGTCGTCTGTCGTCCGTCGTCTGTCGTCTGTCGTCCGTCGTCTGTCGTCTGTCGTCCGTCGTCTATCGTCCGCCGTCCTCTTCCACAGGAGCCGCCCATGACCAAGTATGTCTGCGCCGTCTGCGGTTACGTTTACGACCCCGCCAAAGGCGACCCCGAGAACGACATTCCCGCCGGCACCCCCTTCGAGAAGCTCCCCGACAACTGGGTCTGCCCCGAGTGCGGCGCCCCAAAGTCCGAGTTTGCCCCGCAGAAGTAGGCCGCGTCGGCCCGTCGCGACGCCCGGAGACAGCCTCCCGTCGCGCCCGTCGTCCACCTGGCACTGGAGAAGGACATGCAGGAACTTCAGAAGAAGAAACTTCCCGCCCAGACCGTCATCTCGATCGAGCACGCCGGCGCGCACAACGACATCGGCAAGGTCTATCACTCCCTCTATGGCTGGGCCACCCGCTACAGTCTGAAGGCCGCCGGGCCCGCCTTCACCATCTTCCTCGATCCCCCCAACGAGATAGACCCCGCCTCGGGGCGCTTCGAGGTCTGCCTGCCCGTCACCGGTTCCCCCAAGGCCGACGCCAAGGTTGCCGTCAAGAAACTCCCCGCCCGCACCGTTGCCTTCGGCCAGGTCAAGGGCCCCTACAGCCAGATCTCCGCCCACTACACCGAGATGCTCGCGTGGCTGTCCGCCCAGGGCTGGGAGATCGTCGGCCCGCCCCGCGAGGTGTACATCAAGCACCCCGACGCCCAAGGCAAGGGCGACCCCAAGGAGTTCCTCACTGAGATTCAGTTCCCCATCGCAGACTGACCGCCTCGCATCGTATCCCACTCAGGGCCGTGCCGGCCACCCCGGCGCGGCCCTTTGCCTTTTCCCCTGTAACGACGCGTCGCCTGCCGGGTCTAAGGCGTACCACAGGCCAAGTGTCGCCGGCCCGTCCAGTCCTTCGGTATGCCGTTCCCGTCCGCCGCCTGCCGTCCGTCGCCTGCCGTCCGTCGTACGTCCCTTGGCATCCTTCGGCCTCTCGTGTATAGTGACCCCGGCGCCAAGGCATCGCCAGGGTCTTGCAGGGAGCGAACACATGCGAATCGCCGCCATCCTTTTCATTCTCGCCGTCCTTCCCGTAACCGCCTGCCGCAAGGCCACTCCCCCCGCCGCGTCGGCCCCGGAGACCGTGCGCGCTCCGGTCGAGACGGTCCGTCTCGCCCCGGTGGACGCTCCCTACGAGGCCATCGGCACGGTCCGGTCGAAGACCACCAGCGTCATTTCGAGCAAGCTCATCGGCGAGGTCGTGGCCGTCAACGCCTCCCCCGGCGACCGCGTCGAGGCCGGCCAGCTCCTCATCCAGATCAACGACCGCGACGTCGCCGCCCAACTCGTCAAGGCCCGCGCCGCGCTGCAGGAGGCGCAGGACGCCCTCATCGAAACCGAGTCCTCCGTGCGCGCCGGCCAGTCCGCCCGAGCCGCTGCCGACGCGGCCCGCGACCTCGCCGCCAAGACGTACGCCCGTTTCAGGGAACTCGCGGAGAAGAAGGTGATCAGCCAGCAGGAGTTCGACGAAGTCGAGGCCCGCTGGAAGACCGCCGTGGCCGAGGCGGCCCGCGTGGAGGACACCCTGCGCACCCTCGAATCGCGCCGCAAGCAGGTGGCCTCGCGCGTGGAGCAGGCCCGCGCCGAGGTCGCCGCAGCCGAAGCCCAGCACGCCTTCACCCGCCTGAACGCCCCTATCGCCGGACTTGTCACCGCCCGCGCGATGGACGTCGGCAGCCAGGCCGCCCCCGGACTGCCGCTGCTGACCGTGGAGGACGACCGCCACTACCGCCTCGAGGTCATCATCGAGGAGAAGGTCGCCCACCGTCTCCGCCTGGGCGACGAAGCGCTCGTTACCCTCGACGCACTCGACCCCCCGCCGCTGCGCGCCCGCGTCGGCGAGATCGTCCCCACCGCCGACCCCGTCAGCCGGTCCTCGATCCTCAAGCTCGACCTTCCCGCCGGCGCGCCGGTCCGCTCCGGCATGTTCGGGCGCGCCCGCTTTTCCCTCGGCAAGCGCGAAGCACTGACCATCCCCGCTCACGCCCTCGTCCAGCGCGGCCAGCTTGATTTCGTCTATGCCCTCGGCGCCGACAACATCGCCCGGCTCCGCCTCGTCAAGACCGGGCGCCTCCACGGCCCGCGCCTGGAAGTCCTTGCCGGACTGGCCGACGGCGACCGCATCGTGGTCGGACGCCTCGACGTCCTCCGCGACGGCCTCCGCATCACCCAGGAGTGACCGGCATGAAGACCCTCGGACCCGCCGGGCGCATCGCCCACGCCTTCATCGCCAGCAAGCTCACCCCCCTCTTCATCCTCGTCTCCGTCCTCCTCGGCGCGGGCGCCGTCCTCCTCCTGCCGCGCGAGGAGGAGCCGCAGATCGTCGTCCCCATGATTGACGTCTTCGTCCAGATGCCCGGCGCCGACGCCCGCGAAATCGAGGAGCGCGTCACCAAGCCGATGGAGAAGCTCCTCTGGGAGATTCCCGGCGTCGAGTACGTGTACTCCACCTCCTCCCCCGGCCAGTCCATGGCCATCGTGCGCTTCTACGTAGGCGAGAACGAGGACGCCGCCGTCGTCCGGCTGAACCAGAAGATGTCCGGGAATTTCGACCTCATCCCCCCCGGCTGCAGCGAGCCGCTCATCAAGCCCCGTTCGATTGACGACGTCCCCATCCTGGCCCTTACGCTGTCGAGCGACCGCTACCCGCACCTCGACCTCCGCCGCATCGCCGCCCAGCTCACCGACCCCATCAAGCAGATTCACGGCGTTTCCGAGGTCAAGATCATCGGCGGACGCCGCCGGCAGGTCACCGTCACCCTCGACGAGGCGCGCATGGCGGCCTACGGCCTTTCGCCCGACCGCATCCTCGAACTCCTGCGCCAGTCCAACCAGCAGTCCGCCGCCGGCGCCTTCTCCGCCGCCAACCGCGAAATCCTCATCGAGACCGGCGGGTTCCTCCGCACCGCCGAGGACGTCGCGCGCGTCGTCGTCGGCGTCGCCAACGACCGGCCCGTGTACGTCCGCGACGTGGCCTCGATCGCCGACGGGCCGGAGGAGCCCGCCGACTACGTCTTCTTCGCCCTCGGCCCCGCCGCCGAGCACAGCCGCGTCCTCGGGGCGACCGGCCCGCCCCCGCGCGACACCGTCGCCCCCGCCGTCACCCTCACCATCGCCAAGCGCAAGGGCCTCAACGCCATCGTCGTTGCCGACGACGTCCTCGCCAAGGTGACCGAACTCCAGGGCCGGCTCATTCCCGCCGACGTCCGGCTTTCCATCACCCGCAACTACGGCGAAACCGCCGCCGAGAAGTCCAACGAACTTCTCTTCCACATGTTCCTGGCCATCATCTCCGTCAGCCTTCTCATCGCCCTCACCCTCGGCTGGCGCGAGTCGGGAATCGTTGCCATCGCCATCCCCGTCACCCTTGCGCTCACCCTCGTCGTCTTCCACCTCTACGGCTACACCATCAACCGCGTCACCCTCTTCGCCCTCATCTTCTCGATCGGGATTCTCGTGGACGACGCCATCGTCGTCGTCGAGAACATCGTGCGGCACTACCGCATGCCCCCGAACCGCCGGCGACCCCTCGCAGAGGTGGCCGTCGAGGCCGTGGATGAAGTCGGCAACCCCACCATCCTCGCCACCTTTGCCGTCATCGCCGCCATCCTGCCGATGGCCTTCGTCCGCGGCCTGATGGGGCCCTACATGCGCCCCATCCCCGTCGGGGCTTCGGCCGCCATGCTCTTCTCCCTCATCGTCGCCTTCCTCGTCACCCCCTGGGCCGCCCGCCTCCTCCTCGGACGCAAGGCCGCCGACTCCGACCATGCCGCAGAAACCGAGGGCTGGTCCACGCGTCTGTACCGGCGCGTCATGGGCCGTCTCATCCATGACCCGCGCTGGCGCCACGCCTTCCTCGTCTTCGTCGTCGCGCTCCTGCTCGCTGCCTGCTCCCTCGTGTACTTCAAGCTCACGCTCGTCAAGATGCTCCCCTTCGACAACAAGAGCGAGTTCCAGGTGGTCGTGGACCTGCCCGAGGGAACCACCCTCGAACACACCGCCGCCGTTACCCGCGAACTGGCCGACGCCCTGCGCGCCGTCCCCGAGGTCACCGACCTCCAGCTTTACGTCGGCCTCTCCGGGCCCTACAACTTCAACGGCCTCGTCCGGCATTACTTCCTCCGCCAGGGACCGAACGTTGCCGACATCCAGGTGAACCTGGCCCCCCGCCGATACCGCGACGCCCAAAGCCACGACATCGCCCGCCGCGTTCGCCCCGCCCTGACCGAGATCGCCCGCCGCAACGGCGCGCGCATCAAAGTCGCCGAAGTCCCCCCCGGTCCACCCGTCCTTCAGACGCTCGTCGTCGAGGTGTACGGCCCCGACTACGCCCGCCAGATCGAAATCGCCCGCCAAATCCGCGACATCCTCGACTCCACCGACGGCGTCGTGGACGTGGACTGGTACGTCGAGGACGACCAGACGCGGCTTCGCTTTGTGGTGGACCACGAGAAGGCCGCCCTCCACGGTATCTCGGCCGGGCAGGTGGCCGACGTGCTGCGCGCGGCCGTCCAGGGCGCCGGGGCCGGCCTGCTCCACGCCCCGCGCGAGAAGGAGGACGTCCCGATCCTGCTGCGCCTGCGCCGCTCGGAACGCTCCAGCGCCGCCGACCTCCAGCGCATCAAGGTCCGCGGCGCCCACGGACAACTCGTCGCCCTCGGCGAAATCGTCCGCGTCGAGGAATCGCTCGCCGACAAGAGCATCTATCACAAGAACCTGCTGCCCGTCGTCTATGTCACCGGCGACGTTGCCGGCGCCGAAGAGAGCCCCGTGTACCCCATCCTCAAGATGAAGAAGCGCCTCGACAGCCTCCCCCTGCCCGAGGGTTACCGCCTGCGCCAGTACACCGCCGACCCGCCCTTCTCCACCGAGACCTACTCCGTCAAGTGGGACGGCGAATGGCACATCACTTACGAGGTCTTCCGCGACCTCGGCATCGCCTTCGCCGTCGTCCTGGCGCTCATCTACGTCCTCGTCGTCGGATGGTTCCAGTCGCTCGTCACCCCGCTGGTCATCATGGCCGCCATCCCCTTCTCCCTGGTCGGCATTCTCCCCGCCCACTGGCTCATGGGGTCCTTCTTCACCGCCACCTCGATGATCGGCTTCATCGCCGGCGCGGGGATCGTGGTCCGGAACTCCATCATCCTCGTGGATTTCATCGAACTGCGCCTGGCCCAGGGCATGCCCCTGGCCGAAGCGGTGGTGGACGCCGGCGCTGTCCGCTTCCGCCCCATGATGCTCACCGCCGCCGCGGTCATCGTCGGCGCGTCGGTGATCCTCTTCGACCCCATCTTCCAGGGACTCGCCATCTCCCTCATGGCCGGGGAGGTCGCCTCCCTGCTCCTGTCGCGCATGGCCGTCCCGGTCCTGTACTACCTCAGCCGGCGCAAGGCCCACGACGCCCCACCGCCGCCGGCGATGCCTCCGCCGGCGGACACCCCCAGGTCGCCGGAACCGCCGCGTGCCGCCGAGGCCGCCGTCACCCCTTCGCCCCCTCCTCCATCCACTCCGGCTTCTCCAGCCACTCCGTCAGCGCCTTCATGAACCGCGCCGCCGTCACCCCTTCGATGATCCGGTGATCGCACGAAAGGGTCAGGTTCATCACCTGCCCCACTTCGACCCTTCCCTCGCGCGCCACCGGCCGCGCCAGCGCCGAGGCCACCGCCAACGTCATAGCCGAGGGCGGGTTGATGATCGCCTCGAACTGCTCCACGTCGAACATCCCCAGATTGCTGATCGTAAAGGAGGGATGGCGACGGTCATCGAGCGTCAGCTTGCCTGAGCGCGCCCGCTCCACCAGTGCCCGAGTGGCCTCCGCCAGACCCTTCAGGTCGAGCGCCTGCGCCTTGCGGATCACCACCACCGTCAGCCCCTCCGGCGTATCCACCGCCAGCCCCAGGTTCACATCCTTCCACGCCACCACCCGTCCGTGGTCATAGCTGCGGTTCGCCTCGGGCACGCGCTCCATCGCCCGCACCACCGCGCGCATCACCGCGTGCGTCAGCGTTGCGCCGAAACGCGACTTGAGCGCCTCCTTCCGCCCCATCAGCATCGTCACGTCCACCCCGTGCGTCAGGTAGAAGTGCGGGATGGCGTGCTTGCTGGCCGTCACCCGACGCGCCTGCGTCCGCAGACGGAAGGGCGCATCCGTCACCTCTCCGTCCTCCGGGCGCACCTCTAACGGCGGAAGCTCGTCATCGGGCGAAGGC
>JAKJEM010000004.1 GCA_022705425.1 Planctomycetota bacterium
GCTCGCGGGCAGCGAGTTCTCCTTCAGCTTCAAGCCGCTCCTCATCGGCTCCGCCTCCGAGTGCCACATCCGCCTCGAAGACCCCGCCATTGACCCGCGCCAGGCCCGCGTCCGCCGGCAGGAGGGCGAGGTCATCGTCGAGGACCTCGGCCGCGCCGATGCCGTCTTCGTCAACGACCGCCAGGTTCTCCGCGCCCCCATCCGCCCCGGCGACATTCTCCGCGTCGGCGGCAGTGAATTCCTCGTCCATTTGTGATATATAGACGGACGCGTTTACCCGCGCCCCTGCCAGGAAGGAGAGATCATGCCGCCGAAACTGCTCGTGGACCTCAGCCAACTGGACCTCAACCGCGTCGAAGACACCCTCGAAGGCATCCGCAAGTACAACCGCCAGCGCTTTGAGATGGAACTCCTCACCGGCATCATCCATTTCGACGCCGCCGGGCAGCACGTCGTGGCCTTCAAGGACGCCTCCCCGGAGGACTTCTGGGTGCGGGGTCATATCCCGGGCCGCCCGATCATGCCGGGCGTGCTGATCTGCGAATGCGCCGCCCAGACGTGCAGCTACTACTACGGACGCACCGCCGGCGCCGACCGCTTCCTGGGCTTTGCCGGGCTCGAGGCCGTCAAGTTCCGCGGGCAGATCCTTCCCGGCGACCGCCTCATCATGGTCGCCAAGGTCCGCGAGATGAAGTCCCGCATTTCCACCTTCGACTGCCAGGGCTTCGTCAAGGGCGCCATGGTGTACGAAGGAACGATCAACGGCGTCGCGCTGTAACGGATTGCCCCGCGTCCGAAGGAGGCGTCGTGGCCGCCGAGCGCATCTTCACCATCTTTGAGGGCCCGGACAAAGGGTTCAGCTTCGTCGTCACCGACAAGGCCGTGGGCCTCGGTCGCGAGGAGGGCCGCGACGTTGTCCTGCACGATGACCGCGCCTCGCGCCTGCACGCGCGCCTGACCCCCGACGCCGACGGCGTCACCCTGGCCGACAACAACAGCTCGAACGGGACCTTCGTGAACGGAGCCCTGGTGAAAAGCGCCCGACTCCAGCCGGGCGACGTGATCGCCATCGGCAACAACCGCATCGTCTTCGGCGTGGAGCCGCCGGAGGCGTCCGAGGAGGCCCGGCGTCGCCCGCGCGCGGGCGACGGTCCCCGCAGCGGCATCACCACGGAGTTCCTCATCGAGATGCCCGCCGTCGAGGTCCAGCGCGCCGAGGTCCGCCTCGGCGGGTTCGTCAAGGCCCTGGCGGAGGCCGCCGGGGAGCTGGCCGAATCCCGCGGCCTGGCCGTGTCCGTCGAGGCCGAAATGGACCCCGACGAGGTCCAGATTGACGCGAACAAGCTCTACGCGGGTGTCGCCGGCGCGCTCTGCGAACTGCTCAAGCTCCTGCCCACCATCGAGGAGTTGAACTGCGGAACGCGAAACATCGGCATCCTGGCCCTGCGCTACGGCTACGATCCCGCGCGCCAGGGCTTCCAGATCGAGGCGCTCTGCATCGGGCCGGCGGCGCCGGCCGCGCGCATCGCCCCGCACCTGCACGAGAAGCCTTTCAACGACGCCCGCGAGGTCGCCCGCGCTCATGCCGGCACGGCGGAGTTCCTCCCGCGCGATTCGGCCGAAACGCTGTTGCGCATCCGCCTGCCCTATGGCCCCGAGATGTCCACCAGCCCCACCCTCATCCGCCCATGACCGACTGTCCCCCGCACGGCGAAGCCGCCCCGTTGCCGCCGATGACGGCGGAGGAACTGCTCGAAGCGCTGGCGATCCCGGAGATGGGCCCGAAGACCCTTCGGCTGTTGCTGCGGCACTTCGGCTCCTGGGCGGCCGCGCGCGGCGCGGCGCCCGCCGAACTCAAGGCGCTGGGGCTGAACGCGGAATTCGCCCGCGCGCTGAAGGACGGCCGGGCGGCGGCCTTCGCCGCGGACGAGGTCCGCCGGGCTCGTGAAACCGGCATCCGCCTGATGGGCTATTCCGATCCGGCCTTCCCGCCGGCGCTCCGGCTGCATGACGACCTGCCGCCGCTGCTCTACGTGCGGGGCGAACTCCGGGCGCAGGACGCGCTGGCCGTCGCCATCGTCGGCTCGCGCCGGGCCTCCGTTTACGGGACGATGCACGCCGAGCGATTCGCCTTCGAGCTCGCCCAGGCCGGCTTCACCGTCGTCAGCGGCCTGGCCCAGGGCATTGACGCCGCCGCGCATCGCGGCGCGCTGAAGGGGCGCGGACGCACGCTCGCCGTCCTTGGCAACGGCCTGCCGGGCATTTATCCCCCGGAGCACGAAGAGCTGGCCGCGCAGGTGGCCGCCTCCGGCGCGCTGGTCTCCGAACTCCCGATCGGCACGGCGCCCGCCGCGAAAAACTTCCCTGTCCGCAACCGCATTATCGCCGCCCTCGGGCTGGGCGTGCTGGTCGTGGAGGCCGCCCGCAAGAGCGGCGCGCTTATCACCGCCCGCCTGGCCAATGAGATGGGCAAGGAGGTCTTTGCCATCCCCGGCGACATCGGGCGTCCGCAGACGCGCGGCCCCCACCTCCTCATCCGCGACGGCGCCACTCTCGTCGAGAGCGTGCAGGACCTCCTCGACCAACTCAACCCGGACGCGAGCGGATTCCGGAGCAAGGACGACGCCGACGCGCTGCCCGATCCCCGCGCCCTCAACTTGAATCCCGTCGAACGCGCCCTCTACGACTGTCTCGACTCCGTCCCCAAGGACATAGACACCCTCACGCGCGAAACCGGTCTTTCCCCCGCCAATGCCGCCAGCACCCTGCTGGTTCTCGAGCTGCGCAAGCTCGCCGTGCAGATGCCCGGCAAACGCTATGTGCGTCCGGGGACGTTGCAGCGATAGTCCGTCGCGCAGCCCCTATGCTCCGGTCAGCGCGCTTCGCACGCCGTCCACCAGCCGGGCGACCTCTGCGGTCATCGGGCCAGAATGCCGCCAGAGTGGACGTCTGACCACACCACCGCCAGACGGCCGCTTAGCCAGGCCGCGTGGGTACTAAGGAAAAAGGGAGTTGCCGCAGGACCCGCGAAGGTATTGCGGTCATGGACAGGGCTTCTTTCCGATGTCCGACTCTTTCTGAGGAGGTTGCGATGAATGCATCAGTAAAGATTCAGGCGGGCGTGTGCGGCTTTCAGACCAGCGCCCGCGTTCTCACCGAAGACAGTCAGAATGTGACCTTCGAGATCGAAAGTGACTGCGGCAAGATCAGGGCCTTGGGCGGGGTGCTCAAAAAGCGCGGAGCCATTGACGCCTTTCAAGAAATCCACCCCGAAGGCGAAAGCGTTCTCCTCTCCTGTGCCCGCGAGACGTTGACGGGTTGCTGCGCGGGATGCGCCGTGCCCGTGGGCCTGTTCAAAGGCATGCAGATCGCCGCCGGGTTAGCCTTGCCGCAGGATATCGCCATCGCGTTAGCGAGGGACTAACCTGTAGTGTTTTCCGCGAAGTGGGACAGATGGGAGGGTGAAAAGGATTCATCAGGGGACATGTTCATCAGATTCATCAGGGGACATAAGACTTATATCGCTTGACAACGGCAGGCGGATTCATCAGGGGGATTCATCAGGGGACATAAGACTTATATCGCTTGACAACGGCGTGCGGCGGATGTAGAGTCCTGGCATGAGCAGAATGGCGCGAGTGGTGGTGCCCGAGGTGGCGCATCATGTCATCCAGCGCGGCGTGCGGTCCATGGACATCTTCCGCGACGACGCCGACCGGCGGGAGTATCTTCGCCTGATGGCGGAGGAATGCGCGCGCGGAGCGGTGCGGGTGCTGGCGTGGTGCCTGATGCGCAATCACGTCCACCTGGTGCTGACGCCGCGCGAATCGGCGGGGCTGGCGCGCGCCGTGGGCGACGCACACCGGCGGTACACGCGATACCGGAACTTCTCCGAAGGCGTGCGCGGGTATCTCTTCCAGGGGCGGTTCTTCTCGTGCCCGCTCGACGAGCAGCATCTGATCGCAGCGGTGCGGTACGTCGAGCGCAACCCCGTGCGTGCGGGCCTCGTGGCGGAGGCGTGGGCGTATCCGTGGTCGAGCGCGGCGTACCGCGTGGGGGAGGCGGAGCGCGACGCGCTGGTGACGCAGCGCGAGATCGCCGGGGCGGAGGTGAACTGGCGCGCGCTGCTGAAGCGCGACCCGCGCGAAAGCTCCGACCTGCGCCGGCACACGCGCACGGGCCGGCCGCTCGGGGCCATTGGATTCGTGCAGTCCCTCGAATCGCTCACCGGACGTCGGCTCGTGCCGCGCCGCCCGGGCCGCCCGCCCAAGAAGCCGAAAGCGAAGCCGCGGAGGGGAAGGCAGTGAAAACAGTCTTGTGTCCCCTGACTACCCCTGACTACCCCCTTTTCCGCCCCGTGTTTCCGCACCGCCGCGTCAAACTACCGCCGCGATATCCGGGAAACCACTTGCGCAAACAGCGAGCTTCGCGCTACCATATGCCTGTCTCCGGTTGGGCCGTGATGACACTATAACACGTCCCCTCATACGCCGAACCGGAGACGACGCTCAACCGCTAATACGGCAACAGACTGTCCTGGACAAGAGTGCTTGCTTGTATGTCATTGTTGCCGGAAAGAAGAAAGGAGTCTCGAATACATGAAGACCTCTTCCAGGCTCGCCGCGCGGTTCATTGTTGCGGGTGCCATCGGCTTCTCTTTGCTGCTGCCGACTGCCGCAAGAGCCGCAGAAACGCCGGCAGCGGTGCGCCCCGCGCTGAAAGAGTTGGATTCGGACGTGACGCAATGTCGCCGCGAGATGCGCGCCTACTGCGCTATCGCCCAGGAACTCATGGCTGCAAAGGAACTTGCTCCAAAGAAGCAGGAGACGGCCATGAAACACCTGAAGGAGGCGCAGTCCCAGTGGGCGGCGATCCGCGCCAAGTATCAGGGCAATCCGCCACTGGAATATGCCCGCGACGGGAGGTTCAAGGTCCGGCTCGTCGAGATCGCCGAGGCGATGGAGGATATGGCCGCCCACCTCGAAGCGGGTCGCGCTAAACGCTCGTTCCAGGCTTGCGGTTTCGCATGCGGTCTATTCGTGAGCCTACACGAGGAGAACGGACTGACCTACTCTCTTGACAAGCTCTTCCACCTGCGCAAGTCGCTCAAGGCCGCTGTGGCCGTGAACAAGAACGTCGGACTGGATGGCATCAAGAGCGTGCTCCCCGACCTGATGATGCAGCGCAACCGCGCGCTCATGGCTCCTTGTCCCTGTCCTGACGACGCGCAGCGCTGCCAGGAATATCAGGCGGCGCTGAAGGTCGTGTCGTCCCGGCTGGACGACTTGGCCGTAGCCATGGGCCGGAACGATGCCGAGACGGCAACACGGATTCTCGACGGCCTTCTCGAATCGTGCAACAAGGCTTATGGCCTTGCCCTTTAAGGAGGCGAACCGTGAAAATGGCGGATGTCAGAAAGAAGGCGCGGGAACTGAGCTTGAACGCCCACGGCATGCAGAAGCCGGGCTTGATCCGCGCGATTCAGACGGTGTGTATTCGGGACATTATTCGGGGGACATACGACTGATATCCCTTGTCCACCTCCGCCCACACGCGTCGGGTCTAGTCATGAGCAGAATGGCGCGCGTGGCAGTACCGATCCACTCGTCGGGACCGCTTGCGACCTGCAGGCCGGTCATGGCCACGCCGACCCGTCACTTTGCGCCTGTGCTGCCGTTGGCGGCTGGCCGGGGCGTCGTGTGGCGATGGTCCTGCGCCGGGCGGGGAAGATCGGGCGCGCGAACTCGGCTTGATGCGCTCCCTTGCGCTTGATGCCGCCTCAACGCGCTGAGGCGGCGGAGAGGCCGCGCACGGCCTCCTCGCGCTCGCGCCAGCAGGCGGCGGTCTTGCGGACGAGTTCATCGAGCCGGCGCGGGTCGGGGCGGCCGAACATGGCGGGGTAGGGGTCGCCGCCGGGGCCGAGGGGCTCGGGGGTGACGTAGCATCCTTCGCGGTTATATCCCAGCAGATACAGGGCCATGATGAGCGTATCGAGGTCGAGCGCGCCCTCGCCGAGCGCGCAGCGGTTCGAGTCGGCGAGGTGCAGGTTCGTCAGGCGCTTGCCGGCCAGGAGCACGGCCTCGGCGATGTGGGCTTCCTCGGACTGCATGTGATAGACGTCGCCGTTGATGTGCTGGACGGCGGGGTGGGCGACGGCGGCGATGTAGTCGAGCGCGTCGCGGACGGTGTGGCAGAAGCTGACCTCGGCGGAGCGGATCGGCTCGACGGCGGCCTTGAGACCGGCCTCGGCAAAGGCATCGGCGACGCGGCGCAGGGTCTCGACGGAGCGATGGAACTCGCTGTCGTCGCTCTTTCGGGGCCGCCCGACCGCGCCGGGGACGACCAGGAAGTACCCCGCGCCCGCCTCTCGCCCGAGGGCGAGGTTGCGGCGGATGTAGTCCACCGCGTTCTGGCGGATGATGCCGCGCGGACTGGAAAGATCGTTGTCGGCGGAGAACATGCCGCAGATTCCGGCGACGCGCAGTCCGTGGTCGCCCAGGACGCGGCGGGCCCCGGCGGCGTCATAGCCCAGGTCGGGCCCGTAGCGGTTGCCGTGGAGCTCGATGAAGCGGATGCCGTGGCGTTCCAGCCGGCGGGCGGAGTCGGCCAGGGGCTCGATGCCGAAGCCCCAATTGCTCCAGGAGAGGTTCAGGCGCGCGCGCAGGCGCTCGGGATGCGCCTTCTTGAGGGTAAGGAACTTCCGACGGATGGCGAGGTTCTTCTGCTCGAAGTTCTGGGGTTTCATCGTTGATCTCCGAAGACAGGAAACGGGCGCGCCGTGTCGCGCGGACGATTACCGCCAGCGCTCCGGTCCGGCGATGGGGCCGTCGGGCACCAGCCGGCGCTTCAGCGCGCGTCCGTCCACCGCGCGCGGAGCGACGCCGCCCTTGACGGCCAGCGCCGCCGCGAGCCCGGCCGCCGCACCGAGGGCGCAGCACGTCGGCATGATCCGCAGCGACGCCTGCGCCGGACGGTCCGCCGAAATGCACCGCCCGGCGGTGAGCAGGCCGTCCATGCCTTTGGGCACAAGGCAGCGGTAGGGGATTTCATACCAGTCGCCGAAGGCGGGCCGCGTCGAGCGCACGTAGGGCTCGGGGTAGGGGAGCGTCGTTCCCGGCGGCGGGTCGTGGAAGTCGAACCAGAAGGAGGCGCGCGCGATGCCGTCGGGGAACTTGGCGGCCTTCAGGACGTCGTCGGCGGTGAGGAGGTACTCGCCGAGGATGCGCCGGGATTCGCGCGTGCCGAGCAGCGCGGGCAGGCGCGCGGGCCGGCAGCGCGCATAGCCGGGCAGCCGCCGACGGCAGAAGAGGACCACCTCCAGCGCCGCCGCCTGGCACTCGACCAGAGCCGCGCTCAGCGCGACGGGGTCGGTCGGGTCAATCCCGGCCAGCTCCCAGTACGTCAGGGCGAGCTTGCGCGAGCGGCGGTCGAAGGGAAAGCTCTCCGGCGTGGGCGCGAAGACGCCGCGCGGAGGATGCAGTTCCCCGGCGCGCTGCGCCTCGACGCACAAGCGCTCGATCTCCTCCGCCGGCATTCGGGCGGCCCCCCACGCCGCGGCGTCCGCCTCCTCGATCGCATAGCGGAAGTTGCACATCTGGATGCGTCCGCCGTCGGGATCGCCCTGCATGATCGTCGCCCCCGCGCGGGCGGCGATGTCGCCGTCGGCGGTGGCGTCAATCACCACCGGCGCGCGCAGCGTCCGCGCGCCGCCCTTGTCCAGCACGGAGACGCCCTCGACGGCGCTCCCGCGCATCGCCGGCGCGCCGGCGACGCTCCCGAAAAGAACCTCGACGCCGGCTTGCCGCAGCTTGGAAACGGCGAGGCATTTGAAGATTTCCGCGTCGAAGCTGACGCGCCCCGGCAGGTGGAAGCGCGGCGGGTTCTCGTGGACCTGGGCCGCGCCGATGCGCAGCAGGTCGCGCACGATCTCGTCCATGACCGGACCGCCCTCGCCGTCGCACAGCAGGTTCACGTTCGCCGCCGTGGCCATTCCGCCGAGACTGCCGAGCGCCTCGATCAGGAGCGTGCGCGCCCCCTCGCGCGCGGCAAGCAGGGCCGCGCCGATCCCCGCCGGCCCGCCGCCGCAGACGATGACGTCATAGTTTCCGGTCATCCTGTTCTCCATTACTCCCGCACTTTCATGCGCGCGCCGCAGCGCGTCATGAGCTCGACAAAGGTGGGGAAGGTGATGTTCATGGCCTCGGCGGTGTCCACCTCCACCGGACGCTCCGCCGCGAGGCCGGCCACGGCGCAGGCCATGACCACGCGGTGGTCGGCGTGTCCGCCGGCGCGCCCGCCGCGCAGCCCGCCGCCGTGGATGATGAGGCCGTCGGGCAGCTCTTCGGCGCGTCCGCCGAGGGCGGTGATGACCTCGTGCATCACGCGGATGCGGTCGGTCTCCTTGATACGGGCCTGGGGGACGTTGAGGAGGCGGGTGGTTCCCTCGGCGAAGCAGCCGGCGACGGCAAGGGCGGGCAGGGCGTCGGGGGTGGCGTTCAGGTCGAGGTCAGCCCCGCGAAGAGCGCCGCCGCGCAGGCGCACGGCTCGGGGAGCGATCTCGACGCGCGCGCCCATGCGTTCGAGCATCCCGACAACGGCCTTGTCCCCCTGCGAGTCGGCCATGTCGAGGTCGCTCAGCGTGAGGTCGGCCCCGGTGATGGCGGCGGCGCAGAGGAAGAAGGTGGCGGAGGAAAAGTCGGCCTTGATCCGCTCGCGGAAGGCCCGGTAGGCCTGCCCGCCGGGGATGGAAAACTCGAGGAAGTCCGGGCGCGCGGTCAGGCGGATCTCCTGCATCCGCAGCCAGTCCAGCGTCATCTGAACGTAGGGCGCTTCGTTGAGAAGGGAAACGGTCAGGCGCGTCTCGCCGCGCGCCAGGGGGGCGGCGATGAGAAGGCTGCTGAGGTACTGGCTGGTGGGGCAGGCGATGCGGGCCTCGCCCCCGCGCAACGGGCCGCGGACGATGAGGGGGGCGCAGCCGTTGCCGCGCGTACTCTCGGCGAATGCGCCGAGGGCCTGGAGGGCCTCCAGGAGCGGCGCGGCGCTCCGGCGACGGCTTTGCGCGTCGCCGGTGAAGACGTTCCACCCCTCGCCGAGAGCGGCCATGCCGAGCGCGATAAAGAGGGTGGTGCCGGAGTTCTTGACGTCAATGACGTCGGTGGCCGTGCCGACGCGCCCGGCCAAGCCGCGCACGCGCCAGAGGGCGTCGCTCTCGATGCGCGCGCCGAGCGCGCGGCAGACCTCCACGCACGCGCGCGTGTCGGCGGAGTCGAGGGGGTTGGCAATCTCGCTGTCGCCCTCGGCCAGGGTGGCCAGGGCCAGGGCGCGGATCGTGTGCGACTTCGAGGCGGGAATCTCCACCGATCCCGAGAGCGACGATCGTTCGGAGGTCAGTATCATTCGGGCGATCCTTGTCGGGAGACGACGGACGGCGGACGACAGACGACGGACGACGGGAGACGGTCAGGTGTCCCGGCTTCCCTCGGGCGGCAGCAGCAGTTCGGCCAGTTCACGCTCCACGGCGGCAACGTCCACGTCGGTGTCCACGCAGGCGCCATGCGGCCAGGAATTGAGGACGCCGACGACGCGCTTGGGGAAGGCGCCGCGTATGCCCTCGGCCAGTTCCTTGGCGCAGGCAACAGCGAGGATCAGTTCAATGTCGGGGGCGAGAGCGCGCTTGAGGGCGTCGCGTCCGCCGCTGGCCACGTGGGCTCGGATCCCGAGACGCCCGGCCATCTCCTTGAGTTCCTTCATCTTGCAGCGACCGCAGTCGCGGCAATTGCGGATATCCTCGCCGACGAGGGCGGCGCAACCCTTCTTCTGGAGGCAGTGCGGCAGAAGGAGCAGGATGCGCTCGGGGGGCAGGCGCTTGCGGTTCAGCCGCCGCCGCACGTTGTTGAGACGCAGCACCACATTTTCCAGGACGGTCATTCGATTCTCCGCCGATAGCGCCGGAGGCGCATTTTCATTGTACCCGGATGCGGCGCGAATCCCAAGCGAAGGTCCGGTTGCAGTTCGGCCGCTGCCGCGGTATCCTGCCTTCGGCGTTCCAACCGCGTCCAGGAATGGAGCAAGCCCGCGCCACATGGATATCATCGTCCCCATCAAACAGGTGCCGGAGACGAGCAAGGTCCGCATGGACCCGAATACCGGCGTGATGATCCGCGAGGGGGTCGAGAGCATCATCAACCCCCTCGACCTCTACGCCATCGAGGCGGCGCTGCAACTGGCCGAGGGCTGCGGCGGGCGGACGACGGCGCTGAGCATGGGGCCGGCCAAGGCCGAGGCGGCCGTCCGCGAGGCAATCGCCATGGGCTGCACGGAGGGCGTGCTGCTGAGCCATCGCTCCTTTGCCGGCTCCGACACCTGGGCCACCTCCTTCGCCCTGTCCCTGGCGATCCGCAAGCGGGGCGCCTTCGACCTGATCCTGTGCGGCGAACGCGCCACCGACGGCGACACCGGCCAGGTCGGGCCGGGCATCGCGGCCTGGCTGGGACTGCCGGTGGTCACCTACGTCAGCCGCATCCTCGAGTGCGGCCCGCGCGCCGTCGTCGTCCGGCGGATGATCGAGGAGGGTTATGAGACGCTCGAGGCCGAGCTGCCCTGCGTGCTGACGGTGGTAAAGGAGGCGGCCTATCCGCGCCTGCCGACGCTGCGCGGCAAGCAGCGCGCCCGCGCCGCCACCGTGCCCGTGTGGGGGCCGGAGGACATCGGCGCGCCGGCGGAATCCCTCGGGCTCAAGGGCTCCCCGACGCGCGTGGTCAAGGTCGAGTCCCCCTCCCTGGCGCGCCACGGCGACGTGCGCACGCCGAAAGACCCCGCCGAACTCGAGCGCGCGGTGGACGGCATTGTGGACTACCTGGAAAGGCTGGGGTTGACATGAAGGAGACCGCCGCCCTCCCCGCCGCCGCGTCCGGAGTCTGGGTCTTCGCCGAACAACGCGCCGGCATCGTGCAGCCGATCTCCCACGAACTGCTCGCGCGCGGACGCCGGCTGGCCGATGCGCGCGGCGCGCCGTTGACGTCCGTGCTGCTCGGGCCCGCCGGCGACGACGGCCTCCGCGAGATGATCCGCCGCGGCGCCGACCGCGTCCTTCATGTCGCCGACCCCGCGCTCCAGGACTTCCTGCCGGAGCCCTATAGCGCGGTAACGGCCCACCTCGTCCGGGAACGCCGCCCGGACATCTTCATCGCCGGCGCCACGACCACCGGACGGACCCTGATGCCGCTGCTGGCCGTCCTCTGCCACGCCGGGCTGACCGCCGACTGCACCCAGCTCGAAATAGACCCCGCCACGGGCGAGCTGCTGCAAATCCGCCCGGCCATCGGCGGCAACATCATGGCCACCATCCGCACCCCCCTCTGCCGTCCGCAGATGGCCACCGTGCGCCCGCGCTCGATGAAGCCCGCGCCCCCCGATCCCGGACGCGCCGGAGAGATCGAGCGGCTGACCGTTCCCCCCGAACTCCTGCGCAGCCGCGTGCGCCGGGTGGCCTTCGAGCCCGCCGACGACGAGGGGGGCGGCATCCAGAAGGCCGAGGTCGTCGTCGCCGCCGGGCGCGGCCTCAAAAAGGGCGCGAACTTCGACCTCGTCCGCCGCCTGGCGCGCGCCCTGAACGCCGGCGTAGGCGCCAGCCGCGACGCCGTGGACCGCGGCTGGATCGGCTATCCCCACCAGGTCGGGCTCAGCGGCAAGACCATCTCCCCCCGCCTCTACTTCTGCGCCGGCATCAGCGGCTCCGTCCAGCACCTTGCCGGCATCAAGACCGCCGAGCACATCATCGCCGTCAACCTCAACCCCGACGCCCAGATCTTCAAGGTCGCCGATTACGGCGTCGTTGCCGACCTCTTCGAACTCCTCCCGCTGCTGACGGAGAAGCTCGAGGCGCGGAAGAAGTCGGCGCGCGCGCCGGGCACGGAGGGAAGCGGGTGAGCGCCCCCTGCCAACGCCTGACCCCCGCCCTGCTCGACGAACTGCGGCAGATCGTCGGCCCGCGCTTTGTCATCGCCGGCGACCCGGAGCAGTTGCAGCCGTACTCCCACGACGAAGTCGCCGAGGAGGAATACCACGCCCTGCCGGAGGCCGTCGTCCGCCCGCAAAGCGCCGACGAAATCGCCCGCATCCTGAAGCTGGCCAACCGCGAGCGCATCCCCGTCACCCCGCGCGGCGGCGGCAGCGGCCTCTCCGGCGGCGCCGTGCCCGTCTGCGGCGGCATCGTCCTCAGCCTCGACCGGATGAACCGCATCCTCGAAATAGACGTCGAGAACCTCTGTGCCGTCGTCGAGCCCGGCGTCATCACGAACGACCTCGACGCCGCCGCGCGCGAGCGCGGCCTCTTCTTTGCCGGCTACCCCATGAGCCTGCAAAGCTGCTTCATCGGCGGCAACGTCGCCGAAAACGCCGGCGGCGGCAAGGCCGTCAAGTACGGCGTCACCGGACGCTACATCCTCGGGTTGCAGGTCGTCACCCCCGAAGGCGAAATCGCCGAGTTCGGCGGGAAGCTCGTCAAGAACGTCACCGGATACGACATGATCGGCCTCCTCGTCGGCTCCGAGGGCACCCTGGGCGTCTTCACGAAGATCGTCGTCAAACTCCTGCCCCGGCCCACCCGCGTAGTGGACCTCCTCGCGCTCTTCCCCGACCCCGAGACGGCCATCCGCGCCGTGCCCGCGATCATGACCGGCGCGCGCATCATCCCCACCGCCATCGAGTTCATGGACCGCCTGTCCGCGCACACCGCCTGCCGCTATCTCAACGAACAGCTCCCCTACGAGCAGGCCGGCGCCATGCTCCTGATCGAGCTCGACGGCAACGACGCCGCCCAGCTCGAGGTCCAGTATCAGGCCGTCGGGGAGCTGTGCATGGAGAAGGGCGCCATCGAGGTGTACGTCGCCGACAACGCGACGACGCAGGAGCGCATCTGGAGCGTCCGGCGCAACATTGCCGAGGCGTTCATGGTCGTCAGCCCGCACCAGAGCCTCGAGGACATCACCGTCCCCGTAGCCGCCATCCCCGCAATCATGCCCGTCCTCGAAGACCTCTCCCGCCGGTACGACATTTCGATACCCTGCTACGGCCACGCCGGTGACGGCAACCTGCACGTCACCCCCGTCAAGAACCCGGCGCACACCCTGGAGCAGTGGCACGCCATGCTGCCGCGCATCCTGGCGGAACTCTACCGCGCCGCCCACGACCTCGGCGGCGTCATCAGCGGCGAGCACGGCATCGGCCACAAGCGCAAGGCCTACCTCCACTACTCCCTGGACCCGGCCTCGGTGGACCTCATGAAGCGCGTCAAACGCGCCCTGGACCCCAACAACATCCTGAATCCGGGGAAGATCTTCGACCTGCCCTGAACGCGCCCCCCCCGCGCGCCGGGCGACCGCGTCAGGCACGCCGGTCCTTCAAGGGGCGAAGCGCCGAGGGCGCAAAGTCTATCGCCGGCTCGAACCGCTCACCGCCCTCGATGCGCCCCAGCGCCGCCGCCGCCTCCTCCAGGTCGCGCGCCACCGGATAACCGGAATAGACCCAATCCAGCCCGTCCTCCGACGCCGGCGGCCCGAACTGCCAGGCCACCCCGCCCCCGCGGAACATGGCCCACGCCGAGAAGGTGCTCATCGGGCCGAGGACGAACTTGAGGCGGGACATGCGGCACAGGTCCTCGATGGCGCTGCCTCCGGAGACGACGACGTCGAAACCGGAGAAGAACTCCGCCCGGCAGGGCGCGTCGGAAAAGAGAACGAACCCCACTCGGCGCGGCCCCAGGCGCTCCGCCACGCGACGCATCTCCGCCCGATATCGCTCCACCGGGTGATAGTGCTTGCCCCCCAGGTATTGCGCATAGTCCGTGCCGCGCACATGAACGCCCACCCACAACCGCCCTGTGCCCAGTCCGGCGGCGAAACCGTCCGCGTCGCGCTCCACCTCCGGCTGCGCGCGCGTGGCTGCCAGGATCGCCTCGCGATACTTGCGGATCCCCGCCGGGTTGAAGAACCGCCACGCCAGCATGAAGAGGCGCTTCCGCCGCCGAAGCGCCGGCGGCGGGAAGTCCTCCTGCGTCGGAGGAAGGGCGATGGCAATGTGCCCCGAGGGCTTCCGCACCACGCCCGGCAGCAGCCGCAGCCGCGCGAGCAACCGAAGTCCCGTCGCCAGCCGTTGCTGGCGCGCCGCGCGCCGCTCGTAAGGCCACGCCACCGGCGTCGGGGCGTTCGGCGAAATCAGCCGCTGCCCGGCCAGCGCCGGGAAGAGCTCCGCGTATTTGAACAGCGTCGGCCAGTGGAGCGTCGCGCCCTCCTCCAGGCACCACGCATAGGCCGCCGCAAAGAACATCAACCGGTTGCCGAGCTGCCCCTTGTGCCGGTCCACAATCCACAATTCGCGCATGGGGCCTCCCCGACGAGGAACGCCGCTCCACCCGAAACCCGGCCCGATCGGGCCTTGCGACGCGGCGACATCATTTCATCTTCGCCGGAGACGGTCAAGCGTCGCCGGGCCGTCTTGCCGCACCGCACCCGATAGGCTATCATGCGAGCCGTTCACGAAGGGTCCTCCGAACCAACGCACGGGAGAACGCACATGAAGATCGCCGTCAGCGGATTCCGCCACGGGCACATCGGCGCCATCGTCAAGGAAATGCGCCATTACCCGCAAATCGAGATCGTGGCCGCCTGCGAGGCCCAGCCGGAAAAGGCCGAAAACGTCATCAAGGCCGCCGGCGTGACGATCACCCACCGCGACTTCGACGAGATGCTCCGGAGCGTCGCCTTCGACGCGCTGGCCGTCGGAGACGTGTACGCCGACCGCGGAGCGCAAGTCATCAAGGCCCTCGAAGCCGGCAAGCACGTCCTCGGCGACAAACCCCTCTGCACGCGCCCCGATGAAATCCGCCGCATTCGCGCCCTGACCCAGACCGGCGACCGGAAGGTGATCGTCGCCCTGACACTGCGCTACACCGCCGCCTGGCAGACCGCCCGACGCCTCATTCGAGAGGGCGCCATCGGCGAAGTCTGCACCGCCACCGTCCACGGACAGCACCCCCTCAACTACAAGGCCGGGCGCCCGGAGTGGTATTTCGAGCAGGGTCGCCACGGCGGCACCGTCTGCGACCTGATGATCCACGGCATTGACAGCCTCCTCTACCTGACCGGCTCGCCGGTGGCCGAAGTGGTCGCCGCCCGCGCCTGGCACAAAGAGCCGGCCGAGGCCCCCTGCTTCCAGGACTGCGCGCAGGCGCTGTTGCGCCTCGCAAACAACGCCGGCGTGATGATGGAGGCTTCCTACAAGGTCCCCAAGGGCCACCCCGCGCCCTGGTCGGCGCAGTTCTGGGGCACCCTCGGCGCTCTCGATGTCAACACCGCCGGCGTCATCACCCTCAAACGCGCCGGCGAGGCCGCCCGCACGGTCGAGGCTGTCCTCGAACGGAAGGGCAACTGCGTCGAGGACTTCCTGGCCGCCTGCGGCGAAATGCCGGGGCGCACGCCCGAACTGACGACCTCCGACAGCCTCGACGCCGCCGAGAAGGCCGTGCTGACCCAGGCCGCCGCCGACGAAGGCCGCGCCCACCAGCGCGTCTGAGGCCCCGAGGACGCCCGCCGTCGCTCCTGCGAGGAGAGGACCGCCCCCATGCCCCGCGTCCTGCACGTCCTGTCGCTCAACGTCGTCGGCGGGGTCGAGCGCCTCTTCGACGGCTGGATGAGCCACCCCGCCGCCGGGGCCTTCGAGCAGAGCGTCCTCTCCCTGAGGCGCGAACTCCACCCGCGTTTCGCCGCCACCCTGCGCGCCCGCGAGACGCCGGTCCTCGCCGCAAATCACTGGGCCGGGCTGCGCCTGCCGCGACGCCCGGCGTGGCTGCGCTCCGCGCGGCTGAACCGCCTGCTGGCGCAGGCGCACCCCGACGCCGCGCTCCTCTGGAACGCCCTCGGCGACGGGGAACGGCTGGAACTCCTGCGCCGCCGCGGCATTGCACGATGCTACTACGAGCACGGCGCCGCCTTGATGCGTCGGGCCGGCGACCCGGCGGGCCGCGAACTGGCGCACTTGGACGGCATCCTCTGCGGCTGTCACGCTTCGCGGCGCATCATCGAAATCCGTTTCGGCGTCCCCGCCGGACGAACGCGCGTGGTCCTCAACCCCGTCGTCGGCGCGGCGGTCTCTCCCCCCGAGGAAGTGCTCCCCCCGCCGGCAACGCGCCCGTTGCGCCTGGGCTTCGCCGGACGCCTGACCCCGCTCAAGGGCCTTCCCCTGGCCCTCCACGCCATGCGCCGAATCCTGGACGCGGGCACAGACTGCGAAATGCGCATCGCCGGAACGGGCGCGGACCTGGCCGCCATGCAGCGCCTGGCGGAAAGCCTTCGCCTCGGCGGCAAGGCCCGTTTCCTCGGCGTCGTGCAGGACATGCCCGGTTTCTACCGCGAGATAGACATCCTCCTCTGCCCCAGCCTCCGCGAAACGATGCCTCTGGTCTGCGTCGAGGCGGCCTGTGCCGGCCGGCCGGCCATCGCTGCCGCCATTAACGGCGTGCCGGAAATCGTGCTCGACGGGAAGACGGGCTATGCGATCGCGCCCCGCCTGCCCCTGAGCGACTATGCGCGCTTCGGGGGCGTGTCACTCGAAGGGGTGGGGCCGGAGTACTACGACCCCGCCTCGGACACCCTGCGCCCCTCCGCGCTGGTCAGTCCCGACGACCTGGCGGAGAAGGCGCTCGCCCTCCGCCGGAACCCGGAGGAGTACGTCCGCCTCGGCCGCGCGGCCGCGCTCCGGGCGCGGGAGTTGTTCGACATGAACCGCTATGCCGCGGCCTTCAGCGGCGTACTGCGCGAGTTCTGCGATACCCCCGGCCGCTGACGCCGCAGCACAATGCCCCATCTCTGTAGCGCAGGCGTCCGTCGTTCGCCGTCTGCCGTCCACCGTCCGTCGTCCGTCGTCTGTGGTCCGTCGTCTATCGTCCGTCGTCCGTCGTCTGCCGTCTATCGTTGCCGTCCTTCACCGCAGGACGCGCGCGTCGGACCTCCTCCGGACTGAACTTCAGGTACACCCGTTCTCCCGGCCACCCCTCCGCCCGCAGCCCAAGGGCCACGACCTGATCGTTCAACGCCTGATGCTCCTCGCGCCCGATCCTGGGCAGACGCAGGAGGAATCGTTCCACTCTCCCGGAAGGGTCGAGGATCAGCTCGATGCGAAGGGTGTCCTCGCCGCGCAGCTGCGCAGCCACCAGCGGCAGCGCCTGCCGCTCGAAGTCGGCTCGGACAGCGGCGACTTGTTCGGGAGTCGGCTCACGGGTCGAGCATGCGGCGGCCGCCATCAGCGCCGCAACGCACAAGGCTGCGCCGGAAGCGCGCGTGGCCGATGCGGCCCGGTTCGTCTCGCGCCGGGCGCCGGGCGCGGTGGGAAGCACGTTCGACGGCGGCAGCGGAAGGGCCGTGCCGCACTCGGCGCAGAAGTTCGCCTCCGGCCCGCTCACTTTGCCGCAGTGCGGGCAAACCAGCCGCACGGGCGTCTGGACCGGTCCGGGCGGACGCGACTTCAACCGGAACCCGAACAGCGCCAGAATCTCCCGGGCATACCCGACCTGGCAAAGAACCAACCCCGTAAAGCCCACGCCGATCCCCGCAAAGAGCGCCCAGTAGTGGTCCGGGGGGCGTCCGTGGTCCGCCGCTTCGATGAAATCCGTCATCCCCAACAGGCCCAGAGCCATGCCGCCCAGCAGAAGCAAGGGGCCGCCCACGCGCAACGCCGCCGTGATGCGGCGGACACCCTGCGGCGCCAGGTTCTCCATGGACGCCTGTTCCCTCGGGGTCTGAACGTGCCGAGCCTACTCCCGCTCGTAGGCCTTCATCGCCGCCAGTTCGCGCGGCAGGTGCGTCTCCCACGGCTCCCATTGAATCCATTCGCCGCTCAGGAAGCCCGCGTACCCGGCCCCCTTCAGGCATTGGACCGCCTGGCGGTGGTCAATCTCCCCGGCGCCGATGGGCTTCATGTGCAGCCGCCCGTCGGCGGTGATACCGTCGTGGAAATGGACGTGCTTGATCCACGTCTTCAGCGTGTCAAAGGAGTCCTGGATCGTCTTCTTCGCCACGCGAACGGGGTGCATGATGTCCCAGTTCACCCCGACGTTGGGGAGGCCGACCCGCTTGACCACTTCCGCCACGTCGTCCGGGTCGCACCAGTCGTCGTGCGTTTCCAGGCAGAGGACCACGCCCGTCTCGCGGCCTTCGCGCGCCGCGGTGCGCAGCGCGTCCACCAGCGAGTCCTGCGCCTGGCGGCGTCCGATGCCCACGGGAATCTTCCCGCCGAAAACGCGAAGGCACGGCGCACCCACGTCGGCGGCCAGGGTCATCTTGCGAACCGTCTCGGCCACCTGCTGCCGCGCCGTTTCGGGGTTGGCATAGCTGTGCGAGGTTGCCAGGCAGGAAAGGAAGATGCCGCTGTCGGCCACCTTCTTCCGAATGTCGCGCCGCTGCGCACGCGTCAGGTCCGCTTCGATGCCGTGCGCGTGCTTGGCATCCAGCCGCGGCTCGACGGCGTCGTAACCGAACCGCTTCGCCGTCGCCAGGACTTGGTCCAGCGTCAGTTCCGGACAGGAGAACGTCATGAAGGAGTACTTCATCGCTGCCCTCCCATAAAAACGGCGGTCACGCCGGGCATTCTACCCGCTCCGGCGGCGGAATGCCACAAGATTTGAGGGCACTTGAGATACAGAGGCCGCTCCGCCGTCACACCGTGATCCGTCAATCTTCGGGGGGTGTGGCACAGCCGCCCTCGGCTGTGGGAACGTCCTGCTGCAACAACCACGGGCGAGGGCGCCCATGCCACACAGGGCACACTCGGTGTGTCCCCCTGAAGACGGACCGGATATGTCACGCCGCAAGCGCCTCCTGCAAGACGTCGCGCGCCTCATCGCCGATGCGTTTCTTGGGCGGACGACGTTAGGGAGGACGCGGCTACCGCTTCTGGACTTGTCGAAAAAGAGCTTGACAGCAGCCCCGGCAGAGGCTATCATCTTCATGGCGTATCAGACTGTCTGATATACCTGCCCTCTCCACGCTGTGCGAAGGGACGCGGAAATGAGCGGAACCGCGGCGCCATTCAAGACCCATGGGAAACCTGAAGGGGCGGGCGTACCCTACAGCCGGATCAGCCAGAACCTCCGTCGCCAGATCGAGGCGGGCGACCTCAAACCCGGCGAACGTCTGCCGACGATCCGCGAGATGGCCCGCGCCTGCGGCGTCAGTCCCTTTACCGTGGGCCGCGCGCTGAGTGAACTCGCTCGCGACGGCCTTGTGATCGCGCGCACCGGCTCCGGCACCTATGTCGCCGAGACGCAGGAGGCCACGGTCGAAGTGGTGATCTCCTACCCGGCGAGCGCATGGCCCGAAGCGCCGGCGGAAACGCTGTACTTCGGCCAGATTCTCCGGGGGATCGAGACGGCCGCCTCGCCGGCGCCGCGCTGCTTCACCTCCTTCATGGACGAGGAACACGCGCGGGCCGAAGAAATCCTGGCCGTCTGCCGCGCGCGGCGGGCAAAACGCCTGCTCGTGTACCGTCCGCGCGGGCGCATGGCGCGCGAACTGGCCGCCGTCGTCGAGCACATCCCCACCGTGACGCTCATCGCGCCCCTGCCGGGAACGCCTTCCGGCTGCGCCACGATAGACCCCTACGACGCCTTCCGGCGGCTGCTCCTGGAACGCATCGCCGCCGGTCGCCGCGAGTTCTACTATGCCGCCGTCGTCACCGACATCGCCGATGAATTCTCCCCCTATGCGCGCATGTATCAGTGCTTCCTCCGGGTGATGGCCGAGGCGGGCATCCGGCCGATGATCTTCCCGGTGAACCGCTTCGCCGCGGAAGGGGTGCAGCAGTTGTCCGCCATGGCGCCCGAAGTGCCCGACGGCGTCGTCTTCATCGCGTCCTATCCCGGCCTCTTCGACGCGGTGAAGATGAACCGGCCCCAGGTGGACCTGATCTCCTACACCGAACGCGGCGAGACTCTCGACCGGCTGAAGGGCCGGGTGACGCTCCTGCACGGCGGCATGGACCGGTGCGCCGCCGCCGCGATGGAGTTGTTCCGCCGCCCCTTCAATGCCGAGGGCGCGCCGCGGCCCGTTGTCGCCCGCGTTGCGCCCGACGTCTTCCCCGCCGGGACCTGCCCGGCCGCATCCCCTGTGTCGAAAGGAGAAGGACGATGAAACGGCTCATCCACGGCCTGCGTCGCGGCGCGTTCACCCTGATTGAACTGCTGGTCGTCATCGCGATCATTGCGATTCTGGCCGCCATGCTCCTGCCCGCCCTGGCCAGCGCGCGGGAGAAGAGCCGACGAAGCAGTTGTATGAACAACCTCAAGCAGACGGGGCTGGGGTTGGAGAGTTATTCGAGCGACTACAATGAATACCTGCCGTGCTGGGTGGGCTGGCACAATGAGACGGCCGCCGGGTACAAGCCCAACGGCGTGGACGGGCTGTATTCGCGGCCGACCGGCGGCACGACGCAGACGATCAAAGCGACAGGGCGGGTCTTTACGGACACCGGACGCGGAGCCCAGGCCCTCGAGCTGTGGTGGTGCGACAAGATCGGACAGGGCAGCAAAGGACCCACGGATTCCTGGGCCAAAGGACAACTGAATCTCACCCCGATCGGCCTGGGGTTCCTGCTCGACGGCAGTTACATTCAGGACGGGCGGTCGTACTACTGCCCCAGCATGAATGAAACGTGTTCGGATGCCGACTACAAGGCCGCCTGTCAGCGGCAGAATGCGGCGGTGACTCCCGCCACGGCCCGAGGGATGCGCTCTGCCAGCGCCATGCAGCGGCGGGGCGGTTTCGATGCGGAATCGTTCTTCACAGGCGCGGCCTCCACTCTGGCGTACACCTATGGGGGTGCGGCGGCGTCTCTGTTCGCGGTGGCCTCGGCCTATGCGTACCGCAACAATCCCTGGGACGCGAACCACAACTCGCCCTTCACCTTCACCTCGGGTCCCACCGGCGCGCTGCCGGTCAAGAACTGGGACTCCGGGTTCTCCAACGCGTCCAACCCGAAAGGGCGCGACGTTCTTTGCGACGGCCCGATGTTCCCGACGCGCAAGCAGCTCGGTACCCGGTGCATCGTCTCCGACACCTTCTTTCGCGGCTTCAGCTACACGTCCTGGCCCAGGACCATGCCGGCCATTGGCGGATGGGTCCACGGCGACGGCTACAATGTGCTGTATGGCGACGGGCACACCCGCTGGTACGGCGACCCCGAGCAGAAGATTGCGTACATGACGGACAAGCAGACCGCCACGTGGCAAGGTTCCATCGGAAGCCACATGTCCGCCAGCGTGTGGAACACCATTCCTTCCGCCGCATACGTCTATGCCCTGTTCGACAATGCCGAAGGGATTGACTTGCCGTAAACGCCCGCTCTGAAGACACGGTACGGCGGCGCAGAATGCCACACCGTGTCTCGACGTAAGCCTCGTTCATCGCGCTTGGTCTCCCGTAGAGACCTGAGCGACGCCTGTAAGAGGATCCGGATCCCGCCCGGATCCTCTTCTTCCCTCACGACTGACGGTATCCGGATGACAGGGATCGCGACACCGGGGCCCGTGAAGCCATCAGGAGGAGAAATGGCGAACAAACGCCAGCGCACCGAGCCGTGGGTTTCCCTGTGCCTGTTCCTTGGTCTGGCCGCACATGGCGCCGTTCCCGACCGAATTGAGCCGGCCACGGAGCGCGCGGTCACCGCCGAGTTCCTCGTCTCCCCCGTCGTTTCCGCGCGTTCATGGGGCTCGGCGCTGACGCCCAATGCCCGCGGCGGCTTCAGCCTGATCACCTCCTTCTGGGAGTTCGGCACGCGGAAGCCGACGGAGCACGTCATCGTGGACATCGAAACCGGCGAATGCCGGGTCACCGAGGACAAGCCCGACCACTTTATCAACACCTTCAACTACACCGTGCAGACCCGAGCGAAGAATGGACGCATCTTCTTCCCGCAGGGGCGGCAGAACAACGACCTCTCCTACTACGACCCCGCCACCGAGACGATCCGGTCGCTCGGAAGCCTGCTCGACGGCAGCAAGGGCGACCGCGATTTCTACCAGCGTGTGATCGGCCCGGACGACATGCTCTACTGCGCCACGCATTCCTATCAGAACCCCGCCGTGGTGCGGATCAACCCCGACACGCTGGAGGTCAAGGTCCTCGGCAAGGTGGGGGTGAAGGACCGGCCCATCTACTGCTATCCCTATCACATGACGGTTGACCCGCCGTGGGTCTATGTGGCCATCGGCAAGAAGCCCTTCGAACTGGCCGCCATCAACGCGGAGACGGGCGAATCGCGAATCCTGATGACGCGCGACGACCCGGATAACTGGCTGAGCGTCGGCGAAGGCTGGGCGGGCGTTCGCGCCGTGTACACCGTCCATCGCGGCCAGAAGGACAAGGAGAAGCACGAGTTCTACTGGTGCGCCGACGGCGCGATCTACCCCTGTTCCAGCCCCTGGAAGGACGACAAGAAGCCCCTGCCCTTCGTTCCACGCCAGGTCAAGGCCCCGGCCTACCCGGTCACGGGCGCGCCGGAGCTGAACCTCAACGACCTGAACCCCGACTCCGCGGGCGTCTGCCGCATCTACTGGCGGCCCCAGGGCACCAAGGACCCCTGGAAGGAAACCCGCTTCAAGATCAAGCACCTCTCCCCGGTGGAGATCGAGTCGCTGATCGCCCTGCCGGACGGAACGCTCTTCGGCAACGGGCGGCAGTATCACGGCTTCTTCCGCTACGACCCGAAGACGGGCGCGAACCAGGTCTTCGGTCGGTACGGCGTCAGCCGAGGACCGCGCCTCGTGCATGACGGGCTCGTTTACATCAGCGGCTACCCGACCAGCAACCTCTCCGTTTACGACCCCGGCCGGCCGTGGACGGCGAACCGCCGTCCGGACGGCATCCAGGCCGCCGATGACGCGCCGCCGCCCCCCGCCGAGATCAACCCCCGCCTCCTGGGGAACTTCTACGCCTACACGGCCACCGAATACTCCGTCTTCCTGGCCCCCGGCAGGAACGGGCGCATCTACTTCCTGGGCCGGCGCGAGCGCACCGGCGTCGGCAGCGGAATCGGCTACTACGACCTCGCCGCCAAGGCCTTCGGCGGGCACCACGAGAACCTGAACTTCCTGGAGCCGCGCGGCCTGGTCGTGGCGGACGAACTCGGGCGCGTGGTCCTCTCCGGCGCGTTGCGCCAGGACCCCTCCTCCGCCGTGCCGCCCCCGGACGAAGCCCAACTGGTCCTCTACGACATGGACCTGAAAGAGGTCGAGCGCCTGACCGTCAAGCCGGGAATCAAACACACCGGCCGGATCTTCCTGACGTCGGACGCCGGCAAATCCAACGTGATCGTCGGAGTGATCCCGCCGGAAAGAGCGATCTACCGGTACGATCTGGCACAGAAGAAGTTGCTGGACTGGGTCGAAATCAACGGCGGGATTGACAACATCGCCTGCCGGGAGACGGACGGCGCCATCTGGATCGCGACCACCGACCCCGCCACCCGAGCGCGTCACCTCGGCTGCCTGGACCCGGCAACGCTGAAGTGGACAACCTTCGGCAAACTCCCCGCCGCCATCAACCATCTGGCCTGGTCCGGCGACGACCTCTACGTGACCATGACCGCCGAGTCTGGCGGCGAGACCAAATCCGGCCTGTGGCGGTTGACGCCGCCCGACAAATGAGGTCGCGGGTATCATGAACAACCATCGCAATGCCCTGTCGCTCTCTGTCACCGCTTCCCTCCTCCTCCTTGCCGGCGCCGTGACCGCCGCCGAGACGGTTCCCCTGAAACCGGCCGATCCGAAGACACTGCGGGCCGCCCCGCATCCGTCAACGCTGACGGTATTTCCGAGCACTCCCGTGCCCGGCCATCCCGGCGCGGATCCCGACGCCGAGAAGAAACGTCCGCCTCATGGCAAGCCGGAGTACCTGAACTACCCGGGCTCTATCGAACACTACCGGACGACCGACCAGAAGTATATCTACGCGCTCAACCCGTTCAACGAGCGCACGCGGGTGAGGAACTTCATCGCCGTCGAGATGCCGACCGTCGCTCCGACGATGAAGGAGACCTTCGCCGAGCCGGTCGAGTATGTCGTGCCGCTGTTCGACAAGCGATGGTACGTGATGACCGGCGAGGCGCGTCCGCCCGCGCCCGTTGTCCGCCTCAAGCCCGGCGGTCCGCGGTTCGCCTTCGACCTCAGAGGACTTGAGAACGGCTTGCACTGCGTGCGGCTCATCGCCGCCATCGAGCCGAAGAACCAGCGCAACGGCTATCCCCTCGACCTGATCGTGGACATGAAGATAAACGATGGACCGAAGGGGGAGGTGAACCACTACGTCCTGCGCCAGCGCGGCGCGCAGAACTTCTACTCCATGGGCGAGTTCTGGTTCCACGTCGAGGACGACCGTACGTTCCACATGGACATCGGGCTTCATCCCGACTCGAAGATTGACCTCCTCGTCCACAACCTTGACGTGCACTACATGTTCGCCGAGTTGGCGCGCCGCGGGGCGAAGACCCGGAGCGTTCTGGTGACGCCCGAAGCGCTGAAGGCGAACTGGGCGACGCCCGAAGCCGAGAAGATGCGCGCCCAGTACCAGGCCGCGGTGGGCAAGACGATCGCCGCGCTGCGCAAGGAGTTCCCCGACAAGACCGACGAGGAACTTCGCGCCATCCGCCGCGAGCGCAAGGACCAGGCGCTGTGGGACTTCATGCCGCCGATCAACAGCCATTACTACCAGGCGATGGGCCCGCTCATTCACTCGCGACCCGATCCGCAAACGGAGCAGGAACTCAAGGAGAAGGGGCTGCTGCCGGACGACAATTCCGTCGCCCGCGGCTGGGTCGGCCGCAAGTGGAATCCGAAGGCCGCGTGGCGTCCGGACGTGATCATCCCCGAGCGCGCCTACGAAAACGAATGGGGCCAGGTGGACTGGCAGTTGCCCTGGCGACTGGTTTACGACGCGCCCGACGGCACAAGGGAGTACTACACCCTCGACGACCTGCGGGCGAACAAGCCCCTGCCCCGCCTGCCCTTCCCGGTCCCCCCCTGGGGCACGCGCCACGAGGTGGAAGGAGAGGAGAACGCCCGTTTCTTCACTCCCATCGCGCAGGCGAATGGCCAGGCCGTGCATCGCGCGCTGTCCTGGCTGCAGCGCGATTCCGCCCCCGTGCGGAAGTACTACGTGCAGGGCGGCATCGAAGACTGCGCTCGTGACGCCGCCATGCTCCTGTGCCGCGTGGCTTACGACCTGCCCTCCTACACCTCCATGCACGCCATGAACATCATCCTTCAAGGTCCCATGGACACGGTCCACAGGTGCGACTACCTCCACCGCCACCGCGCGACTCGCTCCTACCAGATGATCGAGTGGGACGAGCTGGCCAAGACCTACGACTACATCTTCCCTTACCTGAAGGACAATCAGGAGTTCGCCACAGCCCTCGGTCGCCACATCCCGTGGGTCAAGACCCCTCAGGATGTGATCGCCTACCTTGACACGTACGTCCTCCAGTATGGCGCGCGGGAGACGATGTACTACAACCACTACCTCGGACAGCGGCAGCCGGAGTTCCTGGCCGCCTTTGCCGCCCTGCAAGGCGACGCGGAGATTTCGCGACCGTGGATGGAGACGCTCTTCTCGCACGTCTGGATCTACTCGCAACCCTTCGCCGGCATCCAGGACCTGGTCTATCAGACCACCCAGCGCGACGGAACCTATTCGATCGGCTCCTACTCCTACACCCTGGGCGGGCCCAGCTCCATTCACGTCGCCCGATGGATTGAGCACTATCTGGCGCAAGGCGGGGAACAACGCTTCAATATCCTTGATCCGAAGCGGTTCCCGCGCATGACCGAGTTCCCGTACTTCGTGATCGAAGCCGCCGTGGCGGGCGGGCACGCCCTGCACATCGGGGATGTCGGCGGCCTGACCCAGGGCTACGGGTCCGGTCGTCACGAAACGCATCCCCTTCTCCGCGACGGCTGGCGATGGACGAAAGACCCCCAGTTCGCCTGGTGTCTGGCGAACCACAGCGCACGCCTCACCGAAACGGACGAAGAGTGGCAGGGCATTCAAGAAGCGGCGAAGCGGACGCCCCGTAACCCCTTCACCGCCCAACGGTCGCGTGTGCTGAGCGACTGGGCCGGGATTCTCGAAGGCAACCCCGACGCGCAGGATTTCCGATACCGCAGCGCCGCGCGCCTCCGCGTCGGCTGGGGCTGGGGCCACTCCCATCGCGACTCGCTCGACCTCAACCTGTGGGCCATGGGAATGCCTGTCTCCGGCGACCACGGCAATCGCCCCGGATACGGCTTCCCCGACGTCGTCAAGTCCATGCTCCACAATGTGGTTACCATTGACCATCGTGACTTTGACGGGAACTGCTGGGTCGCCGACCTGAGCGACATGGCGGGCTGCCGCTACCTCCGAGGACGGGCGACCTATGATGCCACCGCCGGCACGCCGGGAACCTTTGAGCGGCAGGTCGCCCTCATCGAACTGGATCCGGGCGTCCTGCCCGACGCTCCGTTGAACCCGAAGCGACCCCTCCCGCCCGGCGCGCGCCTGCCGCGCACCTACGTCGTGGATTTCTTCCGTGTGGCCGGCGGCAAGGTCCATACCTACAACTTCCACGCCGCGCCGGAGGACGAATTCGTCATCAACCTGCCGCGCGAGGACCTGACAGCCGACGAGAAGGAGTTGATGAAGGGCTACAAGATCGCGGGCGAGCAGTGGGCGGCCACGGTTCAGGCCGACCTGACGGCCACCTGGCGCCTGTCGCGCGAGGCGCGGGAATTCGAGATCGCCGGACGAGGACCGCGTAAGACGGTCGCTGCCGAGCAGGCCATGCTCGGAGCGGCGTTCGACCCCCAGTCCCCGCGAAAGTATCTGCGCGTCCACCTGCCCGGACAGCCGGGAACGCGGCTTCTGACGGGCCTCTGGACAGCCGCTTCGTACCAGGCCGACTCCCGGCAAGGCGACATGGCCCGGCAGGCGCACCTCGTCCGCCCCGCCGCCGAACGCATAGCGCAGTCCACCTTTGCAGCGGTCTGGGAGCCCTTCGCGGGCGAGTCCTTTGTCGAGTCCGTCCGGATCGAGGGAGACACCGGCCGCTCCGATGGGCCCGTCGCCCTGCACATCCGGCTGAAAGACGGCGTGCAGGACCTGTGCTTCACCGACAGCGCCCCCGCGCTGCGCACGCTCGCCGACGGCACTCGCGTGCAGGGGCGGTTCGCCTACCTGTCGCGCGACGACCAGGGCATTCGGCGGGCGAGCCTCGCCGGCGGCGCCTTGTTGCAGACAGCCACTCTGACGGTGAAGCCTCTTCGTGAGGAGTGGAAGATCCAGGTTGCCGAGGCCGACTACCTCGAAAAGCGGCTGACCTTCAAGGGCCGCCTCCCCGAGCGCGTCCTCGACGGCGCATTCTTCGAGGTCGGCCTTCCCGACGCTCCCGGGTTTCGACGGGCGAACTGGACCAGCTTCCAGGCCCGGCGCGTGCAGTGCGACGGCGAGAAAGGGAGCCTGACGTGGCGCAAGGACGCGGGGGTGTACACCGGGGCCATTGACGCGGTCCAGCGGACACCCGGAAACGCGGTCCAGGCCACGCTGGACATGGCGATTCGCCCCAATCTCAAGGAAGGCCAGTCACAGCAACTCGTCGTGCCCAGCCCGCGCACGAACCGGTCATGGCGCGGCAACGTCGCCGGCGACAAGATTCATCTGTTCGGCGACGACGTAACGGAGAAGGATTTTGCCGCAGGCGACCGGATCATGGTGTACCAGTTCGGACCGGGGAGCTTCTGGCGGGCGCCCACGCAGGTCTCGCTGTGCCGGAATGCCGATGCCGGCTACGCGATCGAGGCCAACACCGGATTTGAGCTCTCGCTGAGAGCCCAAGCCGCCGCGTGGTCGCGCGACGGGCAGACGTGGACGACGCTCACGCCCGCCGCCGGGGCTGTGCGCTGGACGGTGCAGGACAGCGACCTGGGCGACGGGCGCTTCCTGCTGAAGCTGGACCCCTGACGGGCGCGCCGGAGTCCGCGTCCGGGGGCATGGATGCCTTGCCGTAGAGCACGCACCCCGCCTCGCCCGGCGCGCACGGCTTGCGGCGCAGGCGGCAATGGTCGCGGTCATTGTGCGGGCAGGTCCAGGACATGGCCGACTCCTACCGGGTCTTCCGCGGGCGCAGGGCATTCAACAGCGTGTCCATCCGCGCCAGAAGACGTCGGCGGTTCAACGCCTTGGCCCCTTCGCGGCGAAGGTAGCCCGGCGGCAACCTCCGAAGCAACCGGGCCAGCGCCGCGTCGGACTCCGGCCGGTTGTGCGCCGCCAGGGAGACAAGGGCCGTTGCGGCGACGATGGTAACGCCGTCGCCGGCCAATGTCTCCAGCGCGCGGACGGACGGCGCGCCGGGGTGGCGCCCGAGAACGCGCGCCGCCGTCTGGCGCAGGCGCGGGTCAGCGTCGGCGGCGTGGCGAAGGGCCCCAGCCTGCCCCCAGGCGGGCTTGGCCGGGCGCGGCGGACGCGCCGGAAGGCCGATGTGCAGATGGCCGTTGATCGGGACCTGCCCGTGGGGGAGGTCCTCGGGGTAATACAAGACGTCGGGCGAATGCGGGTCGGTCCGAGGCACGGGGATGGCCACCGGGCGCGTCGCGGGGCGCGCGCGTTCGCGCCAGGAGCGTTCCCGCAGATTCCCCCGGTCCTGCGCCAGGATGACCGTTTCCCCCTTGCGCAGGCGTAGCGCGCCGCGCCATGTCTCGACACCGCCCGCGCGACGCACCCGGACCGTCCGCCCGGAAGCCCACGGCGCGCGAAGCTCCAGCCGCCCGCCGGTGAGCGCATGCGCCGCAACGAAAGACACGCGCCGGCCCGTCCATTCCCCGCTGAGGACGAAGCCGCCCATGGCCCGCAGCCCCGCAAAGCGCGCCGGACGACCCGCCTCCGCGCAGGGAAAGACCTCCACCCGGTCCGGCCAGGATTGCAGCAGCCGCTCGGCCAGCGCGGCGCTCTGGCCGGAACTGGCCTCGATGATCCCCATGCGCTCGAGCTCGCGCGAGTGGCGCGGGTCCGCAATCGAACGCAGCCCGTTCGTCTTCAACTGCCGGCCCAGAACCAGGGCGTCGAAAAGCCGGTCGAAATCCCTGGGCCGCCTCAGCCGCGCCGCGAAGGCCAGCAGGAAGGACGTCGCGTGGCCGTTCGGCTCGATGCCGCCCTCGTGCCCGACGATCGTGCGATGGCGGTCCTCATAATGGAAGCCGAAGAGGTTCGTGACGACGTCGAAGGTCCGCTGCGCCATCGCCCACTCCGGCATCCCGGCGCGCCAGAGGTTCAGCGGGTAGAGCCCCATCAGCACCACGGGATGGCAGCGGTAGGGGTGTGGATTGGAGGCCGTCTCGAAGATCGTGCGTCCGTCCGAGGGGAGGGGGAAGAGGCGGCGCAGCGCCGCTTCATTGAGCCGGCGCTCCCGCGCGTCCAGGCGCAGAATCCCGGCAGCGCGGATCGCCGCGCGCAGACACGCCTCCACGCAGACGCGGTCGTACACGTTATCCACGGCGGTGTCCGCCTGTTCCGCGGAGGCGCTGTCGAGGCAGTGCAGGAGGCCGCCGCGCGGAGTCATCGTGCGGCGCAGGGCCTCGGCGCAGGCGCGCAGGACGGGGTAGGCCGCCCGCCGGAGGAAATCCCGATCGCCGGAATAGAGATAGTCGTGCCAGTAGTCCAGCGCGTGCCAGGCCGGGGAGCCGAAGGGGTACTCATCGCGCGGCCCCGGCGCCAGCGAGGCGTGCCCGCCCCCCTCCATCGGCTGGAACCAGTGCGTGGACTTGGCGCCCGGCGCCGGGGTGTGCTCGGCGTGCTCCTTCCAGCATTCCAGGTAGCCCGCCAGCAGGGGGGCCGTCAGGGCCAGGTGGTTCGAGGCATAGGCCCCCCAGGTCAGCATCTCCGTCTGCGCGTCGGTCACGTGGCAATCGAGCCAGGTGCGGTGGTCCACCGGCTGCGTCAGCCCGAAGAACCCTGGCGCGCGGTCGCCCGCAAAGGAGCACGCCATTTGATAGAGGCCCTGGTAATAGAGGTTCTCCTGGACGGGGTCGGACAGGCGCAGGAAGGACCGCTGCCAGAAGGCGCGCCAGTCGGCGGCGTGGTCGGCGTGAGAGCGGCGCAACGCCTCGTCGGCGGCGCGCGCGGCCTCCGCGCGGAGGGCCGATTCCTCCCGTCCGACGGCGGCGGTCACGGCCAGACGCGCCACCCGGCCCGGCTTCACGCGAAGCTCCGCCGTCAGGCGGCCGCCGACGCTCTCCAAACGCGCCTCCGGCGCAACGCGCAGGAAGGAGAGAACGGAGAGGTTCGGCCCCCGGCAGACCAACGCGCCCTCCGCCGCCACGATCTCGGCGCGCGGCGCGGCGCGAAGCAGGCGCTTGAGCGCGGCGATCTCGCGCCCGCTCGTCACGCGCGCCCAGCTCCCGTTCAGCAGCGAGGGGCGTCCCCGCGCCGTCAGCGGCAGCGCCCGGCGTGAGAGGGTCAGCCGCACGACGGCGGGGCGCCGCGCGCGGAGCTCCAGCACGGCGGCATGGGTCTTCCGGTCAAACCACGTAAGGATGCCCAGGGCGCCATGCCGGGTGCGGAGCGTGCCGTTGCCGATCGAGAGGCGCTGCCGAAAGGCCCCGGAGGGCGCGTACTCCAGGCAGAGGTCGGCGGCGTAGCCGCGCCCCAGCGGACGACCCTCGGGGGTGGCCCACCAGATGCCGGCATGATCGAGCCCGAGATGGAAGCGCCCGTCGGACGACCCGGTGACGCTGCCGCCGAGGATGCCGCTGCCGAGGTAGAGCCCGTCGGTCCAGTGCGCGGCGGGGCGTTCGTAGAGGATGTCGTACCGGCGGAGCCAGGCGCTGACGTCGAAGCCCCGGCGCACTCCCGGCCAGAGGTCGGCGGCCCGCTCGCGGGCGTCGAGGCGTTCATGAAGCGCGGACGGCGGATCATAGGGCGCGGCGGGCGCGGGCGCGCGCCCCAGGCGCACAGCGCGCGTCTCCGGCCGTTCACCGGGGCGCTCAATGCGAATCCGCAGCGGCCTCTTCAGGGCTGCCGGAGGAATCCAGAAGCCGCAGCCCCAGGGGAAGCGGGTGTCCGGGTGGACCTCCTCCGTGTCGAGCGCCGCGCCGCCGGAATCGAGCAGTTGCAGCGTGGTTCCACCGGGCAGCGGCTCGCGAACGATCGTCTTGACCAGGCGCAACGTCCTTCCGCCGACGCGCCACTGCTGCCGATCGGCGAAGAATCGCGCAGGGGCGCCCGGGCTGTCCGCGGTCTTCGAAGAGGGGCGGTTCATCGTTCGGCGCTCGCCAGGAGGATCCCGGCGGTGACGGCCACATTGAGCGACTCCCCCGCGCCGCGCCGGGGGATGGCGATTCGGACGTCGGCCTGGGCCAGGAGGGACGGCTCGATGCCGCGCGCTTCGCCGCCGAGCAGAAGCGCGACGCGCGGAGAGGCCGCCCAGCTCCGCCATTCGGGCGCGCCGTCCACGTCGGCGGCGGCGATACGGAACCCGGCGCGCCGCAGCGCCGGAAGCGCGGCGCCCAGGTCCACGTCGCGGCAGACGGGCAGGTGAAAGATGCCGCCCATCGTGGCGCGGACGACCTTGGGGTTCAGCGGGTCCGCGCCGCCGCGTCCGGCGAGCACCGCGTCCGCCCCGAACCACGCCGCCGTGCGGATGACCGTGCCGACGTTCCCGGGGTCCGCCACGGCATCCAGGGCGACGACGACAGCGCGCGCGCCGAAGGACAGCGCCTCCGGGGACGTCTCGCGCCGGCGCGCGGCGGCCACGATCCCCTGGCTGTGGACGGTGTCGCTCACGCGCTCGACGTCGTGCGGTTCGCCCAGGACGACCGCCGTTCCGGCGGCCTCGAAACGCGCCAGGACGGCGGCGACTTCCGGCTTGGCGCGCGCCGCCTCCGTCGTCAGCACGAGTTCCGCCGGCGCGCCCGCCGAGGCCATCTCCGCGCAGAGCCGCAGTCCCTCCGCCAGGAACAGGCCCGTCTCGTCGCGGCCCCGGCGCGTGTCGAGGGAGCGGAGCAGGGCCAACTGCTTCTTCGTGACGCGCGTCATTCGCGGGCTCCCTTCGCGTTCTGCTCCTCGGGGGTAAGGAAGAGGATGAGGTTGCGCCGGGAGAGCAGGCGGAGGTAGGAAAGGATCATGGCCCGCGCCTCGAAGAAGGTGAGCTTCCACTCGCTCTGATGCATCTCGACGATCTCCTCGACGGTGCGGCGGCCGTCGCACAGGCCGTAGAGATGCGCGCCCAGCGCGTCCAGCTCAATGCGCCGGACGTCCGAAAGACGCAGCAGGAAGCGCAGGCGTTGCGCCAGGCCGCGATGCGTCAGAGGAATCGTCAGCTCCAGTCCGCCCAGCCCGGTCCGGCGGGCGGAGACGCCCTCCGTGCGCAGAGGGATAGAGCGCATCTGCGCTTCAATCCACGCCGCCACGGCCCGGGGGGAATCGCTCATCGGACCCTCACGCGGTCGGGAAAACCGGCGATGTGGTTCTTCTCCGGAGCGTGATGATCGAGGATGTACAGCCGCTTCGAATCGTCGCACCGCCAGACCCAGATGCGCCCCAGCCAGATGCGCGCCAGCAGGGAGTCCAGCCCCCCCTTGCCTCGGGTGGTGTATTCCAGGATGACGCCGTCGTGCCGGTCGTCCTTGCGAAAATGCCCGGCGCGGTGCAGGGCGGTTCGGCGGCCCTTGATGCGAGCGCAGAAGCCGGCGAGATCGTCGCCGCCGAGAATGAGCGGGACCATGCCGTACCGGTGAAGCGCAACGACCTCCTCGCGCTTGTTCTCGAAGGTGAGCACCTGCGCGGCGGGCATGGCGCTGACGCCGTCCAGGCGCATGGCCTCGGGAAGGGTGACGTCGAGTCCGAAGGCGGCCCAGCGGCGCTCGGGGCCGTCATTGGGCCGCCACGAGCGCAGGATGCGGCGGATCAGGCCGCGGTCGGCCGTGTCCGGATGCGGCGGAAAGGTCAGATTGAGCAGCGCCTGCGCGGGAGGATGGTAGTACGCCGCGAAGCAGGGCAGCTCCCGCTCGCGCGGAAGGAAAGCGAGCCAGTCCCCGATCTCCACCAGGCGGCGGCGGATCTCGGTCTTGTCGAGGGCGATCTCCTCCTGCGCGGCAATGAGGTCAATGAGGGGGGGCTTGAGGACGGGGCGATTCTGCATCACGCGCCAGAAGGCGCGCAGGGCCTCGCCGGCCCGGTCGGCAAGGGCGATCTCCCCGTTGCGGGGGTCCTTGCGGTAGGCGACGACCTCCCAGTGCCCCGGCAGGTCCAGTTGCAGATGATGCCAGGCCACAGGAGCAAAGGAGGTGGCCATGGCTCAGCCCCCGACGGGAACCGCGCACCGCCAGGGGCGCGCGGCAAGGCGGACACCGCGGGCGCTCTGCGTGCTCATGTGCCCTCGATGCTGCCGACCTGGATGTTGAGGGTGTGGGTCTCTTCCACGCGGTCCACCGCGCCGTCCTTGATCCAGACGATGCGATCGGAGGTCTTGAGCATCTTGTGGTCGTGCGTGGCCGTCACGATGGTGGTGCCGAATTCCTTGCAGAAACGCGCCAGCAGCTCGATGATCTCCTCGCCGGTCTTGAGGTCGAGGTTCCCGGTCGGCTCATCGCCGAGGATGATGGTGGGGTTGTTGACCAGGGCGCGGGCGATGGCCACGCGCTGCTGCTGGCCGCCGGAGAGTTCCTGCGGGCGGTGCGTGAGCCGGTGCCCCAGGCCCACCTTCTCGAGCACGGCCACGGCGCGGGCCTCCGCCTCCTTCGGCGGCGCCCCGGCGAAAAGCGCGGGCAGGGCGACGTTCTTGATGGCCGTGTACGAGGGGATGAGGTTGTACGCCTGGAAGATGTAGCCGATGTGCCGCCCCCGGAAGTACGCCATCTCCGCGTCGTTGAGGCGGCCCAGATTGACCCCGCCGATCTCCACGGTTCCGGCCGTGCAGCGGTCGAGACCGCCGATCATGTTGAACAGCGTGCTCTTGCCGGAGCCCGAGGGCCCCATGAGCGAGAGGTACTCGCCCTTGAAGATCTCGACGGTGACGTCGCGCAGGGCGTACACGGGGTTCGACTCGCTGCCGTAAACCTTGCTGACGCCGGTGAGCTTGATGAGTGTTTCAGGCACGGGGGCCTCGGTGAAGAGGACGAACGGCGAACGATCAGAAGGGCAACTTGAAGACGGACTTCGAAAGGAACGTGATGCCGATGCAGAACATGGTGATCAGGCCGGCGCCGCAGAAGAACCCGGCGCTGACGACGGGGGCGTACTGACGCCACTTGAGACCCATCTTCTTCTCCAGGTAGTAGCGGGCCAGCAGCGCCCCGGCGAACTCGACGACGAGGGTATGCGGGATGCTCTGGTTCAGCCCCCGCACCGCGCCGTAGAGCAGCATCGTCGGGGCCGCCATCCACTTGAGGATGACGAAGAGCCCCAGCCCCGCCGCCAGGCCGATGAAGATAAGCCACGGACGGAAGGCCTCCATGAACTGCGAGTAGCCGCCCGTGGTGGCGGAGTACAGGAGCGTCTGGTTCTTGGCCTGAAGCTCCCACAGCGCGTCGGCAAAGGGATAGTTGCTCGACGGGATCGGCCCCATCGCCCAGATGAACTGCGCAAAGAAGATCGAGCAGAGAATGATGAAGGGCACCACCGTCAGCACCGTCTTCCAGATCGAGGTGAACTTCGTTCCCGTCAGTTCGGCCTGCCGGTAGAAGACCGTCGCCACGCCGTAGTTGTGCAGCGGGAAGGGCAGGAACCAGCAGGCCACCCCCTTGTACCCGGAGAGGATCATCCCGGCCTCGCGGACGAAGGGAATGGACAGCGCCTGCCCCGCGATCCCCTCGAGCCGCGCGGTGACGTAGCTGATGACCGGCGTGTAAACAAACCCATACACCAGCAGCACGACCATGACCCCGGTATGCCAGCCGATCAGGTAGCCGCTGACGACCAGGTACGAGGCCGTCGTCAGGAGGTAGGAGCCGACGACGATCCACGTGGGGATGTCGCCCCGGTCCTTGGGAACCTCGACAATGGCGGCGTCGCCCTGGTGCCGGCGCAGCTTGCGGATGCCGGCGAAGACCGCCGAAAAGCCGATGACGGCGACGGCCAGCGAAATCCCGAGCCCGAAGCTGAAGTAGAAGTCCACCGTGTTCTTGAAGAGCGTCTCCACGGTGCTGTCGCCGGACTGCCACGAGGGCAGCATGTTGTAGTGGTAGAGAACGGGATTCATGATGAAGGTGACGATCAGCCCGAAGAAGGCGCCGACGATGGCCCAGAAGGGGATCACCATGCCGATGATAAAGGCGCCCAGGTTGTAGGAAAGCCCCGTCGCCACGGCGGGCAGGAATTTCTCCGTGCGCCCGGTCCAGTCGGAGAACGGGATCGGAAGAATCTGAAGTTTCTTGCCGAGGAGGGCGGGCGAAAGCGTGGGGATGCCCATGTAGATGAAGCCGAAGACGAGCCCGATGGCCCCGCCGATGGCGAAGGCGCGCCACCGCCAGCTCGTCACCTTCTTGTCGTCCACGTCCTCCAGGTCCTCCGCCAGCGCCATGATCCCCTGCGCGCCGATGGGCGCCATCGGGAAGGGGAGCTTCTCCCGGTCGCTGGCGAGCTTGAAGAGGCCGTAGCTCAGAACGTTGTTGTCAATCTGGGAGACGATGGTCTTGAAGAGAATCAGCCCGATCGCCGGCAACCAGGCGACGTGCAGGAAGTTCCGCTCGGCCAGGACGGCCGGGTCGCTGGGCGCATACCAGATGGGGATGAGCTCGCGCATCCCCTGCCCGGCCACGGCCTGGCTCTGAACAAAGAATTGATGCCAGACCAGACCCTCGAAGGGCACGCTCAGGACGGCGCCGGCCATGTAGAAGAGGATGAAGATCTCGGCGCGCTTCATGCTCTTGTGCGCGCGCTTGGCGATTTCGATAAAGAGGATGACGGTCACCCACTGGGCGGCTGGCCCGACGCCGATGCCCGCCAGCAGGCCCATGTAGATGGAGCCGGGCACCATCAGAAAGCCGATGAACATCGCCCCGAAGACGGCCGTCCACGAGAAGCCTTCCTCGTAGGTGCCCGGGGGCTCCATCAGCTTTCGATAAACTTCCAGGTCCTTGTCACCGCCCAGCATCGCTCTTCTCTTCCTCCTTCGCCGCGGCGTCGGCAGGGTCCGGCAGGGCGATGCCCATGCCGGCCTCGACCTCCTCCGCAAGGGTCAGGTAATGCTCGCGCACGTCGGCGGCCAGGGTGCGCCACAGCAGGAACTGTGAGCGCATGTCCTCCAGGAACAAGGTGTTCGAGCGACGCCAGGCCGCCGGCGGCCCGGACAGACGCTCGATGCGCAGGTGAACGTCGCACACCTCCGGGATGTCCGAGGGGCGCGCGGTAATCTCGAAACGCTGGCTGATCCCCTGGTCGAACGGCTGAAGCCAGATCGTTGCCCGCAGCGAGGCCATGCCGTGCGTCTCCTCCTTCACCAGCGAGATGTGGTCCGCCGCAAAGGCGCCGACAGTCCGGTCGGCGTGGTTGTTGAAGTGCTCCCGGATGAAGCAGATGATCCCCGTGATGTCGTAGCGCGAGATCGTGAAGGGGAAATCAAAGTCCAGCACGTCCCCCTTGGGCGCCGGAATCTTCCAGCGCCGCGCCGTCTCCGCCGTGGCCTTCTGCGCGGCCTGGAGGGCGGGATAGATGGTCGAAACGATCACCGTCGCCATGACGATGAGGATCGTGGTGATGGCCGTGCTCGAGGAATAGTTCATCTCCGGCGCGCGGAAGAGACCGTAGGAGGCCAGAACCTCCATCACGCGCGTAACGACCTGACCCAGCATGTAGCCGCCGAAACCGCCGATGACGGCGTAGATGCCGGCCTCGACGAAGAAGAGCATGGCGATATTCCGCGGCGCCAGACCCAATGCCGAGAAGGTGTAAATCTCCTTCTCGCGGTCAATCACCGAGCCCAGCAGCGTCGAGAAGACAATCAGCCCGCCGAGAATGAGCGGCAGGATGATGTCGCGCGCGCCCGAGACGCCGACCTTGTCGCCGTACAGGAAGAAGGTCGTTTCGCCCCCCTTGTTGAGATAGACGCCGTCGTCGTTGAGGAGGGCCAGGTTGTGGGCGAGCTTGTCCAGGTCCTGGCCTTCCTTCTTCGGGTAGATCATCAGCCCGCGCAGCCCCATCGTCAGCGGCTCGGCCAGGGCGGTCGGCGCGATGATGACGGAGTCGGGCGAAACCGGCTCCAGGGCCTCCGCGCCGAGCGCGGCCAGCTCGTTCTCGAGGTCTTCCAGCGGATTCACCGCCCCCGAAGCGCTGCCCTTGCGCTCGAAGCCGCCGATCGCCATCTTCGTCATGGCGAAGTTGATCGGCAGCATGGGCGAGCCGTCGAGATGCCGCGCCGCGAGCAGGGCGCGCGAGTTGAACGCGCCGAGGAAGACGAGATCCAGCCCTTCGATCCGGATCGGGTCGCCCGGCTTGAGCTTCAACTCGCCGGCGACAACCTCGGAGAGATAGACGCCGCGCCCCGCGTTGAAGTCCTCGGTGCGGCCCGGCAGCACCTCGCGCAGCGCGGCGGCGTTGCGCAGCTCGAGCGCGTCCAGACTCATGATGGCCGAAGCGTTGGCGGTGCGCTCCCCGGCGCGGATCGGCAGCCGCAGTTCCTCGGTCGTCGCCTGCTCTGTCAGCTCATAGACGCGCCAGTAGATGCCGTGCGACTCGAACCGGTCGGCGAGGTAGCCGCGCAGGTCCGGCAGCGTCCCTGCGTCCATCGTGTGCCACACCTTGCGGTGCAGGAGCAAGCGGCTGTTGGGGTCGCCCTCGGTCGAGCCGCGGTAGAACTCGTTGATGCCCCGCTCGGACTGGAACGCCGCGAAGGAAAGGATGGTGAAGGTCAGGAGGAGCACCGTCACGATCGTCAGAGCCGTCCGCACGGGCCGGCGCCGCATGGTCGAGAAAGCCAACGCCACCGCCGACCCGAGATGCCCGAAGAAGCTCTTCTCGAAGGTGTGCGCGGCGGCCGCCAGCCCTTGCAGCTTCTTCACCTCGTAGAAGAACTTCCCGGAAATGATGTAGATCACCACGCCGCTCATCACGATGATGAAGAAGGCCAGGAAGATGATGATGGGCGTGGCCGCAAAGGAAAAGGCCGGGTGGGTCAGGTAGAGGATGATGAAGGCGGGGATGAAGAAGGCGATGAACCCGAAGATCTTCTTGTAGATGTTGTACGTCGCCAGCAGCAGATTCTGAAGGCTGAAGGCGAAGGGCAGGGTCAGGATGAGCAGGACCGTGACGGCCACGATCATGTCGTTCATCGTCTGCATGATCGGCACGTACACGCGGCGCTCGTAGGCCGCCGCCGTCCCGGCGGCGATCTCGGCGTCGGCGTGGCGCGCCTGTGCGCGGGCCGCGTGGAACCGTTCGAGCAGCGCGTTCGTCTGGACGTGCAGGTCCTCGTAGAAGTTCAGAATGATGTTCTTGCGGCGCAGCGATTCCAGGCGCACTTCGTTCAGGCGGTACATGTCCTCCGCCAGGGCGGTGCGCAGGTCGAGCGTATAGACGGGCGCCTCCATGTTGCCCTGCACCCCCGGCGGGTAGCCGACGCCCATCGGCTGCCCTTCCTGCGGGTTGATGTACAGCGCGACTTCGTCCTGCCGGCGCGGGTCGCGATAGAGCAACTTCACGCCCAGGGGCCGCTCGACGAAGTACACCCCGGCCCCCATGTGGGCATCGTAGCGGAAGTGCACGCGCGGGTAGAGCGAGTTCGCCAGCCCGTTGAGCAGGCTGAAGGACCCCTGCTGGAAGGTGTCGCCGAAGGGCAGGAGGCGTCCGACGACCTGCCCCTTCTGGCCGTTGAACATGGTGCTGATGCCGTACCAGCCGGTAATCGCCTTGGGCGAGATGAAACTGGCCTTGTCCCAGCCGGTCTGCACGGAGGCGCCCACGTTGCGGGGCGTCGAGGTGCTGATCATCGTGATCCGGCCGTCGGCATCGAAACGCGCGGCCTCGACGCCGAACGCCCGGTAGGCGCGGTTGACGGCCACCAGCGGGAAGACGCCGTTGCCGTCCGAGTACAGGTAGTAGTCCGGGAACTCGAACGGCTTGCCGCTGTTGTGGATGTGCAGCAGGCAGTACGGTTCGGAGCGGATGGCCGAGGTCTGGCCGTAGGGGAAGCTTCTGACGCGATGCCCGTCCGCCTCATGCGACCCGTCATTCCACTGGTATTCTTCGATGAACGGCTTGCGGTCCTGGGTGATGTTGTTCTTGACGGACGCCGTCTCCGCCGAGGCGAAATGCTCAATGAAGGGAAGGAAGTGCGAGGCATGGAGCCGGACACGATCCAGCTCGGCGGGGGTGAAGCGCGCGTCGGGCATGCCCCATCGCGAGGCGCGGTCCTGCTCGGTGAGCAACTCCATCGCCGGAATCTCGAAAGCCTCGGCCAGGAAAGATTCCTCGTGCGAGGCCAGGGGGCTGTACACGTTGGCCGTGCCGCTGCCCGATTCCCACGTGGCGCGCGATTCCCAGACAAACTTCAACGCCGCTCGGTCCTTGCCGAGGGCCGCGGAAACCTGGTTGAGACAGCTGGTGAAGAACTTGGAGTGCAGCGTGCCGCGCGGGCTGAGAACCCATCGCTCCCCCCCGGCGGTGAAGCGATAAGCCGCGTGCGCGACAGGCGTGCCGCGCTCCAGGGCGTCGGTGACGGCCACGGCGTCCTGAAGCTGCGCCTCGATCTCGTCGAGCTCCGCCCGACGCGCCTCGACGTCCGCGCGCAACGTGGCCACGGCCGCGGCGAAGTTCTTCTTCATGCGCTCCGCCGTCTGCCGTCCGGCTTCGAGGTCTGCCGCTTCTTCAGAGGTCAGATCGCGCTTCGAGGCCAGCTTGCGGACGTCCTTCGGCAGGTCGGGGGCGCGCCGGTCGCGGATGCACTCGCGCACGGCCTGCCAGGCCCGCTGGTCGCCCTGCACGCGTTCGATCTCCGCTTCCAGCGCAGACACGTCCTTCTTCTCCGCCTTCAGCCGGTCGCGCTTCAGGCGCATGTCCGCCAGGCGCTGGAGACGGTCGTCGTACTGGAACCGCGTCTCCTGGCCCAGCCGGAAGAAGACTTCATCCTTCAGCTTCGATCCGGGTGTCTCGAAGAGATCGGTCTGGCCGAGGTATTCCGACAGCGTGCCGAGGTAGGCGCGCTCCTCGGCCACGAACCGCAGCCGCACCGGCAGCGGGTCGGGCAGCCCCTCGGGAATGCTCCGGCGCAGCGCGGCGAAGAAGCGCCGTCCGCCGTCCAGGTAGTTGTTGTGGTTGTCGAAGAAGGCCACCAGCACCGAGCGGCGCGGCGGGTTCTCCGAGAGCAGGCGCGCGGTCTCCAGCAGCGCCGCGCAGTTGGCGGCCGGCTCCTCGCACGGCGAGTTGCCGGGCACCAGGCCGACGCTGTCGTACCAGGCGGAGAGGATGACGTACTCATCCTGGCTGCTCTTGGGAAAACGCGGGGCGGTCCCCGGAATCCACAGGAAGAGGTTGCGTCCGGCGCGCTTCTCCCAGCGCGCGCGGGAAATCAGCGTCGCCTCCGCCGCCCCCCGCGCGGGCGCCTGCAACAGGCCGGCCTTGGCGGCCGCCTCGCGGGAGAGATAGAAGCGCGGCGCGTCGAAGCTCACGTAGCTGCGCTTGGCGCGGGCGTCGGACCGGTCTATCGGGTCCACACCCACAAAGATGATCGCCCGAACCCCCAGGCGGAAGAGCGCGGCAACGGCGTTGCGCGCGTCGAGGTCCACCACGGCGATCGCGCCGTCCAGACGAAGACCCGCGAGCTCCGCGTCGCCGGCCTTGCCGACGTAGTACACCGGTCCGCGAAGGCCCTCCGGCGGGGTGACGCAAAGCTGGACGCCGTTGGCGGCCAGGGGCTCAAGCGGAACGACCACGCCGGCGCCCAGGCGCAGTTCGGCGCGCTCGATGATCTGCTGCGGGAAACTGAAGCGCTGCGACAGCGCCCGCCCCTTCATCGCGGAGAGCTGCGCCTCGATGTAGTCGCCCGCCCGGACGCCCTCGGGCGTGCCCGACAGGCGGTGGCCGTCGGCGGTGAGGGCCTTCAGGTGCGCGGCGAAGCGGGCCGCATCGAGCTCCTGCGGCGCAGCCGCTGCCGCCGCCGCCCAGAGCGCGCCGATCCAGAATGTCAGTGCCAGACGCTTCAACGTGGCTTCTCGCTTCTTCGACAGGGAGCGGACGACGCCGCTCCGGCGCTCAATGCGGGATCCCGATGGTCCCGAGGTTGATCTTCACGTCCTTGCGTTCCCAGACCTTCTCGATCAGACCGTCCCGAATCCAGAAGATGCGGTCGGACTTGTCGAGCATTCGATAGTCGTGGGTCGAGCAGATCACCGTCACGCCCTGCTCCTTGTTCAGCTCCACCAGCAGGTTGATGATCTCCTGCCCCGTGTGCAGGTCCAGGTTGGCCGTCAGCTCGTCGCAGAGAAGAATCTTGGGCTCGTTGGCCAGCGCGCGGGCAATGGCCACGCGCTGCTGCTGGCCGCCCGAAAGCTCCTTCGGCAGGTGGAACCAGCGCTCCTTCAGGCCCACGCGGTCGAGGATGCGCATGCTGCGCTTGCGCGCCTCGTCCGCGATGACGCCGGCGAAGAGCATGGCCGTCATCACGTTCTCCTGCGCCGTCATCGCCTGCACCAGGTTGTAGGACTGGAAGATGTAGCCGATCTTCTTGCACCGGACGTAGGCCAGTTCGTCGTTGTTGAGCTGGGCCACGTCCACCTCGTCAATCAGCACGCGCCCGGCGGTGGGGGTGGACAGCGCGCCGATGGTATTGAACAACGTCGTCTTGCCGCTGCCGCTCGGGCCCATGATCGAAATGAACTCGCCGCGGCGGACCTCGCAGGTGATGCCGCGAAGGGCGCGCGTGACGACGTCCCCCTTGCGGTATTCCTTGGTGACGTTGACGGCGCGGATGATGACGGGGCTGATCCGCCGGCGGCGCGGCGTCGCCTCCTGTTCCGTTCCGTTCTGCGTCGTCGCTTCTGCGTTCTGCATGGTCCGTCCGCTCGTCCGTCAATCCACCCGCATGGCTTCCATGGGGGCCATCCGCGACGCCACGCGCGCCGGGTAAATGGCCGCCACGCCCGACAGCACCAGGCTGCACGCCAGACACATCAGGAAGGTGTACCAGATGCTCTCGTAAGGGAAGCGCTCGTAGAGCATCCCCCCGTACGTCCACGACATGCGCCCGAGCACGATCAGGAAGCCCAGCACCATCCCGATGACGCCGCCGATGATGCCCATGATCGTGGATTCGGTGATGAAAAGGAAACCGATCGTGCCGTTGCGCGCCCCCAGGCACTTCATCGTCGCGATCTCCTTGAAACGCTCCAGCACGCTCATGAGCATGGCGTTCGCGATGCCGACCACGCACACGACAAAGGAGACCAGGATCAGCCAGACGGCCTTCTCGCTCAGGCCGGCAGTGCGCCCGTAGCGGTTCAGGAGGGCCTGCTCCGCTTCGAGAAGCTCCGCCTGCGCGGCGTACTCGCGCGCAATGCGCGTAAAGCGTTCCGCCTCAAAGCCTTCCGACCAGCTCTTCGGCTCCGGCGGCAGCTTCGGCGTCTGCCCCTCCGGGGTACGGGCCAGAATGCGCGCCTTCTCCTTCTCCCAGCGCGCGCGGTCGGCGGCGTCGCCCTTCGCCAGCGCCCCGGCAATCCACGACACGCGGGCGGGGGAGTCCGCCGCAGCCCGAAGGGCCAGCGTCGGACTGAAGCGCTCCTGCCACTCGCGGTTCCACGTCGTCCGCACCGGTTGTTTGCGGAGCTGCTCGATCGCCCAGTTGAACTCGCGCTGATAACGGATGCCGGCCAGAATGTCCGGAATCTCCTTCGGGTCCGTGCGCAGCCCGGCGGCGCGCACCTGCGCAAAGAAGGCCTCCGTCCGGTTCTCCGCCGCCGCCGCCGCCAGGGCCGCGCCCACGCCGCCGGGACCGCTCAGGGCCGCAATCCGATGCACCGTGTCCTGGTAGCCGGCGCGGCACGCCTCGAGCTGCCGGCGCGTCGCGGGCCAGTCGGCGATGAACGCATCGAATTCCCCCGGCGCGCCCGGCAGCTTCAACGAGCGCTGCTTGGACAGATGCTCGTGGAAAGACTCCCGGTTCCTGGCGTCCGTCAGCCAGTCGAAGATCGCCAGGTCGCGTTCGCCGCGCACCAGCAACGCCCGCCGCCCGACCGAGAGCCCCTCGAAGAAGTCCAGGTACCGCCCCGCCGTGCGCGTGCGCTTCAAGAAGGCCGCCGCCTGCGCGTCGGTCTTCACCCCCGCCCAGGCCATGTAGTTGTCGTAGTCCGTCGTCCCCGGACGCAGCGCGTTGATCGAGGCCAGGAGCGACTCGATGGACTCCACGTGCCCGGCCCGCACCATGAAGCGGCTGTAGGCCGTGCGGCGGAGCGTCTTGCCGACCACCGTATCGCGCACCGACCGCCCCAGGTACCCTTCGACCATGATGCTGGCCAGGAAGGCGATCGCCAGGACGATGATCACCACCGTCACCGCCGAGCGGAAGAGACGGTACGAGATCGTATCCAGGCAGAGGTCGAGCATCCGCCGGAAGGGCAATCGGGCTTGTTCGCGCACGTCGAGCATGGTCGTCCTGTATGCGGGCGCCTCGCGCCCCGGCGCTCAGATGAGCGGCGGCGGCGCTTCGGGCGGCACGCCCTTGACCAGATAGTAGATGATGCCGACGAGAATCCAGAACACGATCGTCACGAGCTGGCCGACAATGACGCCGATGAAGAACGGCTTCGCCCGCGTGAAGAAGCGCCCCCCGCCGATGCGAAGAAGCGCCAGCTTGATGACCCAGGCGACGAAGAAGGACGCGTACAACCGCGAAAGACACCACGTGTCAATCAACAGGAACGGCAGGGGGTGGAAGGGCCACCATGTGAAACGAAGACGCATAAAGGCGCACCCGGCCACAACCGCCGCCCCCACGAAAAAGAAGCTCCAGAAGTTCGTGTCCGGTCGCACCGCCGCCCACGTCCGGCGGAAACGCTCGCCCGACGGCAGCCCGCTCAGGTCCGCGTCCTTGCCCTCGCTGCGCAGGCGGCTGATCTCCGAGCTGGCGCTCTCCATCGCGTTCGCCACGCTCTGGCGCAGGTGCCCCTCCTTGCGCGAGCCGAAGCTGTAGTTATCCCAGAAGGCCGCGTAGGTTCCCGCCCCCAGGGCCGTCACCAGCGCCGCCAGCAGGAAAAGGTTGAAGGCCCAGCGCGGCAGCCCGCCCTGCTTTTCCTCGAGCTTGCGGCACGTCGTCTCCGCAGCGGCAATGCTGTGCGACGTGTTGGCCGTCAGCACCGCCCCCACCACGGCCATGAACGCCAGCCCCTTCGGCCCCATGGCCACCGAACCGAGCAGCTTCAGCGGGATGCTCGTCGCCGCGCCGCTGAAACTCACCAGCCACGGAATGCCGATCTCCGCCGTCATGCGCGCAATCAGGATGACCACCAGGGCGAAGGTCGCCGCCAGCGTCACGGCAACGAACCAGTACAGCCCCGCCCACACCAGCAGCCCCACCAGCGCCGCAAAGGACAAAACGAACAGCCGGCAGGCGTGCACGGCCGAACGCAGCGCCGGGTCCTCCGCCCGGCGGAAGGTGACGGCGTGCCGCAGGATGCTCCAATACTCCTTGCGACCGATCACCACAATCGCCCCGAACATCGCCACGTACATCCCCAACTGCATCGAGCTCGTCTCCGGCCCCGTCACGATGTGCCCGGAGAACAGGTAGTAGAAGCCGGGAATGATGACCATCAGCACCCAGCCCGCCCAGCAGGTAAAGGAAATCTCCGTCGGCAGCAGCACCGCCAGCGCCACCACGGAAACGTAAATCCAGCCCCGGAAAAAGGAGTACGCCTCCCGTCCGCAGTACTTGCTCAGGAAGGGGAACTCCCGCATGATGTCAATTTCCATGAAATTCAACGGGATTTCGATCATCAGCGGCGCCCACGCCCGCAGCCCGTTGACCATGAAAACGAACCCGGTCAGCCCGAAGGCAATCCAGAAAACCTTGTCGTAGAAGACGTCCGGCAGCCGCCGGTCCGGCCGATGCTCGAGCAGGGAATCGGCGAAACCGGCGATCGGGTAGGTCAACAGCTCGTGCTTGGACCACTGGCGATGGACCATCTGCACCAGCGACGAGGCGAAAACCGCCGCCACGATCAGGAAAGGAAGCCAGAAGACCAGCACAGGCCGCCACAACGCCCACGGGATCTCCCCGGCGGGGATGTGGCTCATCATGTCCGAGGAGAGGCCGGCATCGTACACCTCGGCCGCCTCCGGCGCCAGGAAGAGCCGGGGGTTCACCAGCTTGTCGAACTCCATCCGCTTCGTCGTGGCCTTCTGGATCGCCCGGTTCTGGACGTTCCCGGCGGAATGGAGGGCCGGATGGAGGAGGTTCTCCGAACCGGCCACAACGCCGATCAACCACATGCACAGCACCAGCAGCAGTTCGCGCCGCCCCAGGGCCAGCCACGGAAAGAAGCGCTTGAGCAGGGGGTTGACCGCCAGCACCAGCAGCACGACCATGACAAAGACCATCGGCGCCAGGGCGCTGATGTTCAGTTGCGTCTGAGGACTGTACGCGTTGTTCAGCGGCGCCACGCCCACCCAGTGCGTCGCGAACGCGATGAAGGCCACCCCACCCAGGCCGAGAATCGCCGCCAGGATCAGCGCCAGGGGGCTCCCCGCCTGAGGCGAAACCGCCGGCGGCGCGGAAGACGTCTGCGGTGGGGCCAGGGGAGGCATCGGGGGTCGCTAGTTCCTCAGCGGTTCAGAACGCGCGAAATGCGGCGCAGGGCGTCCGACCGCGCAACGCGACGCCGTCATGAGACCTCCGCCGTTAAGAGCCGATTAGCCCAAGGGTAAAGCATTGTAATCGCACGATAGAACGGAATCAAGCGCTTTTTGTCGGCCGCGCAATCGGTCAGTCTCTCGGGGATGTGGCACAGCCGCCCGCGGCTGTGGGCGCGGCTCCATCAGGTCGGCACAGGCGAGGGCGCCACAGGCGCTGCGCCGCGCCGCAACCGGTGTGCCACACACGGCCAGTTGCCGAGTCCCCCCAAGAGTGACCGATTACTCGGCCGCACAGGCGTATGGACACCCGCAATCCACCGCGCCCGGCAACGCGATTCGCGCCGGTCAACGTCAACGACCGGGCCCCGACCGCGGCGCCGGCACAGCCGGTTTGGCTGCCGCCTCCTCAATAATGAAGAGACACTTCCCCACCCGCAGGGTGTCGCCGGGACGCAACGCGGCGGCGTTCTGGCGCGTGCCGTTGACGTAGATGCCGTTGCGGCTGCCCAGGTCCCGCACCTCCGCGCGGTCGGTCTCGAAAACGACCTCGGCATGACGCCGCGATACGGACGTATCCAGAATGGCGATGTCCGTCTCGGGCTCGCGCCCGATGAGATTCACGCGCCGACCGAGCGGGAACTTGCGGCTCTCCAACGGCCCCTCGATACAGTTGAGCACCAGTTGCCCCGGACGGTAGGTGCGCGGCGCGGGCCGTCGCAAGGTGGGGTTGTCCGCCCCCAGGAGCTGTTTGCGGATCTTCATGTCCGTCGAGAGCTCGACCTCCGCCTCGCTCTCGTTGGGCAGAGCGAAGTCCTCCTCGGCGGGGGAGGGCGCGGGAGCGGCGGGCGTCGGAACCGGAGCGACCGCCGGGCTCTCGAGGGCCACCGTGGGGCGGAGCATCCGGACGCCCAGGGTGAACCCGCCGACCGTGATGACGTCCCCCGACTTGAGCAAATGGTGCGCAACCGCGACGCCGTTGACGCGTGTGCCGCCCGCGCTCCTCAGATCGAGCACTCGGGGGCCGCCTTCCGTCACGGCAATGTGGCAATGGAAATCCGAGACCGCCGGATCGTCCAGGCGCACGTTGGCGAAGGCGTGCCGTCCGACGACGACGGGGCGCGCGCCCAGGAGAAAGGCGTCACCCTGGCGCGGCCCGGCGGTGTGCGTCAGCCGCGCCACCGGCTGCCCCTCGATGAAGCTGCCCGTCGCTTGCGGCGCGGGCTGCCGACCGTGGTCGGGCAGAACCAGCAGCAGCGCGCCCCCCAGTTGAAGGAGGTCGTAGGGGGCCAGCGGCGCGCGCGCCATCCGCCGGTCGTTGACGGCCACAGCCGTCGCGCCCTGGCTTTCGACGACGTAGCCGCCGCCGGCGTAGCGCAACCGGGCGTGCTGGGGGGCGACCTCCGGGCCGCTGACCGGCAGGTCGCAGTCGGCGGCGCTCCCGAGCGTCAACAGGCGCGGCGGCAGCCGGTCCACGCGCGCCTTGCCGCCGCGTTCCAGCCGGGCAAGCGCCCACCCCTCCGTGCGCCCGGACGCCACGGGCACGGACTCCGCCGTTTCCTCGTCCGCCTCCGGCGGCAGCGCCGGCGTCCCTTCGCCGGACACCGCAGGCGCGCCGGGGGGAAGCCGGCGCAGGCGCGCCACGGCCTCCTCCGTCATGTAGCCCTTGCGCGCCACCACGTCCTACAGCCGCTTCCGGCTGCCCACGCGCTCGAGCGCCACCAGAACCTCGATGCACTCCTCGAGGCGCTCCTGGCTCAACTGGCCGGAGGCCACGGCGCTTTTTCCGAACTCGTAGTCGGCTTCCAGGGGCATGAAGACTCCCGCCATCGAGGAAAGGACAAAGGACGCGCTGATTATAGTCCCCCTTCCGAGGGCCTTCAAGGTCGTATTTCGCAAGCCGATCGGTCCGGGTTGACTCCCGTCCGCCCGTGGAATAAGCTGAGGGCGCTCGGAATCCGCGTCCCCTGACTTCCAGGAAGGCCCATGAAGACCCCGACCCGCGAGTGGCGCATCGAAGTCGCCGTCCGCCCCGAATACCCCGACCCGGACGGACACGGCGCGCTGGACTCCATCGCCGACCTCCACATCGCCGGCATCAAGGACGTCCGGCTGGTGAACGTATATCTCATCACCGGCCCGCTGACGCCGCCGCAGATCGAGCGCGTGGCGTCGAAGCTGCTGGCCGACCCGGTGACGCAATACTACGCCGCGCGCGGACCCATCGCCCCGCCGCTCAAGGGCCGCCATGCCGTGGCGCAGGTCTTCCGCAAGCCGGGCGTGATGGACCCCGTTGAAGCCAGCGTTCGCAAGGGGATCGCGGACATGGGCCTGCGCGCCGACGCCGTGCGAACGGGGCGCAAGTTCCTGATCTACGGCGCGCCCACGAAGACGGAGCTGCGCCTCATCTGCGACGAAGCGCTCCACAACGCCGCGATCGAGGACGTCTTCATCGGCGATGTCGAAATCCCGCATTCGCCCGCCGCGCCGGAGTACAAGTTCCAGCGGCGCGAGGTGGCCCTCCTGGGCGTCAGCGACGCCCGCCTGATGCAGATCAGCAAGGAGTGGACGCTGAGCCTGAACCTGGAGGAGATGCGCGCCGTCCAGCGCCATTTCGCCGAGCAGGAGCGCAACCCCACCGACGTCGAGCTGGAGTCCATCGCGCAGACCTGGTCCGAACACTGCGTTCACAAAACCCTCCGCGGCAAGATCGAGTTCGAGGGGCGGGTCATAGACAACCTCCTCAAGACGACCATCTTTGCCGCAACGGCGGAGATGAAGAAGCCCTGGTGCGTCAGCGTCTTCCGCGATAATGCCGGCGTCATCCGCTTCGACGCCAGGCACAACGTCTGCTTCAAGGTCGAAACGCACAACCATCCCTCGGCCATCGAGCCCTACGGCGGGGCCGGGACGGGCATCGGCGGAGTCATCCGCGACCCCCTCGGCACCGGCCTGGGCGCCAAACCCATCCTCAACACCGACGTCTTCTGCTTCGGGCCGCCGGACCTGCCGCTCAACCGCGTGCCGCCCGGCGCCCTCCACCCCAAGCGCGTGATGAAAGGCGTCGTGGCCGGCGTGCGCGACTACGGCAACCGCATGGGCATCCCCACCGCCAACGGCGCCGTGCTCTTCGACGAACGCTACGTCGGAAACCCGCTGGTGTACTGCGGGAACGTGGGCCTCATCCCGCGCGACAAATGCCGCAAGGGCGCCCGCAGCGGCGACCTCGTCCTGGTCGTCGGCGGACGCACCGGGCGCGACGGTATCCACGGCGCAACCTTCTCCTCCGTCGAGCTGACGGAGGAATCCGAGGTCGTCAGCTCCGGCGCGGTTCAGATCGGCAACGCCATCGAAGAGAAGCGCGTGACCGACACGATCCTCCAGGCCCGCGACAAGGGCCTGTACACCTGCATCACCGACTGCGGCGCCGGCGGCCTCTCGAGCGCCGTGGGGGAGATGGGCGCCGAACTCGGCGCGGAGGTGCATCTCGACCGCGTCCCCCTGAAGTACCAGGGGCTCTCATACGCCGAAATCTGGATCTCCGAAGCCCAGGAGCGCATGGTCCTGTCCGTGCCGCCGAAGAACCTCAAGGCCATCATGAAGATCTTCCGGGGAGAGAATGTCGAGGCCACCGTCATCGGACGCTTCATGCGCGACCGGCGGCTGCGCCTCTTCTATCACGGGCATCCGGTGGCGGACCTGAGCATGGACTTCCTCCACGAAGGCGTGCCGCGCCTCGTGCGCCGCGCAACGTGGCAGAAGCAGAGCCACCTCGAACCGAAGGCCAAGGAGCGCGCGGAATACGGCGCGGTCCTTCAGGCCTTGCTCGGCGCCTGGAACATCTGCTCCAAGGAATGGATCATCCGCCAGTACGACCACGAGGTGCAGGGGGCCAGCGTGCTGAAACCCCTGGTGGGCGCGGCGAATGACGGCCCCGGCGACGCGGCGGTCATCGCGCCCGTTTACGGCTCGCGGCGCGGCCTCGCCGTGGCCAACGGCATCAACCCGCGCTACGGCGACATTGACCCCTACGCCATGGCCGCCTCCGCCATTGACGAGGCCGTGCGGCAGATCATCTCCGTGGGCGGCGCGCCTGATCGCATCGCCCTGCTGGACAACTTCTGCTGGGGGAACACCGACAAGCCCGACCGCCTCGGCTCGCTGGTGAAGGCCGCCCAGGCCTGCTACGACATCGCCAAAGCCTACGGCACACCCTTCATCAGCGGCAAGGACAGCCTGAACAACGAGTTCCGCGTGGGCGACCGGACGATCGCCATCCCGCCGACACTCCTCATCAGCGCCATCGGCATCGTCGAGGACGTGCGCCGCTGCGTCAGCATGGACGCCAAGCGCGCCGGGAACATCCTCTACATCGTGGGAACGACCTACGCCGAACTCGGCGGCTCGCACTACTACGCCCACCTGGGCTACCTCGGCAACGCCTGCCCGATCGTCCGCCCGACCGAGGCGCCGGCAACCTTCCGCGCCCTGGCCGCTGCCATCGCCCGCGGACTCGTCCGCGCCTGCCATGACTGCTCCGAAGGCGGCCTGGCCGTCGCCGCGGCCGAGATGGCCTTCGCCGGCGGGTTGGGAATGGACCTCTACACCATGACCGCCCCTCGCCCGGCAGAGGTGGACCGCGACGACACCATCCTCTTCAGCGAGTCGAACTCGCGCTTCCTGGTCGAGGTCGAGCCGGAACGAACCGACGCCTTCGAGGCCGCCCTGAAGGGCGTGGCATGCGCCCCGCTGGGCCGAATCACCGCCGAACCGGTCTTCCATGTCCGCGGCCTCAAGGGCCGGACGATCATTCGCGAGAACATCGCCGCCCTCAAAGAGGCGTGGCAGAAGACACTGAGGTGGTAAGGACGCGCCCATGCCAAACTCGGACGACCGGACAACGGCGGCCACGTTTCACTTGCCTGCCGCCGTGGGCACCCGGAGGCCGCGAGCGTAACCGGGGTAGGCCCTGGCCTCGGGGCGGTCCTCGGGAGCCCGAGCACGCGTGCGGCGGGGCTGCATCCATCGCCCCCGGAGTTCCGGCTGCGAACCGCGCCGGAGACGCCTGACCGCGCACACCGTGACGTGCCGAAGATGTCCCCGTGGACCCACAGAGCAAGAAGGCGCCGGCGTCCATGAAACCATTCCTTTCGACGCTCCTCGCCGCGGCGGGACTGCTGGCGACCGCGTCCTGCATGGTCGGCCCCGACTACCGCGCGCCGGAGGCCGACGTGGCGGAAGCGTGGTCCGGCCCGGACGACGCCCCCGGACGCCGGAGCGGCGACCCCAGCCCCCGCTGGTGGAGCGAACTCGGCGACCCGACTCTCGACCAGCTAATTGACGCCGCCTGCCGGAGCAACCTCTCCCTCCAGGAGGCGGGCGTGCGCGTCCTCGAAGCGCGCGCGCGCCTGAACCGCTCGATCGGCGACCTCTTCCCCCAACAGCAGGGCATCGGCGGCCAGGTGGCCCATGCCCGCCAGAGCGGCGCTCTGACGCCGCCCGGCGTGGCGGCGGATTCCACCACGAGCCAGGCGCTCTTCTCCGCGTCATGGGAGATTGACTTCTGGGGCCGGTACCGGCGCGCCATCGAAGCCGACCGGGCGGCCTTCCTGGGGTCGGTGGCCGCCTATGACGACGCGCGGGTGACGTTGATCGCCGATGTGGCCTCCAGCTACGTCCGTCTGCGCACGCTCGAAGAGCGCCTGCGCGTGGCGCGGCAGAATGTCGAGGCGCAACGCGAGAGCCTCCGCATCGTCTCCGTGCAGTTCAAGAGCGGCGCAACGGGGGAACGCGACGTGCGGCAGGCCACGACGCAACTCGCCCAGACGCAGGCGCAAATCCCGAAGTTCGAGGAGTCCCTCCGGCAGACGCGCCACGCCCTCGCCGTTCTCCTGGGCGAAACTCCCGACCGCATCGAAGCCCGGCTGACAAGCCCCGGACGCATCCCCCTCGCCCCGGAGGGCATCGCAACAGGCATTCCGCGCGACCTGCTGCGCCGCCGGCCCGACGTGCGCGCGGCAGAGCTGGCCGCCGCGTCCGCCTCGGCCCTGATCGGCGTGGCCCGCGCCGACCTCTACCCCGCCTTCTCCCTCTCCGGAACCTTCGGCTTCGCCTCCACCCGCGCGGGCGGCCACTCGCTGACCGACCTCGCCGACTGGCCCAATCGCGCCTACGGCCTCACCGGCGGCTTCTTCATGCCGCTGTTCAACTACGGCCGCCTGACCAACCAGGTGCGCGTGCAGGACGCCCGCTTCCAGGCCGCCGCCCTGCGCTACCGAAATGCCGTCCTCAACGCCCAGCGCGAGGTGGAGGACGGACTGGCAACCTTCCAGTGCCGCCGCCAGGCCGCCGCCCTGCTGGCGCAGGCCGTCGAGGCCGCGCGCCGCTCGACGGCTCTGGCGACCTCGCAATACCAGGGCGGCCAGACGGACTACACGACCGTCATCCTCGCGGAGCAGACGCAGCTCGACGTCGAGGACGCCCTGGCCGAGGCGCAGGGCGGCGTGGCGCAGGGGATCATTGCCGTCTATCGCGCCCTCGGCGGCGGATGGCAGACGCGCCAGGAACGCGACGTGGTCTCCGACGACATCAAGGCGGAAATGGCGCGCCGGACGAACTGGGGCCGCCTGCTCGAACCGTCGGAGCATCTCCCCGAGACCCCCGGCGCGGAGAACGGAGGAACGAACCCATGACGCGGAACGAACTGGCGGCGCTCGCGTGCGTCGCACTGCTCGCCACAGCGACCGGCGCGTGCGACAAGGCGCGCAAGACCCCCGACGCCGCACCGCCCGCCGTCACCGTCCGCCGGCCCGACCGGGAGCCGGTGATCGAGTACGTCCAGGCCACCGGGACCGCCGCGGCCTCGCAAAGCGTGGACCTGGTGGCCCGCGTGACCGGCTACCTGCGCTCGATCCACTTCGAGGACGGCGTTCGCGTTCAGGCGGGGCAGTTGCTCATGGTCATCGAGCCCGAGCCCTACGAGCAGCAGGTGCGCCTGAACGAAGCGGCCCTGCTCATGGCGCAGGCGGAGTACGACCGCCAGGTCGAGATGGCCAAACAGAACGCCACGGCGGCGGCGAACGTCGAGAAGTGGCGCTGCCAGCGCGACCAGGCGGCGGCCCAGGTCGAGCTGGCCAGGCTCAACCTCAGCTACACCCGCATCACCGCCCCCTTCAGCGGGCGCATCGGGCGGCGACTGGCCGACCCGGGCAATCTGGTGGGCCCGGGAGCCGCCGTCAAGCTGGCAACACTCGACCAGTTGACGCCGATCTACGTCTACTTCAGCCTCGGCGAGCGCGACGTGCTCCGCCTGCGCGACAGGCTGCGACAGGAGGGCATCACCCCCCAGGCGGCCGTAGGCAAGACTCCGGTCTTCGTCGGGTTGCAGGATGAGGAGGACTATCCGCACGAAGGCGTGATGGACTTCGTGGACAGCGCCATCAGCCCCGCCACCGGCACCCTCCTGATGCGCGCCAAGCTGAAGAACGAGGATGCGCGCCTCTTTCCGGGGGTCTTTGCACGCGTGCGAATTCCCCTCTCCGAGCCGCGCCCGATGCTCGTGACGCCGCAGAGCGCCATCGGCAACGACCAGCAGGGCGACTACGTTCTGGTCGCCGACGCGGACAACGTCGTCGTCCGCCGCAGCGTCGTCAAGGGGCCGCTGACTCCGCGCGGCTGCGCCATCCGCAGCGGCCTCAAGCCCGAAGACCGCGTCATCGTCAAGGGAATGCTCAAGGCCCGGCCCGGCGAAAAGGTCGCCCCCGCAGCGGACACCGAGCCCGCGCCGCCCCGTCCCAGCCGCTGACGCCCTCTTCGCGAAAGGCCCGGCATGATTGCCAAGTTCTTCATCGAGCGCCCCGTCCTGGCAAACGTGATCGCCCTCGTCATCGTCCTCGTGGGCGCGGTCGCCCTCTTCCACCTGCCCGTAACCCAGTACCCGCCCATCGTCCCCCCCACCGTGCAGGTGACGGCCGTCTATCCCGGCGCCAGCGCCAGGACGCTGGTCGAAACCGTGGCGCTCCCCATCGAGCAGCAGGTCAACGGCGTCGAAAAGATGCTCTACATGCAGTCCACCTGCTCCGCCGACGGCGCCTACAACCTGACGATCACCTTCGAGGTCGGCACGGACCTGAACTTCGCCCAGGTGCTCGTGCAGAACCGCGTGGCCGCCGCGATGTCGCAGTTGCCGCCGTCGGTGCAGCAGCAGGGCGTCGTGACGAAGAAGAAATCCACCGCCATCCTCCAGATCGTGACGCTCACCTCGACGAACCCGGCGCACGACGCCCTCTTCCTCAGCAATTTCGCCACCATCGAACTGCGCGACCGCCTGGCGCGGCTGCCCGGCGTCGGCGACGCGACGGTCTTCGGCATCGGCGAGTACGCCATGCGCGTCTGGCTCGACCCCGAACGCATGCGCCAGCGCGCCCTGACGCCGCGCGACATCATCGCCGCCATCCAGGCGCAGAACGCCAAGGTCGCCGCCGGCCAGCTCGGCATGCCGCCCGCCCCGCCCGGACAGGAGTTCCAACTCACGGTGAATGTCCAGGCCGCGCTGACGGACGTCCGCGAGTTCGAGGAGATTATCGTCAAGGCCGCGCCCGACTCCGGCGGAAGGATCACCCGCCTGCGCGACGTCGGCCGCGTCGAACTCGGCGCCAAGACCGCCAGTCAGTTCTTCAAAGTGGACGGCCGGGCGGCCGGCGGCATCCTGATCTACCAACGGCCCGAAGCCAACGCCCTCGATACCGCGCGCGGCGTGCGCGAAGCCATGACGGCGCTCTCGAAGAACTTCCCCCAGGGCGTCCAGTACGCCATCCCCTTCGACGTCACCGCCTTCGTCCGCCAGTCCGTCAACGAGGTTTACAAGACCCTCTTCGAAGCCGGCTTCCTGGTGCTGCTGGTCATCATGGTCTTCCTGCAGGACTGGCGCGCCACGCTCGTGCCGGCCACGACCGTGCCCGTAACGATCATCGGCGCCTTCGCGGGCATGGCCCTGATGGGCTTCACCGTGAACCTCCTCACCCTCTTCGCCGTGGTGCTGGCCATCGGCATCGTTGTGGACGACGCCATCGTGGTGGTCGAGGGCGCGGCCAAGCACATCGAACGCGGCCGGACGCCGCGCCAGGCCGCCATAGACGCCATGCGCGAGCTCTTCGGCCCCATCATCGGCATCACGCTGGTGCTGATGTCCGTCTTCCTCCCGCCGGCCTTCATGCCGGGCATCACCGGCCAGATGTACCGCCAGTTCGCCCTGGTCATCGCCGTCACCGCCGTCATCAGCGCCCTCAACGCGCTCACACTCAAGCCCACGCAGTGCGCCCTGTGGCTGCGCCCCCCGGATACCTCGCGCCGCAAGAACCTCTTCTTCCGCGCCTTCAACGCGCTCTATGAACCCTCCGAGCGCCTCTACGCCCGCCTCATCCGCCGCATGGTCGAAAGCAGCGCCCGAATGGTCGCCGTGGCGCTGGTCCTGGTCGGACTCGCCGGTTGGGGACTCGCGCGCGTGCCCACGGGCTTCATCCCCACCGAGGACCAGGGCTACGTCATGGTCGCCGTCCAACTCCCCGACGCCGCCTCCCTGCAACGCACCGAGCGCGTGATGGACGAGGTGACGCGCCTCGGTCGCCAGGTGCCCGGCGTCGAGCGCGCCATCGCCATCGGCGGCATGTCCCCACTCGACAACAACGCCTCCCTCGCCAACGGCGGGATCGTTTACTTCATGCTCAAGGACTGGGACGAGCGCGGAAAGGGCCAGGACTTGCGCTCCATCTACCGGGCGATGGCCGAGCGCATGGCCGCGATCCCGGAGGCGCGACTCCTCACACTCGTGCCCCCGCCGATCCAGGGGCTCGGCCTCGCCGGCGGCTTCCAGATGCAGCTCGAACTGACCGACGGCAGCTACGATTACCCGCGCCTGCAGGAGACCGCCGACGCGCTGGTCGCCGCCGCCGCAACCGACCCGGCGATCCGCATGGTCTCCACCCCCATCCGCGCCCGCGCCCCGCAGCTCTCCGTCGTCGTGGACCGCGCCCAGGCCGAAACGTTGAACGTCGCCGTCGGCGACATCTACAACACGATCCAGTCCTACCTCGGCTCCACCTACGTCAACCTCTTCACGCGCTTCGGCCACAACTTCATGGTCTTCATCCAGGCCGACGCCCCGCACCGCCTGAAGCCGGAGGACATCGGCGCGCTCTACGTCCGCAGCCAGAGCGGCGGCATGGTGCCCCTCGACGCCCTGGCCGAGGTCCGCTCCGACCACGGGCCCGCCGTCATCTCCCTCTACAACCTCTTCCCCACCGCCACGGTGAACGGCGTCACGGCCCCGGGCTTCAGCTCCGGCCAGGGACTTGACGTCATGGAGGCCGTCGCCGAACGAACGCTCGGGCGCGGCGTGCAATATGAATGGACGGCCATGTCCTTCCAGGAAAAACTCGTCGGCGGCTCCGCCGGGTTCGTCTTTGCCCTGGCCATCCTGCTGGTGTATTTCGTGCTGGCGGGGCAGTATGAAAGCTGGATCACGCCCGTGGCGGTGATCCTGGCCGTGCCGCTGGCGCTGCTGGGCACCGTGGCCGCGCTGCTGGCGCTCGGGGCGGACAACAACATCTACGTGCAGATCGGCCTCGTGCTGCTCATCGCCCTCTCGGCCAAGAACGCCATCCTGATCGTCGAGATGGCGCGCGAGGCCCGCGCCGCGGGCAAGGAGATCGTCGAGGCGGCCGTCGAAGCGGCCCAGGCGCGCTTCCGCCCCATCCTGATGACCTCCTTCGTCTTCATCCTCGGCGCACTGCCCCTGGTCTTGGCCACCGGCGCCGGCGCAAGCGCGCGCAAGTCTCTCGGCATCGCCGTCGTCTCCGGAATGCTCGCGTCCACCTGCCTGGCCGTCCTCTTTGTCCCCGCCTTCTACGTCGTCCTCCAGCGCTTTGCCGAGCGCCGGCGCAGCCGGCCGCCCGCGCGCGAGCCGGCTCCCGGGGAAAAGGAAGCATAGCGGCTGCGCAGGCTCGACGGCGGTTTGCGGCATCCGCACGGCGATGCGGACGACCTCGCCGGCCGCCCCCGACGACGCGCCGGCTCAGCGCACGATCTCGAAGGCCACGTCCCAGACGAACCGCCCGCCCGCCGGCAGGGCCAGTCCCGCCCGCCGGTCATTCAGTCCGTTCGGCAGGCCCACCCACGGTTCCGGGCAGAAGTACCGGTGCGTCGGCGTGCCCCACGTGACAAAGAGGAGTTGGCCGTCCGACGCGATACGGCGCGGACTGCTCTCGCGCTGCGTGACGCGCAGGGTGAAGGCGCGGGGGTCGCGCAGCTCGAACCACGCCGCCTCGTTCCGCAGGCCCGCAAGAACGGTGTCGCACAGCTCCGGACGCGACAGGGGCTGCGGGCGCGAGAGGTCCACCGGCGCGCGCTCGCCGGAGAGCAGACACAACGCGTTCTGACGCAGAATCGTGTCCGCGCTCGATCGGATGGCGCAGTCCTCGAACTTGCCGCGCCCCGTGAAGGGAAGGTTCAAGGAAATGTGGTTGCCGAGGGTGAAGGGCATGGCGCGCGCGTTGTCGCCGGCCTCGATCTCGTAGCGCAGGCCGACGACGCCCCCGGCGAGGGTGTAACGCACCGAGGCGGTGAAGTCGAAGGGATAGCAGGCGCGCGTCTCCGGGCCGCTGCGCAGGACAAGCTTCAGCCAGGCTTCGCCGAGACCGTAGCCGTACTCCTCGACACTCCACGGCGCGTGCCGCGCGAAGCCGTGGCCGGGAATGGCGTACTCGCGCCCGCCGCAGCGGTAACTGTTGCGGCGCGGCTTGCGCCCCGTCCGACGCCACGCCGCCAGCCGGGCTCGAGTGAAGGACCGTCCGGCGCACGGCCACAGCAACGGCGCGCGCCCGTCCCAGCCGTCCGGCGGCATCGAAACGTAATCCAGCGCGCGGTAGAGAATCTCGTGCCGGCGCGCGCCCAGCCGCACCTGCCAGCTCACGATCTCCCCGCCGTCCTCGGGCAGAACCACCAGCCGCACCCCTGCGCCCGCGTCCTCCAGACGCCACGCCTCCGCGCGGGGATTCGACCGGAAGGGAACGAACGCGCGCGAACAGACCACGGCCTCGGGCATCGGCAAACCTCCTGGTCCGGCGTCGGACGGACCCCGGCGCTCAGTCGTTCATCACCTTCAGCACGATCGGCCCGAAGAGCATGATGAAGATGGTGGGGAAGATGAAGAAGATGAGGGGCAGCAGGATCTTGACCGGCGCCTCCATGGCGGTCTTCTCGGCCATCTGCGAGCGCCGCGTGCGCAGCTGCTCCGCCTGAATGCGCAGGATGGGGCCCAGGCTCGAACCGAGCTCGTCGGCCTGGATGAGAGAGGTGACGATGCTGTTGAGCTCGGGGACGTCCACGCGCCGGCTGAGCTCGCGCAGCGCCTGGGGACGCGTGCGCCCGAGCTGAATGTCGCGCACGGTCTGCCCCAGTTCCACCGCCAGCGCGCCGCGCCCCAGCTTCTTGACGATGCGCGACAGCGCCTGCGTGAAGTCCAGCCCGGCCTCGACCGACAGCGTCAGCAGGTCCAGCGCATAAGGCAGGCCCTTGCGGATCTCGTCCTGCCGCGCCTGGACGCGCCCGCGCAGCCACACCAGCGGCATGTACATCCCCACCAGGATGAAGACCAGAATGATCGGGCCGAACTGCATGCGCACGTTGACGCCCACGCCGAAGAGCCCGAAACCGATTCCGCCCAGGATCATCAGCCCGATGAACTCATCGGGCGTGACCCCCTCGGGATACGCCGCACAGCGGAGGCGCTTCTCGATCCAGTCGCGGAAGGGCGTCAGGTTCGATTTCGCCGGCGGCCGGCCCGCGGCCTTCTCGGTGCGCAGCCAGAGGCCCACCGTCACCGCCCCCAGCACCCGCCCGATGGGGCGCACGATGCGGAAGAGCAGCGACGCCGCCCGAGGCGCCCCGGTCGTCACCACGCGCTGCGCTTCCTCGCGCGCCGCCTGCAGCATGGTCACCAGCGCATAGCCGAAACAGCCCGCGCTGACGCCCGCCGCCAACGACCACAACGCCATGTCGCCCGACGCCAGAACCATTGCCTCAGACCTTGATCGAAACGATCTTCCAGATCATATAGACGCCCAGGGCCTCCATAACCACCACCGCCCCGCACATGAGAAGCCCTCGCCAGTCCGTGTACATCGGCTGCATCAGCTCCGGACTCCAGGCGTTCAGGAATATCCCGATGAGCACCGGCAGCATGGCGATGATCGCCCCCTGGAGCTTCCCCTGCGCCGTCAGCGCCGCCACCTTGCCCTGGATGCGGTGGCGCTCCCGGATGGTGTGGGCGATGTTGTCGAAGACCTCGGCCAGGTTGCCGCCGACCTCGCGCGAAATGGCGATGGAGGTGATAAGAATGTCCAGGTCCTCGCTCGGCATGCGCCGCAGCAGGTGCGCCAGCGCGTCGTCCATCGTCACGCCCAGGCGCATCTCCTGCACCACCAGGCGCATCTCCTGGCCCATCGGGTTGTCTATCTCGCGCGCCAGCATCTCGAAGGCCGCCGGCAGACTGTGCCCCGCGCGAAGGGCGTTGCCCAACGACGTCAACGCGTCCACGAGCTGCTGCCCGAACCGCTTGTCGCGACGCCACTTCAGGAACCGGATCGTCACCACCGGCGCCAGGAAGGCCACCCCGCCCACGATCAACCCCAGCGTCACCTTCATCGTCGAGAGCCCGACCAGCACGAAGACGATCAGCGTGCTGAGGAAGGACAGATAGAGCACCTGCGTGGGCGTCATCGTCAGGTACATGGCGTCGAGGGTGCGCGTTGCCCCGGTGACATACTTCTCCTCGTACGTCTTCAGCCCCCGCGTCATCACGTCGAAAAGCCCGTAGGTCATCATGACCACGGCCAGGAAGGCCGCCGTCAGCACCATCGGAACAAGGGGGTCCACCGGCCAGGACACGGGTCAGTCCTCCCTCGGCGTGAAGATGCTCATGTCCACCTTGATGCCGCGCTCCCGGATTTCGTGAACGAACTTCGGCACGGCCCCGGTCGCGGTGAAGTAGCCCGACACCTTCCCCTGCGCGTCGAAGCCCGTCTGTTTGAACTCGAAGATCGTCTGCATGGTGATCGTGTCGCCCTCCATGCCCGTGATCTCCGAGATGTCCACGATCTTGCGCGTGCCGTCCACCAGGCGCGCGCCGTGGCAGATGATGCTGACAGCGCTCGATATCTGCTCGCGGATGGCCCGCGAGGGCAGGTCCAGCCCGGCCATCAGGACGAGGGTCTCCAGGCGCCCGAGCACGTCGCGCGGGCTGTTGGCGTGCAGCGTGGTCAGCGAACCGTCGTGGCCCGTATTCATGGCCTGGAGCATGTCGAGCGCCTCGCCGCCGCGGCATTCGCCGACGACGATGCGGTCCGGCCGCATACGCAAGGCGTTGATGACAAGCTTGCGGATCGGCACCTCGCCCTTCCCCTCGATGCTCGGCGGCTTGCTTTCCAGCGAGACGACGTGCTCCTGCGCGAGCTGAAGTTCCGCCGCGTCTTCGATGGTCACAATGCGTTCCGTCGGGGGAATGAAGTTGCTCAGGATGTTCAGCAGCGTCGTCTTGCCGGAGCCCGTCCCCCCGGAGATGATGCAATTCTTGCGGTACAGGACGGCCAGGCGCATCAGCTCCGCCATCGGCTGGATGAGGGAGCCGAAGCGAACCAGGTCCGGAACCTGGAAGGGCACGCGCGCAAACTTCCGGATGGTGATCGTCGGCCCCGTCAGGCACAGCGGCGGAATGATGGCGTTCACGCGCGAGCCGTCCGCCAGGCGGGCGTCCACCATCGGGCTCGATTCGTCAATCCGCCGGCCGATCGGCGCCAGGATGCGCCGGATGACCGCCAGCACCTGCTCGTTGCTGGTGAACTGCTTCTCGGTCAGCGCCAGCTTGCCGTGGCGCTCGACATACACCTTGCTCCAGCCGTTGACCATGATCTCGTCCACGTCCTTCTCGGCCAGCAAGTCCTCGAGCGGGCCGAGCCCCACCGCCTCGTCCACCACCTCCTTGACGAGGGCCTCCGGCGCCAGCCACTCCGGGCGGTCGGCGTCGAATTTCTTCACCGCCGCGCGCGCGGCGGCCATGGCCTTGGCGCGGACCTCCGCGTGGCTCTTCTCCGAAAGATCGCTGTGCTTCAGGTCGAGCGTGGCGAGGAGTTCCTCGTGGAGCTTCTTCTTGAGCGGCACGGGCGTGCGGCGGCGCGCCGGCTCCTCCGAGCCCGGCGCCTCGCGCGGCATGGTCGGGTCGTCCAGAATGAACATCAGCGTGAACGGCCCCACGCGAATGATCGCCTTGTCCTCGAGCTCCGGCGCCTGCTGCGCCGTCAGGCACCGGGCGTTCAGAAACGTCCCGTTGCGGCTGCCGAGGTCCTGGACGGTGTAGCCCTCGCCCTTCGGCGCGATGACGCAGTGCTCGCGGGAAACGCTCTGATGGTCGAGCACCAGGTGGTTGATCCCCGCCTTCTTGCCGACCTTGAAGGGCAGCGGCGTCACGGGCACCTTGCGCTCGGCCCCGGCTTCATCTTTGACGATCAAAACAGGCATGCGGTCCTCTCAGGGATTGCTCGATGCCGGCGGCTGGCGGATCAGCGGCTCGATGGGACCGCGCTCGCGCAGGCGCTTCTCGCGGTCGGCCTGGATGCGGTTGACGACGTCGAACCCGCCGGTGGCCGTATCGGCCGGCGGACGCAACGCCATCGTCAGCGTGCCGAGCTGCTGAGCATAGATGAGGGCGGTCGCCTCGGAGGGCGTGACCGCGATCGTGACGGAACTGTAGTTGCGCGAGCGCGTGCCGGTGACGGCGGTGTACTCCTCGTCGCGCACGCGGCTGTCCACGGCGATAACCTTGACGTTCGGCAGCAGGAGCATGGTGTGATTGCTGGCCGCGCCCGCGCCCGCCGGACGCGCCCCCGCCGCCGGACCCGAGGGGCTGAGGGGGAAGGTGCCGATGATGTCTATCCGCGCGCCGGGGGCCAGGTTCCCCGCCACGCCGGTGATCGCGTCCACCCGCAGCGCAATCGCCCGCTCGCCCGGCTCCAGGCGCACGTCCAGCTTCTCGATCGGCTGGCGCACGTAACTGACCAGGATCGGCTCATCCGCCTCGACGCTCCGGTTGATCACCTGCCCGACGAGCAGACGCGACTGGTCGGTCACCGGGACGTGGTCGGCCGTCACCGCCCCCTCGGAAATCTCCTTGCCCTCGGGCTTGAGCATGGCCGGCTGGATGATCGTGCCGGCGCGGATGTAGCCCTTGGCCACGGCCACGCCCACGGTGCGGTGCGTCTCCTGCACCTTCGACTCGACGCGGTTGATGTAGCTGTGCATGCCGTACACGGCGATGAGACCGAGCACGACGGCGACGATCAACGCCAGCTTGTTCTTCACGTGGACTCCTCCTTCGCGGGGCGCTCCGGCGCGCGCGGACGCGGGGGCGCGCCGCGCATCTTCAGGATGGTGACGCCGACGCCACCCTCCACCATACGGGATATTGTAATCATGCACCAGCTTCCTGCAAGGGTGCTGAAGCCGAGAATCGCGCCGGGGTAGCCGGCCTGGGCCGCCTGAACGTCCATCGGACGCCACCCGCGCGACGGCATCTCGCGGCGGTAGAAGTCCGCCACCTCCGCCACGCCGGCCTGCGAGGTGTAGCGCAGCAGCACCCGGTGCGGGTCGCCGGCGGCGTCGCCCGAGGCGAAAAGCTCCGAGCGCGGCGGCCGCGGAATGTCCCGCGCCGCCGTCAGGCGCGTCTCGTCCGGCGCGCGCGGCGGCGCGGCCACCCCCTCGGCCAGCGGACGCAGGCCGTAGCGGCCGATCGCGAAGGTCAGGACAATGACCCCCCCGATCGCCAGCGCCCGGCCCGTCACCGGCTCGCGCTTCGCCTCTTCCGCCATCCGTGTTCCCCGCGCTCCTCGCGCGCCTATTGCCGCCGCCACGCGTCCTTCAGCGATACCGTCGTCCCCGTCGCCGGGTCAATGCTCAGCGGCGTGTCGTCCAGCTCGCCGCCGTCGGCCAGCGGCTGGGCGCGCCGTGTCAGGGCGAAAAGGTCCGCCAGCACCGCCGCCCGTCCGCCGCCGTCGTCGCCGGAGGCCAGCCGCGTCGCCGTACCCCGACCGGTGACGTCGAACTCCATCCGGCCCGTCGGTTTGTAAGTCGGTTCCGCGTAGCGGCCGGCGAAATACGTCCCGCCGCGCGTCGCCGGAGCGTCCGCCTCCGCGTACACCATGCGGAAGAAGGGGGGTTGATAGGTGGCGTCCACCGTCGCCTGCCGTCGTTCGAGCCAGCGCCCCGAACCGAAACCGTTGAGCATGTCGGACACCATGGACTCGTAGCGCCCGATCTGCGGCGGCGAGGATTCATCGGCGGCGATGAACCCGCCCCCCTGCCGCACGCCGGAGGCCGAAAGGGCGTTGAGATAGACGCCGTAGGGACCGAAGGTCCGGTCGAACTGCTGCACGATTCCCGATCCGGTCTGCCAGACGAAGCGCTGCGTCGTCTTGCCCAGGGCGAGGTTCCACAGGCTGACGGCAATGCGCTCGAGGTCAAAGGTGTCCTCCCCACGACCGCCCAGGCTGTTTGCCCCGGACACCAGCTGGGTACGGATGATCGTGCCGTAGTAGGGATCGTTCAGCCGCACGCGCTCGATAATGTTCAGTTCGTGATCGTTGCTGGTGGCGCCCGAGACGCCGGGCTGGGCCACGCCCGCCGGCGGCTGGAGCGGGTTCACCGCCCACGGCCAGAAACGCTCCAGCGTCCGGTCGGCGCGCTGGTCCCCCGGCAGCCATGCCGAGTACGCCGCCGCCATCGTCTGGCGCTGACGCGTCAACGTGGCGTAGCCGAAGTACAGCAGCCCGAAGATCACGAGCAGATAGAGCGGCAGCACGATCGCCGTCTCGATCACCGCCGTGCCGCCGCACGCTGCGTTGCGTTGGCGCATTCTCATAACCCACCGCCTTCCTGCCGGGCCTGGCGTCCTCTAGTGCTGAAGGACCTGCGAAATCCTGTCGCTGCCGTAGTCGAAACGATTTCCCTGGCGGTTGCGCATGTTTCGCAGGGCATCCGCCACCCGCGGATCCGAACGTCCTTCGTACCGATCGAGCCAGGTGCTCGAATCAAAGGGGCAGTTGTATGACGTGTTCATGATCGCGCTCCACAGGTAGGACACGCCGTTCTCCGTGGCCGGGTTCAGCGAAGTCCCCTGCAAAATGTCCGTGTCGAGATCAAAATCGCGCACCTGCGCGCGCGCCGGCCACAGCCGGGCGCGAACCTGGGCGGAGTAGAGGTTGTGCGGGCTCGAAGCGCACCACTCCTCGCGTTCGGCCGGCGTGTCGAACTGATAGCGGTAACCCTCGGGCGCGTCCGGATCGGGCACGCCCACGCGCGCGCAGGAAATGGCCGCGTAGCCCCACGCCGGGCGGCGATTTTCCGGGAAGAACACCGGCTTGTCCCCCGCCTTCCAGACGCCGGTGTTGATGCCGTACTGGAAGAACTCCTCCGCCAGCACCAGGGGCAGGCGCAACGCCGGCACGCCGTAGGCGGAGCGGCTGTGGATCGGCGCGTCGAGATATTTGTCGTCGGCGGCCACGCCCGGCCCGTAGTTCAGGTACGCGGAGTTCACAATGTCCCCCAGGAAGACGCGCACGTCGGTCTTGCCGTCGGGCGGGCCGCCGTCGGGCGAACCCCAGTCGCGACCGGTGCAGACCGGACATACGGTCCACGTGAGGTAGGTCCCGTTTCGGTCGCGGGCGCCGTCGCCGCCCCGGCCCTGGCAGTGCGGGCAATCGTACGTTGTCAGGTAGTAGGTCTGCGCATCATCCCGAATCCGGTTGAAGTCCGCATCGGCGAGGCGATCGTAGCGGCTCCGATCCGCGCGCATGACCGGTGTGAAGACGAAGGAGTTCCCCGTCGGACGCTTGTAGGGCGCGGCCACGGAGGGCTCCGGGTCGAACCATTCCGTCCATTCCGGACGCTCCGCCCCTTCGGCGGCAGTGTCGCCGAAAACGTGCCGGAGGTAGCGCGTCGCGCTGTCGTAGCGCAGATGCGCGCCAATCGTCTGGTAGTCATACTGCCACTGACCCAGCGCTCCCGGCGCCTCGGGCACCTGCGGCGTCAGTCGGTTCCGCCACCAGATCTCGCTGATAGGGTCGAAGTGCTTCGCCCAGCGGCCGTTCCCGTTGTTGCGGGTCAACGAAAAGCCGCCGACGGTGATGTTGAAAGCGTCCGGATCGAAGCCGCGGATGCTGATGTTCACCGGTCCCAGCCCCGTCGAGATCAGCGGCGGGTTCGTCAGCGTCAGCGTCGTGTTCCCGATCGTGACCACCGTCGGGTCGCCCACCGTGGCCGACCCGCCGGGGAAACTGATCCGGTTCGTCACATTCACCTGCACGGTCACGCCGGCGACAACGGTCTGACTGACAGTCATGTTGACGTAGGACTTCAGGTCGCTCCGCCAGACGTACAGGTTCCCGTCCGCCCCGCGCATGAACACCTGCGAGAAACCGGTCGAATCCGTGATCCGCGTGCCTTCCTTGACGCCGTCGCCGTCCATGTCCACCGGCTCGAACTGAATCTGGGGGATCGGGCGTCCCCCGGGCGCGGCGCCCCAGATCACCCACCCCAGGTTCGCCGTGCGGACGAGCATGAGCTCCTGCACCAGCGCCCCCGATTCGTCGAAGTACTGAACGTGCCAGCGGTCCTCCGCTTCCTGCTCGATCAGCACCGTCTGCTTCACGAGGCCGTCGTTGCTGTACTCGATATGCCACACGTTCCCGACGAGGTAGATGTAAACGGACTCGTTCGTCCCGCCGCTCAGGTTCGTAATGCGCCAGCCGCTGGAAAAATGCTCCACGCGATAGGAGATGTTGCTGCCGGCGAAGGGGAAGAGGCGGAAGCTGGGGAAGGTGGAGATGCGCTCCCCGGTGGCCCGTTCGGCCACGGCGAACATCTCTTCCTGCACCAGGCGCGGCGTCAGGATGGCGATGGCGTGTTCGAGGCGCGACAGGTCGCGCATGTACTCCTTGGCCAGGGGCATATTCGCCTGCGCGCGCGCGTATGCGTTCTGCCACGCCGTGCGCGCCACAGCCCCGGCCCCCACGCGGTGCTCCAGCTCCGCGGCCACCGCCGCCACGTTGACGTCCACAGCGTACTTGAGCGCGCTGCGATACACCTGGCTCATGGCGCTGTTGATCCACGCGATGGCGCTCAGCGAGTTCGCCTCCACCATCGCGCCCGAATAGACGGAGCTGTCGGCCGCCAGTTGCACGCGCACCCGCCGCTCGATCACGCGCCCCAGGTTGAAAACGAGCATGACGAAACCGACCAGCACCAGCAGACTGGCCGCGGCAAAGAGGATCCCCTGCCCGCGCTCGTCGCGGCAGAAGACCGTCAGCCGCGCGCCTCGTTTCTGCGTCCTGCCTGCCGTCTTCATGGCCTCCGCCTCCTTGCGTCACCGCGCCGGGCCGTTCGACGCCCGGCGGCGTTTCACGGGTTTGCCCACGGCTGCGCCAGGGTGCAACTGGCCTTCATCTGAAAGTACGAAGCGCCCCCCACCCGCTCCAGGTTCTCCAGACCCACCACGGAATCGCCGAGACGATACACGATCGTGTTCCCCACCGGCACAACCAGCTTGTACCAGTGCGTCAGGTTGCACACGACGATGGGGCTGCCCGAGCCGGGCTCCGTGTCGCGCGTGATCCGGAACTCCCCCCACATGCCGCCCGTCCGCTCCAGCGCGCCGCGCGAGCCGGGTAGCGCGCCCCAGCCGGGGACGATCAGCGGCTCCGAGGTCCGGTCCGCCGCCGCGCCGGAGATCGTCGAGATCGGAAGGGCCGCCGCCAGGCGCGCGTCGTCGTCGCTCAGACCCACCAGCGCCGCGCGCGCCCCGCAGAATGCGCCGTACTCGATGACGTGCTTGGCGACAAACAGGTGCGCCAACTGGATGATCGCCAGCGTCAGCATGAGCTGCAGCGGAAAGACAATCGCGTACTCGACGATGGCCTGGCCCGAACGCGAACGACGGACCGCAACGGCGCGAGCAGAGAACGGAGAACGGAGAACGGACAAGCGATCCCGCGCGCCTCCAAGCCGATCTCTGCCGGAGCGGCCCGCCGCGGCGGCGTCCGCCATCAGGTTCCGTCCGAGGTTGTTCATGAAGCGGCTCATGCTGTTTCCCGCCCGTCTCGTCTCAGTTATCCGTTGTCCGTTCTCTTCCGTCACCGTCCCTACGTCATCACCTCGATCCACGCCCACAGCACTCCGGCGCCGATCGCGACCGCATACGGCATGGTAACAGCCGGCGCGTCGGGAGCGCGCTTGACGCGGAAGGTCACCAGCGCCCGCGCGCTCTCGCGCAACCCCGCGGCCACCCGGCCCTGCCAGATCAGCACGCACAGCGCCAGCGCCGCGCCCGCCAGCGCGGTGTACATCAGCGCCACGACCATGAAGCCCGGCCCGCTGACGCGACCGGGGATGAACGGCGCCAGCGCGCCGACCGCCGCCATCAACTTGACGTCGCCGGCCCCCATGCCGCCGGCAAGGTGGAGCAACAGAAGAATCCCGCCGCCGATGGCCGCGCCCAGCAGCGCCGAAATCAGGTGCGGGTAACCGGACATCGAGCGGTCGCCGTCGAGGATGAAGGCCGTCCCCAGCCCGACAGCCAACCCGCCGAAGGTGGCCCAGTTATAGACCTTTCCCCGCGCCAGGTCGGTATAGACGCAGGACACCACCAGCCCCAGCAGCGCCGCATGGCGCAGCAGTTCGATGGCCTGAATGACCTGCGCCTGCTTCATCCGAACCTCCCTGGCTCGCCGCCCCGGCTCGTCAGAACCTTGGAGCGTCCCCGGAGGGCGGCGCCGACGGCGTCGCCCGGTCGCCCGGCGTCAGCAGCGCGCCCCGGATCTCGCCGGAAAAGGCCGCCACCGCCACGGCCGCCACCAGCGCAGCCGCCACCGCGGCGATCAGCACCTTGCCCGCTGCGCCGGCCCACCACGGCAGCCGGTTCCGTTCCTCATTCTGCTCCACCGTGGCTCTCCCGCTCCGTCGGGGCGACCCGCGCCGCCGGCCTGACCGGCGTCCGCCGGGACCGGCGTGCGCCGGCCCCGGTTCCGCTCTCGCCGGTTTACCACTCCTTCGTGCTGCCGTGCGTCTTGCTCTCGGCGTCCGAGGTCTTGTCGGTCACCGTCGCCGTGCCGTCGTTGGCGATGGCGCGCGCCGAACCGGAGAACAACGAGCGGATCTGGTCGCCGAAGATCAGGATGATGGCAATCGAAGACACCGCCACCAGGGCCACGATGATCGCATACTCCGCCGTCGTCTGACCGCGCCGACTGCTCGTGCTCTTCCGCATGGTACTCCTCCTTGCTTGAACCGGCCGGCCGCCGGGCGGCGCCGGCCCTCTCCCACCTAGGGTATCGGCAGACAAATCACCGACGCAATGTCCTGAAAGCAGTTCAGGATGGCCGCATTCAGCGCCTGCACCGAGGCCGTGATGATCGCCACCGTCCAGAAGACCAGCAGCGCGTATTCCGTCGCCGCCTGGCCTTCCTGGCCGTCCCGCGCCTCTTCGGCCCTCTGTTCCCGCGCGTCCATGCCTCGACTCCTGCCGCTTTCCCGTTGCAGGCGCGGCCCCCTTGCCGGGGACACGCCCATCCGGGGTTCTTCACAAGCAACATTCGTGCCAAACGGGCAAGGATTGTCATAAGTCCTTGTCCCACAAGGGAGAAAAACCCGGGCTCTCCCCTGGGCGCGGGGGACTGTGGCGGCATTCCACACCCGGCCTTGGCCCGGGGTGGGGCATTCCCACATCAGCGGTATTGCACCAGCCGGGCCGCGGCGGCCTGCAAGTTCGGGAATTCCCCGGCCCCCACGGCGGCCACAAGGGCTGCGCCGGAGGCCGATTCCTCGGTCGAGGCGGGAAGCCGCAGCGGCATGTTGAGCGCCGAACTCAGGATCTCCCCGAAGAGCGGGTTCCGCCGCACGCCGTTGCCGGAACACACCAGGCTGCCGCGAGGCTTGACGCCGTTCTCGAGCATGTCGGCGTAATAGAGGCGCAGTTGTTCGGCCACCCCCTCGAGGACCGACCGGGCGAAATGCCCCGGAGTGAAGTTCGCCGGGCTGATGCCGCTCCAGGCCGCGCGCCGGTCGGGATCCAGGCGGGTGCCGGTGAAGAGCGGCTCGCACTTCAACCCGTCGGCGCCCGGCGGCGCCCCCCGCGCCAGGCGGTTCATCTCGTCGTAGGGGTCCCGGTCGGCCGGCACGTTGAAGAGCGTCTGCCCCACCGTCCGGAAGAAGTCGCGCAGAAGCTGATAGGAGTACCCCCCGCACAGCGGCGCCCCGACGAGCAGATAGCCTCCGTCAAGGTGCGGGCGCGTATCCACCGAGGGCACCGTCAGCAGGAAAGGCACCCACGCGCTGATCTGCGCCCCGGTGCCGATGTTCGCCAGCGCCATCTCGCCGGGATTGGCCACGCTGCCGGCGAAGCTGGCCTGGTTGTCGCCGCAGGCCACGCAGACCGGCGTGCCGACGGCCAGGCCCGTAGCGGCGGCGGCCTCGGCGGTAACCCCCCCGGCCACGCTGCACGATTTCATCACGGGCGGAAAGACGTCCTGGCAAAGCCCCAGACGCTCGATGAGCGGACGGTTCCAGCGCCCGGCGGCCACGTCGAAGAGTCCCGACCCCGCCGCGTTCGTCGGATCGGTCATGGCCGGTTCGTCCGTCAGGCGCATGACGATGTAGTCGGCCATGAAACTGGCGTGGACCCCGGAGCAGCAGCCGGAGGAGCGGACGACGCGCTCGTCCCCGTTGGCGGCCATCCAGAAGAGGGTCGAGCCCATATAGCCGGTGGCGGGCGGACAGCCCGTCCGGGCGTAGCCGCCCAGCCCGGCCAGTTGCATCATCCAGGCGATGTAGTTCCCCTCGCGTCCGGGGGCGCTCTCCTGGCAGCGCTGGTCCTGCCACCCGATGAAGGGCGTGATCGGCTTGTTCTCGGCGGAAAGCAGGACCATGCCGTGCATCTGCCCCGTGACGCCGACGGCCGCAATGGGGACCCGGCCCGCCTGCGCCAGGGTGTTTGCGATGCACTCAAAAACGTGCGACGCCGCGCGCTCCGCGTCCCACTCGCTGCGGCCGCGGGCCTTGTCCGCCGCCGAGGTCGTCTCCGCGTCCACCGCCGTCTCGTGCTGCGCAATCACCGCCCCCGTCGTCGAATCGAGCGCCAACGCCGCGATCTTCGTCGTGCCCACGTCCACCCCGAGGTAGAAGGCCATTCCCTATCCTCCCATGAGCTGGGCGTGAATCGCCCGCGCGGCGCGCTTGCCCGCGCCCATCGCCTCGATGACCGTCGCCGCGCCGGTAACGATGTCCCCCCCGGCGAAGACGCGCGCCTTTGAGGTCAGGCCCGTTTCCTTGTCGGCGACAATCGTCCCATGCGACCCGACCTTGAGGTCCGGCGTCGTCGAGGGAATCAACGGGTTCGGCGTGTTGCCGATGGCGATAATGACCGTATCGAGCTCCACCTCGAACTCCGAGCCGGGCATGGGCACGGGGCGACGGCGACCGGAAGCGTCCGGCTCGCCGAGCTTCATCCGCAGGCAGCGCATGCCGCGCGTCCGGCCCTGGTCGTCGCCCAGAATCTCGATCGGGTTCGTCAGCAGCTCGAAGCGCACCCCCTCCTCCTCGGCGTGGTGAATCTCCTCGATGCGCGCCGGCATCTCCTCGCGCGACCGGCGGTACACCAGCCGCACCTCCTCCGCGCCCAGGCGCAGCGCCGTCCGCGCCGCGTCCATCGCCACGTTCCCCCCGCCCACCACCGCCACGCGCCGGCTGCGGATGATCGGCGTGTCGAAGTCGGGGAAACGATAAGCCTTCATCAGGTTCGACCGCGTCAGGTACTCATTCGCCGAGTACACGCCGCCGAGATTCTCGCCCGGAATGCCCATGAAGTTGGGCAACCCCGCGCCCGTGCCGATGAAGACGGCGTCGAACCCCTCGGCAAGCAGCTCGTCAATCGTCTCCACCTTCCCGATCACCGCGTTCAGCTCGATCTTCACCCCCGCGCGCTTCAGGGCGTCCACCTCCGCCTGAACGATCGCCTTGGGCAGGCGGAACTCCGGAATACCGTACACCAGCACGCCGCCCGGCGCGTGGAAGGCCTCGAAAATGGTGACCTCGTGACCCAGCCGCGCCAGGTCGCCCGCGCAAGTCAGCCCCGCCGGTCCGGCCCCGACCACCGCCACGCGACGCCCGGTCGGCGCGGCCGGAGGCGGCGTCTCCGGCGCCTGCGCCAGTCCATAGTCGGCCGCAAAGCGCTCCAGCCGACCGATCGCCACCGATTCCCCCTTCTTCGCCAGCACGCACAGCTTCTCGCACTGATCCTCCTGCGGGCAAACCCGCCCGCAGACCGCCGGCAGGGCGTTGTCGCCCTTGATGATCCGGTTGGCCTCCGCGAAGTCCCCCTCGCGAATCTTGCGGATGAACTCCGGGATCCGCACCTCGACCGGACACCCCTGGCGGCACGGCGCCGTCTTGCATTGCAGGCAGCGCGCCGCCTCGATCTTCGCCGTCTCCGGCGGATAGCCGTAGGGCACCTCGCGGAAGTTCTTGACGCGTTCCTCCGCGCTCTGCTCCGGCATCTTCTGCCGGGGCGCGCGCGCAGGGGGCTTCACCGCTTCGCTCATGACTCGATTTCACCACGATAACAAGAGGACCGGGACGCCGCGTCCGCCGGGAACCGCTCCCGCCGAATGCGCGCCGGTGTCACCCCGCGCCGATCTTGCACTTGTGCGCCTCAGCGGACGCGCGCTCGAGATCGGCGTAGGTCCGCAACCGCTTCGACAGCAGGTCGAAGTCCACCTGGTGACCGTCGAACTCCGGCCCGTCCACGCAGACGAACTGCGTCTTGCCGCCCACACTGACGCGGCACCCGCCGCACATCCCCGTCCCGTCCACCATGATCGGGTTCAGGCTCACCACGGTGGGAATGCCGCGCGGACGGGTGACCTCGCACACCGCGCGCATCAGCGGCACCGGGCCCACGGCCACCACCAGGTCTATCCGCTCCCCGCCGTTCATCATCCCCTGCAGTATCTGCGTCGGGAAGCCCTTGAACCCGTGCGACCCATCGTCGGTGGCCACCTTCAGGTCGTCGGAGTGCGCGCGCATCTCCTCTTCCAGAATCAGCAGGTCCTTCGACCGCGCGCTGATGATGCTCGTGACCCGGTTGCCGATCTCCTTCATCGCGCGCAGAATCGGATAGACCGGCGCAATCCCCACCCCGCCGCCGATGCAGACCACGTGGCCCACCTTCTCGATGTGCGTCGGGCGCCCCAGCGGGCCCACGACGTCCTGGATCGCCTCGCCTTCGTTCAGCGCCGCCAGCAGCGCGGTGCTCTTGCCGGCAATCTGGAAGATGATGGTGATCGTTCCGGCTTCCGCGTCGGAATCGGCGATCGTCAGCGGGAAACGCTCCCCGGTGTCGTTGACCCGCAGAATGACGAACTGCCCCGCGCGCCGCTTGCGCGCGATCTTCGGCGCCAGGACCTCCATCAGGACGACCTTCGGCGCAATCAGTCGCTTCTTCTTGATAGCAAACAACTTACGAGCCTCCCGGAATCTGTGGCGCGCCATCCGCCCCCGGCGGACGGACCGACTCGGGCGCGCTCTGCCATCTTAGCGCAAAGCGCGACCAAGCTCAACCGCTTTCCGCCCCCCGGACACCCGCCTCGCGTCGCCCTCAGTCCATCCCCACCGAGAACATCCGATCGAGGTCGTACTTCGAGTACGCGCGGAAGGAAATCAGCGTCTGCGTGCGTTCGATCCCCTGAAGCCGCAACAGATGCCCCGTCACGACGTCGGCCACCTCCTCGTTCCCCTTGACGCGGACGATCGCCACCAGGTCGAACTGCCCCGCGACGGAGTAAACCTCCGCCACGCCCGCCATTTGCGTCAGGGCATTCGCGGTCTCCTGAATCATCTCCCGACGGCAGTTGATCAACACGAAGGCTGTGACCATGCTCCGCTCCTTTCCCAGAAAACCGACGACGGCATGATACCATACCGGACCGGAACAAGCATAGACCGGCGCCGCGGCGGTGGACACGCCGGGGCGGCTGATGTAACGTAATGGACGATGGACGGCGGACGACGGACGACGCCAACAACGTTGGCAGGACTGTCAACCAGAAGGGAGCCCGCAATGCGCTTGGAGCACAAGCCCGACTTCGACAAGGTTCTGGCCCGTTTCGAGGCGTGGTGGCACTGCGAGTTGCTCGACCGGCCGCTGCTGACCCTCGGCGTCCGCCCCCCCAAGCCCTTCCCCGAGCCCCTGCTTCCGCCCTACCCGACCCTCCGCGACCGCTGGCTCGACTTCGACGCCATCCTGGACCGCTTCGAGGCCGCCCTGCCGCACCGCGTCTTCTTCGCCGACACCTACCCCTGCTACATGCCGAACCTGGGGCCGGAGCTGTGCTCCACCCTCTTCGGCGCTGAGCTCGAGTTCGGCTCCAACACCAGTTGGTCCGTCCCGATCGGCCGCACGTGCGCCGAAATCGCCCGCATGACGCCCAACTTCGACAACCCCTACTGGACCGCCATGCGCCGCGCGACGGACCTCTCCCTGGCCCGCGGCAAGGGCAAGTGGATCACCGCCCTGACCGACCTGCACACCAACGGCGACCTGCCCGCCTCCCTGCGCGATCCCCAGCAGTTCGCCCTCGACCTGGCCGACGACATCGAGAGCGCCACGGCGGCCGTCGAACACGTGACCGACTTCTTCCCCCAGATCTACGACGACCTCTGGCGTCGCCTCCACGCCGCAGGACAGCCTGTCACCACCTGGGCGCCCGCTCTCCACGCCGGACGCTGCTACGTCACCAGTTGCGATTTCATCTGCATGATCTCCCCCGCCATGTTCCAGCGGGCCATCCTCCCCTCCATCGTCCGCGAGATGCGCTTCCTCGAACGCAATTTCTTCCACCTCGACGGACCCAACGCCCTGCGCCACCTCGACGCCCTCCTGGCCCTGCCGGAGCTCAACGGCCTCCAGTGGACCTACGGCGCCGGCAACGGCCCCGCACACCAGTGGATGGACGTGTACCGCAAGGCCCAGGACGCCGGCAAGTGCCTCGAAATCCTGTGCGCGAACCTCGCCGACGCGGAGGCCTTCATCGGCGCACTCCGCCCCGAGGGCGTCTGGCTCGCCGTCGGCGGCGCCTGCTCCCTCGACGAAGCCCAGGCCTTCCTCCGCAAACTCGAACGCTGGACGCGGCGGACGAAGTAGGCCCCCCGGCTCAGGGCGCCCGACCGGCGGCGGACGGAAGGACGAGTTCCTCCGGCACCAGATCGAGGATCGTGATCTCCGGCCGGCAGAGGAAGCGCACGCGCGGGGCCGCATCGCCCTGCAAACCGATGCCGCGATTGACGTAGAGCCAGGTGTCCTTGACGCGGTAGAGCCCGGCTTCGTACTTCTTGTTGAAGGGGGAGAGCGCGACAAGGGCGCCGTAGCCCGGCAGCCGCACCTGCCCGCCGTGGACGTGGCCGACCAGGCACAGATCGGCCCCGTCGGCAGCGGCGGCCTTGATGCCCTGGGGCAGATGATAGAGCAGCACGCGCGGCGCGTGGCGCGGCGCCTGCTCGAGGGCCGCCGCCGGCAGCCACTCGGCGAACAGCCGCGCCCCGGCGATCCACACCTCCGCGCCCCCCGCCCGGACCGGCACGGCGCCCTTGTCCAGCACGGTGACGCCCGTGCCCCCGAAGAGGTCCGCGTCCTTCCAGCGCAGAACGTCCCAGTTTCCCCGCACGGCAAAGGTCGGGGCAATGCGCGCCAGTTGCGTCATGCAGTCCCGGAAGATCGGCAACCCCTCGATCCGGTTGATGGCGTCCCCCGTGAAAACAATGGCATCCGGCGACTGCGCGGCCACGAGCTCCGGCAGGACCCCCTCGATCCGGGGAACGGCCTCGCAGTGCAGGTCGGAAATCTGCGCGATCCGGAAGCGCGCGCCCGGCGGCATGCGCCGGCTCGGGATCGTGACGTACGTAACCTCCGGCCAATAAGGCTCCAGGAAGCCATAGAGCACGCACAGCAACCCGCCGAGCGCCAGGAGATAGACCGTCCACCGCCCCGCCACGGCCGCCGGGTGCGGCGAGGGCGTCCGCCCCAGCAGGCGGCGAAGCAGAAGCGTCGTCGCCCCCACAAACACGGACGCGACGACCGCCAGAAAGAGCAGCAGCACTATCCACTCGCGCCAATACATCAGACTCGCGCCCGGAAGGCCAGGAAACGGCGGGGATTCTCTTCGAGAATGACTTCGAGATCGCGCGCGGACACCCCCAGCGCCCGCAGCCGCGGCGCAAAGCCCGTGAAGACGTGATCGTAGCGGCGATGCGGCCACACGGCGCGCACCACCCCGCCGCGAATGCGGTAACGGAAGTCCGACGAAAGCAGGATCTGCCGCAGGTGCCCCCGGCGCAGCAGCGCGACGATCTGCCCCTGGGCCACGTCGTCGGGAACCACGCGCTCCGACCCGAGGTTCGTGAAGCAGAGCATCCACCCCGCGCGCGCCGCGGCCCGAACGTCCGGCCAGGCGTTCGCCTCCACGTGCCCCAGCGCCACCTTCTCCGGATCGAGCCGTTGCGCCCGGAAGAAGGCCGCATGCGCGGCCAGGCCGGGGAAGCTGTGGCACGTGATCGGCGCCCCCGTGCGCCGGTGCGCCGCCACGACGGCGTGGAAGAGCCGCTCGCCCGGCCCTTCCGGCGTCCGATACCCGCTGGCGGCCTTGAGAATCCCCGCGCGCATCCCCTGCCCGGCGATGCCCTCCTCCACCTCGCGCGTCAGCCGTTCCGCCATGCGGTCCGCGCTCAACCGCGCGAACCACGCCGGCAGGTACCGCTCCGCGTAGCCCCCCGTCGCGGCGACGACGCGGATGCCCGTCCGCCCGTAAACCCGCCGGAAGAGATCGCCCCAACGCAGATAGCCGATGGGCGAAACGTCCGTCAGCAGGTTGCACCCCGTCGCCGCCAGCGTCGCCATGTCGCGGTCCATGCGCGCCCGCAGCCGGCGCAGCGCGTCCGCCGCGCCGGGAGTGTCCTCGCGCGAAAAGATCAAGTGTTCGTGCGTCAGCGGACGACGCGCCTCGTCCGCAGAGATGTCGCCGACGACGGTACGGATGATCGAGGATGACATGACGGCCTCTCCTTCGCGCCCGCCGAATGGCCGCCGGCGCGCTCCGGCCATCATACCCCTCCGCCGGGCGTTGTTCCAAGCGACACTTTCCGGCATCCGCGTCGCCGACGTCGCGATTGCAGTCCGCCCGGCGTTGCCCTATCATGGCGCGCGGCTCCGGGCCTTCGAGAACCGTTCCTCTTGTCGAAAGGAGAGCGCAATGATCCTCGGCGTGGCCTACTACCCCGAACACTGGCCGGAAGAGCGCTGGGAAACGGACGCGCGCCTGATGCGCGAGGCGGGCATCACTCGCGTGCGCATCGGCGAGTTCGCCTGGCACCGCATGGAACCCAAAGACGGCGCCTTCCAGTTCGACTGGCTCAAGCGCGCCGTCGAACTCCTCGGACGCCACGGCATCAAGACCATCCTCGGCACCCCCACGCCCACCTACCCCGCCTGGCTCCACATGAAGCACCCCGACATCCACCAGGTCAACAGCAACGGCACCATCCGCGAGTTCGGCATGCGCCAGGATGCCTGCAAGAACCACCCCGGTTACCGCGACTACGCCCGCCGCATCGTCACGCGCCTCGCCGACGCCCTCGGCAAGCATCCCGACGTCGTCGCCTGGCAGACCGATAACGAGTTCGGCTGCCACGGCACCGCCCGCTGCTGGTGCAGCTACTGCCGCAAGGCCTTCCAGGAATGGCTCCGCAAGCGCTTCAGCAACGACATCCGCGCCCTCAACACGGCCTGGGGCACGTTCTTCTGGAGCCAGGACTACAACAGCTTCGACGAAATCGGCGTCCCGCGAGACACCGCCGGTTGCGCGGGCAACGACGGACAGAACCCCGCCCTCGTCCTCGATTTCTACCGCTTCTCCTCCGACGTGCAGGTCGAGTTCCAGCGCGAGCAGATCAAGATCCTCCGCGCAAAATCCCCCGGACGCCTCATCACCCACAACCTCATGGGCGCCCACCGCACGGTCAACTACTTCCACCTCGCGGCGGACATTGACGTCGTTTCATGGGACAACTACCCCTTCTCCAGCAACGGCACGAACCTGCCGCCCAACTCCATGCACCACGACCTGATGCGCGGCTGCAAACAGAAGAATGTCTGGGTGATGGAACAGGGCAGCGGCCAGGGTGGCTGGGGCTCGTACAACGCCACCCCGCAGCCCGGCCAGATGCGCCTCTGGGCCTGGCAGGCCGTCGCCCGCGGCGCGGACATGGTCAGTTTCTTCCGCTGGCGCTCCTGCCGATGGGGCCGCGAACAATACTGGCACGGCCTCCTCTATCACCACGGCCAGCCCCAGCGCCGCTACCAGGAGGCCAAGGCCCTCGGCGCCGAGTTGGCCGCGCTTTCCAAGGAGCTCGACGGAACAACGGTCGAAAGCCAGGTCGGCATCCTCTTCGATTACGACTCCATCTGGGCGCTCGAAACGCAGCCCTGCGCCCAGGGCTTCGACTACATCGCCCTCTGCCGCGAGTACGCCCAGGCCTTCGCCCGCCTCGGCGTCACGGCCGACGGCGTCAGCCTGGACTCCGACCTCAGCCGCTACGACCTCCTCATCGCCCCCAGCATGCACCTCATCACCCCCGAGGGCGCCGAACGCCTCAAGGCCTATGTCCACAATGGCGGCACACTGCTCCTCGGCCCGCGCAGCGGCGTCAAGGACACCGAGGACGCCGTCGTGGACGCCCTGCTCCCCGGCCTCCTGCGCGAACCGGCCGGCTGTCACGTCGAGGACTACGACAACTTCGGCATGGTCAAGAACCTCACCATGCACGTCCGCGACGAGGACGACCGCGTCTGGCCCGCCCGTATCATGGCCGACGTCCTCGTGCCCGAAGGCAAGGCCCGAACCCTCCTGACCTACGCCGGACATTACTACGCCGGCAAGCCCGCCGCCGTCGAGAACCCCTACGGCAACGGCGTCTGCATCTATCTCGGCACACTCCTCGACGAATCCGGCCTCCGGATGCTGGCCGAGCGCCTTCTCCGGCGCGTCCACGTCAGCGCCATCTCCGGCCTCCCCGAGTGCGTCGAGGTCGTATGCCGCGTAAAGCCCGGCGGCACCTATACCTTCTACCTCAACCACAGCGCCCACCCCGTTGCCGTAGACCTCGTCCGCCCCGGCGTGGACCTGATCAGCGGCAAGGAGACCACCGGCAAGACGGAAATCGCCGGCTTCAACCTGCTCATCGTCAAGGAGCGCGGATGAGCGCAACGGCATGGACACACCGCGCAGAGAAGCGCTTCGCCCCCTGTCAGGACGACCGGCAGCGGCGCTGAACGCCTTCGGCGCGGGACCGGGCGCTGAAGCGTCCCGGCGCCCCTCCCGCCGTTCTTGACTTCCCCGCGCCGCGAGGATTAGACTTTGGGCGGCGCGCCGGAGCAGGACTTCCTGCGCGTCATGGCGGCCCTTCTGGAGAGAACGACCATTCTGACCCCCTATGGAAAGACGACGTGGCTGCCCCTGGTGGCGGCGCTGGCGGCGGCGGGCGTGTTCTGCGCGCTCTGGTTCCCGTGGGGGCTCGTCATCGTCCTCCCGCCGCTGGCCTTCGTGCTGTGGTTCTTCCGCGACCCCGAGCGCCGCTCCGACGCCCCGGAGAACGCCCTCATCTCCCCCGCCGACGGCCAAGTCGTCGAAATCGCCGCCGCCGAGGAGCCCGAGTTCCTCAAGACCCCCGCAACGAGAATCTCCATCTTCATGTCCGTCGTCAGCGTCCACGTCAACCGCGCGCCGTGCGATGCGACGGTCGAGTGGGTCAAGCCCCTCGACGGCACCTTCCTGAACGCCATGCGCGCGGAGTCGGGCCTCGAGAACGTGCGCACGCTGATCGCCCTGCGCCGTCCCGACGGCTCGCCGCTGCTTGTCAAGCAGGTGGCCGGCCTCATCGCGCGGCGGATCATCTGCCCCCTGAAGCCGGGCGACCGCCTTCGGCGCGGCCAGCGCTTCGGCATGATCAAGTTCGGCTCCCGCGTCGAGATCTTCCTCCCGCGCGACAAGGCCTTTGACCCGCAGGTCCGCCTCGGCCAGTTCGTCAAGGCCGGCGAGACGACGCTGGGGGTGTGGCGATGACCCGCATCCCGGTTCTGCCCACGCTGGTCACCCTGGGCAACGGATTCTGCGGATTCCTGGCGATCGTCATGGTCCTCCGGGCGCACGCCGCCTGGACGGCCGGGAACGCCATGCTCTCCGCCCAGGCCCTCACCTGGGCCGGCTGGCTCATCCTCTTCGCCATGGTCTTCGACGCCCTCGACGGCAAGGTCGCCCGCCTGGCGAATGCCACCAGCGATTTCGGCGCCCAACTCGACTCGTTGTGCGACGCCATCTCCTTCGGCGCCGCCCCGGCGGTCATCATCGCCGCCCTTGCCAGCCATCAGCAGTACTTCCCCCGCGTGGCCGTGGCCGCCGGCGGGTTCTACATGCTCTGCGCCGCCATGCGCCTGGCCCGTTTCAACATCGAGACCCGTCCCGAGGAGGAGGCCCACCAGTTCTTCAGCGGCCTCCCCAGCCCCGGCGCCGCCGCCTTCGTGGCAACGATGACGATCATGGTCCACGAACTCCGCAGCGGCGCCGAACCGGAGTTCGCCGGCATCGCCCGCCTCCTGGCCCCCGTCATGGACGCCCTGCTCTACGCCATGCCCTTCGTCGCGGTCCTCCTGGGGCTGCTGATGATCAGCCGCGTGCGCTACGTCCACGTGGTGACGACGCTGCTGCGCGGACAGGAGCCCCTGGATTACCTGGTCAAGGTGATCCTGATCGCCATCCTGGCCATCCTGACCCGCCCCTTCAGCCTGCCGCTCCTCGTGGGCATTTACATCCTCTGGGGCCTGGTGGCGTGGATGAAGGATCAGCTGTTCCGCCGGACGCCCGCCGCGCTCAAGCAGGACGCGCCGCGCGGGTAGCCCTCTTCGCCGCAAAGGGAAGACCCATGCAGGACTTCGCCCGCCGCTTGCAGGCTCTGGCCGCGCGCGGGCCCGACGGCGTTGTTGACCTGGTGGACGCCATCATCCGCGAGGGGCTGCGGCGCGGCGCCAGCGATATCCACATCGAACCCGCCGAGGACGCCATCCTGACCCGCTTCCGTCTCGACGGCGTCCTTCACCCCGCCATCGAGACGGCCACCCCCTGCGTCCTTAACATCGGCGCGCGCGTTAAGGTCCTGGCCGATCTGCTGACCTACCAGACCGACGCGCCCCAGGAAGGACGCATCAGCCGCGAGAAGGTCGGCGCGGACGCCGACCTCCGCGCGTCCACCTTTCCCACCGTCCGCGGCGAGAAGATCGTCCTGCGCCTCTTCGACCCCCGCGCCGCCGACGCGCGCCTGGCCGACCTGGGTTACCCGGAAGCGATCCGCCGCGACCTCGAAGCCTGCCTGCAACGGCCCGAGGGCGTCCTCCTCCTGACCGGCCCCGCCGGGTCCGGGAAGACGACGACCATCTACGCCGCGCTGCGCTTCATCCTCGAGGCCGCCGCCGGCGCGCGTAATGTCGTCACCGTCGAGGACCCCGTCGAGCGCCTCATCCCCGGCGTGACTCAGACCCAGGTCCATCCCCCCACCGGGCTGACCTTTGCGCGCTGCCTGCGCTCCCTGATGCGTCAGGACCCCGAGGTGATCGTGATCGGCGAAATCCGCGACCGCGAGACCGCCGAGATCGCCATCGAGGCCGGCCTCACCGGGCACCTCGTCATCAGCACGATCCACAGCGGCGAAACGGCCGGCGTCTTCACCCGGTTGCTCGACCTGGGCGTGGAGCCGTACCTCGCGTCCTCCGCCGTGAAGTTCGTCGTGGCCCAACGGCTCATCCGCCGGCTCTGCCCCGCCTGCCGGCGCTCCACCTCCGGCGACGCCCGCCCGCCCTTCGAGGCCGTCGGCTGCGAGGCCTGCTTCGGCGCCGGCTACCGGGGCCGGACCGTCCTCGCCGAGGCGCTGCGGATGACCCGCCGCCTCTCCCTCCGAATCCGCGAGCGCGCGCCCACCGAGGTGCTGGCCGCGCACGCCGTCGAAGAAGGCGCCCGCCCCCTGCGCGACGCCGCCCTCGATGCGGTCCGCGACGGCGTGACCTCCGACGCCGAAATCCGCCGCGTGCTCGGGACCGAATCCCCCGCCGTGTGAACGCGTGCGCGCGTCCCGCCCCACCGTCAGCGCCCCAACGACGCCCGCCGCTCGGTGATGTCCCGAAGGGCCACCCCGGCGGTGTGCCGGAGGGCCGGGCGCTTCGCCTCAATCTCCCGCAGCGCCGGAAGCGCCCGCGCATCGCCGATCTGCCCCAACGCCAGGCACGCCATCGCCAGGCCCGTCTCGCCCGCGCCGTCGCCGCCGCGCTCCAGGAAGCGTATCAGCGGCTCCACCGCCGCCGGGCCCAACCGGATCGCCAGCGGCAGCGCGTCCGGCAGACCCCGCGCCAAACCCTCGATCACCGCCGGAATGGCCCGCTCGCCGTAGGCCCGCAATGCGCGCTCCTTCGCGCGCGGCACGGCCTCCGTCGGACCCGAGTTCACGGCGATGATCGGCATCAGCGAGGTCTCGTCGCCGAGAACGGCCAGCGCATCTATGATCGCCGCGCGCCGCTGCAAGTGCCCCATGAGCAGCGCGTCGTGCAGCGCCGGCAGCGCGCGGGGACCGAGCGCCGCCACCTCGTCGCGCGCCACGGGCCGCGTCTGCGCCAGCTTCAGGAACTCGAGCAGATCGTCCAGCCGCGCGCGCTCGCGCGCCGAGAGGGGACCGTAGTTCAACTCCCGAACGCGGAACCGCGCCGTCGCCGCGTTCGTCCGCCCCACCCAATGCTCCCCCTTGCCCCGCGCCTTCTCCCGCCACTCATAGGAGACCTCCACCCGGTACGGCCCCCCCGGCGGGGGACGGAACCACGCCCCAAGATCTATCCGCACGCTCCAAGGCGGACCCTCGGGCCGAACCTGCTGCGGCACCACGATCCGCTCCATCCACTCCGGCATGGCCGCCTGCGCCGGAGACAGCTCGCGCCCATCCGGCCCCCAGCACCGCGCCTTGAAGCAACTCCGCGGACCCAGACGCGGATAGTCCGCGTGGACCAGGATCGGGACCGGCGTCGCCGTCTCCCGCGCCGTCAGGAAGAGCCGCAGCGGAATCGCCGCCTCCGTCAGGTACTCCGTCTGTTCCAGGCGGCAGTCCATCTGCAAGACCGCCCCGGCGCAGGAGGCGGCCAGAAGGCCCGCCAGCGCCAGGCCGAGTATTCCGGGTGACAGGGGTCGCAAGGGGGGCACGGTCAAGTCATTCCCTGCTCGAAAAAGGCGCTCAGACCCGGCCCGGAGACGCTCTCCGGGTCAGCGCGGGGGCTTCGGCGGCGGCGGATTCGACGCTCCGCCCGGCGTTCCGGGGGACAACGGCGATTTCGGGGCGCCGGGCGGCTTCGGCGCGCCCGACCGGCTCTGCGTCGTCGTCGTCGTGCCCGGCGGCAGCAGGATCGGACGCTTCGGAAGCGTGGTCGGAGTCCCCCCCGCCATCGGTCCCGCCAGTTGGGTCGCCACGTCCCCGGCCAGCTTCTGGAGCAGCGGCGTCGGGCTGCCGTCCAGCGGTCCCTTGACCGCCTTGCCCAGAATCTCCCCGGTCCGAAGATCGGTGATCTTCACGGCGACGAACATGCTCCCCCCGGCGGTGAACAAGCGCCCGACGATGAGATACCGCGGCGCGGGGCCGCCCTCCGGCTTGGCATCGTCCGCCGGGTCGGTGGAAACGCCCCCCTTGCGCTGCGCTTTGAGGCGGCGCGGCGCCGCGTCATTCAGGCGCGCGGCAAATTCGTCGGCCACCGGGCCGCCGGAGGCCGCCACCTCGCGCACTTCAAAGTCCGAGACGACGACCGCCTGCCCATCGAAGGACGGCGGCCGCGGCGGCGCGGGCGGCGGACCCTCCGGGGCTACGACACCCGTCGTCAGCATCGCGCAAAGCGCCACAATTACACCATAAGGGGTCGTCATCACTTTATGCGTGTCCTCAGAGCGGTCCCTTGCCGGCGCCCTCGCGCGCCGATGCGGGCCTGGTCGTCCCCCACAGGTACAGCTCCTGACGGCGCGTCGCATCCCCGCTGGCCGTCAAGAGTACAGGCTTGCCGGAGGTCAATGTCACGTGGGCCGAGATCGCCGGCTCCACGTCCGGGGCCGGGCTGCCCCCCTCGCGCGCAAAGTTCACCAGCGCCCGGATCTGGCCCTCCGCCGCCGGTGTCGCCTTGACGCGATAGCGGAAATACTCCTCCGCGCCCCGCCCCTTGAGTCGAACGGAGGCCTCCTCCTGAGAGGCCAGGACGAACTCCGGTCCGGAAAGAACGCGCGCCGGAAGGTCCTTCCCCGTTTCCACGTAGCGGAATTGCAGCAGCACCAGTTCGCCCGGCCCGCCGTTTGCCGCCGCCGCCCCTCCCGATACGCCGAACTCAACCTGGTCGCCATCGCTGGCCATCCAGCGCATACGACCGCCGAAGAAGTCGCGCGCGGCAACGAAGGCCTGCAACTGGTCGGCCGGCCCGCCCGGCCCGCCGGAATGGACGGGCCGAATGCCCGGAAGGGCGATCGCCGGCACGGCCTCCGACGCGCTGCGCGCGGCGAGTTCCATGACCTGCGCGCGCTGTTCGCTCAGCCGCCACGCCAGCAGCATCACCGCCGCCGAAAGCAACACCACGGCCGCCGCCGCCGTCCATCGGAAGGCCGGAGACGCCCCCCGCGCCCCCTCGCTCAGCAACCGCGCGTGGACCTCCTCGCGCAAACGCGCGCCGTACCCTTCCGGCGGCGCCGGCGCTTTCCACGTCCCCAGCGCCGCGCGGAGCCGCGTCTCGAAGGCCGCCGCCCGGCGGCAGTCCTCGCAGACGTCCAGGTGCGCCCGAAGCAAACCGAGTTCACCGTCCGGGAGCTCGCCGTCGGCATGCCGGCTCAGCCGGCGCGACGCCGCCTCGCATCCTTTGTCCATGTCCTTCCCTGCCTTGCGGCATACGGGCGCAACGCGCCTCGCCCGCATCCCTCCAACGCGCCGCCGACGCGCGGCATCGCGCCCGACGTCGCTTCCGGCCTGCGGATCGCCCCGCAGGCGCCCGCGTCAACCTTCCAGCCGTCCGCCCAGCATTGCCCGCAGCAGCCGCCGCGCATTCCACACGCGCCAGGCCACCGTTCCCTGCGAGCATCCCAGCGCGCGCGCGGCCTCGCGATAGGACATCCCTTCCTGCGCCACCAGCGCCAGCGCCGCGCCCTGGTCCGCCGGCAACCGCAGAATCGCACGGTCCAGCGCCTCGTTCAACTCCTTCTCCTCCAGCGCGCGCGCCGGATCCTGCGACACCGGCCGCCGCAGGTCCACCGCCGGGTCCAGCCGTTCCCCCAGCGTCAAGATCGCCTGCCGGCGTCGCGCACGCCTCAGGTCCAGCGCTTTGCGCACCGTGATCGAATAGAGCCACGTCATCAACCGCGAGCGGCCGTCGAATTGCCGGATCGAACGGAACGCCTGGACGAAGACGTCCTGCGTCAGCGCGTCGGCGTCCTCCGCCTTCCCGCTCAGCCGCCACGCCAGCCGATACACCCGCCCCGTGTGCGCCTCCATCAGCGCATCGAAGGCGCGCGCGTCTCCCTTGCGGCAGCGGGCCACCAGCTCGCGCTCCGCCGCCTCGTCTGTCCGCGCCGTCTGCCTGCTTTCCACCTGTGTGCCGCAACCAGTTAGACGACCGGGGGATAGGGTCTTTTGATGCAGCGCCCTGCAATCGGCCCGGCCTGTGCGCCACGAGTCTACCCCAAGTCGTGTCAACGTGCAACTTGGCATAACACGCTGCCATGTCAACCTTTATGAATACACCGTTGACCCCGCCGCCCCCTTCCCTCCTCCGGCGCGAACCGGCCCCACCGCCCGCCCCACGGCCAGACCCAGCCGCGCGCAAGGCCCGGCGCATCCCCCGCACACCTCCCGGACCCATCCCGCGCCGCCCGCCACATCCCCCTGGGCCTCCGGCGCCCCGCGCCTATTCGCGCGTCGCCCCTCCCCGCCTCGCCGCCCTCCCGGCCCTCTCCCGCGCACCGCTCCGCCCCACTCGCCGCCCCGCCCGCCGCCTTATGTTCATCTCCTGAACTTATGGCGCTCCCTGCGTTCATGTCATGAACTAACTCCACAGCGTTCGACATATGAACGTAAGGCGCCCCCGCGGCCGATCGTTCGATATATGAACGCTTTCGGCGGCGCCGGAGCGGTTGCCCGCGCCGCCTGGCGGCCAGGCCGCAAGGGCGGGAACCCTCTCCCGGAAGGCGTCGCACCGCAGAGGAACAGGCGCTTTGACGGCCGCGCGGACGGCCTATTGCCCCTCGGGGAGCCGATGGGCATTGATCGGCGGTAAACGGGTGGCCAGAATCTTGCGCACGGTCCGCTCGACGTCGTAGGCCACCCGGCGCAGGGAGACCGCGCGCGTGTCGGTATCGAACAGGACGTACGCGGCCTTCGGATTCCCGTCGCGCGGCTGCCCCACCGACCCGACGTTCACGATCGCCCGGCGCGGCTCGGAAATGGCCATCTCCGGCTGCATCAGGATCTCGATCCGGTCCTCGGACTGCACGAAGACCGCCGGTACGTGCGAATGCCCCACAAATCCGAACGGCGCCTCGAAGGCCTCAAAGGAAAGCTGCGCGTCGAAGACCGAGAGAATGTACTCGAACATCTCCGGACGGTAGAGGGTACCGTGCGCCGCCATGAAAAGCTCCGACTCCCCGATCAGCGACAACCCCGCCAAAAACGTCCTATCTTCTTCCCGCAGAACGTCTTGCGTCCACCGGACCGATGCCTGCGCCTCGCTGTGGAAGTACTGCGTCGAGAGCCGATTGCATACCGCCAGGTCGTGGTTCCCGGCAAGGATCGGGATCTCCTCCTGCCGCAACAAGTCCAGACACTCCCGCGGCTCCGCCCCGTAGCCCACCACATCTCCCAGGCAGACGACCCGCTCCGCGCCGACGCCGTCTATGTCCGCCAAAACGGACGTCAGCGCCTCAAGGTTCCCGTGTATGTCCGCCAGGAAGGCGTATCGCATCAGGCCATCGCTACCGTTCTATCGAAAAGGAAACGTATTCGCCCGTCGCCGGCTCCGTCCGAATCTCCACGTCGCGGATGTAGTCGCCCATCCGCCGCTGAATTGCTCCCTCGAAGGCCCGAAGGTGCTCTAGAGCACCCTCCGCCACCACCTCCACGCGCCCGTCCGGCAGGTTGCGCACGAAACCCTTGACTCCGGCGAAGGCATGGGAAATCTGCAACACGGTGAAGCGAAAGCCGACGCCCTGGACCGCGCCGCTGAAATGGACAATATGTCTTTCACGGTCTTTGGGCATGGTTTCCTCGGGCCTTCATCTTACCAGAGCGCGCCCCGACCTGCAAGAAGCCCCTTGCATTGCCCGCCCGGAGAGGGTATACATAGTCGCAGCGAACCCCACAGAAAGGAGGCTGTGCCGTGGCGACAGAACGACGCTTGGGCCGTGGGCTCGAATCGCTGCTGGGCAAAGGCGCGGAGGAGGAGCTCAACCTGCCCGCCGGCGGCAAGCGGCTGGTTCCCATCGGCGACATCGCGCCGAACCCCTTCCAGCCGCGCCACGACTTCACCGAACGCGAGTTGAGCGACCTGGCCGAGTCCATCAAGTCCGTCGGCATCCTTCAGCCCCTCGTCGTTCGGCGGGCGGGGAAGAAGTACGAACTCATCGCCGGCGAGCGCCGCTTGCGCGCCGCCAAGCTCGCGGGGCTGACGGAGGTCCCCGTCGTCGAGCGGGAGAACACCAACGACGACGACATGCTCACACTGGCCCTGGTGGAGAACCTCCAGCGCGCCGACCTGAACCCGATTGAGAAAGCCAAGGGCTTCAAGGAGCTCATCGAGCGCTACTCCCTGACGCAGGAGGCCGCCGCGCGACGCCTGGGCAAGGACCGCGCCACCCTGGCGAACTTCATCCGCCTCCTCGACCTCCCGGACAACGTCCAAGGCATTGTTTCACGTGGAACAATCTCGATGGGGCACGCGCGCGCGCTCCTGAGCCTTCCTCATCCCGGCCAGCAGTACTCCCTGGCGCAACGCATTGAGGCGCAAGGACTTTCGGTGCGCGAGGTCGAGCGCACCGTGGCCGCCATGTGCGGCGAGGCCCGCCGGAAGCGCCCGCGCGGGAAGCCCGCTGCGGCCCGGTCGCCGGTGATCCGCGACCTTGAGGACCGCCTCCGGGAGAAGTTCGGCACGCGCGTCACGATCGAGCACCGCGACGGCCAGGGGCGCATGGTCATCCACTTCTTCAGCGACGACGACCTCCAGCGCGTTCTGGACGTCCTGGGCATCACGGAGTAGGCATGTACAAGCTCTTCGTCGCCTTCCGTTACCTCACGCGCAACTGGTTGAACCTCGTGGGGGTCGCCGCTGTGGCCATCGGCGTGCTCGTCCTCGTCTGCGTTCTCTCCGTCATGAAGGGCTTCGACGAGGAGTTCCGAAATCGCCTGCGCGCCACCCTCTCCGACCTCATCATCGAGCCCTATTCGGAGGAGACCTTCGCGGGGTACGAGGAGATGATCGCGCAGATCGAGGCGCTGCCGCATGTCGTCGCCTGCGCCCCGCGATATGACGGCCTGGCCCTGATCCGCGTGGGAAAGTCCCGGCGGTACGGGGAGTTCCAGGGCGTTGACCTGCCGCGCGAGGTCAAGGCGACCGATTTCGGGCAATACTGGCGCGCCTGGCGGGGCCGCGCCGCACGCGAGAAACTGGCGGAGATCGCCCGCGAGAACGGCGGCGACCTCGCGGGTGTTCCACGTGAAACACTTCTCGATCTCCTGAACCGGATGCGGGCCGAGGATTTCGCCCTTCTCCCGAAGGATCTTCAGGCGCGCGCGGCGCGCTGGGCGAAGGAGAACACCGTGGACCTGACCGCCGCGCGTCGCGCGGCCGAGTCCGCCCAGCCGGCCTGGACGCCGACAGACGACCCCCGTTTCTCCCCCGCCTTTGCCGGGAGCGAGCTGCTCGTCCTCGGCCAGTCGCGCGACGGGAAGCTTGTCTCGCTGAACATCGGCGATGAGGTCGTTGTGGTCTCCGCGACGGACGTCTTCGACGGGCGGGTGATCCGGCGCTGCCGGATTGCCGGCGCCTATCGCTCCGGTCTTCACGACTACGACGCCCGGACGATCTGCCTTCCTCTCGAGGACGTGCAGAAGTTCATGGGCCGCCCCGGACACGTCACCAGCCTCAACGTCCGGCTCGATTCCTTTGCCAACGCCCCGAAGGTCCGCGCCCTGCTGATGGGCATTTTGACCTCCGACGAGCTCGGGCGCGGCATCGAGATGCTCCGCGGCATCGTCGGGGGGGCCGATGCGGACTTGCGCCGGATGGAGACCCGGCTGCGCGAGCTCCGCGCGCAGGAGGGGAACTGGTGGGCCACGGGGGACTTCACCGTGGTCGTGGCGACCGCTGAGATCGAGACGGCGCTCTTCCGCAAGATCGGCGCCATCCTCCGAGGCGAGGCGGGCGTGAAGCCCTCCGCCGCCGACCTGGAGAAGATGCGCGCCTTTCAGAAGGCCGGGATGGAGCGGGAACAGGGGGGCATCGCACGCAAGTTCCGCATCAGCACCTGGGAGGACAAACGCCGCACCTTCCTCCGAGCCGTCTGGATCGAGCGCCGCATCATGGGCTTCATTCTCTTCTTCGTCATTCTGATTGCGGGCTTCCTGATTCTCTCCATCCTGCACACCACTGTCCTTTCCAAGACGAAGGACATCGGGATACTGAAGTCCATCGGCGGCAGCGTCGGGGGGATCATGTCCATCTTCATGCTCAACGGGCTCCTGATGAGCACCGTCGGCGCGGCGATCGGCGCCGGGATCGGGTTGTTGATCATCAAGAACATCAATGCCATTCAGGACTTCCTCGAGCGTCTCGCCGGGTTCAGTCTCTTCCCGAAGGACGTGTACTACCTCGACCGTCTCCCCGTGGACAAGGATCCGGCGATGAGCATCCTGACGATCTGCGTCATCTCGATTCTCGTGAGCCTGATTGCCAGCGCCTATCCCGCCTGGAAGGCTTCGCGCATGGACGCGGTGGAGGCGCTGCGCTATGAGTGATTTCCTTTCGGTGCGCGACCTCGTGCGCGAGTACCCGCAGGGCGAAACGCCCCTCCCCGTCCTTCGCGGAATCAACCTCGACGTCCGCGAGGGGGAGTTCCTCGTCATCGTCGGCTCCTCGGGCGCCGGCAAGAGCACCCTGCTTCACATCATGGGTCTGCTCGACACGCCGACGTCCGGCGCGGTGCTCTTCGGCGACCGCAACCTGACAACGTTGTCCGAGCGGGAGCAGTCGCGTCTCCGAAACACCCTTTTCGGCTTCGTCTTCCAGTTCTTTCACCTCCTGCCGGACTTCACCGCACTCGAGAACGTCCTCGTGCCGGCGATGGTCGGCGTCGGGCCGCTGGCGTGGGCGCGGCGCAGGAAGGACGCGGCGGAGCGGGCGCGGTCGCTTTTGTCACAAGTCGGCTTGTCGGCACGACTTACGCACAGGCCAGGACAGTTGTCCGGCGGCGAGCGCCAGCGCGTGGCTATCTGCCGGGCGCTCATCAACACGCCGCGCGTGCTCTTCCTGGACGAGCCGACGGGCAACTTGGACAGCAGGACGGGGCAGGAGATCCAAGAGCTGATCGAAGGACTGAATCGCCGCGACCGGCAGACGATCGTCATGGTCACGCACAGCGACACCGCCGTCAAGCGCGCGTCGCGGGTGGTTCGCATTCACGACGGTCAGATCCTCAAGGCGTAGCGCGTTACGTCAGCGAGGGAACCGGGCGGGCGTCCGCCGCGTCGAAGAGAACGGTCCCAGCGTCCTTTCATCCTTCCGGAGAGGAGTCAACCATGTTGCGCATCATGGCCGTATTCGCGACCGTTCTGCTTCTGGCGGGCTCCGCGCCGGTCGGGGCTCAGGATGAGGCGCCGGTCCTGCCGATCCGCCGCATCGTGCTCTACAAGCACGGCGTGGGTTACTTCGCGCGCCAGGGGGCCGTGGAGGGGGACGCGCGAATTCCCCTGCGCTTCAAGGCGCGCGAGATGAGCGACCTGCTCAAGAGCATGACCGTGCTCGATCTCGGCGGCGGCGGCATCACGGGCATTTCCTACGAGTCCACCAAGACGGTGGACCAGCAGCTCGGGGAATACACCTTCAACCTGCGCGGGGCGGCGAGCCTGCCGGCGATCCTGGAGCAGATGAAGGGGAGCGAGGTGTCGCTGCGGGTTGGGGACCGGGAGGTCACGGGCCGCGTGCTGGCCGTCGAGAAGCGCATCGAGCGGAAGGACAACGTCCAGGTCGAGGTCCACCGGCTGTCGGTCCTGCTCGACGGTGGCGCGGTCAAGAGCTACGACCTGCCGGAGCTGGGGGAGCTGCGATTTACCGACCCGCGCCTTCAGGCGGAGCTGGCGGAGTACCTCCGCATCCTCTTCAGCCGTCACCGGCGCGACCAGAAGGAGGTCGTCATCTCCGCCGCCGGCCAGGGGCGCCGCGACCTCTTCGTCTCCTACGTGCAGGAGCAGCCGGTCTGGAAGGTGTCCTACCGTGTCGTGCTCGAGGGGAAGAAGCCGCCGCTGCTCCAGGCGTGGGCGATCGTGGACAACGTGAGCGAGGAGGACTGGGACCGGGTGCGGATTTCGCTGGTGAGCGGCCTGCCGGTGTCCTTCGTTCAGGATTTGTACGCTCCATGGTACGTGCGGCGTCCGGTGATCCAGGCGAAGCGCGAGACGGGCGTCGGCCCGGTCGTCTATGAAGCCGGGGAACGCGCCGAGCCTGCGAGCGGCGCCATGGCCCTGATGGCCGCCCCGGTCGCGCCGCCCGCGACCGCCAAGGGGCCGGCGCGCGACCGCGCCTCGGCCCTGCGCGCCGCGCCGGCGGTCGAGGCCGACGGCGTCGCGCCGGCGCCCGAGATGCTCCGCCACATGGCGCAGCAGGCCGTTGCCGTCGTCGCGCAGGCCGCCGGCGCGCTCTTCGTTTACGACATCCGGGAACCGGTTACGCTGAAGCGCGACCGTTCCGCGTTGCTGCCGATCGCGTCGGCGCCCATCGAGGGCGCGCGCGTCGCCATCTACAACGAGAGCGCCCGCGCCGAGAACCCGATGGAGGCCGTCCGGCTCCGGAATACGACGGGGCTGACGCTCGAGGGCGGCCCGGTGACGGTGATCGAGGACGACACCTACGCCGGCGAGGCGCTGCTCGACACCTTCAAGGCGGAGGAGCAGCGCTACATCTCCTTTGCCGTGGATCTGGGGACGCGCGTCAACACCAAGGTCGGCAGCACGCGCCAGACCATCGTCCGCGTGACCATTGCGAACGGCATCCTCACGACCCATTACAAGCAGCAGGAGACGAAGACTTACGCCCTGGTGAACGTGGAGCCGAAGGAAAAGACGATCGTCGTGGAGCACCCCCTGCGCCCCGGCTGGACGCTCGTCGAGCCGCTGAAGCCGATCGAGACGACCCCGCAGCATTACCGCTTCGAGACGCGGCTCCCCGCGCGCGGGAAAGCGGACGGCAAGGCCGAGCTGAAGGTGGTCGAGGAACTTCCCGGCGAGAGCACGTGGGCCGTCACCTCCCTGAGCCGGGAGCAGATTCTTCTGTGGGTCCGCCAGAAGTACCTGGACGAGAAGACGCAGCGTTTCCTCGAGCGGGTGGCGGAGGTCCAGGGCCAGGCGGCGGAGCTCAACCGCCAGGTCGCCGAACAGGAGCGGCAGCGCACCGAAACGCTGACGGCCCAGCGGCGCATCCCGGAAGTGCTGAAGGCCCTCGGGCAGAGCGAGCAGGAGCGCCTGACGCGCGAGCGCTTCCTCAAGCAGCTCAACGCCTACGAGGATGCCCTGCAGCGGATTGACGAGCGCCTGACGCAGCTCAAGGCCGAGGTCCAGGCGAAGGAGAAGGAGCTCCGCGAGCTGATCGCGGGCTTCTCCTTCGAGAAGAAGCTCTGAGCCGGGCCGTTCAGCCGCAGCCGCACTGCGGCACGGCGACCTGGTGGCCGAGATAGCGGCCCAGGGCTTCGGTCATGGCGCCGGCGACGTAGCCGGGCGCCACGCTGACGTGGTGACGGTGGCCTTCGTAGCCGACGTGCAGCAGCACGTCCTGGAGGTCGGGGATTTCGGCCACGCCGGCGCAGCCGAAGAAGTTCTTCGGCACGGGGTCTTTGGTAAAGCGTCCCTGGCCGACGTACCAGCGCAGCTTGCCGCCTTCGGTCAGGAGACTCGAGAAGGTCATCGGCGTCGGGGCGATGCGTCCGGTGTTGCAGCCGAAACCCTTGCCCGTCCCGATGGCGTTGGCGATGATGAGGTGGTCGCCGACCTTTCCCTTGCCGGCCATCAGGCTGGGGGGGACGGGGCCGCAGTGGAAGAGGATGCACTTGTTCTCGTCGTCGCCGTAGTTGTTGTTCCAGTCGAGGCAGGCGGCGGCGGCGCCGGCGGCGCGGTTGAGGGCGACCATGGCGACGGCGTTTCCGACATCCACCTCGCAGGCCACGGGGATTCCGCGGTCGCCGAGTTCGCCCATGACGGCGCAGGGGGAGATGTGGATCTGCTCCTGCATCTCGGTCCAGCAGCGCAGGGCCATGGCGCCGAGGCGGCATTCGTCGGCCAGGCGGTCAAGGACGACGCCGAGGCGGGCGGCGGCGCCGACGGCCTCCTCCGGCGCGGCGCGCCAGTCGGCGGCGGCCTTCAGCTTCTGCACCTTGGCCTTGTAGGGCGCCGAGGCCGTATCCACCGCCCGGAAGCGCGCGAAGATGTCGGTGAGGTCGAAGGTCTCGACGGTGATCCCGTGGCGCTGAAGGGCGAGTTCGTCGAAGCGGACGGTCTTGAAGGCCGTCGTCCGCGCGCCGATGGCGCCGACGACGAGATTGCGCATGCCGCTCACCACTTTACAGACTCGCGCGAAGTGGTCGAGCTGCTGCGCGAAGCGCTTGTCCTTCGGGGAAAGGGTGTGCGGTTTCATGGCCGTGAACTTGACGCCGTACTGGCAGAAGACGTCCATGACGGAGAACTTGCCGCAGAAGGAATCGCGCCGCTGGGCGGGTCCCATTCGGTCGAGGTCGTCGGGGTAGGCCTGGATGAGGATCGGGACGCCGGCGTCCTTGAGGGCGGTGACAGCGCCGGTTTCATCGCCGAAGTTCGGCAGCGAGAGGACGACGCCGTCGAAGCGTCCGGCGTTGGCCTTCAGCCACCTGGCGTAGATGGCCCCTTCGGCCGGGGTTTCGACCGCGCCGTAGCGCGTGGCCGATTCCTCCATCATCAGCGCGCCGTAGCCGAGTTTCTCCAGCACTTGCGGCAGTTCGCGGCGGGCGTCGGCCATCAAGGACGCCGGAAAGAAACCGCGGTTGCCGAAGAAGAGCGCAAAGGTCGCCTTGGGTTTCGCTGCCATGTCCGCGCCTCCTGATGAAAGGTTTCTCGGTCCGTCGCGCCATCGTAGATGATTATCCAATACGGGGGCGCAAGTCAAACCGTATGGGCGACGTTCCCACAGCCGAGGGCGGCTGCGCCACATTTCCGGAAGACGGACGGGTTACGCACGGGCGCGGTTTGCTTTTGGCCCGGCGGCTCGGTTACCTTAGTTCTTACTGCATTCCGTGGAGCCACGAGGAGCCGACGATGAAGATTCAGAAGTCTCGCATCTGGGCCGAAGTGACGGGCGACCAGGCGGTCGTCTATTTCCTTCCCACCTCCGTCCGCGAGATGGCCGACGTGCAGAAGATCGTGGACGAGATCATGGATGTCTCCTGTAACTATGACCTCAAGGCGATGGTCATCAACTTCGCGCGGCTTCGCCAGATGACGAGCGCCTTCCTCAGCAAGCTCATTTCGCTGAACCGCTCGCTCGCGCAGGCCGGCATCAAGCTGCGCGTCTGCTGCATGGCGGCCGAGGTCGAGGAGGCTTTCCGGATCTGCCAGTTGCAGAAGATTATTCCCCTGTACGCCACGGAAGAAGAGGCGCTCAAGGGATGAACGCGGGCGGGTCATTGCCCCGGCAGGTGACGGTGCTGGGGCTGGGGCTGTTCGGGGGCGGGGCGGGTGCGGCGCGGTACTTTGCGGAGCGGGGCGTGCGCGTCATTGCGGCGGACACGCGCGCGCCGGAGTCCCTGGCCGAAACGCTGGAGGCGCTGAAGGGCCTTTCCATCGAATACCGGCTGGGCCGTCCACACCGGGCGGAGGATTTCGCCGGGTCGGAGCGCGTCATCGTCAACCCCGGCGTGCCGCCGGCGTCGCCGGGCTTCGACCTGGCCCGTGCGGCCGGGGCGCGGCTGGATACCGAGATCAACCTGCTCTTCCGCCTCTGTCCGGCGCCGATCGCCGCCATTACCGGGACCAACGGCAAGTCCACCACGGTGGCGCTGCTGGGGGAGATGCTGCGCGCCGCCGGGCGGCGGACGTGGGTGGGGGGGAACCTCGGCGGCTCGCTGCTTCCAGAGGTGGACCGCATGAGGCCCGAGGACATCGTCGTCCTGGAGATCAGCAGCTTCCAGGCCCAGCGCCTGCCGTGGAGCGGCGTTGCGCCGCGCCTCGGGGCCGTTCTGAACATTACGCCCAACCACCTCGACCGCCACGCCGACCTCGCGGAATACGCGGAGGCGAAGAAGGAACTCCTGCGCGGCCAGGGGCCGCTGGACTTCGCCATCCTCAACAGCGAGGATGCGCTCCTGAAGGGCTGGGCGGCGGTCGGCCGGGGAACGAAGTTCTTCTTCGGCGCAACAGAGGACGCGGCGCAGGGCTTCCGGCTGGAGGGGGAGACGGTGGCGCTGTGGCGTCCCGGCGCGCGCGCCGAGGTGTCGCTGCGCGGGCTGAAGCTGCCCGGACGGCACAATCGTTTCAACGCGTCGGTTGCCGCCGTGTCGGCCTGGCTTTTCGGCGCGCCGGTCGGCGCCATCGCGTCGGCGGCGCGCGAGTTCGCCGGTCTGCCCGACCGGATCGAGTTCGTGGCGGAGAAGGGCGGCGTGCGTTATTACAACGACTCCATCGCCACAACGCCCGAATCCACGCTGGCCGCGCTGGAGGCCTTCGACACGCCGCTGCTGGTCATCGCCGGCGGGTCGTCGAAGAAGCTGTCCTTCGAGGCGCTGGGCCGGCGCATGGCGGCGCGGGCGCGGCGCGTGATTCTCATCGGCTGCACCGCGCCGGAGATCGAGGCGGCCATCGTTTCGGCCGGCGGCCCGGCGCCGCTTCGGGCGGCAACGCTCCTCGAGGCCGTGCGCGCGGCGGCGGCGGCGGCCCGGCCCGGCGAGGCGGTTCTGCTCTCCCCTGCCTGCGCCAGCTTCGACATGTTCCGCAACTACGCCGAGCGCGGCCGCTGCTTCCGCGACGCGGTCCGCGCCTTGTGAAAGGAGCTTCCGTGCATTTCAAGGTCATCGCCTGCGAAGTCGTTGCGCGCGAGGTCTATCACTGCGCCGCGCGGTCTCTTCATACCCTCGACGTGACGCTTTTTTCCCAGGGACTGCACGACAACTCGGACACCTGCCGCGCGGAATTGCAGGCGCAGATAGAGGCCGTGGACCCGGAGCGATACACGGCCCTGCTGCTGGGCTACGGCCTCTGCAACAACAGCATTGTCGGCCTTCGGGCCGGGCGCGTGCCGGTGGTTATCCCGCGCGCGCACGACTGTATCACCTTCTTCCTGGGCAGCAAGGAGCGCTACGCGCAGCTCTTTGCCGAGCGGCCCGGCACCTACTGGTACACGAGCGGCTGGCTGGAGTACGCCGGGCGCGGGGGCGAGCGCACCGAGTACCGGCCGAACTCGGGCCTTGCCAAGCGCATGAAGTTCCAGGAGCTGGTCGAGAAGTACGGCGAGGAGAACGCCCGGTATCTGGCCGAGTCCATGTCGCAGTGGGAGGTCCACTACACGCACGGCTGCCTGATCGAGTTCCCCTTTACGGCACATCTGCCGCTGGCGGAGAAGGTGCGCGAGATCTGCGCCGCGCGGCGGTGGCAGTACTGCGTCGTTCCGGGCGATTTGTCGCTGATTCAGGACTGGCTCGACGGGAACTGGGACGCCGCACGCTTCCTGACGCTGCAGCCCGGCCAGGAGGTGAAGGGGTGTTACGATGAGCGGGTGATCGTGGCCGCGGGGGAGTAATGCGGCGGCGGGCCGTCACTCCACCCGTGCGTCCCACGGCAGCGCGATCGTGTGCTCATCCAGCGCGCGGCATTCACGTCCGGGGTACAGGATCAGGCCCCGCATCACCTTCGCGCCGGCGCACGTGTCGCGAAAGGCGCGCAACCCGCGCGTGTCTGCGCGCGTGACGCTGGAGCGGCACTTCACCTCGATCGGGTACAGCTTGCCGTCGCGTTCAAGAACCAGGTCCACCTCGGCGCCCGCCGCCGTCCGCCAGTGATAGGCCAGCGGCGGCGTTGTCAGTGTCACGAACTGCCGCTGGACGGCGTTAACCGCCGCCGATTCAAAGAGCGCGCCCAGCAGCGGGCTTGCCGCAAGCGCTTCGGGGCTCGAAAGTCTTTGCAGCCAGCAGACGACGCCCGGGTCGCGCAGGTGGCCTTTGCGACGGCCTGTCAGGCGCTTCACGGCGCGCCCGTGGTACGGCGGCAGCTCCAACCACTGGTAGGATTGCGTCAGCAGGTCGAGCCATCGTCGCGCCGGGGCCCAAGGGATGTTGGCGCGCGTTATCGGGACGCGGGGCGTCCTGGTCTGAAGACGGAGTGCGCGGGGGAGGCCGGTCCTACACGTCGAGGTTTCGGACTTCGAGGGCGTGTTCCTCGATGTATTTGCGGCGGGGGGCGACGTCCTTTCCGGCGAGGATGGTGAAGAGGTGGTCGGCTTCGCCGGCCTCCTTGATGGAAACGCGCAGGAGGGTGCGCAGGGCGGGGTTCATGGTGGTCTCCGCAAGCTCTTCGGCGTTCATTTCGCCGAGGCCCTTGTAGCGCTGGATTTCGAGTCCGCGCCGGCCCAGCTCCCGCACGGCGGGCAGCACTTCGCTCAGGCTGTGGACCTCAACGGGGTCGCCGTCGGTCAGGAGGCGATAGACGGGGCGGTCGCCCTTGTCGCGCAGGAAGTCCTCGATGGTGAAGGCCAGCGCTTCGAGCTGCTCGATGGTCTTCCGGAGTTCGCGTCCCTCGTGGAGTTCGATGATCTGGACGGCGGCGGCGCGCGCGGGGGTCGCCTCGCCCTCGTCCTCGTCGCGCGGCGTCTTTTCGGCCGGCGCGGCATCCGCGGCGGGCTTTTCGGCGTTCCCGTTGCCGCCGTTGCCCTCCACGATCTCGACCTCGCCCTTCTGCTGCGCTTCGGCGTCCAGGAAGGCGCGGAGCTCCTCTTCGGTGTACATGAACTGCGTGCGGCCTTCGGTGCGAACGGCGTAGATGGGGAACTCGCCGTTGCGGTGGAGGCGCAGGTAGTCCTGGATCTTCATGCCGCGGCGACGGAGCACGGCGGCGTGCTGTTCCATGCGCTCGCAGAGCCCGAGAAGCTTCTTCAGGTCTGCGGCGCCCAGGAGGGTGCTCTTTCCGGCCTCCCATTCGATTTCGAGTTTGGCGCCGTCGGTACCGAGGGAGAGCAGCCAGACCTGGAGCGCGCGGTCGTCGTAGATGTACTGCTCCTTGCCGCGGCGTTTGACCTTGTAGAGGGGGGGCTGCGCCACATAGACGTGCCCTTCGTCAATCAGGGACGGCATCTGGCGGAAGAAGAAGGTCAGCAGGAGGGTGCGGATGTGCGCGCCGTCCACGTCCGCATCGGTCATGATGATGATCTTGTTGTACCGGATTTTCGTCTTGTCGAAGTCCTCAACGCCGATGCCGGTGCCCAGCGCGGAGACGAGGGTACGGATTTCCTCGTTGGCGAGGACCTTGTCGAGGGTGGTCTTCTCGACATTGATGACTACTCCGCGCAGCGGGAGGATGGCCTGGAAGACGCGGTCGCGGCCCTGCTTGGCGGTGCCGCCGGCGGAGATGCCCTCGACGAGGAAGAGCTCGGTTGTTTCGACGTCGCGGCTGGAGCAGTCGGCGAGCTTGCCCGGCAGGTCTCCGCCGCCGAGGGCGCCCTTTCGGCGGGCGAGGTCGCGGGCTTTGCGGGCGGCTTCGCGCGCGCGCGCCGCTTCGCCGGCTTTGGCGCAGATGGACTTGGCCGTACGCGGGTGCTCCTCGCAATAGGTGCCGAGGAGTTCATTGGTCAACTGCTCGACGATGCCCTGCACGTCGCGGTTGCCCAGTTTGGTCTTCGTCTGGCCTTCGAACTGGGGGTCGGGGAGTTTGAGGGAGACGACGGCCGTCAAGCCCTCGCGGTAGTCCTCTCCGGTGAGTTGTTCGCCTTCCTTGAAGACGCCGAGGCTCTTGCCGTACTGGTTGAGCGTGCGGGTCAGCGCGGCGCGGAAGCCGCTGAGGTGCGTGCCGCCTTCGTGCGTGTTGATATTGTTCGCAAAGGAGAGCACCGTTTCGCTGTACCCGTCGTTGTACTGCAGGGCGAGTTCGACGTAGAAGGGGCCTTCCTGCTTTTCGAGATAGATCACTTCGGGGTGGATGGTGTGTTTGTCGCGGTTGAGGTGTTCGACGAAGGAGCGCAGCCCGCCTTCGAAGTGGAAGACGTCGCTCTTGTCGGTGCGCTCATCTCGCACGGTGAAGCGGAGTCCCTTGTTGAGGAAGGCCAGCTCGCGCGCGCGGCTGGCGATCAGGTCGTAGCTGAACTCCGTGGTCTCGAAGATTTCCGGGTCGGGCTTGAAGGTTTGCTTCGTGCCGCGGCTTTTGGTCTTGCCGCGTTTCTCGACGGGGGTGACCGGAAGGCCGCGGGCGTACCCCTGGAAGTAAACGAAGCCGCCTCGGCGCACCTCGGTGGTCATCCATTCGCTCAGGGCGTTCACGCAGGTGACGCCCACGCCGTGAAGGCCGCCGGACACTTTGTAGGTGTCGTGATCGAACTTCCCGCCCGCGTGGAGGACCGTCATCACGACTTCCAGCGCGGACTTGCCCGTCTGTTCATGGACATCCACCGGGATGCCGCTGCCGTCGTCGGTGATGGAGCAACTGCCGTCCACGCCGAAGACGATCTCGATGGTCTTGCAGTGGCCGGCCATCGCCTCGTCCACGGAGTTGGCGATGACTTCCTCGATGAGGTGGTGGAGCCCGCGCGTGCTGGTGTCGCCGATGTACATGGCGGGGCGCTTGCGCACGGCCTCGATGCCGTCGAGCACGCGGATTCGGTCGGCCGTGTACCCGGCGATGTCCTGCGGCGCCTCGGCGGTTGCGTCGGGAGGGGCTTCAGGCGTCGGGGCCGGGGGTGTTTCGTTCTTCTCCGTCATCGTTGTCCTGCAAGGGCTTGAGGATGAAATGGATGTTCTGGATATACGGCTTGCGCAGGGCGGCGCGAAGGTCCTTCAGCAGCGCCGCCTTGTGGAAGCGGATGTCGGTCATCCGCGCCGAGGAATCCACCGCCACTTCCAGGACGCCGTTGCGGAAGGCGGTGATCCGCGCGTGCGCCCCGACCTCTTCTCCGACGATCCCGCGCCAGGCCTCGTGGAGCCGGGGATACTTGAGCAAGAGCGAGATTCCGCTCTCGCGGAGGAACTCGTCGAGCGCTCCGCCCAGCGGCGCGGGATCGCGCAATTCGACGCTGCGGGCGGCGCGCGTCGAGCTCATTCCTGCACGATCGGCATCAGGAGATAGAGATAGTCCGCTCCCGCGCGCATCACGGCGGCGTGGGAGGCGCTCTTCATCTCGAAGCGAACCGCTTCCTTGCCCATGGCCTTGATGCCGTCCAGGAGGAAGAAGGGATTGAAGCGGATTCGGATCTGCTCACCCTCGTACTTTGCCTCCATCTCCACGCGCGCTTCGCCGCGTTCGGGGTTGCTGGATTCGAGCGTCATTGCGCCCTTGTCCAGCGTGATCCAGACCGCGGCCGTTTCGCCCGCAGCCACGACCGCAGCCTGCCGCACGGCATTGCCCAGGTCCTCGGCCACGATCTCCAACTTCTTGTCGCAGTCGTCGGGAATCACGTCCTTGTAGGCGGGGAAGCGGCCCTCGACCAGCTGTGCCACGAGCACCGCGTTCTCGGTGCGAATGAGGACCTGCCTCTCATGGATGCTGATCCTCACGATGTCATCGTCGCCGACCATCTTCTGCAACTGGTGAAGCGCCTTGACGGAGATGATGGCGCTTGACGTGGAGGGCGCGGCGGCATTGGCTTTTCGTCGAATGACGGCCAGGCGGTGCCCGTCTGTGCCGACCATTTCGATCTTCGACGTCTTCTCCTTCGTCGAAAGGAGCACGCCGTTCAGGGCATAGCGTTGGCGCTCGGTCGAAACGGCGAAGACGGTCTTCTCGATCATCTCGCGCAGTACGGCGCCTTCGATTTCCAGCGCCGCACCGTCCGGGAAATCCGGGATCTCGGGGAACTCGTCCTCGGCTGCGCCGACGACGCTGAATCGGCTGCCCTTGCCGATCAGAATCAGCTTGCTTTCTTCCACCTGCAGCGTCAGGCGCTCGTCGCGGCTTTCGTTGACGATTCCCTGCAGGACATCTGCCGAGACCACAATGCCGCCCGGTTTCTTGATCTCGACGTCCCGGACGAGATACTTCAACCCCACTTCCAGATCGGTCGCAGAGACCTCCAGCGCGTCATTGGCCACCCGGATATGGATATCCTTGAGGATGGGCTTGATGTTCCGAGGGTCCACCACACCGGCAACGATTCGCAACGACTCGCGGAGTTGCGCCCGAGAGCAACTGACATTCATCTCATGACCCTCCTGGTGACTATGTATTGAAGATGTATCTTAACATAACCATCGTCGTACTTCAATGCGGTCAAGTTGTTGAACCCAAATGGAGACAGAAACATAAGATGCTACCCAACAGCAGTTTACGACACACGGGCGCATGTGGAAAAGTGTCGGAAGAATGTGGATAACCTCTCCGGCAGACTGTCGGCGAAAGGATGCTCTTTTACATCGGACCCGGAGCGCGTTAATCCGAGCGTTCTTCCACACAACTTGTCCACAACAGACTGTCCATGTTTGCTCATGACATTAACCGCGCATGGCGGGCGCGCTCAGTTTCCGTTTGAGTTCTTCCACGGCTCGGCGCAGCGTGTCGTCGCGTTCGACTTCCTGGGCGATCTTGGCCTCGGCGTGGAGGACCGTGCTGTGGTCGCGCCCGCCGAAATAGCCGCCGATCTCTTCGAGGGAGAGGGAGGTCAATGCCCGCGCGAGGTACATGCAGACCTGGCGCGGCAGGACAATGGAGCGCGTGCGCTTCTTGGATTGAAGGTCTGCCACGCGAACGCTGAAATGCGCGGTCACCGCGCGAAGGATGTCGTCTATCGTGACGACGGTTCGCGTCTGTCCGGGCTCGTGGAGCGCGTTGCGCGCCACCTCGACGGAGATCGGCTGATTCATCAGGGAGGCGTAGCCGACGACCTTTGTGATGGCGCCGTCCAACTCGCGGATGTTTGAGGTCACGGCGTTGGCGATGAACTCGATGACGTCCACCGGAACGAGGACGCGGCGCAACTCCGCCTTGCGGTTCAAGATGGCGATGCGCATCTCATAGCTGGGAGGGTCTATCCGCGCCACCAGACCGCTCTTGAAGCGCGAGATCAAGCGCTCCTGGAGGCCGTTGATGTCCTGCGGCGGCTGATCGCTGGAGACCACGATCTGCTTCTGGGCGTTGAAGAGATCGTTGAAAGTATGGAAGAACTCCTCCTGGCTGTGATCGGTGCGACAGAGGAACTGAATGTCGTCAATCAGGAGGAAGTCGAGCTGGCGGTAACGCGCGCGGAAGGGGGTCATGTCCTTGCGCTGGATCGCCGAAATGAACTCATTCACGAAGGTTTCGCAGGAGAGGTAGGCCATGCGCACGGCGGGGGACTTGCGCTGATTGGCGTGGCAGATGGCCTGCAAGAGATGGGACTTTCCGAGGCCGACGGAGCCGTAGAGGAAGAGCGGATTATAGCTGCGGCCGGGGGCTTCGCTGACGGACATGGCCGCGGCGTAGGCCAGTTGATTGGAGGGTCCGACGACGAAGGTATCGAAGGTGTAATGCTCGTTGAGACGCAGCCCGTGGCTTCGGGGGGAGGCGGAGGGCAGCGGAGGCATCGGGGTCGGCGAGTCGTCCGGCGCGGGCGCGGACGGGCGGCGCGCGGCGGTGTCAATCTGAAAGGTGATCCGCGGACGCGCCCCGGAGACCTCCGCCACGCAGTCCTGGATGAGAGAGAGGTAGTTCTCCGCCAGCCACTCGCGGAAGAAGTGGTTGGGTACGCGGATTTGGAGTTCGTCCGCCGCCGGGGCGACGGCGCGCAGGTTCTGGAACCACGTGGCGAATTGCTGGCCGCTGACGCGCGACCGGATACGTTGGAGCACTTCCGGCCAGACCTCGGGCCGGGCCGCTGCCGCGGCGGGGTGAGACATAGAGACGCCTCCTCCATCGGCGCGAACGGCTGCCGCCCGCGCCAGACCATCCTTCGACGAAACGTGCCGCCCAGCGTGAAGCAACGGGTATCCTACCCCGCCGTGGGGGTGGAGTCAATGCGCTTCGGCGCGCAGATAGAAGGGGTTCGTGAAGAGCCAGGGCCGCCCGTCAAGGCGCGCTTCGAAGCGATGAACGCCGGGGACGCCGGGGCGCACGGCCAGGCGGGAGCAGCGCTCCCGCCAGCGCGCGCGTCCGTTCTCCACCCAGGTCACGTCCGCCACGCGCGGAAGCGAGAGCGTCAGCACCGTGCCGGGACGAAAGGGGGCGCTCTGGCCCAGTTGCAGGCAGCGTCCGTCGGGCAACAAGGCGCCGGCGCGCGCGCCCGCGCCATCGGCCAGGACATCGTGGCAGGTGAAGCCGTTCCCGTTGAGGAGCGCCGCGCGCACCGCCCCGGCCGGGTCGGCGCGAAGGGCTTCCTCGGGGATGAAGAGGTGGTTCCGCAGGAAGCCGAACATTCGCGCATAGGGGAAGATCGTCCACCCCGTCAGGCCGACGCGGAAGGCATGCGCGTCCAGGCCGCCCCATCCGGCGACCGGACGCGCCGCCCCGAGCCGGTCCCACGTCGCCAGGATCTCCGGCGCCGGTCCCCGCACCTGCTCCTGGGGTCTGCGCCAGAAGGCGTAGGCAAAGGGGAAGCGCCACCAGGCGACCCGATCCACCCAATCGTGCGAGTAGGACCAGATCTCGAGGCCGCGCACGACGGGGTGGTCCCATTCGAACCAGGGTTTGTGGCGGATGCGCAGGTGCGGCAGGTCGGCCCCCATGGGATGGGCGATGATCGCCTTGCCGCCCTGCGCCTGCACGGCATCGAGCGTCGCGCGGTTGTGTCGTGCGGCGTACCCGTCGCAGTGGTCCACGTCCAGAAGCAGCACGTGCCCCTGCCGCCGGGGGGTGACCTCGCAGCCGACCAGAAGCGCGATGTCGTCGTAAACGCCGCCCCAGCCTTCGCGGGTCGCGGCGAGGCAGTCGTGATCGGTCAAGACAACATGACGGCAGCCGGCCTCGCGCGCCGCCGCCAGGATCTCCGGCACCGTACCGCGCCCGTCGCTATAGACGGAGTGAACGTGCAGGACGCCGACATGTTCGATCCAGCGGGTCATGGCGTCTCATATCGCGCAAAACCGGAGGTGCGGACGAAGCGGAGGCCGGCCGCTTCGTCCAGGAGCACAAAGCAGGCCGCCGCGTCCGGGAGGCGTTCGACCAGCGCCGCGCCGGCCTCCGGGCCGAGCACGCTGAGGGCCGTGTCGAGGACATCGGTCGTCACGGCGTCGGGGCCGATCACGGTCACGCCGGCGACGTCGTCGGCGCTCCGTCCGGTTCGCGGGTCAATGATGTGCGAATGGCGCCGCCCGCCGATGACGACGTAGCGTTGGTAGTTGCCGGAGGTGGAGACTGCGCGGTCGGAGAGGGCGAGTTTGGCGAGGATCGCGGGCTGATCGGCGGAGCGCGGGTCCTGGACGCCGACCACCCAGGCCCCGCCGTCGGCGCGACGCCCCAGGGCGCACATATCCCCCGATGCGGCAATCAGCGCGTCCCCCACGCCGCGACGCCGCAGGTAGTCGGCGGTGCGCTGCACGATGAAGCCCTTGCCGTGGCCGCCGAGGTCGAGCCGGGCGCCGTCCGGCAGGCGGAGGGTTCGGCGCGCGTCGTCGCATTCGATCCGGTCGGCGCAGAGCCGCGCGCGCGCCGCGGCGATCTCGTCGGGCGTCGGCATCCGGTTTTCGCGGCCGCAGCGCTTCCACAGTTCCAGGAGGGGCGCGATGGTGATATCAAAGGCGCCTTCCGTCCTCGGTCGCCATAGCAGGCCGGCGCGCACGGCGTCGTAGAGCTCGGGCGACACGACGACCGGATCGCCTCCGGCGGCGGCGTTGAGCCGGCTGAGTTCAGAATGGGGGTCGTGCGCGTTGAGCATGGTCGCCAGGCGGGCCATTTCGCTGAAGGCCGCGTTGACCTGGCGGCGCGCGGCGGCGCGTTCCGTGCCGACCACCGTGATCGTCACCCAGGTGCTCATCAGGGAGCGCGTCTCGGACACCGCCACGCGGTGCGGCTCGGGGTCCGGAGGGCGATGGGCGGCCAGGAGGGCGCCGAGCACCAGGAGGACGATGAGCGCCGCTCCGAGCGCGGCGCGCGCGGCAAGATCGGGGTTGCGGGCGTTCTGCAAGACGGGCTCCGGTCAGGACACAGGCGACCCAAATGCCGGTTATTCTATCAAAGGCGGGCGGCTCGAAAAAACCGGTCCCTCCGAGCGCGCGGATTTTGCTTGACGCCGGTTGCAACGCGGGCTACCTTTAAGATGGACACGGTCTTGAGGTGATGAATGGGCGTCGTCAAGACAAGGGTTGCCGGACGTTCCCCCGATTCCTTCCCCCCGTTTATTGCGTCGGGTTTCGCCCGGCAGGGGCCGGGCGCGGGTCGCGCCGTCTCCAGAAAGGAGTCGTCATGCATCAGAGCGCGAAGCCGGTCAGGAAGTGCGTGGGCTGTGGGCTGAATCTGCGGGACAGGTGCGGGGTGTTCGACAACCCGCACGAGATGTGGCAGGGCCGGAAGGCGTGTCCGGGGTATGGCAACGAAAGGCTTCTGACGCAATACCAGGCCGCGCGGAAGGCCGAGCAGGCTGACGCGCACAAGGAAAAACGCCGCGAGGCGGCCGCCCGGCGGCGTGCCGAGCGACACCACAACGGCGACCAGCACGTGCTGATGGCGACCGTTCGCAAGTAGTGCGTCGGCCGCGCGCGGGCGCGCCGATGATCGCCGGCCCGGACGGCCTACAGGACCTTGACGAAGATCACCTTGCCGTCGGCGGGGGCGTAGAACTCTTCGAGGACCCCGGCCACCACATAGGCGCAGGAGAAGTAGAAGCGGCGGGTGGCTTCGTATTGCCCTTTGCTGCTGGTCTCGACATACACGCGGCGTCCGCCGGCGGCGCGGATGCGGTCCTCGGCGGCGGCCATGAGCTTCTTGCCGATCCCTGTCCGCTGCAACGCCGGGTCCACGGCGATCCAGTAGATGTCGTAGCTGTGGACGCTGACGGGGATCAGGCCGTAGCAGCAGTAGCCGGCCACCTTGCCGTCGCGCACGGCGACGACGAACTTGTAGTCGCTGGCCGCGCCCTTGGCCAGGCGGTCGTCCACCAGCTCGAGGGCGACCGGGATCTCGTCGTCCCGGAAGAACTTGCTCTCGCGGACGATGCGTTCGATCTCGGCGCGGTCGGCGGGGACGAGTTCCTCGCGCAGGATCAGCTCATGATGGGGCGTCGCGGCAGACATACGCAGTCCTCCAGGATCCAGCGAACCATGACTTCGGGGGGAATCCCGGCGCGGCCCACGGCGGCGGCGAAGCCGGCATCGGGAGACAGGCAGGGATTGGGGTTGACTTCGATCACATGCGGGCGCGCGTCGGCGTCCACGCGCAGGTCCACGCGCGCATAGCCGCGCAGCTCGAAGAGTGTCCAGCATTGCAGGGAAACCGCGCGGATGGCTTCCAGCAGCGCCGCATCTTCCGGCCCGAAGTCATAGACGCGCTCGGTGTTGCGGAACTCGAAGGCGTCGGCGGCCCATTTGGCGCGGTATCCCAGCACGCGCGCCTTGCCGGGGGGATAGCCGACGAAGCGCATCTCCGCCGGGGGCAGCACGCGGGGGCCCTCCGGCGAGGAGAGGATCGAGACGTTGAACTCGCGCCCGTCAATATACTGCTCGACCAGCAGGGGCTGGCCGGGAAAGGTTGCGCGCAGCCAGTCCGCCCGCGCGCGAAGTGCGGCGCAGTCGCCGACCACGGATTCCTCCTCGATCCCCAGGGAGGCGTCCTCGAGGGCGGGCTTGATGATCCAGGGCGGGGGGGCCGCCGGGGGCGCGCCGTCCCGCTCGCGCCAGAGCGTCCACGCCGGGGTGGGGATGCTCGCGGCGGCCATCAACACCTTGGCGGTGTGCTTGTCCGTGCCGTGTTCGAGCGCCCAGGACGGGGAGCCGGTGTGGGGGATGCCGAGCAGCTCCCAGAGGCCTGCCGCGCAAGGGTGCAGCGCCGCGTAGCCCTCGAGAGACTCGACCAGGTTGAAGAGGCGATCGGGCTTCCACGCGCGCAGGGCGCGGAGCACGAGGTGGATGTCGCGCGTACAGCCGAAGCGCCGCACCTGGTGGCCGTCCTTCTTGAGCGCCGCCGCGACGAACTCGGCTTGGTCGAGCACGTCGCGCGTGGCGGGGTCGGTCTCGTGTTCGTCAACCGCGTTATGGACGACGGCGACCTTCATGCTGTGATCCTGCGCGTTGAGTGGACGCCGCCGCGCTCGGCGTCGGGGGCGGCGGTGCGGGCGTCACGAACGCGGCGCAGGGAGGCGGCGCGAGGCCGATTCCACGATGGCCGCGATCAGATCGCGATAGGTATGGCCGGCCATTTCGTTCAGCAACGGGAGATCGGAGTGCCCGGGGTTGAGGCCCGCCAGGGGGTTGACCTCCAGGAAGCAGGGGCGGCCCTGCGCGTCGGCCCGCAGGTCCACGCGCGCCGCGTCGCGGCAGCCGAGCACGCGGTACGCCCCCAGCGCCAGCGCCTCGCATTCCAGCCGGAACGGACCGGCCTCGACGAGGCGCAACGTCACGCGATGCTCCCATTCCTCCTTGTTCACGTAGGAGTAGCCGCCGCGTTCGGCGTTGTCCCGCAGCTGGATCTCCATCGCCGCCACGACCCGCGCCTCGCGGTCCGTCCCGGTGATTCCCACCGTCACTTCGCGCCCCGGCAGATACTCCTCGACAAGGGCCGGCTGTTTGTAGCGCTTCAAGAGGTCGCAACAGACCGCCTGGAGCGTCGCGCGGTCCTCGATCATCGAGCGTCCGTCAATCCCCTTCCCCGTCCCTTCGGCGAGCGGCTTCGCAAAGACCGGGAAGGACATCCGCAGGGCGTCCAGGTCCGCGAGGCGTTCGACCACCAGGAAATCGGGCGTGCGGAGGCCGGCGTCGCGCACCACCCGCTTGGCCAGCGCCTTATCCAGCGTCAGCGCGGCGGTCAGCGGGTCGCAGAAAGTATAGGGCTGGTCGAAGGCCTCGCACAGGGCGGGAACCTGCGCCTCGCGGCTGCGCCCCCAGGCGCCCTCGCAGATGTTGAAAACCAAGTCCCATCGTTCGCCGGCGACGAAGCGGCGCGCCAGCTCGACACACCGGCCCACGCGCGTCACGTCGTGCCCAAGCTCGCGCAGCGCCGACTCGATGGCGCCGATCGTCTTCTCGCTGTCGAACTCCGCCGCCGCCTCGGGCGACCAGCCCAGCGCAAGGTAGTCGCTGCGGAGATCATACGTCATTGCGATTCGCATGGACGCCGTCCTTGAACTCGAAGAGCCCGCCGCCGGCCCGGCGGGCGGGCGTCTCCTATAGCATAAGCGCCACTCCAAGACAACCGCCGTCCGGAGTGGCGCAGGTCAAAGACGAAGGCGCGGCGGGTCAGACCTCGGGATAGCGGTAGGTTCTGCCCGCATAGTTGCGGAGCGTGACGGCATCGCCGGCATGTTCGACGATATAGTCCGGGTTCGCCGGCGTCTTTCCGCCGCCGCCGGGGGCGTCAATCACGTACGTCGGCACGGCGTAGCCGCTGGTGAAGCCGCGGATTTGCCGCATGATCCCCATCCCCTCCGCCACGGAGGTGCGGAAGTGCGAGGCGCCGACCACCGGATCGCACTGGTAGAGGTAATAGGGCCGCACGCGGTTCGCCAGGAGGCGGTGGAAGAGGCGCTTCAGCGTCGCCGCGTCGTCGTTAATCCCGCGCAGCAGCACCGTCTGCGACCCCATCACGATGCCGCCGTCGGCGATCGTGGCCAGAGCGCGCTCGACCTCCGGGGTGACCTCGTTCGGGTGCGAGAAGTGGATGGAGAGGTAATAGGCGCCGGCCTGGCGCAGCATGCGGACCAGCCGCGGCGTAATACGCTGGGGCAGATAGTTCGGCACGCGCGACCCGATCCGCACCATCTCGACGTGCGGAATGGCGCGGAAGCGCCGGATGACCCGGCCCAGCAGCGTCTCGGAGAGCAGCAGCGGGTCTCCGCCGCTGATGAGCACGTCGCGCACCTGGGGCGCGGACTGGACGTACTGCGCGGCCATCTCCACGCGCTCCATCACCGGGCGCAGTTCGCCGGCGCCCACGAGGCGGCTCCGCGTGCAGTAACGGCAATACCCCGCGCACTGGTCCGACGCCAGGAAGAGCACCCGGTCCGGATAGCGATGCACGAGGCCGGGGGTCTTCATGTCGTGTTCTTCGCCGCAGGGGTCTTCCATATCCGTCGGCGAAACGATGAGTTCCTTCACGCTCGGCACCACCTGGCGTCGGATCGGGCACGCCGGGTCGTCACGGTCCATCAGCGACACCCAGTACGGCGGCACGCCCACCACGAACTTCTGACAGGCGATCGTGAGCCCGTCAATCTCCTCCCCCGTGAGATGAAGCACCGACTGGAAGTCCTCGAGAGTCCGCAGGCGATGGCTCATCTGCCAACGCCAATCGGCCCACTGTTCGTCCGTGGCGTCGAAGGCTTCGCGCCCGACGATGCTCGACGCGCGGCCCGCCCTCGCGGTTGACGCGCGCTCCAACACAGCCCTATGGCCCCTACCGGGAGGCTCCGCTTGCTCTTCCGAGCCCAGCGCCCCTTCGGCGTTCTCCGTCACCACAGCCAACCTCGACGACGAGGTGTCCATCCTGCGCCTCCTACCAAACCCGTGGCCGTGCGGGCGGACGCCCGCGCCTCGCCACACGAAGACCCGTCGCCCGCCGCGTCACATTCGGCCGGCGACCCATAGGCGCTGCTATAATTTCGCCGGCGGCCAACGCCCGCCGAATCGCGCCGCCCGCGTATGCATCGTCTCCGTCGCGCCGTGGGTCAGCGGAAGAAGAAGAGAGGACAATCGCCCCGCCGCGCTTTCGCGCGCCCCGTTGCGGACGACACAGAGGGTTCGGCGTCCACCGCAGCAGACCCGTAGCACAAGCCTGGTCGCGCGAAGCGCAGCACCTTGCTGCAAACGTCACACATACCTCGCGGAACCTGAGCTTTCAGCGGTAATTTACCACGCGCGTACCGGCATGTCAAGCGGAACTTGCACAATGGCCCCAAAAAGTACCCGCGCGCAAACCCTTGGCAGCGCGGTACTTGCGCCGGTGTTTTCCGAAAAGCGACAGTTATCCCCGGCTTTTCCACAGCGCGCGACACAACATCCTGCGGCCAGCGGAGCATCTTGCCCCCAACCCGCTGGGGGTGCCACTTACTCAGAAAGGTCGTTCAACAAGGAAGTATTCCTTTCCCGCCCCCCTTCCGCGCCGGGATCGGTGCCGCAGCGCCATCGTGCGACGGCTGTGGCGCGAAAAAGACCTTGGCTTGGCGGGGTAGACGTGCTATAATGACAAGACGAAGAAGTCCGCAGAGCTGCCACGATCTACCCGGGGGCGAAAGGCTTCGACCGGGCAGGTTGAGGTAGGAGCGGCGTGCCGAGGTTGTCAGGAGGCCTCGTAAAACACCTGGCACAACACACTAAGTGCTGACACGCACTACTCTCTCGCGGCCTGATAAGCCGTGACGTCCGTCCGGTTCAGCCTGCGGGGCCGGAACGGGCGACCAGAGCAGGCTGGCCGCAACCCACCGCCCGGCTGGGAAGCGGCGAGAGTGTCAGCCCGGGCTCGGGTCCGAAAGGAATCCTGTCCGTTGGAGTCCTGAGGAGCTAGAAAAGCCAAAGGACGGACTACGCACGTAGAAGCTCTTACTGAAATGCCCCGGCACGGGGGTTCGATTCCCCCCGCCTCCACCACTGACCGGAGAGGAACGCCTCTCCGGCGCGAAAGAGCCGCCGACCATCATCGGCGGCTCTTCGTGTTTTCCGCGAAGGGGCGCAAGGACCTTGAAGCATAGCGCGGGTGACGATGGGACTGGGCGGCGCGACTTGGTCGCGCGTCTTCGTCCTGTCTCGGCTCACTTTCTCTCTCGGTCTCTGTTCTGGCAGGACTTGGCGCTGTCAAGTCCCACCAGCGCAACGCGGCTTGAGACAAGCACCTGCAAAGGCGGCCATTTGTTCTGATGATCGCGCCCCTTGGAACTGGACGGAGCAACCTTCAGAAACTACCCGAGCGCCTGACTGGCCGTCTGTCCGCCAACGGCCCCCCGCGCTCGCCCTTCGCTGCGCGGGACTTGGGCACACGGCTTGTGCGACTTTTTGCCCGGAGCACGGCGGTGCCAACGGAGTTGGTGGCGGCGCTAGCTGATCTCAAGCTTGCGCCCACAGAACACGCCGCGACCAGCGTCGCGGAGACAGGGGATTTTGCCGGTGGCGTCTGTCAGCTCGCCTCGTACCTTGCCCCGTGCAGGTGCCCTGCCGAGAACGGTCACTCCGAGTTGCCCACCATCAAGGTGCAGTCGAATTGCGGGGACGCACTCGCTGAGGTCAAGCCGGTGTGTAACTGTGAGCGCCCCCCCAGTCTTGCGTTCAACGAGCGGGCGGTTCCACACCGTCAGTTCGTCACAAAGCATCAGCAGGACAGCCACTGGGGCCTCTTCGTGCGTCCGGGCGGCGAGGAAGTTCCGGTGCAGGCCGCTCCACCGTTTATCCTTGGTCATGTCGTGCAGCATGACAGCTTCCGCCGCGATCTCGAAGGCAATCTGCAAGTGAGGGTTTGATGCTCGGGCCGCCCGCAGGCGCTCGGACAGACTCAGGATGAAGAGGGCTGAAGACATCCCATGGTTCAGCGTTAACAGGTTGCGGACCAGCCCCGACTGTAGCCTGCGGGCCGGGTCCTCGGTTGGAGCATCGCGAGATTTGTCACAGGCCACATGCGCGGCGAGGTAGGCGTTGGCAAGGCTTCGCTGAAACACCTCCTGCATGTGCGCGGTCGGTTCAGTGTTGTGCGTTGCGGCGGCCGCCCAGTTGTGGATTCCCGCGCATCTTTCGTCCAATCGCTTGCGGAAACTGTAGGCATAGCCGAAGTCGTGCAGCAGCGCCGCGACCGTCGAGGATGGCCTCGACAATATCGGGCGCCAGGAAGCTCAAGTGCAGGAGGCGCCGCAGATAGCAGCGGTGGAGACGAAGCTTCTTGGCCAGTTCGCCCAACGAGGTCACTTCCCCGTCGTCAATCATCTCCCGCCAGCGGTGGGCCTTGGCTATGGCCAGAGCCAGGGCGTTCATCGGCTCGGGTCTATCCTCCCGGCGCACGCCTTCCGGCAGGATGATCTCCTTGCGACTGCCGCGCTTCTTGAAGGCCATGGGGATGCTGATGCAGACGATCTTGCCGCCCTCTTCCAGTGTCACCGTGTTCATACGGTCATCTTCTCCTGGGCTTCATTCCTCTGCGGGCGTAGTTCGGCCAGCAGGGCCCCCATCCCTTCGGCGCGTGCAAACGCCGGAAACCTCGGCGGGACCCTCTGCGCTGTCGCGGATCGTCTCGGTCAGTTCCTCCGCCACGGCTCAGCCTCCACGGCTGCTGTGGTAACACCCATATAATGGAGACATGCCGTCGTTTTCGGACGTGGATGGGGAAATGATTCTGCCCGCTGAGAGTGCTACGAATCCCTCCTGAGGATGGCGGTACGGCAGCCGTCCCGCAGCCACTTCACCCCACGGTTCCTCTGGTTCGGGCTTGCCTGACCCGGTCGCATCCCTCACGCTGTGTCAAGCGAGGTTGCCGCCGCGCGGCACCGTGGGTGCGCGCGTTGCAGGACGCCAAGCCCACACTGGATCAGGCTTCGATGCCCCCGCGGCTTGCCCCGGCGAACGTCTGGCCCCATCGCAGTTTCATGCGGCAGCGGTGATCGCCACGATACCGGCCCCTGCTACACTTCCTACATCCCGCATTCACCCCTTGCCGTGTCTGTACCGTAGGCGGCTTGGACGGCCCGCTCCATTCCGGCGACCTCGTTGTCGGAGAGCTTGGCGAAGTGCGAGGTACGCTTCGTGGCAGAGAGCCGACCATGGTTCTGCACGCAGAGGCGGATGAAGAGATCGATCTGGCGGTCGGGCATGTCCACGATGGCCTGGATCGCCTTCTTGGTCTGGTCATAGTGGGCCAGGAAGGCCAACTCCTCCGCCAGTTCCGTCTCAATGGTCTGTTCGATGAAGCCAAAGAGCGCCTCTGCCTGGAAGGTCAGGTCAATGTACTGATACCAGCGGAGTGTGTCGTTCTGGACGGTCATTCGCCCCTCGTCGTCGAGCGTGTACTGCACCAGAGGCATGAGCGGGCGAGAGAATGCCTCCAAGGAGGCATCATACTCGTCGAGGCGATGGAGCATGGCCGCCGAGACCGGGAAGATCAGCCCGGAGGGAGTGAAACCTCGGCGGGCGAGGACGTTGTGGATCAGGAAACGGTGGATGCGCCCGTTGCCGTCCTCAAAGGGGTGCAGGAACACAAACCCATACGCGACGGCGGCGGCATGGATCACCGGCGAAACACCGCCGTTCTCCATCTGGCGATGGGTGTTCTCGAGACCTTCCATCAGGTCGGGCAGGTCCTTGGGCTTGGGGGAGACGAAATGGACCTTCTCCTGCTGCCAATCGACGGCCTGGCCTACGTAGTTCTGAGTGCTGCGGTAGTCGGCATCTCTGAAGCGTGCATCGACGATGCGATTCTGGAGGTCGATCCATCGTCTCTTCTCGCAGAAGTCATCCTTCTCGGCCAGTTGGAGCAGCGTGACAAAGCGCGCCGTCCGGTCTGAGGTCGGCTCAATGTGCTCGATCTCGAAGGAGGACTTCGTTTCCTTGGTGTAGAGGTAGCTCATGGCGCGCCGGATCAGTTCGGCAGGATAGCCGGACACGACGTCCTTGCAGCGCTTCGGAAGGTCTGCCGCCTCGAATCGCTTCAAGGATTGGGTTCGGCGCACGATCGGACAGAACCGGCTTTCGCCCAGCATGTTGAAGTTGATCCGTTGCCGGCGGATCGGCTGCGTGGGTGTGACGGTGTAGTACTCCTCCGGGTCGAGCAAGTCAATGTAGTTGCCGCGTTTCAGATCATCCAGCGCGAGGCGCTTGCTTCTGAGGAACTCATAGAGAAACCAGGTTCGTCGGGCGTACTTGCCGATGGGTTTGGAGCGCACGTAGTCTTCGATCTCCTGCGCCGGCATCCGCTCAAAGAGACTCGCGAGGATGGCAAGGTTAACGCCGTCATACTTCAGGGCGAATTCGAGATGGTCACAGGTCGCGTCACCCGGCCAATACCTGACCGGGTAGACCTCCTCTGTCAAGGCACCTGTGGTCCTGGCGTGGTGGGTCCCCGTAGCCGATACGAAGGACGTGTGCCAGTGCGGAATCACATCCAGATGGTATCTCCTGATGAGTTCCGCGTACCCAGCATGCCGTCGCGCTGTCTGCGGGCGATGCCCTTTGGCCATGAAATCTTTCCTGTAAAACGGTTGCGATGCTGGCATTATAGTTCCACAGCGGCCAAAGTCAAGCAAAACGGTTGCGGCTGGGGCGGATCACTCGCATGTTTCCTCAAAGGCGGTGGAAGCGGTTATAGCTCTGGGTAATCGTTTACAGAAGGCCCCTGCTGTGGTAATACGCTTGCGCCAGCCTATCGCGTCTTCCTGCCGCGAATCGCACTCAGCCGAATCGGCATGCTTTGCCGGACCGTCCTCTCCTGTGTACCGGGCAGCGACACTCCCTGAACCGACGCCGCCACGGCGCAGCCGACGATGCCGTCGAGCCAGTGGTTGTCCATCGGGTTCGGCTTCGTCTTCCACTCGTCCACGACGCGCCCGCGCCCTTCCGTGCGGACCTTGTACTCCGCCGTCAGGTGCTCGGAGAAGAGCCGGTGCATCTCGGGGCTGCGTCCGAAGAGCGACAGGCAGCCGGGATCGCCCATCGGCACGGCCAGCCGGCTGTGGATGAAGGACTTCCAGAAGTTGGTGTCGTAGAGAACGTGGCGCACCGCGCGCTTTCCCCTCACACTGGGGATGCGCCAGTTGAGACCGATCCGGTCCCCCTTCTTGCGCACGTACTCCGAGAAGGGGATGCTCGACGCCCCCACGTACTTCCCGTGGCTCGGCAGAACCGCCGCAAAGCGGCTCTGCCTGCAGAACTGATACACCAGGTCCGTGGACTGGCCCCAGTTCGCGTCGATCAGGCACCGCTCCACCCGCAGCATCGCCCCGTCGTCCCGGCGCCATTCCCTGCCCAGGATATCCTCGGTCAGTCTCTCCAGCCCCGCGTAGATCGCCCCCTCCATCCCCGCCCGGGGCGCGGCGCGCTCGAGGCTCCGCCGCGTGTCGCGCAGCGTGAAGTACCCCTTCCCCTGGTCCGGGTACGTGCCGTAGTCGGTCACAAAGCCCGTGAACTCATCCTCCCAGGCCGCGACCACGTAGAAGAGCACTTTTTTGCTGCACGTCGATGAAGGCCGTGAGCCGAGTGCAGCCGATGGAGACGACCCCACGCTCCATCCCATTGGTCTTGGCGGCGATCTCATCGGCGGTGAGGACCCCCTCCTCGTTGACCATGTCCAGGGGCTCGTTCTGGTACTCCGCGAAGAAGGCACCCTCGTCCTGGAGCTTGAGGTTCATGGCGTGCTGGAGGGCCGAGTCCTCGTCGGGTTTGTACCGGGCAGCCCAGGCGACGACGGCCCCCTCGTCCATCTCGGCGCGATGGGCGCGGTAGTACTCCGTCGCCCGGGCCAGACCCCGCTCAGCGCGGAGATCTTCGGCGCGGATGCGGGCGTACTCCGCCCACAGCCGCTCCGCCCGGGGGAAGGCGTAGACCATCTTCGTCCGCTCCCCCTGCCATTCCGGGTGCTTCTCCCGGTCCAGGATGTTGTCGGCCATGTCGTGCCGGCAGATGACCGTGCAGGGCATCACCCCGGCGATCTTCTGACCCGGGCCTGCCAGCCCCAGGACCGCACCGGCGAGGACGGCTTCGCGGTTCTCGCACTGCGACGGCGAGCGGGCCGATTCGTCGGTCTGCGGGTCGTCAATCACGACCAGGGAGGGCCGCACGCTCCTGCCGTCGGGGCGCTTGTACTTCATGCCGCGAATGCGCCCGGTGATCCCCGCAACGCGGATGATGGCCCCCGACGCGGCGCAGTCGGGGATCGTCGGCAGGACGACCTCCTTGGCCGTCCAGCCGATGTGCGTCCGTTCCCCGTGGTAGAGCTGGCCGTTGGCGCGGTGGGCGATGCCGTCGAGTTTCCGGATGGGGTAGACGGCCTCCGAAAAGTCCTCCAGGAGGAACTCGTTGGAGTCCAGCTCCATCTGGATGCTTTCGAGCATCTCCAGCGCGCTCTTCTCATCCGACCCGATCAGGCATACGAACTCCCGGTGCCCGTAGAGGATCGCCCAGAGGCAGGCAGGTATTCCGGCAGGTATTCCAGGGACATAAGGTATTCCAGGGACATAAGACCTATATCGCTTGACAACGGCGTGCGGCGGATGTAGAGTCCTGGCATGAGCAGAATGGCGCGAGTGGTCGTCCCCGAGGTGGCGCATCACGTCATCCAGCGCGGCGTGCGGTCCATGGACATCTTCCGCGACGACGACGACCGGCGGGAGTATCTTCGCCTGATGGC